>NZ_JBVHFT010000011.1:0-285618 GCF_055562215.1 Kribbella sp. NPDC020701 | reverse complement strand
GCCACCTCATCGACCGTGGCCGGCCGGCCCGGCTTCGGCCGGTCGTCCAGCCCACCCAGGCCCTCGGCCGCGTAACGCCTCTTCCACCCGATCACTGTCGGCTTGGACACCCCGACCCGCGCCACGATGTCCTTCACCGCCACCCCATCAGCCGCCAGCAGCACGATCCGCGCCCGCTGCGCCAGCCCCGCCCGCATCGACGGCGAACGCATCCACGACTCCAACACCTTCCGATCCTCGACCGGAACATCCACGGTCACAGTCAACGCCATAACCCATGATCCCACGGGGTAAAGCTATTTCGTTACCGCGACACTAGCCGCTGGGCGATGACATCGCCGTGCTGCGTGGTCACCGTCAGCCAGATGTCCCCGGCGACCTGCGCTGCCAGCCGATCCACAGTCGCCGGGTCGTCAGCGAGCGCGAACAACTCCCGCTCGCGTCCGGGCAACCGCAGTACGGCGGCGACAGCGTCGTCGTACTCGATCAGTGGTTCCAGTCCGCGGCACAGCCGCCACCCTTCCAGCCATCGCCTCACCAAGTCCATGGCCGCGAGTGTAACTGTTTATCAGCTAATAGTCAGTTACTCAGATCCGAGCACGAAGGTCTGGATCGCGACCACCGCGGCGCCGCGGGCCCATTCGCTGAAGTCGGCGGGCTGCAGCACCATCGGCAGTTCCGCGGCGGACGGATGGCGGTCCGCGTGCAGAGCGGCGAGCAGCTCGTCGTGCGCGACCTCGGCGAGCCGGACGCCTTCGCCGCCGAGAACGACCAGGTCAGGCATGGTGAAGTTCGCGGACGCCGCGATCAGCTTGCCCAGCGCGCGCCCGGCCCGGTTGATCACGACGCTGGCCTGGGGATCGCCCTTCGCCGCGAGCTCGAGGGCCTCGTCGTAGTCGACCGCCCGGCCCAGCGCCGTACTGACCTGCTCGGTGATGGCGCCCACAGTCAGCAGACTGAGCGCGCAGCCGTGGTGGCCGCGGTCGCACCGCGGACCGTCCGGGATCAGCGGGTGGTGCCCGATCAGGCCGATGGTGACGTCCGGGCTGTCGACGGTCCGGTCGTGGACGACGAGCCCGTACCCGACGCCGGCACCGATCGTGAGCAGTACGAAGCGGTCCGAGTTCCGGCCGGCGCCGAACCAGTGGGTCGCCTCGGTCAGCGAGGTGAGGTCGTTCGCGATCACGATCGGGACGCTGGTGTGGGTGGCGAGGATCTCGCCGAACGGTACGTCGACCCAGTTCAGGTACGGGCCCCAGCGAACCTCGGACTGGTTCGCGACGCGACCGCCGAGGGAGACGCCGAGCCCGGTGATCGGGGTCCTTCCCGGCACCTGGACCGCGAGATCGTCGGTGAGCTCGAGGACCAGCTCGGCCACCACGGACGGAGTCGGGTCGGTCAGCGGTCGCTCGGCACTCGCGATCACCTCGGCGCGCAGGGTAGTCAGTACGCCGATCGCCGTGTCACCGGTGAGTTTGATGCCGACGAAATGGTGGGCGGCCGGATCGAGGTCAAGTGGCTGCGACGGCCGGCCGACGCGGGCGTCCGTGGGCCCGGCGGCGACCTCGACCAGCAGCCCGGACTCGACCATCGGCTTGGTCAACCGGGTCAGGCTGCCCGGCGACAGTCCCACCCGGCGGGACAACTCCGCGCGCGATAGCGGACCGTCTCGCAGGATCTCCAACGCAACCTGCCGCGAAGGTCCTGAGAGCGGCCGCCACTCACCCATCTCGCCAGCGTAACCGTGCAGGCATGAGTTGGACGCCGGGACGTGACCCGGTCCGCGGTTCTGGCCGCACAAATCCCGGCGTCAAGCTCAACTCAACGGCGTTTAGATGTCCACACCCCTCGAAACGGTGAACAACGTGCTGGCGCGGTACCCAATTCCTTTCGAAGTATGCACCCGATTTCGGTGGATGCCTCCTGGACAACGGTGTCAGATTCGGCCTCGCGTCCGGAGTCCGGGCAGGACCAGCGTGAGCCAGCGTGCGCGAACGTCGGCCGGCTGGTCGGTAGGGGCGGACGAGATCAGTAGATAGAAGTCGTCGACGGTGATGTCCGGGTGCAGATCGCCGTCGGCCTGGGCGATCTGGATCAGACCGCCGAGCGCTGCGCCGGCCCGGTCCTCCGCGGCCTGGTCGCTGGGATCGGCGCCGAGGGCGCGGGCGGCGGCTTTCACCGCGTGATCAGTGGCGGAGGCCTCGAGGACCCGGCCGAGCAGTTCGGTGATCTCGTCCATCGCGTGGGCGCCGGCCCGGACCCTTCCGGCGGCGGCCTCGATGTCGTCGGCGACGTGCCCCAGGTACTCCGAGATGACCGCGCTGACCAGGTCGGTCTTGTTCGGGAAGTGCCGGTACAGCGTGCCGACGGCGACCCCGGCCGCGGCAGCGATCTGGTCCATCCCGGCGTCCGGCCCGTTCCGGGTGATCTGGTCGCGGGCGGCGTCCAGGATCTTCGTCCGGTTCCGGACCGCATCGGCGCGCGGGCTCATAGATCTCCTTGAAATATTGTGAACCTACGTTCATGATAATCGTGAACCGGAGTTCATCTTAACCCCTCAGGAGTGCTGACCCATGACCACCAAGACCGTGCTCGTCACCGGTGCCTCGTCCGGCATCGGGGCGGCCACCGCACGCAAACTGCACGGGCTCGGCTACACGGTGTACGGCGCGGCCCGCCGGCTGGACCGGATGAAGGACCTCGCCGACGAGGGCATCCGGCTGCTCGAGCTCGACGTCACCGACGAGGACTCGCTGCGCGCCGGCGTCCAGCGGATCCTCGAGGAGACCGGGCGGATCGACGTACTGGTGAACAACGCGGGCTACGGGTCGTACGGCGCGGTCGAGGAGGTGCCGTTGTCCGAGGCGCGGTACCAGTTCGAGGTCAACGTCTTCGGGGCGGCGCGGCTGATCCAGCTGGTGCTGCCAGGCATGCGGGCGCAGCGGAGCGGGACGATCGTCAACATCAGCTCGATGGGCGGCAAGATCTACACGCCGCTCGGTGGCTGGTACCACGGCACCAAGTTCGCCCTCGAAGCGCTGAGCGACTGTCTCCGCATGGAGGTCAGGCCGTTCGGGATCGACGTGGTCGTGATCGAGCCTGGCGGCATCCGGACCGAGTGGGGCGGCATCGCGGCCGCCAACCTCCGCAAGACGTCCGGCTCAGGCGCCTACGCCGCCCAGGCCGACGCGATGGCCCGCTCGATGGACTCCGAGGCCAGCGACCGCCGCAGCTCTCCACCCGAAGTCATCGCCGACACGATCGCCAAAGCCGTCACCGCCCGCCGACCGCGCACCCGCTACGCCGCCGGTTTCGCGGCCAAGCCGCTCATCGCGCTCCGCCACCTGCTCCCGGCCCGCGCCTTCGACACAGTCATCCGCCGCGCCACCGGCGTACCTGCTTAGTGAGGGAGTTTCCGGGTGTCGATGAGTTGCAGGGCGACGTCGCGGAGTTTGGTGTTGGTGTCCTGGGAGTAGCGCTTGAGGATGGCGAACGCGCGGTCGCCGTCGACGTCGAAGCGTTCCATCAGAATGCCCATCGCCTGGCCAACGAGCTTGCGGGCGTCAACGGCCTGGGCCATGGTCTCTTCGTGCCGGGCGGAGGCGAGCGCGACTGCGGCGTGCCGGGCGAGGATGTGGGCGATGGCTTCGTCGTCGGCGGTGAAGGCGTCGGGGTCGGGGTTGTAGAGACCGAGGACGCCGACGGTCTGGTGGGTGCCGCTGCCGGTGGCCAGCGGGACGTCGAGGACGCTGCGGACGCCGAGAGCGGCGACCTTGGCGGCCCATTCCGGCCAGCGCTCGTCGGTGGTGGTGTCGCGGATCAGGATCGTCGAGCGCTCGCGCATGGCCGAGACCAGCGGGCCGTTGTCGCTGCTGAGTTGCAGGTCGTACACGTCGGCGACGACGGAGTCGGTGACCGCGGCGATCTCCGGGTGGGAACCGCGGGTGTACAGGGCGACGCCTGCATGGGTGCAGTTCAGCGCCTGCAGGGCGAACTGGACGACCGCATCGATCGTCTCCTCCACCCCCGGCGCATCGTGCAGCTCGATCGCCAGCCGCGCGAACGCGTCCGCGGACGTCGCGACAAGGTCTTGCTCGGACACAGGGGACTCCAGTCGTGCTCAAAGCCATCAAAGCCATCGGGCACCCCGTGGCTGGAGTGGTCCTCAGGGGACATCATGCAGCCCAGGACCCCGGAAACGTTAGCTGAACCGGCAGCTGAAATTTTCTGGGTCCCTCAACCCATATCGATAGAGTGATCCCATGACGGACTTCTCGGCGCTGCTGAGCGGCCGGACGCTGTGGCGGCGGGAGTTCGCGGCACCGTTGCGCGCCTTCCTGCGGACCGAGGCGGGCAGCTCCGGCGTCCTCGCCGCGGCGATCGTGGTCGCCTTGCTGTGGGCCAACGTGGCGCCCGGCATGTACGACGAATTCTGGCGGACCGAGCTGTCGATCGGGCTCGGTCACGACGTCCTCAGCCTGGACCTGCGGGAGTGGATCAACAGCGGCCTGATGACGCTGTTCTTCCTGGTGGTGGGCCTGGAAGCGCGCCGCGAGTTCGACCTCGGCGACCTGCGCGACCGCAGCCGGTTCGTGCTGCCGCTGCTGGCCGGTGTCGCCGGGATGATCGCGCCGGTGCTCATCTACCTGGCCTTCAACGCCGGTGGTGCGGGCGCGCACGGCTGGGGTGTCGCGATGTCCACCGACACGGCGCTGGCGCTCGGTCTGCTCGCGCTGGTCGGCCGGGGCGTGCCGGACCGGGTCCGGGTGTTCCTGCTGACTGTGTTCGTGGTCGACGACCTGCTCGCGCTCGTCGTGATCGCGGTCGTCTACAGCGAGGACATCAAGCTGATGCCGCTCCTGCTGGCCGTCGCGGCCTTCGGTGTCGTGCTGGTGCTCGCCTTCTTCCACGTCCGCAAGGCCTGGATGTACGTCGTCCTCGGTGTCCTGATGTGGTCCGCGTTGCTGACCAGTGGCGTCGATCCGGTAGTCGCCGGACTCGCGATCGGGCTGACGGCTTCGGCGTACTCGCCGGGTCGTGAGGAGCTGGAGCAGGCAACCGGTCTGTTCCGGTTGTTCCGCGAGCAGCCGACCCCCGAGCTGGCGCGCACCGCGACCGTCGGGCTGACCTCGACGATCTCGCCGAACGAGCGGCTGCAGTACCTCTACCACCCGTGGACCAGCTACCTGATCGTCCCGCTGTTCGGCTTGGCCAACGCCGGCGTCACGATCGATGCGGACTTCCTCGGCCGCGCGTACACCGCACCGATCACCCTCGGCATCCTGGTCGGATACGTGGTCGGCAAGCCGGTCGCGGTAACGACGGTGTCCTGGGTGCTGGACCGCGCCACCCGGGGCCGGTTCCGGCCGCAGGTCGGCTGGGCCGCGGTGGTCGGCAGCGGCACCATTGCCGGTATCGGCTTCACGGTGTCCTTGCTGATAGCAACGATCGCGTTCGAGGGGCCGCAGCTGGCGGAGGCCAAGGTCGGCCTGCTGTCGGCGGTCGTGGTCGCGTCGGCCCTTACCTGGCTGGTGTTCCGGGCGGCCAAGCTGCTGTCACCGCCGAAGAAGGCGCTGGCGCTGCTCGGCGATGCGGAGCAACTGCTCGACCTGACCGACCCGGTCGACCCCGAGCGCGACCACATCCGCGGCCCGGAGAACGCGTCGGTGACCCTGGTCGAGTACGGCGACTTCGAGTGCCCGTACTGCGGACTGGCCGAGCCTGTTGTCCGTGACCTGCTGCAGGACGACGACCTGCGGTACGTGTGGCGGCACCTGCCGCTCAGCGACGTCCACCCACGCGCGCAGATCGCGGCGGAGGTGTCCGAGGCCGCGGACGCGCAGGGTGCGTTCTGGGAGATGCACGACATGCTGCTCACGAACCAGGAAAACCTCCAGCCGGCGGACCTGATGCGGTACGCCGACCAGCTCGGCCTGGACACCGCGAAGCTGCACGACGACGTCAAGCGGCACGTGGCGGCCGCCCGGGTCGCGCAGGATGTGGAGTCCGCGGACACGAGTGGCGTGTCCGGGACGCCGACCTTCTTCGTCAACGGGCAGCGGCACTACGGCGCGTACGACGTCGAGACGCTGAAGACCGCGATCAGGGTCGCCAGGGCCCGCGCCAAGATCAGCGATCGGCGTGGCTGAATTTTGTCGCACCAGGGCATTCCTGCCACTGTCGCTGCGTGCCGCGGATAGCTGACGCTGGTGGCTCCCGATCACGAAGGAGCCTCGCATGACCGTTCAGACCTCGGCCATCCTGCAGACATCCGCCGCCGCGGCGGAGGCTGCCGTCGCGCACTTCGCCGGGCGGTTGTCGTTCGAGGCGGATGTGTCGGACGTGGCCGCCGACATCGGCGCCGGCGTGACCGGGTGGGTGCTCGTCGACACTCGCAGCCAGGAGAGCTGGGACCAGGGCCACGTGCCGGGCGCTCTCCACCTGCCGACCCGGGAGATCGCGGGCCGCGCGGCGTCCGTCGTACCGGAAGGCGTCACGGTGGTGACGTACTGCTGGGGGCCGGGCTGCAACGGCGCGACGAAGGCCGCGCTGGAGTTCGCCAAGCTGGGCTATCCGGTGAAGGAGATGATCGGCGGCTTCGAGTACTGGGCTCGCGAAGGGCTGCCGGTGGAGACGGCCGACGGGATCGACCGGCGCCTGCCCGATCCCCTCACCGCGCCCCGTGGCGTCGCGTGTGCCTGCTGACAGACCGGGTCGTCATCCGCGGGCGAACGCCGCCCGTACCTCCTTGTCGAGGTCGGCCCAGGGATCGCCGGAAACGCGGCCAGCGTTGCCCACGGGCGTACGACGTCGAGCGCAGGCCACTCCTGCCACTGCGGGCCCTTCAGGTCCGTGTTGGGGTTGATCGGCGAGAGCTCGGCGTGCTCGGGGATGATCCCGAGCGCCGCCAGGATGCGCGCCGGCATCGGGCCAACGCTCCACCTCATCGGGGTGGAATCGGCGTCCGCGTTCACCCCCGCCGGGTGAGGCGCAGGCGTGACGTGCCGCCCAGGCTGGAAGCTACAAACGGACGCCCTTGGTTGCGCGGGAAGGGGCTCAGCGGAAGAAGGTTGAAGATGGCAATCGGACCAGTGCAGCTCATCGTGCTGGGGTTCTCACAGCCTGAGTTTCACGGTGAGATCATTGCTGAGCTGGAGCGGCTGCGGGAGAGTGACACCGTCCGGGTGATCGACTCGCTGGCGGTCTACAAGAGCGCGGACGGTGAGCTGGAGGCGGAGCATCTCAGCAACCTGTCCGAGCAGGAGGCGATCGAGCTCGGTAGCAAGATCGGGGCGCTGATCGGCCTGGGCTTCGAGGGCGAAGAGGGCATGGTGATGGGGGCGGAAGCCGGCGCCGAGGCCGTGGAGGAGGAGGGCGGCCTGAAGGTGTTCACCGAGGAGGAGGCGTGGGATGTGCTCGAAGACATCCCGAACGACTCCGCGGCGGCGCTCATCTTGCTGGAGCACCACTGGGCTGTGCCGCTCCGGGATGCGATTGCCCGGGCGGGCGGCTTCCGCATCAGCGACGGCTTCATCAGCCCGTTGGATCTGGTCGGGCTCGGGCTGATGTCGGCCGAGGAAGCCAAGGAAGTGCACGACATGGAAAAGGCAGGCGCCGCCAGCTGACCATGCGGTGTCTCTAGCACCAGGAGGAAGCAGATGTTCGGATCACGCAGGGTCGCACGCCGTACGGGGCGGCGTACCGCAAGGCGGGTTTCCCGCAGGTAACGGATCACACCCGGCGGGCCCTGTCCGCCGGGACCACTGCCCCCACGCGCAGGGGCCGGGGTCGGGGGTGAGCGCGGTGCGTCAGCAGGTCGGCCGGCGGCACCGCGCGGACCGCCTGGGGCTGACCTCGTCGTCTCGAAACTGCGCCGTCCCGTGGTCCGGCTCGGGACGGTGCGCCGTTCGCCGCTGATCGAGCGGCTGGCGCGAGGCGACTCGCGTCCGGTCGTGTTGATGGTTGCGCCGCCGGGTTACGGGAAAACGACGGTGTTGTCGCAGTGGGCCGAGCGCAACGCGGTGGCCGCGCGGCTGGTGCTGCACCGGGCCGACCGGTCGTGCGCCCGTGCGGAACTGACCCGGGCGCAGCGCCTCCGGCCGGCCTTGACATACGCCGTGCCGCACCTCGCCGCACAAACCCGGATCGAGCTCGCGGACCATCGAGGAGATCCGCTCGCTGTCCCCGGCGAGCTGGAGCTTCTGGATCAGAGACCGGCCAGGTATTCGGCGTTGCCGCGGATCGCCGCCTCGTAGCGCTTGATCTCAGCGCTGTCGACCCGGTCGGCGATGACCAGCAGCAAGGTGGCGAGCGCCTTGTCCTTCTGGCCGGCCGCGTGCAGGGTCAGCGACTTGAACACCCGCAGCGAGTCCGACTCCGGGAACTCGGCACACGCCTGCTTGAAGATGTACAGCGACTCGTCGAACCGGTCGAGGTTGCGCAGCGTGCTCCCGTACTGCAGGAGGCACTTGCGGCGGATCTCTCCGGTCAGGTGCGGCAAGGCGCGCTCGTAGTACTCGATCGCCTTCTGCTCCTGGCCGTCGGTGTCGTACGACCCGCCGACCTCGTAGAGCACGTACGGGTTGTCCGGATGCTCGGCGAGCAGCTTCTCGAAGAAGTCGATCGTCGGCTGCATGTTGTCCCGATCCCGCCGCGCGAACGCCGCCTCGATCGTCGCCGCCAACTCCGGCGTCAGTTCGGCCGGGGCCGCGGGCTGGGGAAGATCCTGACTGGTCACCCCTCCATCATGCCGCGCGTGTCACGCTCATTTCGCCGGCGCTGCTGCCAGGGCCAGGCGCCGGAGATCTCGACCTCGAGGGCGAAGCTGAGCACGGTCCGGATCACCACGATCAGGCCGAGGACCAGGACGGTCTCGAGGGACGTCTCGACGATGATCGTGCGGATGATGTCGCCGACGATCAGGATCTCCAGGCCGAGCAGGATGACCCGGCCGAGGTTGACCCGGAGTTGCTGATAGCTGCCCGTGCCCTTGCGGAGGAGGTCGATCACGTAGCGGACCAGGACGACGGCGAGCCCGATGGCCATGATGAAGACACCGGCGCCCTCGATCACCCGGGCGACATCGGCGAACACCGCCTCGAAGTCCACCCTCAACAGGTACCAGTCAGGCGGCGGTCTCGGCGGTCGCCTCGCCGGGACGGATGTTCTGGTTGAGGTGGAAGACGTTGGCGGGGTCGTACGCCGTCTTGAGCGCGGTCAGCCGGGCCAGCTTGGCCGGCGGGAACGCGCGGTTGATCGGGTCGCCGTTGAGCGTGTTGACGTAGGCCCCGCTCGCGTACACCTCGAGCGTCGCGGCGTACTCGCGCAATTCGGCGATCCGCGTCTCGTCCTCGGCCGGGTCCTCCCAGCGCGTCGCGGTGACGAACTCGAACAGCGTGTCCCGGTGGCTGAAGGCCGCGTCGTCATCGGGTACGTCGGCGATCGCGCCGCCGTACGCCTGCAGGCTCGCGGAGACCCCCGGTGTGCGGAGCAGCGCGCGGATCGCGTCGTCGGGCAGCGCCTTGAAGTAGTGGCCCTTCCAGTACCGGCGGTACCGGTGTCCCTGCACGTTGTCGTCCCGCGTCTGCAGCGCCAGGTACGACGTCTCTTCCACGGACTCGTCGCTGACCGGACCCAGCGCCCGGAACGTCGGCAGCAGTGCATAGCCGCCCTCGCCGACCCACATGTAGCCGACGGTGATCGAGTCGGCCTTGATGCTTGCGGTGAACGTCGCCTCCCGCGGCGCACTCGCGTTCAGTTCGCGCCACCCCCGCAGCACGTCGAACCCCGCCGACGCCGGGTAGGTGAACTCGACGCTCAGCGCCCGCGTCCCCACCTGGTGCAGCCGGAACTCGAACGACGTGACGATCCCGAAGTTCCCGCCACCACCGCGCAGGCCCCAGAACAGCTCGGGGTTCTCGTCGGCACTCGCCCGTACGACCGAACCGTCCGCCGTCACCAGTTCGTACGACGCCACGTTGTCGCAGGCCAGACCGAACCGACGGGCCAGCCAGCCCATCCCGCCGCCGAGCGTGAGCCCGCCGACGCCGGTGTGCGACACGTTCCCGGCGGTCGTCGCCAGGCCGTACTCCTGCGCGGCCTTGTCCAGCTCGCCCAGCAGTGCACCGCCCTGAACCCAGGCCAGCTGCCGCTCGGGGTCGACCCGGACCGCGTTCATCGGCGTCAGGTCGATCATCAGTCCACCCTCGGGTACGGCGAGACCGGCGATGTTGTGTCCACCGCAGCGGACCGCGATCTCGAGACCGGCGGACCGGGCGAACCGGAATGCGTCGACCACGTCCTCGGTGCTCTCGCACCGGGCGACCACGGCCGGGCGGCGGTCGATCATCGCGTTCCAAACGGTTCGGGCCTCGTCGTACCCGTGGTCGCCGGGGCGCAGCAGCGTGGTCATCGGTCTCCCTCTTCTCTGATCGGCTTGTGCTCATAACCCTGACAGCGAAGCGGTACTCCGATAAGGTCCAGTTGCGTGAGCCGAATCAGGACCAGTTCGGGGGCCGGCGAGTTGCTGGTCGAGCTCCGGCGGGACACCGGCGTACCGCTGCACCAGCAGCTGGAAAGCGGAATCAGGACGCGGATCCGGGCCGGTCTGCTGCGCGCGGACACCGTGATGCCGTCGACCCGGGCGCTCGCGCAGGATCTCGGGCTGTCCCGCGGCGTCGTTGTCGAGGCCTATCAGCAGCTGGTCGCGGAGGGGTACCTGATCAGCCAGGGTGGCGGCTACACCCAGGTCGCCGATATCGCGGTGGTCGAGGCCACAACTTTGAAGGCTTCGGTGAGTGGTTCGCCGCGGATCGACTTCCGCTACAGCCGGCCGGACGTCTCGCAGTTCCCGCGTGCGGCCTGGCTCCGGTCGATCCGCCGGGTCCTGAACGAGACGCCGTACCGCAGCCTCGCGTACCTCGACGGCCGCGGCACCATCGAGCTCCGTACGGCGCTCGCCGACTACCTGAACCGGGTGCGCGGTACGGCGGCCCGCCCGGAGCACATGCTGATCTGCAACGGGTTCGCTCAGGGATCGCGGTTGCTCCTGCAGGTCCTGGCTGCCCAGGGCTATCGACGGCTCGCGGTCGAGGACCCGTCCGACAACGACCTACGGGACGTCGCGGCGAAGGCCGGCCTCGAGACGGTCGGCGTACCGGTGCTCGAGTCGGGGATCGATGTCGGCGCGCTGGAGCGGTCCGGGGCGGACGTCGTACTGGTGACGGCGGCGCATCAGTTCCCGACCGGGGCGGTGGCGTCGGCCGAGACGCGAGCGGCCTTGGTGGCGTGGGCGGCGCGGGGTGACCGGCTGATCTTCGAGGACGACTACGACGCGGAGTATCGGTACGACCGGGAGCCGATCGGGGCGATGCAGGGGTTGGCGCCGGATCGCGTGGCCTACGCGGGTACGGCGAGCAAGACGCTGGCACCCGGGTTGCGATTGGGGTGGCTGATCCTGCCGGCCCGGTTGGTCGAGCCGATGGCGGACGCGAAGCTGATGGACGATCGTGGTTCGCCGGTGTTCGATCAGCTGGCCTTTGCGGACTTCGTTGCCCGGGGTGAGTTCGACCGGCATCTGCGCAGGATGCGGCCGCGGTATCGCTTGCTGCGGGACACGCTGGTGGACCGGTTGGCGGCGCGGTTGCCGGAGTTCAAGCCGGTCGGCGTGTCCGCCGGGTTGCACGTGATGGCGTTCCTGCCGCCGGATCTGGCCGAGGAACCACTCGAGGCGGCCGCCCGCGAACGCGGGCTCGGGGTCTACGGGCTGGCGCCGTACTGGGTGTCGGCGCCGGGACCGGCGGGGCTCGTCTTCGGGTACGGCTCACTCACTCCGAATGAAGTTGTCGAGGGCATCGATCTGCTGGCGGACACGATCTCGACGCTTCGACGTTCGCCCGCCTCACTCACGCCGCAGGCCGCCTCTGAATAGTTATCCAGTCTATTGCAATTCAATCCGGAGGCTTCTACTCTTGGCTGAGTGATGACCGCTGCTCGGATCAACCATCTGATGAACCAAGGCTGGCCCGCCGCGCACAGCGCGGAACTGGATGGCTGGCTGGTGCGACGCAACTCCGGCGTCACCATGCGAGCGAACTCGGTGCTGCCCGCGCGTGCGCCGTTCGACCTCGGAAAAGCCTTGGATTACGTGGAAAGCCTGTATCTGGCGCACAGCATCACGCCGTGCTTCCAGATCAGCCCGGCTGCTCAGCCGACCGACCTGGACGCTCACCTCGAGGCGCGTGGCTACCAGGTGCGAACGCCGACGCTGGTGCAGTGCGCGGAGATCTCCGAGGTCCTCGCCAACCTTCCCGCATCGACCACCGAAGTGAATATTTCCTCGGAGCCGTCCGATGCCTGGATGGATTTCTGGTGGAGTGGCGACGGCCACGGTGGTGGCCCCGTCGAGCAGGCGGCCGCCCGCCAGATCCTCGACGGTGGCCGGGCCCTGTATGCCCTCGTCCCTGACGTGAAGGCGATCGGGCGGCTCGCCCTGGTCGACGACACCGCCGGGTTGTACTGCCTTGCCGTCGACGAGCAGTTCCGCCGGCAGGGCCTCGCGCTCGCCGTCATCCGTGCTTTGTTGCAGGAGGCAATGACTGGCGGGGTGCGCTGGGTCTGGCTGTCCGTTGTCGAGGACAACGAGCCGGCCCGGGCCCTGTACGACCGCCTGGGTTTCCGGACCGTCTCGCAGTACCACTACCGCGTCAAAGCGTGATCGTCTCCAGGTGATCGAGGACGACGAACTCGGCGCCGGCCTTCTCCACCGACGCGCGGACCGGCGCCAGGTCGGTCCAGGGGACGCTCGGCTTGTCCAGCGGCTTGTCGAAGTCGTCCCAGTGGGTCGCGATGACCTTCTGGACCTTGATCGTCTGCAGCAGCCTGTCGGTGATGCCCGGTTCGCCACCTGGTGCCGCGAAGGCCACGTCGACCTGGAGTCCGCGCAGTGCGTTCGGGTCGAAGTTCGCCGTACTCAGACTGAGGAAGCGCAGGCCGCCGATCGTGATCACGTAGGCGAGCGTGCCGCCCTCGACCAGGTCCTCGATCACCCGCGGGCGAGGCGGTACGGACTCCAATCGGTAGCCCGGGTACGCGTATGTGTGCCGCTTGCCGCTGCACGAGTGGAGCGACGGGAACACCTCGACGGTGAAGCCCTCGAACGGCAGGTACTCGCCGCCGCGCACGGGTGACAGCAGTTCGGCGGGCGTGCGCATCGCGCGCAGCAGGTTGACGTGCGTCTGGGTGCCGAGAACGGTCGCCTGCGTTTTCTGCGCGACGTACGGCACGTCGGCCATGTGGTCGTAGTGCCCGTGGTGGACGAGGATCGCGTCGGCCGTGGTGAGGTGGCGGTCGATCACGTCGGGCTTGATCACCAGCTTGGTCTTCGGGTCCGCGCCCTCGGGGGTGAACGTGCCGGTCTTGAACCGGGTGAGCCAGGGGTCGGTCAGTACGACGCTGTTGCCGGACCGGAGCTCCCACGCGTGGGTCCCGAACCAGGTGATCTCCACTGGCGTCCTTGGTGTGCCCTGGGTTGCTTGGGTGTCCGCCTGTGTTGCTGTTTGGGTGTCCGCCGTGGCTGCCTCCTCGCGGGTCGCCGCACCGATCACGCCGGCTGCTCCGACCGCGGCCGCCCCCGTCAGCATGCCCCTCCGACTCACCTTCACCCTGTCTCCTCTCGTCGTACCGGAGCCCATAGTCAAGGCGAGGCTGCTGGAGGGTGTCGAATATGCTCTTACGCATGCACCGATTGTCTGGAGATATAACCCCAGGTCAGCCGGGTCATGCTAACTGAACGGCATCTGCAGATCTTCATCGCGCTCGCCGAGGAACAGCACTTCGGCGATGCGGCCCGTGTCGTCGGCATCACCCAGCCGCCGCTGTCGCAGGGCCTTCGCCGACTGGAGGCACTAGTCGGCGCCAAGCTGTTCGAGCGCGGCCAGGGCCGGGTCGAGCTGACCTCGGCCGGTGCCGCCCTGCTCCCGTACGCGCGGCGCGCACTGACCTCGATGGAGGAACTGCACCAGGCCGCGGTCGCCCGCGATCCAGAAGGCCCCGAGATCCGGCTCGGCCTCGCCCCGGAGGTCCCACCGTCGGCCGGCGCCGCTGTGGCCGCGGCCAGTGGTGCGGTGATCCCGGGCAGCCGGGTGACGGTCGTGTCCGCGCCGACCAGTTCGCTTGTCGGCCAGGTGTCCGCGGGCCGGCTGACCCTGGCCGTCGTACAGCATCCCGCCGTACTGGACGGCCTCGAAGCGGGCGCGATCACGCTCCTGCCAACCTGGGCGCTGGTACCCACCTCGGCGATCCCAGACGATGGCGCCGATGTGAAGCTCCGCCAGTTGAGTGGTCTCCCGGGTAGCCGTCCGCCCGCGAGCCGAAGCGCCCGCGGCCCGGGATCTCTTCCTGGACACGCTGGCCCTACACCGCCCAGACGGCGGAACAGTCGTAGTCACCGACGAACGAGCCGGCTTGGCAATGGCCGCCGCAGGCCAGGTAATCGTAGTAACAGCCGATCCCGCCCTGTCCGCCCCCGGCGTAGGTCGCCACCGCCTGCTCGACGACCCACTGCCGCTCCGACTCCGACTCGTCTGGTCCCGAACCCGCACCCCCTTCCTCCGCCCAACAGACGCAATGACCCAACTAACCAACGCCCTGGCGACCGCATGAACGCCCGGATCCGCGCGGTCTTCGAGGACGCCGGCGTTCGCGGCTGGTTGCACGCGGTCGCCCTCGACGCACCGGACTCGACGATCGCGGTGGACGCAGATGACGTCGTACCGATGGCTTCGGTCTACAAACTGCCGCTGCTGGCTGGCTTCTGCCGACTCGTGGACGTGGGTGAGGTGGACCCGCGCGAGCGGCTCACGCTGGATCCGTCAACGCGCACAGCCGGCCCGACCGGACTGTCCCTCTTCGCCGATCCGGTCACATTGTCGCTGCGGGACCTGGCGGTATCGATGATGACCGTGTCGGACAACGCCTCGGCAGATGCACTCCTGGACGTCGTCGGATTGCCAAGGCTGGCCGAGCTCCTGAAGTCCTTCGGCCTACAACAAACCTGGGTACGCCGGGGGACCGCCGGGCAACTGCGTCACCTCCAGCGCCAAACCGGCGTGGACAGCGCTGACGCCGCCCTCGCCGTACTCGCCGACAACGACCGCACCGATCCAGCCGGCGTCTACGACGCAGCGAACGCATCGGCGAGCACTACCCGCGACATGACGTCGCTCCTACGGCGATTGTGGGCAGGCGACCTGCTGTCACCCGAGCAAACCGCCTTCGTGCAGGCAACGATGCGGCGCCAAGTGTTCCTCCACCGCCTGGCATCCGGCTTCCCCCACGACGCCGTACGCATCGCCGGCAAAACCGGAACCTACGGAGCCCTCCGCCACGAGGTAGGCGTAGTAACCCTCCCCGGCAACGCAGCCTTCGCCGTAGCCATCTTCACCCAAGCCGCCCGCGGCGACCTCCGCCAACCCCGAGCAGACAAAGCCATAGGCGAAGCCGCCCGCATAGCAGTAGACCTCCTCCGCTAACCCCACCCCGCCGACCGCACCCACCCGCGCTCTCTGGCCTCGAATGCTGCTGGCGGTCGGAAGGTGACGTGGAGGAGTGGGATCAGGCGATTACTGCGTAGGCCTCGACCTCTAGGAGGGCGTTGGGGCTGAAGAGGGCTACCACCTGGACGGCGGTGCTGGCGGGTGGGTTGGTGGTGTCGACGTACTCGTCGCGGGCTGCGCGGATGGCGGGCAGGTAGGCGATGTCGGTGACGTAGAAGTTCAGCTTCACCACGTCGGCAAAGGTCGCGCCGGCGGCCTTCAGGCAGGCGTCCAGGTTCGCGAACACCTGCCGGGCCTGCGCCTCCGGATCACCGACGCCGACGAACTTCCCGTCCGCATCCAGCGCGACCTGACCGGCAATCGCCACCCACTGTCCCGGCCCGGTTACCACATGGCTGTAACCGTTGCCCGGGGCAACACTATCCGGCCGCGGAAACGAAAGCTTGCTCAAGAGTTCCTCCGAAGAGTTGTCGGTTCCCCCATCCTCCCAGGGCGTACCGACGGACGGGAGGTGGTCGGCCGGCGCGGGGACGTCCAGGCGGGAGACAAGGTCGCCGGCCGGCGGTGGTGCCCACCACTACCCGTTCTTCGGTACGGCGGCTACCGGTCACCGTGCTGTTCGGCGGCGGGTTGCGAGGGTGGCGATGGCGAGGAGGGAGGGGACTGCGATGGCGACCGGTAGCGCGCCTCCGGTGTCGAGGGTCTGGCGGCGGGCGACGGTGATCCGGACCGGTGGGCCGGCGACGAGTGGGCCGACAACCGATCGACCGGGGACGGCGGGGCCGGAGGTGGGGATCAGTACGACGTACACGGCGAAGTGGCCGGGGTTGACTGCTTGGAACTCCCAGTCCAGTTGGGTTTCCGGGCCGGCCGGGACCGGTTGGGTGACGTCTTGGGTCCAGTCCTCCAGGTCGACGTACACGCCGTCGAGGCTGACCACGTTGAGGTGGGCGATGGCCGGGCCGGAGGTGCTGACGACCGACTCAACGGTCAGGGTCTGGCCGATCTGGGCGGTCAGTTGATCGTGGTTCATCGTGATCGTCGGGTCGGCGAGCAGGACGGTGGCGATCAGGCTCAGCAGGTCCATCGCGACCCCGCAGTCAGTCGGGCGAGGCGTTGGGTGGCGGTCAGGCTCCGTGACCCCGCAGTTGGTCCTGCGAGGCGTGGGGTGGCGGTCAGGCTCAGGGGGTTCATCGTGAACCCGCTGGCGGTTGGACCGGGGTGCGGGGTGGTGGTCAGGGTCGGGGGGTTCATCGTGAACCTGCGGTTAGTCGGACGAGTCGTGGGCCGGCCGCGAGCAGGGCGGTGACGACGAGCAGGGTGAGCACGAGGGGCGCGGCTAGGTAGGCGAGGTCTTGGGTCCAGTTGCGGTGGTTCACGAGGATTTGGGAGATGTAGTGCAGGGATGAGCCGATCGGGTTGATTCGGGTCAGAGCCTGGCCGAAGCCGGTCTTTGGCAGGGCGGGCAGCTGGGTGGGTGCGAAGAGGACGAGGAGGAGTAACAATCCGCAGGCGAGGCTGGTTTTGTTGGAGTTCGTCCAGGCGCTGAAGAGGAGGCCGAGACCGCCGAGTCCGATCGCGACGAGGGTCCCGACGACCAGGGCGAGGAGCGCGGCTTGCCCGGCGCCCGCTACGCCGCGTCCGAGCACCCATAGGTAGGGGAGCGTCACGATCAGGCAGGCCAGCCACATAGTTGAGGCGGCCGCGAGTTTGCCGACGATGATCGCGCGGCGTGACACGGGAGTGAGCAGCAGGCCCTCGAAGGTGCCGCGTTCGCGTTCACCGCTGATCGCGTCTGCGCTGACCACGACCGTGAGCAGTACGCCGACCGCGAGTCCGACCTGGACCGTGAGGTTGACCGCCTCGCGTTGCTCGAGGAAGTTCATCGCTTGGTTGGTCGCGACCAGGTACGTCATCGCGCTGAGTAGAACGCTGAACCCGAACACCAGCACCGGCCCGCGTCCACCGATCCAGAGGTCCCGGCTCTCCTGCTCGGCGACCACAGTCCACCTATTCACGACCGCCCTCCTCGGTGAGGTTGAGGAAGGCGGCGCTCAGGCTGCCTGCGCCCGCGATGACGTCGGCGAGCGGGCCGGATGCCCGGAGCTTGCCGTGGTCGAGGATGAGCACGGTGCCGCAGACTTGCTCGACCTCGGTCAGGGTGTGGGTCGACAGCACGACCGTTGCCCCGCGCTCCCCGGCGATGTCGGCGATCGTGGCCAGGATCTCCCGCTGGCCGGCCGGGTCCAGGCCGAGGGTCGGCTCGTCCAGGAAGACGACTGTCGGATTGTTGACAAGCGCCCGGGCGATCCCGAGCCGCTGCTTCATCCCCCGGCTGTACGTCGCGATCCGTGCACCCGCCCGATCACCGAGACCAACTTCGGTGAGCAACCGATCGGCAACCGCAGACGCGTCCCGGCGGCTCTGGCCGAACAGCCGCGCCGCGTAGCGGAGGTACTCGGCGCCGGTCTGCCGTCCGGGATAGCCCGCGCTCTCGGGCAGCACACCGATACGTGGCCTGATCCGGTCCGGTTGGTCGCCGGGCACGCCGGCCACGGTGAACGTTCCGGCGGTCGGTTCGAGGATGGTCGTGAGCAGGCGGATCGTGGTCGTCTTCCCGGCGCCGTTAGGCCCGAGCAACCCGATCACCTCGCCCGGCTCCGCGGCGAATGTGAGCCCGTCGAGCGCGTTGCGCGCGCCGTACCGCTTGCTCAGGCCGATCGCCTCGATGCTCGCCATGGCCCGACGGTAGGTCCGCGGTGCTGAATCCTCGCTGAACGGTGCATTCAGCCGGGATTCAGCGACAATGAGAAAGGATCGCCTGGAGGTGGGTGATGCGGGCACTGGTGGTGGAGGACGAACCGTGGTTGGCCTCGGGCCTGCGGAACGGCCTGGAGGCCGAGGGGTACGCCGTTGATGTCGCGCTGACCGGGACGGACGGGCTCTGGTTCGCCCGCGAGCACGGGTACGACGTCGTCCTACTGGACCTGATGCTGCCGGAACTCGATGGGTTCGAGATCTGCGCGACACTGCGGGCCGAACGGGTGTGGACACCGATCTTGATGCTCACGGCAAGGAACGCCGACACCGACCAGGTCCGTGCGCTCGACACCGGCGCGGACGACTACCTGACCAAGCCGTTCTCGTACGCCGTCCTGATCGCAAGGCTGCGAGCCTTGGTACGACGAGGAGCCGCCGAGCGACCGCCCGTGCTGGAGGCAGGCAAGCTGCGGATGGATCCCGCGGCCCGGAAAGCCTGGCTCGGTCAGGTCGAGCTGGTATTGACGGCACGCGAGCTGTCGTTGCTGGAGTTCCTGATCCGGCGGCGTGACCAGGTGGTGTCGAAACGGACCATCCTGGACCACGTCTGGGACTACGACTTCGACGGTGACCCGAACATCGTCGAGGTCTATATCCGTCGTCTCCGCATCAAGCTGGGCGCCGGGTGCATCACCACGGTCCGCGGTGCCGGCTACCGATTGTCCGAGGTGTGAGCCGTGCGTGTGCGGGTGACTCTGGCGGCGGTACTGGTGGTAGGTCTTGCGCTGGTCGCCGGTGCCTTGGTGCTGGTCGCATTGCTCGGGGCGGTGCTCACCGATCAGGTGTGTCAGGACACGCGAGAGCGAGCGGTGCAGCTGGCGTCGAGCGCCACCACCGAGCGGCCTTCCTCGACTAGCACCGAGCTGATCCAGTGGACGGATCGCCCCGGTGATGGCCAGCGGTTGGCCTCGCCAACAACTGACTGTGTCGCGGTCGAACCGCCGGGTCATGGCGAGGATTTCGCCTTCGCCGCGGCCAAGCTGGAGTCGGGCGGCGAGGTGATCGTGGGCCGGCCGCTGGTGGACGTTCTGGACTCGACCCGGTTCGTGCAGCGGGTGCTGGTGGTCGGCGTACCGCTGATGATGCTGATCGTCGGCGGGGTGACCTGGGTGGTGACCGGCCGCGTGCTGGCGCCGGTGACCGCGATCCGGCGGGAAGCCGACGAGATCACCGCGTCCGAGCTGCACCGCCGGGTTCCGGCCACCCGCAAGGACGAGATCGGCCGGCTCGGCACGACGATGAACCGGATGCTCGACCGCCTGCAGCGGTCGCAGGAATCCCAGCAGCGGTTCGTCTCCGACGCCTCGCACGAGCTCCGCTCGCCGATCGCGGCGATCCGTCAGCACGCCGAGGTGGCCCAGACACATCCGGACCGTACGACCGTCGACGAGCTGGCCACGACCGTCCGCGCGGAGGGCCTGCGGATGGAGCATCTGGTCGACGATCTCTTGTTGCTGGCGCGTTCCGACGAGAAGCACACCGACCCGCCGGGTATGCCGGTCGACCTCGACGACCTGCTCTTCGCCGAAGCCCAGAGGTTGCGCTCAGCAACAAACCTGACCGTTGGCACGGCCGGGATCTCCGCCGGTCAGGTCCGTGGTGACGAGGCCGCACTGGCCCGGATGATCCACAACCTCGCCGACAACGCCGCCCGGCATGCCCGGACCGAGATCACCTTCGGCCTCACCGAATCCGACGGCGCCGTCGTACTCACGGTCTCCGACGACGGACCCGGAATCCCCCCGGACGATCAGGCCCGCGTGTTCGACCGGTTCGTCCGGCTCGACCCCGCCCGCACCCGCGACACCCGCGACACCCGCGACACCGGCGACACCGGCGACAACCGCGACACCAGCGGCGCCGGCCTCGGCCTGGCGATCGTTGCCGAGGTCATCGAACGCCACCACGGCACCATCCGCATCACCGACGGCTCCACCTTCGAAGCCCGTCTCCCGAGCGCCGCTAAGTACGCAACGCCGAGCTGAAGAAGTGCTCGACGATCTCCTGCATCTGTCCGTCGAAGCGGTGAGGGCCGGGGAGGAACGTGCCTTGGTACGTGCCCGGGCCGGAGTTGAAGTAATCAGTGAGTTGGCGGTCGGCGTCGCGCATGCCTTGTGGGCTGAAGAGTTCGTCGTCCTCGGCGTAGACGACGAGCTGGTGGTGGGCGGCGCGGCCGGCGGTCAGGGCCGGGTGGTCGAGGTGCCGGGCCAGGCCGGGCGTGGTGGCGAGCCACGAGTGCGCATCGAGGTACGCCGGAACGAGCGAGTCGAAGGTGAACATCATGCAGACCACCGCGGACGCCGCGATCACCGGATCGAGCGCGGTCAGCGCGGCGGCCCGGCCACCGCCTCCGGAGAATCCGAACACGCCGACCCGATCGACGCCTGCGTGCGAACGCAACACGCTCAGCGCGACGAGATCGTCGTACGCGACCATCCCGGCGAACGACGTACCGAGCAGGCCGGCCGCCTTCGCGATCGTGTGTTCGTGGTGACCGGCGGCGACGTCGTACCAGTCGTCGTCGACCGGGACGTCCTTCATCACGTCGCGCAGCCGCCACGGCATCGGGTCGAAGTCGAAGCGGCGGGATCCCCAGGCGAACGTGTCGTGGCAGAGGACCGTGAAGCCGGCGCGGGCGAGTTCGTTCGCGACCGCGCGGTCGCCGTAATGCGCCGTACGTTGCCGGAGAGCTCGTGCGCTGGGCCTTGGGGTGGCGACGAGACGCTCGGCGCCGATCGACTTCACGCCGGCGTGGCAGTGCAGACCGAGCAGCCCCGGACCTGGGGGAGCGTCGGCTGGTCGCACGAGCCAGGCACGCGTCGGCGGACCGAATGGATGACTCCACTCGAGCTCGGATCCTTGGACTCCGTCGGCGTTCCATTCCATGATGGTCCGCACAGTCGGCAGCCCGCCGGGCGACGGTACGCCGAGGAGCCCGGCGACCTGGGTGGTCAGTTCGTCCCCCGTCAGTGCCGGGGTGTCACGGACGAACTCCGGCCAGTCGTCGTACCCGCCCAGTGCGCTCGGTCGCATGGCCCACCGCTCCGATCAGGGTTGAGAAACCGGTTTCCATCGCGAGAAGATACCGCAATGGGCCGGACACCGAAGGACTCGATCACGATCGCCGACGTCGCGCGGGCGGCGGAGGTGTCGCGGGCGACCGTGTCACGGGTGATGAACGGGGCCGCCACCGTCGCGCCCGAGATCGCCGAGCGGGTCCGAGCCGCCGCCGACCTGCTGAACTACCGCCCCAGCGACCTCGCCCGCAGCCTCTCCCTCGGCCGGACGAACATGGTCGCGCTGATGGTCCCGGATCTCGGCAACCCGCTGTTCCAGCAGATCCTGCGCGGGATCACGAACGCCTCCGCCACGGCCGGCTACCGCGTGCTCGTCGCGGAGACCGTCGAGGATCCGTCCGCCGAGGCAACCATCGCGGTGGAGGCGCGGCGGCGGTGCGACGCGCTGATCATGGTGTCGCCACGGCTGCCCGAGGACAGCCTGCTCGAGCTGCTGCCGCAGGTGCAGCCGGTGATCCTGGTCAACCGGCAGGGTCCGCCGGAGGTCTCGTCGGTGGTGGTCGACTACGGGCGCGCGATACGGATCGTCGTGGATCACCTGGTCGGCCTGGGGCATCGGCGGCTGGCGTTCCTGTCCGGGCCGCCGGCGAGCGCGTCCAACGTGGCCCGGTTGCGATCGCTCGAGGTGGCCGAGCGGGAGATCCCCGGGCTGGAGCTGGTCCGGCTCGACTGCGGTTGGTCGATCGAGGACGGGTACGCCGCAGTCGAGCGAGTACTCGAATCACCGGTGACGGCCGTGGTCGCGTTCAACGACCTGGTCGCCTTCGGCTTGCTGGCACGGCTCAACGAGGTCGGCGTCGCCGTACCCGCTGATCTGTCGGTGACCGGGATGGACGACATCGGGTTGTCGCGGTTCGCCGTACCGTCGCTGACGACTGTGCGGGTGCCGCAAAAGGATTTGGGGGAGCTTGCGTGGCAACGGTTGCACGCTGCGATCGCGGGAACGGATGTCGAGGCGGACGGCGTACCCGAATTGCGGCTCGCGGTGCGGGCGAGCACCGGGCCTGTGCCGCAGGCGCCCCGGCTGCAAGCGTCGGCTGGGCGGGTCGGGTGGCAGCGGCAGGGGGACACGTTTGAGCTCGGCAGTGACACCGGGATGCTCGCGCGGTACGAGTTCGGGCGGCGGATGCCCAGTGTGCACGCGCCGCGGCCGTACCTGCATCCCGTACGGACGCTGGGCGGGCAGCCACTGACGGAGGTCAGCCCGGTCGACCATCGGCATCACTACGGCGTCTCGTTCGCGGTGGCCGGGGTCAACGGCACGTCCCACTGGGGCGGCCGGACCTTCGTCCAGGGCCAAGGCCCGACCCTGCTCAGGAACCACGGCCAGCAACGCAGTCGGGGTACCACCGCCGACGACGCCCTGACCGACGACATCACCTGGTACGACGAACAAGGCCGACCGCAACTGATCGAACGCCGGCAGCTCCGTGGCGCGCTTGCCGAAGACGGCTGGCGGCTCGAGTGGCACAGCGTTCTCACCGCGCGCTACGGCCCGATCCGCATCGACAGCGCGGCAACCACAGGCCGCCCGAACGCCGGGTACGGCGGGATCTTCTGGCGACTGCCGTCCGCGGACACCACGACTGTGCTCAGCTCAGCAGGCGAAGGCGAGGAGGCGGCCTACGGATCGCTGAGTCCGTGGCTCGCCTTCGTCCAGCATCGCGGGGATGCCGTGACGACCCTGCTGCTTGTGCAGCCGGGCGACGTACGGCCGTGGTTCCTGCGATCCAGCAAGTACGTCGGTGCTGGGCCGGCGCTGGCGTGGGACCGCCCGCTGAACCTTCAGCCGAACCAGGATCTGCCTCTGGCCCTCACAGCACTGCTGCTGGACCGCCCGCTGGATCTGGCCGAGGCCGCTGCCTTGTCTAGAACGTCGGTAGGCCAGTCGTAGGCGAGGACGCGTGGGCCGACTGCCAGCGGCGGGGGACGCGGCCGGCCAGGCGGGCGGCTCGGCCGGCGGAGACGGCGTCGCGCATGGCGGCGGCCATCAGGGCCGGCTTCTCGGCCCGCGTGACCGGGGTCGCGAGCATGACAGCGGCACAGCCGAGCTCCATGGCCAGCGCCGCGTCGCTCGCCGTACCGATGCCCGCGTCGACGATCACCGGCACGTTCGCGGCCTCGGCGATCAGTGCGATGTTGTGCGGATTGCGGATGCCGAGCGCGGAACCGATTGGTGCCGCCAACGGCATCACCGCCGCACAGCCCGCCTGCTCCAGCCGGCGCGCGAGGATCGGATCGTCGTTGGTGTAGGGCAGCACGGTGAACCCGTCGGCCACCAATGCGTCCACAGCGTCGAGCAGCTCGATCGGATCGGGCAGCAGCAGGTGATCGTCGGCGACGACCTCGACCTTGATCAGGTCGGTCTCCAGCGCCTCGCGCGCGAGCTTCGCGGTCAGCACGGCCTCGGCGGCGGTGTGGCAGCCGGCTGTGTTGGGCAGGACGTCGATGCCGTGTTTCTTGAGGACGTCGAGCACCGAGCCTTCATGGCCGGTGCCGAGCCGGCGCATCGCGACCGTGGTCAATTGGGTGCCGGAGGCAACCAACGCCTCCTCCATCACTTCCAGGTTGGCCGAACCGCCGGTCCCCATGATGAGGCGCGAGCTGTACGTGCGCCCGCCGAGCTCCAGTGGATCATCCATGTCAGCCTCCCTGCACCGCGCTGACGATCTCGACCCGATCGCCGGGCTTCAGGGCGGTCTGCGCCCACTCGGCCTTCGTCAGCACGTTCTGATTGAGCGCGACCGCGATCCCGGTCGTGCGGTCGGAGTACTCGTCGACCAGCTCGGCGACGGACTTCCCCGGTGCGGCGTCGGTCGCCGTACCGTTGACCCACACAGGCTCCTGCATCGCTTCCTCCCTACGCCGGAATTACCCGATTCAGGTTCAGCGGTCGGCGACAGTTCGGTCGCCCTCTCAGCCCGCTCCTGCGAGCTCCCGCGGCGGTTTCGACTCTAGCTCACGTCTTCCGGCGACGCTAACGCGCTCCACGGACGCCGGAAACGGCTACCGTGAGTACAGGGAAAGGTGAGCAGTGATGGGGAACATCGATCGGGCTCACGGGGGTACGAGGCTTGGCGTGCTGATCGCCGTCGCAGTGGCGATTCTGGCCGTGCTGTCGGTGGCCGTGGTCGCGCTGAACGGATCCGGCCCGGGCGACTCCGGTCCGCCGGTCGGCACTCCGGGGACGTCCAAGCCGGCGGCGACGTCGGCTCCCACCGGGCAGCCCAGTGGGACGCCCACGTCACGGCCGACCGGTCCGCCGACGAGTCGTGAACCTACCTCGCGCGAGCGGTACGAGCAGGCCGCGAAGCGGGAGCTCGAGCAAGGCCTGGTCGCCTACAACCCGCCTGCTCAGGCGCGGGTGCAGGACGACTTCGAGGTCACCGTGCGGGTGCAGCGCGGCACCGCGACGGTGTCTCCGTCGTTGCGAACTCTGCCCGGCACGGCTCCGGTCACCATCGAGCCCCTTCCTGTCGGGACCTACATGCGGGCGGAGCTCCGGGGATCGGGGCTCGACGTCCAGCCGCTCAGCGACAAGCTCCAGCTCATCGACGGGGTGACCGAGTGGGCCTGGCGGGTGACACCGCGGGCCGATGGTGTGCAGACTCTCCGGCTGACACTGGTGGTGGAGCTGAACGACCTGCCGCTCAGCAGCCGCACGTTCGCGCGGGTGATCGAGGTCGACGTCGAGAAGCAGCCGGCGTGGTATCAGCGGGCGTGGGGGTTGCTAGACGTCGCCGGCGTGCTGACGGCGCTCGTCATCGCCGCGATCCTGGGATCCGCCAAGCTGGCACGCATCTGGTGGATACGCCGGAAGGCGGAGGAGGACGCGGCCGGCATCGGCACTCCGCCTGAGGCTCCGGACGCGCCTGCCCCGACGGTGAGCGCCGACGGGAAGCCGACGGCCGCCGCCAACGGGAACAAGCCGAATCCGTGAGTACCAGCGGCTATCGTGACGGGGTGGGGACTGGGAAGCGGGTCGACATCTCGGATGTCGCCGCTCGGGCGGGGGTCAGCCCGACGACGGTCTCGCACGTGATTTCGGGGCGGCGACCGGTGTCGGAGGCGACGCAGGCGCGGGTGCGGGCCGTGATGGACGAGCTCGGCTGGGAGCCGAACCAGGTGGCCCGGAGCCTGCGGATGCGCCGTACGCACACGATCGCGCTGATCGTCCCGGACATCACCAACCCGTTCTATCCTGCGGTCGCGCGCGGTCTGCTCGACGTGGTCAGCGAGCCCGGGTACCAGGTGCTGATCGGCATCACCGAGGGGGAGTCCGCGGCCGAGCGCGCCGCGGTGACGCAGATGGTGACCAGAAGCGTCGACGCGATCGTCTTCGCCGGCTACTACAGCAAGGCGAGCGACGTCGAGGCCGCCGTCGCGGCGGGGATCCCGGTGGCGTTGATGGGCGGCCGGAAGGCCGAGCCCGGGATCGACGTCCTGTCGTCGGACGACCTGGCCGCGGGGGAGATCGCGACCCGCTACCTGATAGGTCGCGGCTATCGCCGGATCGGGTTCATCACCGGGCCATCCGGTGAGGGGCCGCCGGCTGATCGGGTCAAGGGGTACCGGCACGCGTTGTCGGAAGCAGGCATCCGGTTCAGCCGCGAGCTCGTCGTACGTGGCGAGTTCTCGCGGGCCGGCGGACTGCAGGGGCTGCATGCATTGCTGCAGTTGACGAAGCCGCCGCGCGCTGTGTTGTGCACGAACGACGTGGTCGCGATCGGCGCGCTCGATGCTACCCGGGAGCGCGGCCTGCGGGTTCCGGACGACATCGCGGTGATGGGCTTCGATGACATCGAGGCCGCCGCGATGATCTCGCCGTCGCTGACGACGGTCTCCGGCGATCCGCGGGAACAGGGTCGCGCGGTCGGACAGGTGTTGCTCGACCGGCTGGAGGACGGCGCCTCCAGCCGGCCGCAACATATTCTGTTCTCGCCTTCCGTCGTACCGCGGGATTCCGCCTAGGGTGCGGTGACCGACGTGACGGTCAAGCCGGCGATGTACGTCGGCCAGACGCCGACCGTCACCGTGACCTGGCCGCTCGCGTTCGGGGTCAACGTGTTGGACAACCCGTACTGGCTGGTGACCGTGATCGGACCTGTCGCGTTGACCGTCACGCTCGTGTTGGCGCCGCTCGCTGCCCAGATCGCCCGGAACGGTGTGCCGTCGTTCGCGGCGAATACCTGGTCGATCAGCCCGTTGCCCGGGAACTCCTTGCCCAGGAACGTCGCGCCTCGGAGTTGCCGGGCGGCTGTGGCATAGGCGACGTACGACGGTTTGGGCGTGTAGGCACCGAGGGCGTCGGCCGGGTTGTGCACGAGGCCGAAGTTGTTCTCCTGCGCGGCCGGGTCGATGCCGTCGTTCATGAAGTCGTAAACGTAGTAACGGTCGACGCCGTGGCCTTGGATGCCGAGTTGGGCGCGGGCTTGGTACATCGCCTGTGTCGGCTCGTCGACAGAGGCTGTGGCCGTCCCGGTGAACCAGCCGCTCTCGGTGATCCAAATCGGTTTGTCCACGCCGCCGTTGTACTGCCGGATCGTCGCTCGGACCTGGTCGATCGCGGCGCCGAGGCCTTCGGGTGCGTGCAGGAAGTTGTACGGGTGGATGGACACCACGTCGAGGTACTTCAGTCCGCCCAGCTGGCAGAACGTCTGGAACCAGGCCTGCTGGGTCACGTCGGTGTCACCGCCGCCGACGATGGTGAGATCCGGGTGGGTGGCTTTCAGTTTCGTATAAGTTGCCTTGAGCAACGCCAGATAGCTGTCGGGGGTCTTGTTCGCCGGGCCGGCGGCGTTGACGTCCCACTCGTTCCAGACCGCCAGGTTGTGGACCTGCGGGTACTGGTTGGCGAGCGCGTTGGCGTAGTTGGCGAACGCGGTCCGGCCGGCATCGGTGTACGGCGCGTTGAAGAGCTGATCGGGGCAGTCGTAGAGACAGTTGCCGTAGTCGGCGACGAGCAGTGGGTCGATGCCGTTGGTCTGGTAGGCCTGCAGGTAGTTGGTGACCTTCGCGGGGAACGCGTACGTGCCGGGTGTCGTCTCGGCGCTCGACCAGTACGCCTCGTCTCGGCCACCGCGTGCTCCGGACTGCGCGAGTACGGGCACCAGGTCCGTGCTCCACGATCCGCCGAAGTGGGTGCCTGCGCCGATCAACGATGCGGACGTGGTCGCCGTGACCGTGTCGATGTTGACGGTGGCCGTCGTACCGCCACCGATGATCAGGCTGTGATCGAGGGTCAGCATGATGGCCTTCGCCGGACCGTGCCAGATGCCGTCGTCGGCGCCGCCGAAGTGGAGATAACCGGTGCCGCCGTCGAAGCGGCTGACGGTGAGCTGCTGCCAGGCGCTCGATCCGGACAGCGTCAGCCGCTGCTGGTGGACCTGACCGGTGGAGTCCGTCAGCCGTAGTCCGATTGCCGACAATCCTGTTGTCTTCACCCAAAGGCTCAGGGCGTTCAGGTTGACGGGCGTGAAGGTCCGCTGGATCGCGACGTAGTTGCCGCCGCCGGAGAAGTTCGCGGAGACCTTGGCCGATTGGGCGCCGGTCTGTGGGCCGACGGTGTCGAGCGCGAGACTGCCGGTGGCGCCGGGGAATTCGCTGCCTGGGTAGAAGGTCCAGCCCTCCGCTGCGCTCTCGTAGTCGCCGAGTGGAGTGGTCGGCATCGTCGCCGGTGCATTGACGGTGAAGTCGTCGAGGTTGACGCTGCCGCTCGTCGCGCCGGGTATGGCGCCCTTGTCGAGGATCACTTCGACCGCCTTCGCCGGACCGTGCCAGACGCCGTCGTTGACCCCGCCGAAGTGCGAGTACTGCTTACCGCCGTCGAAGCGGGTCACCGTCAACGGTTGCCAATCAGTTGCCCCCGACAACGTCAGTCGTTGCTGGTGGACCTGGCCGGTGGAGTCGGTCAGGCGGAACATGAGGAACGACAGGTTCGCAGTCTTGGCCCAGAAGCTCACGCTGGTCGTGTTGACGGACGGCAGCGGCCGATTGACGCTGACGTAGGCGCCGCCGGCGCTGAAGTTGCCGGATAGCTTCCCCGATCCGGTGCCGCTGTGGTTGTCGGTGGTGTCGAGCGCGAAACCGCCGGTCGCACCGGGGAATTCGCTGCCTGGGTAGAAGGTCCAGCCTTCGGTGGCGGCCTCGAAGTCGCCGACCCGGGACGTGGTGAGGCCGGCGACTGCCGACGTACTGACTGGGCTGAGGATGGCGAACGTGGTCTGAGCCGTGGTCGTGCCGGCTTGCACCGTCAGCTTGTACCAGCCGCGGGTGGTGACGGTGATCTGCAGAGTGGTCGCGGCGGCTTGGCTGCCGCTGGCGACCACGGTGCCGTTGACGTCGGCGGCCGACCAGGTGACTGAGGCCGCGTCGGTGTTGAGGCCGAACTTCACCGCCTGACCGTCGGTGAAGACGTTGCCGCGGGTGATGGGGGTGAGCGTCAGGACCGCGGCCTGCGCGGGGGTGATGGTACCGAGGCAGAGGAGGAGAACTCCGAGGGCGATAGCGAGGGTGCGTCTCATGGCGGGCTCCATGCTCTTGTTTCAGGCATGCAAATCGATTTGTATCGGAACTATCACCTCACGCTCGGAGGGTGTCAACAGCTCAGTCGGGGTCGGATCCGGTGAGCAGGACGGCCAGTTCGGTCGGCTTGTAGAGCACCTGCTTGCCCGTACGTTGCGGCTCGACCAGCCCGGTACGACGAAGCAGTTGCAAGTGCTGACTCACGGCCGACGGCGTCACCTTCAGCTCGGCGGCCAGGTCGGTCGTGGTCCGGGGATGCGTGAGCAGGGCGAGGATGTGGGCGCGCGGCGTACCGATCAACTGGGCCAGATCCCTTTGTGACGGTGGTTCCACGACGGACCACAGGTGCGCCTGCCCGCGCGGCGGATAACCCAGCAGCGGCTCCGCGCCGATGTCGAACGGGATCACCGCATGCGGCCCGAACAACGTCGGCTGCAGCACCAGCCCACGCCCGTCGACCTTCTCCGTCCGGCTCGGATCACTCACCCGATCGACCTTCAGCAACCCGTCGTCGTACGTGATCGCCGGCCCGAGCCCGTTCAGCATCGCCCCGGTCCCATGCTGCGTCAGCACATGCCCGCGATAGCTGATGTCCGCCGAGAGAATCGTCCGCATCCGATCCCAGTACGGCGCCATCACCGCCTCCCAGTACTCGCGGAGCGCATCAACAACCCTGGTCACGCCGTCCGCACCGGCCAACTCGGCGGGAAGCTCCTTGTTGACCGCTGCGAACTGCCGCTCGAACGTCGCCCGATCCACCCCCGCGATGATCTCGAGCTCGTCAGCGATCTGCGTCAACGGCGAGGTCGGCCGCGGCGTCAGGAAATCCGGACTCCCCATCGTGTCGTTCACCAACCACCGCAACACCGACCAATCGAGGTCGTCCACCTGCGGCTGCACCGCCCGCACCCACGCCAACTGCAACGGAAACCGCCCCGGATCCCGCAACGCCCGCAACGACAAAACCATCTCCGCCACCGGCGAAACCGCAAACCGAACCCCCTCCAGATCCCGCGAGTCCAGCTCGTAAGTCAGCACACCCATCCCTCCACCGATGTAGCCAGATCCTAAATCGTCCCTCGCCCCTCGCGGTCGCTAGGCTGCCTCAGGTGACGGGAGCTGAAACCGCCCTGGCCGTCGCCGGGGCCGACTGACATGGCGGAAGAGTTGCCCGCGGACATGGCAGCTGAGTCGCCCGCTGCCACGGCGCAAGAGTCGCCCGCCGTCTGGTGCATCGTGGCCAACGTCGCCGACGAACGCCCGTACGGACCTGGCGGCGCCGAAACCCACCACGGCCTGAAGATCTTCTCTGCCGGCGCAAAGCTCTACGTCCCCGACGGCTTCGGCGGCATGGGCTGGGAAACCGTCGAGGTAGTCGGCCGAGGCCGCGGATCCGCCCGCTACGTGGCAGCAGCAGTCCAGACTCACCAACTCATCAACTGGCGAGTCAAAGCCGTCCACAGCCCAGCCGCCCTACGCCAAATACAACGAATCCGAGCCAACCGGCCCGGCTTCTGGCTCCAGCCCGCCACCTACAACGACCTAACCACCCAGGCCTACTACGACGCCCTCCTCGAAATAGCCACCGAACTGTCGGAGCGTTCAGGGGTCTGAACGGCCCGCAGTTCTTTGAGGAGCGCGACGTCTCGGCTATGCGTCGGGGTCTCAACCAGCAGCGGAACTCCGCGCAGTGCGGGCACCGAGACCAGCGCCTCGGCGCCGGCCAGACCGATCGCGCCGAGCCCGATCGATTCATGCCGGTCACGGCGAGAACCGACCGGATCGCGGCTGTCGTTGACGTGGATCAGGCCGATCCGGTCCGCGCCGAGAGTCGCGGACACCTTGTCGACCGCCCGCGCGATCGCGAGCGCGTCGGTCATGTCCTCGCCGGCAGCATGAAGGTGGCAGGTATCCAGGCACAGTCCGATGCGAGCGTCGTTCAGAGCGAGCATGTACTCGATGCTGGTGTCGATAGTCGACGCGCCAGCCTCACCGGCGCCGGCGGTGGGCTCGATCAGCAGTCGCGCCCGAGCGCGGTCAACAATCGGTACGACGAGATCACGCAAGCCGCCCAACACCTTTGCGCGACGCCCCTTGGCCACCAACGCCCCGGCATGTACGACCACCGCGGTGGCCCCGATCGCCTCCGCCCGCTTCATCGTGACCTCGAGAGCGGCCACAGATCGACTCAGCACCAGGTCCGACGGTGAGCACAGGTTGATCAGATGAGGCGCGTGCACCACAACCGGGATCCCCCGCTCAGCGCACGCCGCCCGAAACGCGTCATCCCCGGTCGGATCAGCAGCCCGTGGCGCCCAACTCCGCGGATTCCCCGCAAACACCTGGATGATCTCAGCCCCAACCGCGATCGCTTCGCCCAACCCGCTCTTCACCAGGCCACCGGCCACCGCGACATGCGACCCGATGAGCGTCATCCCTGTCCTCCACCGTCGATTATTGACTTCAGGGTACAGAACTCGTAGCGTCCCACGCATGGCCCGGCCGATGACGTTCGATGCAGAGGAAGTCGTCGACAAAGCGGTGGAGGTCTTCTGGCGGCAAGGCTTCGCCGCGACCACCCCACAGAACCTGGTCGACGAGCTAGGCATCGGCAAAGGCAGCCTCTACAACACCTTCAAGAGCAAGCACCACCTGTTCGCCCTCGCGATGCGCCGCTACAGCGCCCGACGCGCAGCCGAGCTCGCCGACGGCCTCGAAGGCCCGGGACCAGCACTCCCAAGGCTCCGAGACGCAATGCAAACACTCGCGGGCGTAGGCGAGCACCAACTCGGCTGCCTGATCGTCAACTCGGTCGCCGAACTAGGCAACTCCGACGAAGCCGTCGCCGAGGTAGCCAAAGATCTCTTCGCCCAAACGGAAGAAGCCTTCCGCTCCGCCATCGAACGCGCCCAAACCACCGGCGAGATCTCCTCCCGCCGCACCCCCACCGACCTGGCAAGCGCCCTGCTGGCCGTGGTGATCGGCGCCAACGTCTTGGCGAAGGCAGGCAGCGATCCTGATCATTTGAGCCGGATCCTCGACACCGCCCTCCAAGACGCCTGACTCGACGCCGAGACCCACGGTCCGGCATGCCGGCTTCAGTCCGTCTGGTCGCACTGGTGACAGTCCGGGTCATCCGCTTTCGCGCCGGGACTGGCAGGTCGTCGGTCTCGTGCGCTGCCGGTGGACCCGGAGCGATGCGTCCGGGGCCACCGGCAACCAATCAGGTCACTGACTGAGCTTGGTCAGCCGGGTGAACCAGTTGCCCAGGCTCGTGCGGGTGCCGCCGCAGCTGCCGAAGTTGGCGAGCGTCGGCGATGGGAAGTACTCCTCCAGCGTGCACGTTTGGCCGATGTACTCCGAGGCGAGCCAGATCGACGTACCGTCGGTCACCGCGGCCCCATAGTCGCCCCAGCGCGTCCGCGGCGGATCACCGACGAACGCCTTGTACGACGTGAAACCGTCCGCCGGCCCGAGGCCCGTCGCGGCGAGGTGGATCGGCCCCACCGACCCGCTTTCGGTGATCCGGACGTAGCCGGCACTCGGGAAGAACGTCTCGCCCATCACGGTGAACGCGATCGCGCCCTGCCCGCTCGGAGTGAAGGCGATGGCCGGCATGGTGAGGTTGTTGTTCGCCAAGGCGATGTAGCCCTGCTTCTTCACCGTGCCCTGGATCTTGCCGGCGCCGTTGATCTTCGGGCTGACCGCGAACCAGGCGATACCCGCTTTGAGTTCACCGTTGACCCGGACCGCGGTCCCGGAGGAGCCCCAGAGCATCCCGTTGACGTACCAGGTCTGCTGCATCCGGGAGTCCAGCGAGTCCGGCGTGGACTCGACCTCGTCGTGCGCCGGTTCGTCCGCCGGCAGGAAGAAGACCTGCCAGCAGCCCGGGCCGAACGGGGTCGGCATCGTTGTGTCGTTGACGCACTCACCCAGCGGGATGTCACCGGCCTTCTGGTCCGACTTCGGCGGGAACACGTAGGTCTGGCTGTTCGTCAGTCGGCTGGTGATTCCGAGGTTCGGGGCGGCTGTGTCCAGCGACGCTGTGTTCGTGATCCCCCAGATCCCCAGCCGCCGCGCGGTCCCGGTCGGGTTGCCTGTCTCGCTGCCATCACCGGCGATCGTGCTCAGCGCGTATTCCGTGCCGTTGCGCTCGCTGGAGTACTCGCCCGCCGGCGAGTTGGCCGGCCACACGGTGAAGCCCGGCGAGCCGTCGACGGCGAGGTTCTCGATCAGGGTCACGTTGACGCTGGCCGGGTGAGTAGCGAGCTGCGCCTTCGAGAACGCGAAGATCTGCGCGGCGTTGAAGTTCGGGCCGAACAGGTCGTACTCGTTGGTCGACACGTACACGCCGTTGGCGTCCTGCCCGATGTGCGGGTAGTCCTGGAAGCAGGGGCCGTGCTCGACGCCGTCGGTGGTGCAGCCGTGGTCCGGCGTACCGTCGGTCCCGTCGTTCTGGGCCGGGACGTGGTAGATCGTCCAAACGCCGCGCGGGTCCCCGGTGTTGGAGACGGCGACGTCGATCGTGTTCTTGCCGGTGAAATCGCCGTTCGGCTCGCTGCCCAAGGTGGTGAGGGCGACCATGAACCGTTGGTGGTCAGGGTCGTACAGGCAGATCGGGTCAATCACTTGCGGGCCAATCACGCCGGTGACGCGATTGAACGCCGCCGGGTAGCCGAAGAACGTGTTGAGGTCCTGGACGCCGGTCAGGGCGGCGCCGTTCGCGGCGCTCCGCACCCGGATCACGCTATTGACCGCTTCGACGGTGAACCCGTTGCCGACGCACAGCGCCTGGTCCGGTGGCTCGAGCGAGAACTGGTTCCCGCCGTTGGCCAGCCGCTGATCGCGGTGGGTCAGGCCGTTCACGCTCGCCAGAAGGTCCGGGTTGGAGCCGGTCACCGCACTGGACGGGACGACCGGCGCGTCGAGCGGCTTCTTCGGGAACTTGCCGTTCTTGAACCCCGGGCGCGGCCTGGTGAACTCACCGGCCTCGCCGCCTTCTTCCTCTTCCCGGCCGCCGGGCCTCAGCTCGGGCTGCTGGAGTCCGTCCACTCCCAGGGGCCGGGCCTGGATGCTCGTGGTGCCGCCGCTGGGAATCGCACGGGTGCCCCCGTCCGTAGTCGCGGCCGACGAGGCCGCCGGTGCTGCCATACCCGTCGCCGCGATGAGTAGTGTCGATGTCGCCAGACCAATGACGCGGTAGCGCGTGGTCTGAAGCCTGAACCTCATGGGTTCCCTCCCTGCTGGTGGTCGCTTGCCACTGCAGTGACGAGCGAGCAGCAAGGCATGCAGGGTCTCGCGATGCTCGACAGACTCCCCCCGAGGCGCCCGTTCGCCAGAGCTTCACCAGCCATTGGAGACCCGTCTCACGACCAAGCGCAAGAACTCGGGCCTCCTTCCGCAGAACTCCCGACAATCAACAACAGCCGTCGTCAGCCAACCGATGTCTTCCGACGACCTCCTGGCCACAAAGTCGCCAGGAGGTCGGCCCTTCCCGCGAGGCGCACCGTCAATCGATCACTCCGAGGAGCAGCCGAAGGTCCGCAGGGCCTCCCGACTCCACCTCGGCCCGAACCTGCCGATCGCCGTCCCAAGCAACTCAACTTCAACGTCAATGCCTGCGGGAAGCTCTGATCTGCTGGGCCTGGCCCGATCTCCGGCGCGCTGGTGCAGGTCGATCCCCTGCCACCGACCTGACCGTGGAGGCCACGCCAACCAGGCTGAGCCCAGCTCGAGTCGCCTGTGGATAACTCCGGCCGGGCATGCGCAATCGGTGCACCCTGTTGTTGAGACCTCCGGGCCGCCGCGCCTTCAGCCGGGGTCGCCCGTGCTACCGGCGGACGCGTCGCCCTGTTCGACGGTGCTCGAGATGGTGCGGCTACCGCCGGTCGCATGGGTGATCTCGACCCGGCGTGGCTGACTCCGCGGCGACGCAGGGATGGTCACGTGCAGGACACCGTCGGCGTAGTCGGCGGTAAGGTTCTGCGAGTCCACGCCCTCGCCGAGGGAGAGTCGCCGGGCGAACGACCCCTGGGATCGCTCGGCGACAATGACCTGCTGGCTCTCACGGTAGGGCGGGGTGCGCTCGGCCTGGATCGTCAAGGCGCCGGAGTCGACGGTCACCTCGATGCTAACAGGGTCGACGCCGGGCAGGTCGGCCTCGATGTGGTAGCTGCCGTCCTCGCCGCGGTAGACGTCCAGCGGCATCCCGAGGGGGCCGCGCGTCCCGCTTACGGCCATCGACATGAGCCGGTCGAGCTCCCGGGCAGGGTCATGGAAGGGCTCAAACCTGAACACTGACATCGCTGGCCCCTCCTCGTGAGGTGTCGGCTCGGGGACCACATACCGCCTCGGGCGACGCTGTCTCTCTCGGGACATAGTAGTCCTCCTGGGACTCCGCATTCATGTCTCTCGGCCTCGGATCTCAGGAACGGCGAGGCCCCCCGAGGAGGTTGGTCGAGTGGGCTGGCTGTGCTTGTCAGTGGTGACCCGAACCCTTAGCTGTGTCACGGTGCAGGTATGTCCAGGCACGTCGTCCGAGACCACGACGGCATCCGGGAGTCGGATGAACCGCCCACAGATGTTCAGGTCGCTGGGACGTTGGACGTAACCACGATCGACGGGCGCCGCGTGACGTTCCATATCGTCGTAGGGCTGGGCGAACTGCGATACATGGTCGGGCTCGGTGGGGCGCTGCACGTTCTCGCCGGTGAGCAGATCATCCAGACGTTCGGACCCGGCTACTGGGCCTTTGTCACTGGCGAGGCGGTGCAGGTCACGGGCGACGAAGGCTATCGGCCGAGCCGGGGGTAGGGCCCAGGCCGGCCGCCGGATGTGGCTAACCTGTCAGTCAGAGTTGAAGCCGCGCCTGGAAGGGAGCGCCGTCGAGGGGTAGCACCTCGATTGAGGTCACCTCGACCAGCAAGGCGCCGTACACGGGGTTGGTGCCGCTGATGTGCAGGGTGATGCCGGTCTGCGCGTCCCGCAGTCAGATTCCTGACTGTCGGGTGCCAGAGGTCGAACCAGTCGACATCTCTGCCGAACAGCCGTCCGAGGCGGGATCGGCGCCGGATCCGCCGGGCCCTTCCGAACACCTGCTCCGCACAGTGCGCGTCGTTTAGACGCTGACGCCCGACCTTGCGGGGAGGTACCTACGCGCGGGAGCGCGCGGCCACAGACCGCCGAGCCGTCCTTGACGCTCCCGCATGACGGCAAGTCAGTGAGCTCAGGCGTGGTCGCGGGTGCCCAGTTCGGTGCGGGCGAGGAGCTCCACCAGTTGGCCGACCGTTCGCTGTCGCAGCAGAGCCTCTGGCAAGGGTTTGTCGACCTGGACTCCGTACCGGTTACGGCGGCCGTTCTTGTCCTTGACCACGTATCCGGCTTTCACCAGATCGGTGACGATACCGAACGCCGCGCGTTCGGTGATGCCGAGCGTGCTCGCGATCTCCCGCAGCCGCACGCCCGGGTCGTGCGCGATGCACAGCAGCGCCTGCGCGTGGTTCGTCAGGAAGCCCCAAGCCATGACACAGAGCATACCGGATGATCAGATCTAGGAATTTTATTGCCAGTATTGGAATACCAGCGTAGGTTCAGTTGCGGAACTGGTCTGCGGGTTACGCAAGCCGCTCCACCACAGGAAGGCACACCATGCGCTGCACGCGCGTCGCGCTCTATGACATCAAGACCGGCACCTTCGACGAGGTAGTCAGCCAGGCGAAGTCCGGGATGCTTCCCTTGTTCAAGGACAGCAAGGGCTTCGTGTCCTACGAAGTTGCCCAGATCGCCAAGGACGCTTTCGTCTCCATCAGCACCTGGGAAACCCGGGCGCAGGCTGACGCAGCCACCGCAAAGGCCGCGGACTGGGTGAAGGCCAACAGCCGGGATCGTTTCACCCTGCGCGACAACTACGTCGGTGACCTCGCGATCGACACCGGCCATCGCGAGCCGGCGCCGATCGCCCACTAGACCGTCCAGGTAACGAGCCCCGCCGCGCATCACGGCGGGGCTCGCGCCGTTCCGCCTGTCCGCCGCCAAGGCGCTGCGACGTGCTGACGTCGACGTCACCGCATCTACCGCACCAACCCCGGGAACTCATGACCCAGCTCAACACCGCCCAGGCTGTCCCAGCCTGAACCACCCGCCAGAGAATCGGTTCGCTACGGCCAGAACCGACGCCAGACCTGGCGCTTGGCTTCAGCGAGAGCATCGACCACGTTTTGCCCGGTGTCGGCCTTCTCGGCGACCCCGAGCGCTTGGCCTACCTCCCGCCATGAGACGCCTCGCGCACGAGCCTCGTGGAGGGCCTCACCAAGCGCCTTGTCAATCGCCATCGATGCTCGACAGCACTCGCGCACAGCATCTAGCGGATCCTGCTCCCACCGGCCACGCTGCCGCAGCCGGAGGCGCGCACCGTGCCCCGAAAGGCGGATCCGTGGCGACCGTGCCAACACGGCGATCACCTTCCTCGGTCGACCACTTTTCAGGGTAGACCTCGTACGTCAGTGTCGCCGGGCGCACCTCGCGACAAGGATCGGCGACACCAGACTCCCGCTGGGTTACCATCGCTGACCGTCCAGCAGGTTGGCGCCAATCGGTCTCCCGAAGCAGGCCCGAACCGACAAGCAGTGCGCTGGCGGGGTCAGGTGGTCAGCGGTCGACGGTGAGTCGGGCGACGGCGGCGTCGAGGTCGTCCTCGGTGGGCAGGGTGTAGACCCGGGTCGAGTCCAACGAGGCGTGGCCGAGGAGTTCGGCGACGGTGACCAGGTCGGTGCCGGCGCGGACCAGGTCGGTGCCGAAGGAGTGTCGTAGCACGTGTGGCGTGACCTGGTCGGCCAGGCCGGCGGCGCGCGCGATGCGAGCGATCATCGTGTCGGCGGCACGCGCGGACAGTCGGCCACCGAACCGGTTGAGGAACACCGCGGGGGTGGTGTCGCTGCCGGGCCAGCTATGACGCTCGGCGAGCCAGGCATCGAGTGAGGTGCCGACCTCGGTGTGGATCGGTACGCTGCGTTGTTTGCGGCCCTTGCCGCGGATCTGCAGGCGGCGGCGCCGCTGGGTGGTGGGCAGGTCGTTCAGGTCCAGGCCGACGGTCTCGGCGATCCGGGTGCCGGCCAGCCGCATCATCGCCGCCACCGCGCGTTCCCGCGGCGGCGCGGACTGGGCGGCTCGCTGCCAGCGCAGGTCGTCGTGACCGACCAGCGCCCTGGGGGCCCGCCGGGCGGGGAGGTCGATGCGGGCGACCTGGTCGCCGTCGAGCCTGCCGAGGCCGCGGCGGATCGCCAGATCCGATACGGCCGCGAGCGCGCCGTTCACGGTTGCCGGCGCCCGCTTCAGCGTGCCGTAGAGGTAGGTCTTGTAGTCGCGGGCGGCCCAGGTGGCCGCAGCCGGGTCGGTGAGCGGGTCGCCGTCGACGGCGGCATCGGCCAGCCAGGATAGGTACATCCGCACCCTGGACAGGTAGGTGCGCCGGGCCTGCGCTGTCAGGTCCGCCCGGGCGAGCTCGCCGGCGTACTGGTCGAGCACCGCCACCAGCGTCGTCGGCAGCGACGTTGGTCTGCGACCCCGCCGCCCGGGCGCCTTGCTCTCTGAACCGGTTGCGGGTGGTTCAACCGATGGCGGGGTGGTGTTCTCTGAACTCACAACAGCGATCGTATTAGAGAATCCATATTCTCTGAACCGGCGTAGGATAGCGGTGTCCGGAACGACGACACTCCACTCCTGAGGTGCCAGCCACACCGGCTCCCCGCAAGAACGACGCCATGTCGTCCGCGGCGGCGGCCCGGCGCGGCGCACAAGTCCTGATCGCCTGCTGCGGGCGCCTGGTCTGGATCGCCGCCGCACGGGTCCGCAGACCACAACACTGACCACAACATCATGACCTTCGCGGCCAGCCGCAGGCCAAACCGCCGACCCGGGCAGACCTCGCGTCCGGAACCGACGGCTCCGAAGACCAGCCGAAGAGGTGACACCACCATGGCGCGACCGCTCCACCCAATCCGAGGCCACAGCAACCGGGCCGACCAACCCGACCAGCCCTCCCAGCAGAACCAGGACGAGACCGGTGGACAGGACCGGCCGGGTCCACCGATGCGCTGGCTGCCGAGCGAACCGTTCGCCCACCTCGAAGACATCTACCGGCGGATGAACCAGATGATGCGCAACCTGGCCGAGGACGTCGACCTGCGCTCGTGGCGTTCCCCGGTCGACATCGAGGAGACCGACGACGCCTACCTGGTCGAGATCGACCTGCCCGGCGTGCCACGCGACACCCTCACCCTCAGGTGGAACGACCGCCAACTCACGCTGCACGGCGAGGTCAAAGACCGAGAACGGACCGGCATCCTGCACCAGCAGGCCCGCCGCACCGGCCCATTCGACCACACCATCACCCTGCCCGGCGCCGTCGACGGCGACACGATCCAGGCCACATTGACCAACGGCGTCCTCACCGTCCACGCACCCAAGGCCCAAGCCGCCAAGGGCCGCCGCATCGAGATCACCGACACGCCACCACCAGCAGCGTCATCGACAGATGCGACCAAACCGACGGGAGGCGACTCAGCCGGCGACCCGCCACCCAACGGCGGATGAGCCGAAACGCATCGACTTCGGGAGGCAGTAGCCACGATTGTGCTCGCACTGACCCGCAGGGGTATCCGCTCCCGCTCCTCCGCGAACACTCGCAGCCGGGTGCTTTGGCCTGGGTCGGTCGGCGGCACGCTCAACGCGTCCAGCGCATCTCGCAGTACCTCTCCTGCCCGTTGCAACGCGCCCAGCGCCTCGCCGCCTGTCAGTGCCGTCGGCAACAACTCCGGGCCCGCTTCCGCCCGCCGCGCTCTGCTCGACTCGCGACAGCCCTTGCAGCAAGTTCTCGGCGCGCCGGAACATCAGCGCGAATGCCGCGTCATCGGGCACCAACCGCCAAGTCATCGCCGGACCCCTTTCAGCGCTCGATGGTCGCCCACCGCTATCAACGCTGCGTTGCAGCACGCATGCTTCGAGCGGCGCTCCATAAGGGTTGCGGTGGCTGTCAGTCGCTAATGCCGGGCTTGGCTCCATGCCCGGTAGCGGGCGATGATCAGCATCCGGTTGATGCGGGTCTCGGTCGAAGCCTTGTGTGGCGGCGGAACGGAGTTGGGCTGCGTCGGCGTGGTGGTGGCTGGCCGCCGGTGGAGGTGACTGGAGTGTCGTCTGTGCATGGCGAGTCCCCTCGTTCGGGCACTGCATAGGGCGCTTTCAGCGTGCGCCGTGATCCCGCGGTCGTCACCTTCGGGACAGGCACGGCTGGCCTGGCGCGACGCGGCTCCGCATTCAGGGTTATGGCACGGGTCTCAGTACGAGCCGAAGTACGACGGCTTCCTTTCCCTGCACTGGTTGAGGGTCGGCTCGTGTACCTCAGCCTGTGGGGCCCGGCGTCCGTATCGCGGATGGGTGGAGCTCACCAGGTCAAGCGGCGGCCGCGCGCTTTCTTTGGAGGCGTTCCTGGTCTGGCCATTTGACGTCGTACGCCCAGCCGAACCGTTCGAATTGCTTGATGAGCCAGGCGTTGATGTCGACCTGTCCTTTGAGTACGCCGTGGCGTGCGCAGGTGGGGTCGGCGTGGTGGAGGTTGTGCCATGACTCGCCTTGACTCAGGATGGCCAGCCACCAGACGTTGCCTGACCGGTCGCGGGATGCGAAGGGTTTGTCGCCGGTGACGTGACAGATCGAGTTGATCGAGAACGTGACGTGGTGCATCAGGGCGATGCGGACCAGGGTGCCCCAGAAGAATCCGGTAGCGGCGCCGTGCCATGACCTGTCCCACAGTCCACCGATCAGCGCTGGTGCTAGCAAGGAGATTGCCGCCAGTCCACGGAAATGCCGCGAGATGGATACCATGTCGCGGTCGTTCAGGAGGTCTGGGGCGTAGTGCTTCGGGTTTGCGCGATCTTCACCCCACAGCACCCATCCGACATGGGCGAAGATGAACCCTTTGGTCACCGCCCACGCGGTGGTGCCGTAGCGCCAGGGTGAGTGTGGATCTCCGTCTCGGTCGGAGAACTTGTGGTGTTTGCGGTGGTCGGCGACCCAGCGGATGACCGGACCTTCGAGAGCTAGACTCCCGGCGATGGCGAGTGCGACCTTGAGGCCGCGCTTGGTCTTGAAGGATCCGTGGGTGAAGCCGCGGTGGTAGCCCGCGCCGATGCCGGTCGCGGTGAGCACGTAGAACACGACCAGTAGCACGATGTCGCGCCAGTTGATCCATCCGCCCCACGCGAAGAAGATCCCTGGCAGCAGCGCGAGCGTCGGCACGACGATGAAGACCCAGATGAGTCCGCGTTCGAGCTTGCCGCCGACGGGTTGGAACTCGCCCGGAGGCGAATCATTGGAACCTGCAGTTGAAGTCATGGTCCACTCCTAGATTCCGGACGACACCTAAGCACAGGTGGGGCTTAGCGAGCCCCACATGGGCGGCCCAAGAACCGGGCGTCGCGAACCCGGCCTTCCTTTATCCGGCGGCGATCGTCCGCGCTCGGCGCAACTCGGCCCGACATCACGCAGGTGGCGGATCACCACGCCGTACGACGCGAACGCCGAGGCCTCCACGTAGTTGAGGCCGCCTAGCACGAAGTCGACGAACGGCCCGCCCCGGACGCTGCGGGAGGTGAGCACCTGCCGCAGCAACGGGTCGGCGGCCTGCTCGGCGGTCCCGATCGGGATCCCCTTGTGGTTGGGGGCGAACGAGCAACCGAGATAGACACCGAGCAGCCCCTGGTGGATGACGAGAAACACGCTCGCCTGCAGCCAGGTCATCGTGGTGACCAGCAAGACCGCATAGCCGCCGAAATGGACGCCGAGCAGCGCGAGCTCCGTGGCTCTGGCCCGGATGCCCGGCCTCAGCAGGGCGCGGACGCTGGAGACATGCAGGTTGAGTGCCTCAAGCAACAGGAGAGGAAAGAGCAGCAAGGCGGCCGCGCCCTTCCTCGCGACGGCCTGGACCGCGTCGAATACCAGGATGCCGGGCAGGACGTCCGGATCGGCCTCGAGGTCGTTCGGATGGGCGTTGTGGGCATTGTGCTTGTCGATCAACCAGCCGTAACTGAGCCCGTTCAACAGGTTGGCGTTCAACAGGCCAAGCAGCATGGTCGGCACACGCTTGCGGGCTATCCGGTGGTGGCCGGCGTCGTGGCCGAAGAAGCCGATCTGCGCCGACATGATCGCCGGCGCGACCGCGAGCAGCATCAGCCACCAGGAATCGCGCAGCAGCGCCATCGCGGGGACGACGCCGGCGAGGGCGATCAGATTGGCGAGCAGCAGGACGGCGTAGAAGCCCGGCCGTCGCTGCTGCAGGCCAAGGCGGCGGATCTCCCGGGCCAGCTCCCTGTAACCGCTGGTGGCCGGGGCGGCATTGGTACTTCGCAGGCTGATGGACATCCCTGGACTCCGTTGGTCCGCGTCCTCGCCACCGGGTCCGGGGCAGCCGTTATCTCAGCGTACGCCGGAATAGCTCAGGCGAAGGCCGCCCTGTACCTGTTCCTCTGCGTGGATTCGCGACCAGATCGGTCGGGCGGGCAACGCCTGTGCCCCGCCCCGCCCAGCCAATGATCAGACACACCGGTCCTGTCGCCAACGGCCCGACCCGATGAGCGCGGTACAGAATGCCGTCCCCGTCCCCTTCCTCAGCGTCAGCCGACCCGGCGTGGCTAGTGCCGGGGGTTTGGGCGTGCTGCGGTGAAGTACGCGCCACGGTCGACCGGTCCACGCCGAGATGCTCGGCCAAGCGCTCCTGGCTGTACCCAGCAGCGCGTCGCCACTCGGCCAAACGGCTTCGCTTGCCTGCCACCGTCGTTTCTCCATCTCCCCAGCGGTTGCCCGGCAAGGTTCCGCGACCGTGCGGCGTTCTTCAAGGATGCGCCAGAGATGCCACAAACGTGCGCTGTCGTGTACCCAGCGTAAGCGATGCAATGGATCTGGGCCGGACATGTGGTGTCGCTGGACCCCGCCAGCGGTCGTCTATCTCATGACACATGAACCCTTCGACGCCATCAAGGTTGGGATCGCACTGGACCGATCCGACCGGATCAGCGACGATGACACACGTTGCCGTACCTCATCACTGCCTGTGCTCTTTAGCTTCCTTCGCTCGAGTCCACCAACACGCACGAGAACGCGGACAGCAGCACGCGCGACGGCGAGGACTACAACGAGGATGGGGGCCTGGGGCAACGATGACCACGAGCAAGAGCAACAGCAAGAGCAGCAGCGTCGGCGCGAGGACGGTGATCCGGTGGAACTTGCGCCAGGTCATGGCCGAGAACGGCATCTTCGCCACGACCGATCTGGTGGAGCCATTGCGTCAACGGGGTGTCGAAATGTCCCGGCAGATGGTGCATCGGGTTGTCACCACGACCCCGCAGCGGATCAACGTGGACCTGCTCGCGGCGCGTGGTGTGGTCGCCGGAGCTGAGCTTGCCGTCGCCCACGCCTGGCGGCTGGGGCCCGGACCGACCTCGGCGGCTCACGGGTTCGTGTCCGACGACGGTACGCTCTGCGGCCATGGTGATCGAGACGCACGCAGACGCGATCATGTTGCGGTGGACGCCGGAGAAGGAGGACCTGCGGGAACTGGCGCGCCGGCCGGCCTATCGGCGGCAGATGGCCAAGCCGATGATTGTTGCCGGGATTCTCCTCGCCGTCGGCCTGGTTCTGGAGATGACCGTCCTCGCCGTCGTGGGAGGTGTGCTGCTCCTGTTGCTTGGCCTGCTGTCAGGGCGAGCCCGGCAACTGCGGTGGAACAACGACCCGCTCGTGCAGGATCCAGTCGAGTATGTGGCCGACAAGGGGGGTCTGTCCCGCCGGCAGCAGGACTTCGAGTGCTGGTGGGGATGGTCCCGGATCCGCGACGTCGAGGAGAGCAGCCGCGCATTCATCCTCAGGCTGGGGGTAGGGCGTGCATCCGACGGGCCTTTCCTGATCCTGCCCAAGCGTGGACTGGCCAGCGCGGCCGACGAGACCCGTCTGCGCGAGCTACTGGACGCCCAGGTACGGCGCCGCCAGACCTCCTAGCGGCAGGTATCGGTCCATAACGATCTACGGCTGTCGTACTAGGCGCGGATCGCCAACGCCCGTCATCGCTTCAGTTCGGCGGCCATGAGGTCTTTCCCAACGGCCCAACAACCTGCGTTACGTGTGCAATTGACACCGCGCAGGTTCTCCTCGGCCCTGCGGCTGGCTTGGGCGTGCGGTGCGAGGTTCGTCTTCGGGAACGCGTCAAGAGCGACGGCGCCCGAATCTCGCGCATGGTCGATCGCTGCGTCCAGCAACGCGCTGGCTACCCCGGTTCCCCGGACTTCGCGATCGACGTAGAAACAGGTGACGGCGAAGACATCATGGTCCCCAGGCATGGGCCCGTACTGCCGAGACCGTTCAAGCCTGCTGTGGTCCTCACGCGGCGCGACGGCGACCCAGCCAGCCGGACGGCCGTCCAGGTAGGCGACCAGCCCTGGGTATCGGCCTTGATCGACGGTGGCCTTCAGCGCCGCCTTGCGGCGGTTGGTCGGCCCCTGCTCGTCTCGCCAGAGCATGCACCAACAGTGGCCCGGAATCGGCACGCCGCCGCGTGGGCCCTTGCGTTCGAACAGTTGGACTAGGTCGTTCCAGCGGTCGGGGGTGACCACGTGAACGTCCACGTGGGACAGGTGTCCCGTGGTGTCCTCACGGTGGACGGGCATCGGAGGGCTCCCAGTGTCAGTCAGCGGGCAGCCAGCAGATGCAGAAGGGGTGGCCTGCAGGGTAGGCGTAGGTCTGAACTCCTCGCGCGGCCGTACGATCGTTGGCAGCTTTCAAAGCCGGCAGCCCAGCCCAGAAGGCGCTCTCGGCGCCAATGTCCGCGGCGTCGAACACCATCATCCGGTGTTTCACGTCCATCTGGAGTCTCCACGGGTCGAGGCGGACTCAGGCTGGTCAGCGCTGTTACGCGTGACCCTACTGGTTGAATCTCGCCCCGAGTTGAACCTGTTGGCCGATTTCCCTCAGGCCCCGCACCAGGAACTCCGTATTACAGGCCGGAGGCCCACTCGGCGGTAGTCGGCAGCGAGTCGAGCCAGACCCTGTAGCTGAGTGGCGGTGGACCGAGGTCGCCGGGCGGGGCGACGAGGACAATCGTGCGTCGCCTTGCCAGGTCACCATCCATGGCGCTGCAGCCAGTCGGCCACCAGGGCCGTCGCCGGGCTTTCAGGATCGCCGAGACCGCAGCCGCCGTGATCAAGACCAGCGAACTCGGCGACATCGCCAGTCTGCCGTTTGAGCAGTTGTGTGCGCAGTACGACTGGCAGCCGCCGTGGCTAACAAAGCGCGAGGACATGATCCAGCCAGCTCAGGCGAACGAAGGCGAAGCAGCGCCAGCGAAGTCCTAGTCGGCTAGGGCTGGGACTGAGGCGGGTGGTGCCCTCGAGGTGCCCCGGAAAGGTCTTGAACAGCCGTCAACGACCCCCGGTCACTGAGCACGCACTGCTCAAGGTCGGGGTCGTCGCGTGGTTGGGGCTCAGGGCAACGGACTCGTAATGAGAAGGTCGTCGGTTCGATTCCGACGCCTGACCTCCACCCGAGCACGATTTCGAGATGATCGTGCGGGTAGCTGGCGACCAAGCGGTGCTCGCAACGTACGTCGCTGCGGCACCGTGAGCAGCGACGAACGGTGGCGAACCGATTCGGACGTCGGCAGACCTGACCCCCATGGCGACCCTGCAAGTCCCGGGCTCCACACAGCCCCGGTGTTCCGGTCATCGCCGCGGGAGTCGACATCCGAACCGTCGCCGGCCGTCGCGGCCGCTGAGGCGGCGGCACCACCACGCTCCGCGTCTGCACCGTCTTCGTCTCCGAAGCCGACCAGCGACCCGCAACCGTGCTCTTCAATCGCCTGCCGAGCCGACACGGACAGCTCAGCGAGCGCGAGCGGATCAGGCGCAACCCGCGTGCCCCTACGAAGGCGATCGCCGGCTTCTCTGCTGCACTCGCCAGGACTGGTGACGGTGTCGGCCGGGCTGCGGGACCATGCCGGCGACCAGCGATGCCACCTTCAACCCGCCGTTGGCGCCCCTGCCGGGCGGCACGCTCAGGTGCTCCTCCGCCGGCCCCTGAAGGACGGCCGAGCGGGCCAAACGCCACCACCGGCACCAGGCCAGCCGACGACACAATATTCGGGGTGGTTCGTGCCGACTGCGTCGGCGCAGATGTTTCGGGGTTGCCCCGCGACGACCAGTTCGGCCGCCGGACACCGCAGGCGGCACCGGCGCGACCAAACCGTCGCAACGGAGGGCGGCGGGCCGGTCAGCTCGGCAGATGAATGCCGGTGCCCGACAGGGGCCGGATCTGATTCCTTTGCACGGCTATACCAAGGCAGGGGACCGCGGCCTGCGGCGTGCTGCCGAGGGCAACCGTCTGACCGACGTACGGCGAGTCGTCGCAGTCGGCCTTGTTGTTCACCGTCACGTTCTTCGTGGTGTCGCCATCGGCCGCGTTGTTCGCCGGCACTGTCTCGGTGACGGCGTACGTGCCGACCAGCAGACAGTCGACGCACGGTTCTCCGTGGGTTCATACACAGAGCCCAAGGCGTGGGCCTTGGGCTCTGTGCTGTTGCTGTTTCGTTGGTTGCGGCCGAATGACCTAACCGCCGATCAACGGCCGATCACGGGTCGATCACGATCGTGCAGTGGACGGTCGTGGGTGCCTCTACTCCGGTGACGGTCCGGGAGGTGTCCCAACCCGTCGCGGGAGTGTCGCTGCCGGTACCCGTCGTGTTGTCACAGGTGATCGTGGCCGATGTCTCTCCGGAGCCACCGTCGCGGAAGTTCACCTGGATGTCGGACAGCGGCGGATCGGTGAACGTCACCACAGCGGACCCGGTTGGCGGGTTGGCGCCGCAGTTGGTCCCTGTGACCACGGTGACCGTCTCGGGGCCCGGGTCCGTGGGGAGGCCGTAGCCGGGCGGCGCCGACGTCTCGGTGACGTCGTAGTCACCCGGGAGAAGCCCGGAGACACATACCTCGCCGATGGTGGGATCCTCGTCCCCTGCACCGTTGTCCGTGACGCTAGAGCCGTCATACGAGAAGACGGCACCCGCAGTGGACACTAGTCCGCCCTTGGTGCTGTTCTTGACGATCGCCAAGGCACCTACCTGCAACGTGTTGGTGTACGTGCAGTCGACGATGTCGTTCGCCGCGAGGTTGAAGCTGACCGTTCGGGTGGTCTGGTTCGTGGTGATCGTCGTACCGTCCGATGTCTCAGAGGCCGAGCAGTCGAGGTTGGTAAACGCGAACGTCGGGGCCGGGTCGGTCTCGGTGACGCTGTAGCTTCCCGCCTGGACCGCAGGGCCGTAATCACGGAACTCGCCGTTCTTCAGACCGAAGGAGGCCGGGTTCAGATCACCGGTGGTCGTGTAGTTGAAGGTGGTGTCCGTCGGGTCCGGGCTCGGGTCGGTCACCTTGCGGATGATGACCTGGCCACAGTTGGCGATGTTGACGTTGCCTGGACCGACCAGGTCCTTCATCTGCGCCTGCGCGGAGTTGCCGGACGACCGGCTCACGGCGTAAGTCTTGCCGAAGGCCGTGCAGACACCCGGCTGGAACACACCGGCGTCGGTCAGGTTGATGATCGCCTCACCGAACTCATTGACCCCAGACGTCGACGACACCGACGTCGTTGCCGGTGGTGTCGGCGGCGTGTTGGTGTCCAAGACCGAGGCTGTCGTGTTCACCCTGCCCTCGGCGAAGCCGCCTGCGGTCAGGTTGGTCGCCGTTCCCCAGCATGGCGGGCTGTTGGTGGTGACCTCACAGGATCCGGAGGTCACCCAACGCCGCAGCGTGAGCACCGGGGCATCGCCGGCGCCGCCCTCGAAGTCGTACACGATCAGCATGTCACCGGCGGTACGTTGCACCAGGCCGTTCGAGCCGGACGGACACGGGGTGGTGCCCTGGTTGAACTCGAAGCCGATGTGAGCAGACGGCGACGTGGTGTTCTGCGGGATGCGCGTCCAACTCAAGCCCAGGAACACGTCACCGTTCACGGTCTTGCTGGTCACGTAGACCCGTTCCAGGTCGTCCTTGTTCGGCGCCTTCCCGGTATTCACTGTCGCGCAGTTGTTGTCCTGCTTCGTCCCGCCGGCGAACGCGTCGTCACTGGTTGTGGCTGCTGCGTCCTCCAGACCGGTGAACGCCCAACCCGAAACGGTCTTGGCGGCCGTTCGGTCCGGCGCAGTGCCCGTCCAGGTAGTCGGAGCGAAGCTGTTCCAGTCGAAGTTGATCGGGGCCTGCGGCGCCAGGTTGCCGTCGTCGCCCTCGAATTGCGCCGCATCGGAGACGGGACCCGCAAACGCCGGCGACGAGGTCGCTACCAGACCGAGTGTTGCCAGGGACACGACCGCCAGACCGATGATTCCGCGCCTGTGCCGTAGCCCCCGACCATGAGCGTGCTTACCGCTCTTACGTTGTCGAATCATGCTGATGCTTCCCTTCGATTCGTCGATTCCCCGAGTCGAGGCAGCCGCTTCGCGAACCGTCTTGTCACACGTGTCGGCCTGTGCACAGCCAGACTCAACCGGTCGAGCCGGCTATGCCGCAGCCGCGTCGGCGGCGATCTTGGCGGTCCCGGTCCGGCGCGCAGGACTGCGGGCAAGCGGTTACTCCGCCGTTCGCCGAAATGTTCGAAATCCCCCACTGCATCCCCCACGACAGAACGAGTCACCCATACACATCAAGCAACTAGCGGCGCTGACTGAATCGACCTACGCACGCCGCGCGGGAGCGGCAGCGAGTCCGCTGGATATCAGCACGGCACAGTCCAATGCCCGTCTGCTTTCGCCGCAGTGGACTGCCTGCAGCGCGCACGCCGAAGCCACGCGATCGGCACATGTCTCCCCCTCAGGAGATCCAGCTCACCGGGCCTGGACCGGCCCGGCGCGGTTCCTTCGTGGCGCCGCGGATCGGCGCATACCTCCCCCACAGACCATCCCCCGGGACGCCGCGGCGCGGCGTTGGATTCACGGCACCTGAACCCGTACTCAAAACCTACGCCCGTGAGTCTCGTATCACAATTGCCTAACAGAGGTTGACTTTGCGGCACATCCGCGCTGCGTGCAGTGACGCGGCCTCTGGGCCACGTTGCACCGGCGCCCGCCCTGCCTCGTCAACATCTACCAGGTGCTGCACTGCGACGCGGAACAGTGCGTATCCGGGTAGCGGATGCGTGGACTTGAGTTGATGACCCGATCCGCCCCGGGGACGGGCGCGACGGCTGCCACCAGATGCGGGCCTGCGAGCTTGCCGTGGGCAACGAACCGAGTGTGACCCGCGGCGCGGATCGCACGGCCGGGACGTGCGCCCTGGGACCGTCGGCGGCGCGTCACTTGTACCCGGCGACGCCGCCACGGGGGAGTCCCAACAGGACTGCAGTGGTTCGGGCAGCCCGGCCGATAGTGGCCGATGTGCATGCCGGGCACCACCAAGAGCGCGACACCCCACAGCGCATGGCAGATCCGGAGCACCCACCATGAACCGGCATCAACAGCCCAGCCAGCACAACGAAAAACAGCGACGGCCGCGACCTAGCGGACCTGTTCGGTGCGGCAGAGGTGATCCACGTCTACAGCCGGGCCGACGCGATCGCCGACGGCATCCTCATCGATGTCACCGAGACCGCCCGGGAGGCCGGGTTCACCGTCCCGGTCGCCCTGACCCAGGAGACGTGGTCTGACTGCGTCGCCTGGAGCGACGCGACTGATGCCGCTAAGGGTGACGACACCGGACAGAGCGCGGCCGGGCGGCTGTGGGACGTGTTGTTCATGACCCGCGACGCCATCCAGCGCCAACCACCGACAGGTACCGGCTCGAGGGATGGAAGCGGCCGCCGGCGCCGGGCTGACTTGCTGCCGGCACGCCCGTGGTGCCGTTCGTGGTGCGAGATGGAGGCAATCGGTGCGGATCATGGGGCGTGGTGCGGCCACCCGCGTTGGTATTGGGGCTGGTAGAGGCCGTATGAGGCGGTGTACGACCTCCGCGTAATGAGAAGGTCGTCGGTTCGGTTCCGACAGGCGGCTCCACCTAGCGGTCCCCGGCCGCTGGGGCGCTGCGGGTGTGCAGCCTGACCATCGATGTTTCGTTGCTCTGGGCACTGTTCAACCTTCGCAGAGTAATCAGCCACCTCGCGTTGAATCCAGCCGATTACACCTTGTTGCAACGGCTCCGTCGCCTTCGCGTCGTGGCCAGTCCAGCACGCGACGTTAGGACGACCGGGCGCCTTGCTACAGGTTGCCGGTGGCAACTGCGAACCGTCACTGCGGTGTGGTGGATCCGAACGCGCCGCTGGAGCTGTACGGACCGCCGCCCGAGCAGTTCACCGCCGCCCACAACGAGCTCTCCCGGGCGCTCCGCGACGCCGGCGAGGCCGCCGACAGCGCGTCGGTCGCGCCGGGTGCTGGCGGGTGGGCATGGCGAGGAGGATACGACAGCAAGTGGATCTCCCAGATCCCTCATCCTCCTCCTCCGTCTTCGTTGACAGTTACGGGTCAAAGGTCGGGTTGCGTATCTGCCGCACTGTCCACAAGTAAGGGGACGCGCCGAGTGGCGCGCCCCCTTGTCTGTTGGGGCGAGTCGCAGAGGACGATGCGGCTAGCAGGTGAGCAGGATCGTCCCGCTGAACGGGTCGGTGGCGGAGCAGTTGAAGATCACTGTCCCCGGTGGTTGCTCGATGACGAACTGGATGGACGTGACCGTCAGGACCGGGTTGACGCCGGTCCAGTTCGGGTTCGGACAACCGGCCTCTGCCCCTGTGACTGTCGCGGGTGCGGTCAAGGTGGTCGAGACCGAGACTGTCAGGTTGCCGTTCTTGATCGCCGAGGCTGGGAAGATGACCGGTGTGGTCACCGGTCCTACCAGCACCTTGTTCTGGCCAGGCGCGGTGTTGCCGCCACCGTTCTGGCACTGGTAGACCGCGGTTCCGCTAACCGTCTGGGTGACCTTTACGTCCTCGTTGCCGAGGCCGGCGAGGGTGGCATTGCAGGTGACGGTTTGACTCGCAGCTGTGCCCGAGATGGTACAGGCGGGCTCGCCGTTCTTCTTGAAGTGCGGGCTTGCGGCCAGCGCGGTCGGAGCGGACAGCGCCGACACAAACAACAGCGTAATGAGAAGCAGGACAATACGGCGCATGATTACCCCCTGGGTTGCGCCGGAAATGCAGTTTTGCTGAAATCACCATGTCGGGGATTTCGTGTGCTGATTCCTGCCGCAAGACATGATGCGGCTAAGCGCGCGATGGGTGGTCCGCGAGCCCGAGAGCACGCTGACGGAACCATGACTCTCCCAAGGCATTCAGGAGTCGGCGTAGTCGGCTGGGGAGTTCTCCCCAGCGGTGCTACGCCTGGGCGCGACCAGATGACGTCCCCAGGCCGCCTTGCCCCCAGGGCACCCCGGACCAGTTGCGCCTGTTCAGCGTTGCCCGGGAGTTCGCCCGTGAATTTACGCCTGCGACTATGGGCGGGCAAGGGCATAGCGCCTATTGCGTGGTCGTATAGATTGAACGCTTGTATCGGTCGCGCGCTTCGTGGCCGGTCCGATTCTCATTGTTATTGACAGCGATGTTCCCGGACGCGATGATGGCGGACCGTATTCCAGTGGCCCCGGACAGTCGCGTGCTAGTGCCTCTCCCAGAAACGTTGGGGTTCTAACCGGGTAGGCGACTCCAAGAAGCGCCGACCCGATTACCTACCCGCCGTTGCCTGACGAGGCACTAGTCGACATCCACACCCCCGATGCGCGCAGGCGCGCGAGCCCGTTACTGGCTGTGGCGACGCGGCCACCGGGTGCTGTAGGCAACGATCAGCTCCGGCACGCCCGCCATACCGAGCCGGTCGCGTTCTGGTCGGTATGGCGTGGCACATGTCGGGACCCTGACCAGCGGGTGAAGCTGATAGTGACTGTGGTGTGGCCGTGAGCCCCACGATGACGGTGTTCACCCGGGACTACTACTAGTCCTCGGGTTCCTCGCAGGTGCCGAAGTCGGCCTCGAACTCCTTGACGGTGCCGTTGACGAGCGTGACGTGGGACGTGACGTTCACGCTGTCGACGGTCCCGGAGCCCTGGCTCACCACCTGCAGTTTGCCGGTGTCGGTAAACACCATCGTCCCTTGCTGCGCGTTGACTGCCCCGCCGAACCAGAACGCGCCGCGGAGGCTGTAGACGTTGCCTGCCTCGTCGGTGGCGACAACGGCTTGCGGTGTGAGCGTTCCGGTGACGTTCTCGTTGCCCGAAGCGCTCGTGCCCTCGTGGATCGTGATCTTGAGCGTGCCCGATGTGATCGTGTACGTCGTCGATTCACAGACGATCTGATCGCCGGTGACGTCCTCGCTCGCATGCTGTGCCGGGCTGCTCGCCACCGCCGGCGCCGCCCCGACCAGCGCCCCTCCAACCACCAAAACCGCCGCGATTCGTGCCGCTCGTCGCATGACGCCCCTCCTCATTCGAGCTGTTGGCGGATGTAGTCGACGCTACGACCGCGGCGGGCGCTGTCAAGGCCCGCGTAGCTTCAGGCACTACGCGGGCGAGCAGGTGGCCGCGCCGCCGGCATGGGCCTGCGCAGGACCTTGATCGCTGCACTGCCGCGGACGACGCCATCGTCCTTGGCCGATTCGCTGGCGGGTTCCGGGCTGAGGCGAAGTCGGCCGGCCGTTTAGCTCCACGGCGACCAGGTCGAGGTCCATCCGATCCACGCCGCGCGAGCCAGCGCGCCGGTAGCAAAAGGTGGCCCGAGGCGTCGCGACTGGTTGTGGCGACGCCGCCACCGGGTGTTGTCGCCCACGATCAGCACCCGTGCTCGCTGCACCGAAACGGGCGCATGCCTGCTACGCCGATGACTCGATCGGTTGGCCGCGCAGCACGACCTGGCGCACCTCCCGCAGCGCGGTCACGTCCCGGGCCAGGTCACCGGCGACCACGATCAGGTCCGCGTCGTAGCCAGGTGCTAGTCGTCCCTTGCGCTCGCCCAGCCCGCAGACCTGTGCCGCGATGCTGGTCGACGCTGCCAGTGAGTCGACGACACCCGTCACCGCGGCGAGTTCGACGACCGACTCGGCGTACAGGCCGTGGGCCTTGTTCGGCCCGATCCCGGCGTCGGCGCCGCCGACCAGCCGGACCCCTGCCTCGTGCATCCGCCGGACCAGATTCTGGCGTTTCTCGACCAGCTCCTCGGGGCCTACGCCGGCCTCGCGCAGCCGCTGCTGCAGCGCCTCCGGCGCGCGGCGTAGCGCCTCGACGGTGAACCCTCCGATGGTGGGGCACACGGCCATCCCGCTCTCGGCGAGCGCCCGGAGCTGTGCGTCGGAGGCAGTGATGTCGCGGAGCGCGGCCAGTCCCGGCGCCACGGAGTCGCCGGACCGTGTGAGAAAGCCGGCGTGTTCGAGCCCGTCGGTGCCGACCGTGACTGCCTGGTCGACCGCCAGGGCCGCGTGCGCGTGGGCGGTCACCGCCAGCCCGGCGCCGTGGGCCGCGTCCACGAGCAGTCGTAGGTCACCGAGGGCGAACTGGGGTGCATAGATGTCGGTGTCGGGTGTGTTGATGCCCCCGCTGGCCATCACCTTGACCACGTCGACCCGTCGTTCGACCCGCTGCCGGATCGCGGCGTGCAGGTCGTCGGCCCCGGCGGCTTCCCCGCCCAGGTACCAGCAGTGCCCGCGGGGTGTCGTGATCGGCGGGCCCGAGGCCACGATCCACGGCAACGCGTCGTCGCGGGCGCGCTGTGCGTCGCGCCGGTCGACGACGTTGAAGTTCCGGTCGCCCAGGTCGCGCACCATGGTCACCCCGGCGACCAGGTGCCGGCGCAGCGCCTCGGTCACGACGGACTCGATCTCCTCGTCGCTGTAACCGCCCACCCGGTCCAGCGCCATCGGCCCGCTGTCGGCCACCAGGTGCACGTGAGTGTCGATCAGACCGGGTAGGACGGTCGCGTCGCCGTGGTCGTGGAGCGCGCAGTCGGTGGGGAGGTCGTACGCCGCGGGCTCGACCCCAACGATGCGGCCTCCCTGGACCAGCACGGTGGCGCCTCCCGCCACGAATCGCTCACCATCGAAGCAGGCACCCGCGCGGACCGCATACATGGGACCGGCCTACCTCCTTGAGTCGCACGTTGACAAGCAACGGCCGCGGGCTCGGCCGGCCGGGAGATAGCGGCGGCTGCGCCACAGCCACGCGAGTCATGATCTCCACAGATCGATTGTTCAGCCTCGCCGGGTGTGATGCCCTTGCGGACCGCCGGCGACCTGCTGATCCAGTACGACCTGTCCAACGACGGCGTCAACCCGACCATCTCGGTCTCCAAGTGGGTGACCACCGGGACCAAGGCGAACTGCGAGGCGGCCAACAACGTGCCGTGCTGGGGTCCCAAGACGCCACTCGGTGCCGACGCGGCCGGTTCGATCAACACCTCGACGATCCCGCGGGCGACAGTGATGGCCTGGGCGCCCAGGACCCGCGGACGTTCGGCGAGGCACAGCTGCGGTTGTCCGCGCTGTTCCCCCCAGGTAGCTGCTTCTCGTTCGGATCGGCCTACCTGAAGAGCCGCTCGGCCGACACGTTCACCTCTGCACTGGAAAGACTTCGTGCGTCCGGCAAATGTGAACATCACCAACTGTGGTTCGGTCAAGATCATCAAGACCGATGATCTGCGTGCGCCGCTCGAACGGGCAAGTGTGCTTCGACAATTTGCTGTTCGGTAGCTACTCGGTGACCGAGACGGCGCCGGCCGGCTACGCCGCGGACGGGGCGACGACCAAGACCGTTGTGGTCGACAACAAGGCGGCCTGTGGGGCTAACGTACCTGGGGGAGACGGTCTCCTTCGGGAACACGCCGCTCACCAACCTGTCGGTCTCGGTGGATTCCCAGATCGACGGCGGTACGGCGTCCACGATCGTCTGCACCGGTCCGAACGGGCAGGTGGCCAGTGGCTCCACCGGCGCCAACGGTGACGGCTCGGCCTCGGCCTCGGCCTCCGACCTGAAGCCCGGAACCTACACCTGCACGGTGGTGATCGACCCGTGAACCCTGGCGATCCTGGGAAGGTGGACCCGCCGGCCACACACCCCCGGCCGGCGGGTTCCTCTCACCACGCGCGACTCTGGCCAGGTTGGCACGACGGCGTGCACATCGACGCTGACACGGGTAATGGCATGCAAAATGATGGTTGTGGACAGTTCCGCCTCGGCCATCGGCGGCTGGCTGCTCACCGCGACTCCATCGCGGCCGTCCGCCACTCGGCCTGACCACCTCGCGACGAAGGGCCGGCACCGTGGGATGGCGGCAACGATCCGGCCTTGCGCCGGCGAACCCGAGAGTCCGCCGCGCAGCGCCCGGTCAACCGTTATGCACAGGCCTGTGGACAATTCCCGCGACTTGGGTGGCCAATCGTTACCGAACGACCTTGACTGCTGTGACGAGACCGAAATACTTCTCGTGGACCACTCCCTTGCACCGTTTGAGGATGGACATGACCCACGTGGGTATCCGCTCCCGTGCCGCGAGCATCTTCGCCGCGGCGGGAGCGTTGTCATTGATGCTCGGAGCAACAGCTCTCCTGGTAGCGCCCTCGGCCAACGCCGACCAGACGGTCGGCGCCAACGGCCACGGCAATCCGCCAGGCAACAACGGAACGATCAAGATCGAGGGCGCCGACATCCAGAGCGGCCCACCGGACAACAACCCGCACCAGGGCTGCACGTTCGTGGTCGAGTTCTACAACTTCGACAAGAACGACTCGTACAACGCCACGGTGACCTTCGAGGACCAGGCGCCGACCGCGGACGGCGGCCTCCAGGTCGCGTCCGGCAACCTGCATCCGTTCATCGGTGAGGATGCGGCGGGTGGTGGTACGGACCTGGATGCCAGGGAGACGTACACGCTGTCGTTCACCGGCCAGCCGCATCCGCAGCAGGGCTTCCACGTGAAGCTCACCGTGAACGCGCCCGGCTCGATCGGCGCGGACGTCAAGCACAAGGTCTTCTGGGTCGAGGGCTGCAACACTCCGCCGACGACGCCTCCGACATCCCCGTCGGAGTCTCCCACCACCAAGCCTCCAACGACTCCGCCGACCACGCCAGAGACGACACCTCCGACGACTCCGCCGACCACGCCGGAGACGACCCCGCCGACCACGCCGTCGACGAGTCCGTCGGAGAGCGCGACGGTCTCGCCGACCGCGACCTCGTCGACCCCGGCCACCGTCGTACCGGGGAACTCGGAGTCGCCCACTCCAGGTGTGCCGACCGCGGTCAATGCCGGCCTCGACGGATACTCGACCAATTCGGTGGCTGGTAGCAACAGTCCGTTCGGCCTGGCGGGTGGTCTGCTGCTCGCCGCCGGCGGCCTGATGCTCGCCGGCGGAGCCGTCGTCGCACTTCGCCGACGCGGAAGGCACAGCGCCTGACGTGAGTTCTGCCCGCAGTTGCGGCCGTCGCGCTCCACTCCGGTGGAGCGTGGCGGCCGCGGTCGCAGGTGCGTGCGTGCTTGCCGCCGGCGCGTACCTCCAGTTCGGTGACAACCACGTCGGTACGACGTCGTCGCCGACGGACTCCACTTCGTCGGCAACAGTTGGTACACGACGCTCGATCAGTTCGGTCAGCGAGCCACGTCGCCCGAGTCCCTCGACTGCTGCCACGGCCTCGTCGACCGGCCGTGTCCCGACGATCCGCTCTGGGCGGCCAACGAGAGTGACCATTGCGCAGCTGGCCGTCAATGCTCCAGTCGTCGCCATCAAGGCGGCGCATGGTGCTCTCACCCCGCCATCCGATCCGTCGACAGTCGGCTGGTGGTCCGGTGGGGCGCAGCCTGGCGCCAAACGTGGTTCGGCCGTCATCACCGGGCACACGGTGCACAGTGGGGATGGGGCCTTCGACAACCTCGACCGGATCGTCCCTGCGTCGGTCGTCGTGGTGTCGACGCCACGTCGTCAGCTGCGCTATCGAGTTGCGACGGTGACGACGTACCGGAAGGCCACGCTGGCGAAGCGGGCGGCGCAGCTGTTCGACCAGAGTGTTCGCGGTCGGTTGGTTCTCGTGACGTGTAAGGACTGGAACGGCAAGGTCTACCTCAGCAACGTTGTCGTGGTCGCCCTGCCGATGGCGTAGCCTGCTCGGTCGTATCACTGCCCATGGGTAATCCCGGCACGGGCAGCAAGGCATGACTCGTGGCACAAAATCGCGGATACTCATGGGGATTCTCGCGCTCGCTGCGGGCGGCCGTGTTGCTACCAGCGCTGGTAGAGAGCAGATGCGGACGCTGTCGTTCCTTCTCGTGATGAGAACGTCCTCGGTTCGATTCCGACAGGCGGCTCCACTCCGCGGCACCAAGAAGCCCCAGGTCAGGCACCACATGACCTGGGGCTCTTTCAGCTCTCGATCCCGTCGGAAGCTCGGGCGGAGCACGTCGTAAGCACTGCACAACGCGTCCCACCGGGATGAGTGCACCTCTCCCGGCGTCGCGTCCGACATGGTGAGGGGAGCTCCTGCGCGCTCGTCCGCCACTCCGTCCGAGGTCACATGGACCGCTGCGCCGCTACCGACGGCCGCCTAGGTGGGCGGCCGTCGGGCTTGTTGTGGCTGCGGCTCGGACGGGCTCAGGAGTCGTCGCTGAAGGTTCCGCCGAAGATGTCGGAGTTGCCGAAGGTTGCCGGGCAGTCGTTGTTGGGTCCTGGGCGCAGGTCCGTGGAGTGCGTGGCCGGCAGTTCGGCTGCCGCGTTTTGGTCCTCCTTCTCGTCTCCCACAATGGGTTCAGTGGTGCCGGCCAGGACGTCCTCGACGAACGCCTGGCGGTAGACGTTGATGGCGGGGCAGACGGCAGCGTTGCGCATGTCGTTCCAGACGCCGGAGCCGTAGTCCCGGGTGGCGACGGCGTAGTTGTAGTCGCCGAGGAACTCCGAGGTCAGGCCGTTGGCGCTGGACGCGCGCCCGTCGCCTACTGCGCCACGCAACACTGTCGTGAATGCGCCGACGGTGTGGGCCGCGCCGGCGATGTCGGCGTGCCGGACCACGCCCAGCACCCGGCGCGCGGAGGTCGTGTTGTCGCGCCACGGGTCGAGCCAGGCGTTGTAGACCAGCCATGCGTCGGTGCCGTCGGGCGAGATTGCCACCGCCGGGAAGTTGGCTCGGTCGCTGCCCTGGCTGACTACCACCTTTGCCGAGTAGGTGCCGCCCCCGTTGGTCGAGCTCGCCAGGAACGCCTTCTCGAGGTTGGTTCCCTGACTGTCGTCGGACCAGGTGAGCAGGATCTGGTCGGTGGCGTCCGCACCGGTCGGTGCACCGTTGGCGATGTCGAACGACGGGAAGGTGTTGGTCCGGGCGCCCGCGATGCCGTCGATGGTGAACCGGCCCTGCGCGGGGTCGAACTGCCCGATTCCGCCAAGCCCCGAGACCACGGCCCTGGGTCGCTCGAAGGTCTGGCCACCGTTGAAGGATCGGGCCTGGAAGAAGACGCCCTGGCGGGTTTGGATGTCGGTGCCGATCCACACCACGTAGACCACGCCTTGGCTGTCGGTTCGGATGGCACAGCCCTGCCGTCCGCCGGTCTGGCTGTTGTTGGTCGCCGCGGACAGTTGGCGCGAGGTCCAGGTGTCGCCGCCGTCGGTTGAACGAGCGAACAGCACCGGTTCGGCTCCGCCGTTCCCGCGGAATCCGACGTTGCAGACGTAGGCGTTGCCGAAGTGGGGGCTGCTCTCGGCGTTGTCGGCCCAGATCTGTTCCTTGTCGCTGAAGAGAGCCTGGTTCTGCTTGGTCACGACCACCGGGTCCATCCAGGCGTCGTTGTCACCGGCGATGGCGCCTGCCAGGTCATCGGTGCGGGACACCGCGATGGCTGCATCGCCGGCAAAGCCGGGATTGCCCGGGAAGTTGGTGGCGATGTTCGCGTAGTACAGCCGCTGCCCGTTGGCCCAGGAGAAGGTCCCCGATGCGTCGGGAACCGGACCGAAGACCAGCTCCGGGTCGCCGTTGGAGACCATGCCGTTGGTGTCGTAGTTGGGCAGCGTGCCGATCGGGCCGTTGGGATCGGGCACGCAGCCGGTGTCGGCGGCCGGGGGTTGGCCGGGCGCGACGTCGGGTGCGCCGAGGCAGGACGGTGTGACGCGCGCCGAGAAGCCGGTGTACGTCGGTTGCGTCCAGGTGCGGCCGGAGTCGGTTGAGAACTGGATGCCGGACACGCCCACGCCCGGGGTGAACGGGCAGGTGCGGTCATCGCCGGCGTTACACGCCTCCAGGTCGATGTTGTCGTTGGCTCCCGCCGCGAGGATCGCGGGGTTGACCGGGTTCACGGCCAGACCCGGCTCGTTCTGCTTGTTCTGCGAGAACAGCTGGTCATTGCTGCCGACGGTGACTTCCGTCGACCCGCCGGGTGTGATCGGCGCGGCCTGGGCGAGAGTCGGCAAGAGTAGTGCTGCGAATGCCGCGGCGACCGTCGCGGCGACGTTGATCCTGCGCATGACGCTCCTCGGGTAGATGGATCGCTTCTGCGCGGCGCGCCCGGGATGCCGGTGAGCACTGTCCGGGTGGTCGCAGTTCCCCCGAGCTACGGCTACACCCGGCACGCAACTCCGCTCCGCGCTGGTTGGCAAGACCTCGACACGCAAATCTGCGACTATCCTGTGCGCGCTCCACGCTGGCATCACCGAGCGTAGGCAATCGGTCCGATTGTGCTGTCATTGGCTGCTTTGCGCCGGAACCGGTTACGCCTTGACCACGACGCCCTTCTGGCCCGACTTGGGTTGTGGACTCGCGGTGGGTGTCTGGATCCGTCTGGGGCTAGCGAGAAGACGAAAGCACGTCGGCGAGCTCGAGCTGGAGTGCCTCGGCTCGGGCGAGAGCGCGTGCCTCGTGTTCGCGAAGCAGTTCGACGGTGTCGGGGTCGAGGGTGATGCGGCGGTCCTGGTGCGCCTTGGTGTCCTTCTCCCACTTCTTCTAGCTTCGTTGGCCGATGGCCTTCTCGAGGTGAAGTACGCCGTTGTCGAGGTCGACGTGGAGCCAACGGATCGCGCACAACTCGCCCGGGCGTTGGCCTGTGATCATCGTCAGCCAGATCAGAGCTCCCCAGTCGGGGTCTTTGAAAGCCTCGTTGATGACGCGAGCGGCTTGGTCGGGACTTGGCGGCCGCGGGTTGCCCTTGGGAGCCGCCGGTGGTTCGGCGTCGGCGATTGGGTTGGCCGTGACCCTCTTCCAGCGGACTGCGCGACGCAGGGCGCCGTACAGGATGAAGTGGATCTGGCGGATCGTCGAGGCCGCGAGCGGCTTGCAGGTGTGCGCCCGGCACCGTTCGTCGCACTCGTGCTTGCGGGTGCGCACTGCGTGGATCACGCGTAGCCATCCACGTGCCACTACGCCAGGGCTGCGCGATGCCGAGCAATCACGGATCCGTCATGCCATCAGGATTCCGGAGAAGCTCGTCGCGGAATACGCTTCATCTCGTCAGCGAGGAGGTGGTAGCGGTGCGAGAGGCTTGGGAGACTGTGACCGCTGGGCCACCGGATGCATCGTCATCGGTGCTGCTGTTGCCGGGTGGGGCGATGGCGGCTCGGTCGTTCCGCCTCGTCATGGACGAGCCGGCTCTGTCAGGGGTCCGTTCGGTGGCCACGACGCTGCCGGGCATGGCCGGCGCGCCCCTGGCTGAGGACGTGTCCATCCCCGCACTCGCTCGTCGCGCTGGCGAACTCGCGAGGGAGCATCATTGCGACGTGGTCGTGGGTTTTTCCCACGGTGCCACGGTGGCCTTGGAGATGGCGCTGTCGGGGCTCTTCGATGGCCCGGTCGTCCTTCTAGGTATCAGCCCGACCACCGCGGATGAAGCCCGGTTCTTCCGCGGCGTCGTGCGGGCATCGGAGAAGGTCGGCGTGTGGCCGATGGCGATCCTGTTTCGACTCATGCCGCTCATGGCCAGGTCCGCCAAGACCACCGAGGTCCACAAGCAGGAACTCCTCGAGGACATCAAGATGAACACTGCCCGCGATGCGGTCCGCGTCTGCAGCGAGTACCTCGACTACATTGCCGCAGACCGCGACCCCGCAGCCGAACTGGCCGCGTCCGGCCACCCGGCGTGGGTAGTCCACGCCGAGAAGCGCGGCGACGGTGGCCTCACCGACGACGAGCGCGCCACGCTCAAGGGCGCACCCAACGTCACGCTGGTGACCATTCCTGGCTCGGTCTTCCTGCTACCGGATGAGGTCCCACAGCAGATCGCCGCGGTGATCGCCACCGCCGTGGCGCATGCGTCGTAACCGCGGCCCAAGGGCACGAGAACGCCGAGGCTCGCGCGACCAGCGCGGTCGACCCCTGGCAACCGCGTCCAACCCTTGCCACCGACAAGGTTCGCGAGACCAGCGCGTCAAGCTGGCGGAATGACGTTTGACATGCCCGGCGGTGACTGGCGCCGACGGAGGACTCAACAGCTATGCCGATGTCCTGAGACATCACAAGATGCCCCCGGCAGGACTCGAACCTGCGACGCGCGGTTTAGAAGGCCGCCGGACCGCTTCGGCAGAGGGGGTCTTGAGCCTCAGAGGCCGACGTGAGTTCGAATCTCATCGACTCCAGCAACGCTGTTATTCGCCGGTTCGTTCCACAAACCGTTCCACAGAGCCGCTGCCGGTCACGCTGAGCCAAGCTGCGCAAACGCGCCCACACCGGCCCCAGTTCCCCTGAACGGCCACCTGGTACTACGCGCCGCGGCGCTCACGTGGGTTCATCGTCTCCCCTGTCCGGATCGATGTCGATCCGCTCCGACGATGACCCGGGGTCCAGGATCCGGCGGGCCTCGACGACCTCGATGCCCAGGGCCCGCAGTCTGGAGAGCAGACCGTAGAGCGCCGATTGATCGGGGATGCTGTAGACAACGGTGTTCACCTGGTCGACAGCCAGTGTCACTGCGCCCATGTCTCGAAGGTCTTGCTCGGGTGCGGCGCCGGCCACGTGGATCTCGTACGTCGCGTCGGCCATCGACCCACTCCGTTCCACAGTGCGCGTTCGACGCTTGCAAAGGGTCGGTGCGCGGCATCACCCCTGTGGGGTGAGCTGCCCGTGTTAGGCGTTGTGCGTGTTTCTTGAGTTCTCAAATTAAGACGATCTCGTCTCGATGTGTCCGGCAATCGGACGGGTGATGCTGGTTTTACAGGCGTTTCCGTGATTTCGTCGAGGAGTGCGGCTCGCCGCGCACCGCCTCCCCAGCGATCAGTGATCCCGCACGTCGCTAGGAGGGGCAATGCCGACCGATCAGCACGCGGAGGCGGACAACCGGCGCAGTACTTCACCGGATGCACCATTCGAAGATCACGCCCGGTCCACGGCCAGGGTCCGGGCGATTCCACCTGGAACAGTGTCGCGACCGCGCCTTGTCGATCGCGTGAGCCTCGGGATCCACCTGCCGCTCACGCTGGTGAGTGCGCCCGCGGGCTTTGGCAAGACGATGGTGCTGGATGCGTGGGCCGCGCGTTATGAAGGGCCGGCCGTGGTCCGGCGCATCGCCTTGGATGGCAGCGATGAAACCGCAACCCTATTGGAGTCCGTCCGCGACGGTGTGGACCACCGCGATCACGACGTACTGGTGCTCGTGGTGGACTGCGGCGATGTGACCATGACGCAGGAGTTCGGGCAGAGCCTCCATCACCTCATCCGCGGCAACGCCGGACGCGTCCGGGTCGTCCTGGCGACGCGGACCGACCCGCCGCTTCCTCTGCACCTCTACCGGTTGGCAGGCACCATTGCGGAGATCCGGGCCGATGAGCTGGCTTTCACGACGGACGAGGCCGCGGCGCTGATGCGCGGGCACAAGCTCGAGCTGACGGCGTCCGAAGTCGCCGAACTCCAGGCCCGGACCGAGGGCTGGCCGGCCGGTTTGATGTTCGCGGCCATGAATCTGGCCGGCAAGTCCGACGCGAAGCAGGTCATCCGGGAGTTCCGCGGGGACGCCGGGAACGTGGCTGCGTACCTGATGACCGAGGTACTGGACGCGCAACCTCCTGAGCTGCGCGAGTTCCTGCTCCGGACCAGCGTTGTGGACGAGATCCGCCCGGGGCTCGCCGTAGCGCTGGCCGGGCCTGCGTGCGGCCTTCGGTCGCTGGAGTTCCTGGCCCACGGCAACTCGTTCATCCAGCCTGTTCCGGACACTGTGGACAGTTATGGCTATCAGCCGCTGTTCCGCGAGTTCCTTCGTGCCCAGTTGCTGTACGAGCGCCCGGCCGCCGTTCCCGCGCTGCATCGCGCCGCCGCCGCCTGGTTCGCCCAGAACGATCAGCCGCTGGAGGCGATCCACCATGCCGTCGCGGCCGGTGACTGGCGGCGCGCGGCACGGTACCTGGTGGAGGATCTCGATGTCGCCGGCCTGCTGGTCGGGCGTCGGCGTCGGCAGCTGATAACCCTGTTCGAGGGCCTTCCCGACGATCTGAACGATTCCGGGGTCGCGATCGTCAAAGCCGGCCGGGCGCTGGCCGCGTTCGATGTCGACCTCTGCAGGTCGGAGCTCGGCAAGGCCCGGCACCTGGTGGACCAGCAGGTGTTGGCTCGAAGCCAGGCGGCAGCGTCGGCTATCAGCGTCCTGCATGCGGTCTGCGCGAGTCTCCAGGAGAACGCCGGGGCCGCGCTGAGCGCGGTCCTGACCGCGGAGGCCGACTTGCGAGCGACCTCGCGGGAATCAGCCATCGCGCATCCGGAACCGAGGCTCCTGGTCGCCGGCTGTAAGGGTCGGGTGCTGCTGCAGCGCGGAGACTTTCCGGCGGCGCTGGCAGCCTTCAGCGAGGGGATCGCGATCGCGGAAGAGGCTGGTGCCCACGAGACCCTGGCTGACTTCCTCGGCATGGTGGCGCTGGTGGAGGCGGTCTGGGGGCATCTGCGGCGGGCCCGCGAGGTCGTCGCGCACGCGACGGCACTGGCGGAGTCTGGGCCGGAGCTGTCTCAGTCCGCGATCGTCGCCGGGGCCTGGGTGCACACCGACCAGGGGAATCTGGCCAGCGCCGAAGAGCTGGTGCAGCGCGCCGCGGAGGCCGCTCCCACCTACGACTGGCGGGTCCTCGCCGCCGCACTCGCGCTGATTCGGGCCAGGCTGCTGCGGGCCAGCGGCGACGTCGACCTGGCCGCGGCCGAGCTGCGGGCGGCGATCAACCGGTACGGCGCACAAGGCGGCTGGCTGGACCAGGCCATGGTCGTCGACGAGGCCAAGATGCTCGTCGCACAGAACCAGCTGCAGAAGGCCATCACGGTGATCGAGCAGTCCCCGGGGCGCGACGAGGTCGGATCGCTGCTGGTGCTGCAGCACGCGGCTGCCGAGGCCGGCCAGCGTCCGCCCGCTCCGCCACCCCCGGTCAGGGATCGCGCCGTCCCGCTCGAAACCCAGGTGGACGGCTGGCTGTTCCAAGCCGCGGAGTCGATCCGGACCGGGGACACTGGCCGCACCGGGCTGTGTCTGGAACGTGCCCTCAGACTGGCCGCTCCCGAGCAGCTCCGCCGGCCGTTCACGGAGGCGCCGCCGTCGCTGCGCAAGCTGCTGCAGCCGAGCGGTGACCTGATGAGGAATCACCCGTGGCTCCGTGCGCCGGGTCTTCCGGAAAGTCGCGGCCGCGCCGCCAGCCGCTGGGGAGTGCGGCGGACCGAGTTGGTCGTCACTGCCTCGTTGACCAGCAAGGAGCACGAGGTCCTGGAGTACCTCGCCGAACTGCTGACCACCGAGGAGATCGCGAGCACCATGTACGTCTCAGTCAACACGGTTCGCAGCCATGTGCGCAGCATTCTTCGCAAGCTCAGCGCGTCTCGCCGCAACGAGGCCGTACGGCGGGCGTGGGAGCTGGGACTGCTGCCCGCACGCCCGGCGGGCTGACCAGCAGGCCTGGCTACGGAGCGCCTCCGATGCCGCCCTTGGGCCGCACCTCACGACCGTGGAAGGTCAGGGTCCAGATCACCAGGATGTCCAGCGATCATGATCGTCGTCCAGCCCGGAGCCGCGGGGAGGAATCCCGCGTTCACCACAATGCTCAGGACGGCGACGATCACACCGACGACCCCGGCCCACACCTGACCGAGCAGGACGGTGGGTCGACACCTGTACTGGGAGCCCGTCCTGGAATGGATGCCTGATGGTTCGGTGGCGATTCCCGGCGGAACCGAAGCGCAGCGAAAGTACTGGAAGCCACCTGGGCATCCGATGGTGGTGGAGTTCCCGCCGATGCCCCCAACTCTTGGCCTGTGGCACCTGCGAAGAGAACGGGCCGAAAGCAACAAATCACGTCAAGGGTGAGCGCTCGACAACTCCCGCCGCAGAAGAATGCCTGGCCGGGAGGCAACGTTGCAGACGGCAACGATTCATGAACCGGGTCAGGACTTCGGTGTTGGTAGGCGGGACTCGAGCCCAGGGGCAGGGGATTATGAGAGCCACGCCAGTTGCCACACTGGTCAACATCCCTGCAGGGATGCGGAAGGTGGCCTCTCTGGCCGGGGCGCGGCCCGCGAGTGTTCCGCCTGACGGCTGACGCCGATGAGGCCTGAGAGTGGCTGGAGCGTTCAGGTCCAGCTGTGTCCAAGGGGCTTGTTGTCAACGGCCCCCTCGACCGGGTACCAGCCCGTGCGCCCGACTGGGTGAAGGTCGATTCTGTCAGGCGCGCGGTGTTCGCCGAGCTCCCGAGTGTGGCTTACTCTGCCGATGCCTTTGTTGCCCAGAGCAACTAGATGGGCCGTGGGATTTGCCGAGGTCTTTGCCAATGGAGCTACAGCACGGCTGTGCATGTGCGCTCAAGTAGAGCCCTCGGGCCCTACGCGCTGTCCGAAGGGTCGTCTGACCCCGCTGTGCTAGTTCTGCGAGGCTTGTCTGACCGTCGTGCCAGCTGCTCTGCGCGGTCCGCCTGCTCGATGAGTTCGACGGCGAGTGCCCTGGCCACCGTGACCGGGAGGCGGAGCCAAAGCGACACGTCAGCAGCGTCCGGGGTTGGCCGGCCCTCGATCTCAAGAGCTACTAGAGGTACGGCGGGGCCAACATTGCTGCCCAGCCCTGCGTGGCGGACTCCAGCCTGGACGTCAAACCCGGTCACGTGCAGATCAGGCACGCTTTCGTTGGCCATTGGCAGAGACTAGCGCTACGTCCGGTGCGGCCTGGCCTGGGTGAGCTCGAGCGAATTCTCCACGCTCTCGGGATTGGTGATGCCAGCGATCTGCTCAGACCTGCTGGCGGGCCTTGCGCCGTCACTTGGCGTTACCTCTTCGGTCATCACATCGGCCTCGAAGGGGAAACGTTACAGTCACCAACCGTGGTGCTGACTGTGCCATGCGCTCGAGTCAGGTGACGCGTCTGCCCGAACCTGCGAGGTCCCGATGTACGAAGTGGACACTGCCGAGGCAATGGGGACGCATATTCTCGCGCGGGTCGTCGGCGACTAGCTCGCGCTCAGGAGTCGCCTCCGGTGACGCCAGGCGAGAGTAAGGCATGCAGCGCTGGTTTGCCCGAGGGGTTCACGGGTGGTCAGCTGCTTCATCGTCGCTTCGTCGAACGACAGTCCGCGGATCGACTTGTTGTTGCCCAGCGAGAACACCACCTCGCCTTCGGGGTTCGTGGCAACCAGGTCGCGGAACAGATCGTCGAAAACCGTGTCGTCAATGACCGTGGCTGTGGCTATGAAGGAGTTGAGGCTGAGGGCGTCGAGGATTACGCCGAGCACGTAAGGTTTCACTGTGCCGGCTTCGCGCGCTGCGGTCATGTCGCGGTAGAACGGCCAGATCTCGTAGTCGACGGGGACGCCGCTGCTGCCGTCGTGTTCTGGCTGTCCGAGCAGTTCCTCGGCGTACTCGCGGACCATGTTGCGCCAGATATCGAGGTCGGTCTCGATGCTCTGGGGCGAGATGCTGGCAGGCTGGAATTCGCCCGCCGGCAGCAGGCTGTAGTGCCGACCGTTCGTGACCTGTGTCGGGTCGCGCCTGAGCAGGAAGAATGTTCCGGTGCCGTCGGCCGTATTTCGGCGGATCGTGAGTGTGCTGATGCCCGGGTTGACGATCCGGGTCGACAAATCGAACGGATCTGAGACCATGCCTCTGGACGGCAGGTGCGCCCAGTCGAGGTGGCCGGCCATCTCGGCTGCAGCGGCTTCGTGTCCGAGCGGCTCGGAGACGTCAAGCTGTACGCCGTCAAACACAGACGAAGCTGAAGCTCATCACCTCAAGGGAGACCGGGGGACCTCACTTCTTGACTGCATTGCGGAACGCCACGATGCTGCCGACGACGATCACCGCGACCGCGCCGCGAGGCGCGATGTCCGACATCGAGATGCCGCTCACTACCCCCAGCACGACCACGATGATCAGGATCACCGCGACCCAAAGCTCCGGCTTCTTGAGCAGGTACTCCGCCTTGCGCTGCCACGTCACAGAGCTCCGCGGGATCTCGTCGGGCTCGCGGGCCGGCATCGTGACACACAGCTCCGGCGGGACCGCCGCGTCGACCACCGCCACCGCCTGATGGCCGTTCCTCCAGTGCGCCGGTTCGATCTGCACCTGGTAGCCGTCCCGCCGGATGAGTTGCCGTCCGCCGTCCGGATAGGCGACGACGGCCGCGAGTTCGTCGTACGACGCCGAGGTCTCACCGGATGGGGTTTCGATCTGGGCAGCCTTGCGGCCGACGGTCAGCTCCGCCTTGGTAACCGGCCAGCCCGCCGGCTTGAAGCGCTGCCCGGTTGTCACGGAGTTGGTCCGCGGCGGACCGGCGAGCCACGTCAGCTGCGGATCGGTGGTGGCGTCAGGATCGACTGAAAGGAGCAGGCTGCTCCACATCGCTCGCGCCGCCTGCGCGACGTCATGGACCGTAGTGGCGTCGGCCTCGGCGGCCAGCTGGTCACGGTCCTTCACCGGGCGTCCGAACAAGACGTCGCGGGCGGCCAGATACGGCATCCAGTTCTCGGCTGGCTCCGTCTTGATCCGGCGAATCTCCTGGTCCAGGTCGTCGCGCAGGTCGGCCGGGTCGGGACCTCGGTCCCGCAGCCGACGGAGTACCGCCAAGCTCTGCGCGACCACCGTTGGCCGCGCCTCGGGCAGGATGTCGATCCCCGCGGTGAGCATCGCGTTCGCCGCGTCCACCAGCTCGTACGACGACCAGCCGCTGTACCCAACCCCGGCGCCGTGCCGGAATCCGCGTTCCAGCCCGCGCCGCAGGGCCCGCATCAGCGACGGGCCGGCATACGACCGCGACATCACACCCGAGAGTGCGACCGAGCCTGTTGGCCCGGCGAATCCGGCCGGCAAGGGCTGATCGCACGGCATCGCAGGCTTGACAGGCCACCGCGAGCCGTCAGCAAGCGGGAGCCGCAAGCCAGCCGGCGGCGGGCCGGTCAGCGCGAGTACGGCGTTCCCGCGGGCGAACGCCTGCGCGGCGAGCGACTGCAGGTGATCCGGATCGGCGGTGTGCAGCCCGTACTCGTCGTAAGCGGGCAGACCCGGACCTTGCGCGCCGTACCGCCACAACAGGTGCAGGGCGATCGGCCCGGCGTGCCGCGTGGCGCTCTCAGCACGAAGGACCCGGCGCTCGTGCTCGAGGTCAGTGAAGTTCGGAGTGCTCAACCAGCGACAAGTCTGCTGCAGAAACTCCGCGACGTCATCGGGCTCGCCTTCGACGTCGAAGGTGGTGTGCAGCATGCTGACGGATCCGTTGACAGGTGCACGGATCGAATCCCGGTCATGCAGGGCAAGGTGCTCGAGCAGGTGCAGCCAGCCGTTAGTAGGCAACGACGCGTCCGCCATGCCGACCCGGAACCACAGACTTGCCCGCATGCGGCGCTCACCAGGCACCCAGTAGACGGGAACCCCGTCCACCTCCGTCGCCCGCAACTCCCCTACCATTTCCCAACCCCCCACGCGCCAGAAGACGTGCCGGACCATCTTGCCGGACCGGCGCCGCTCTGGCTCCCCATTTCCGCTCGTTTTGCCACTTTTGACATCCGTGGCGGACCGCTGTCAGCTGCCGAGAGCGGAGAGGGCGTCGTTGGTGAGGCAGTTGATGGTCCATTCGTCTTGGGGTTTGGCCCCTAGAGACTTGTAGAAGTCGATGGCGGGGCGGTGTGGAAAGTGCGACGGCGGAGACCTGCCTGTCCACCACCGGTTCTGCCCGCTGCGCAACCCTGACGTCCTCGACCAGGTCGTCGTGGTGGTGTGGCCGCCGTTCGGGCAGCCAGCCGATCCGCGAGCGGCGAGGCGAGACGATGCCCCGGGTACGGCGGACTGACCCCGATGCGGTCCGGCTGCCGCCGGATCTGGTCGGGCCGGTCGACGTCGAGCTGACCCATGCGGTCGAGGAGATCCCCGGCCCGAACGCGCTGCCCGGCGGCAGCCGGTACGAACCGAAGTTTGACGGATTTCTTCACTGAACATGTCAACCGGTCGGCCTCGCTGTCTTGCTAGCCGCGGAACAGCGGCAATGCCTCAGCCGCTTTCAGCCTGCTTCAGTGCATGCGACGGATCCCGACGGTGAGGTTTGGGTTGCCCCGTTCGACTTGCCTGATGCGGCGACGCAGACGGGCCAGGTCCAGTAATCCCATATGCGGTCACTTAAGGGCACGGTCGTGTCGGTGACCGCACTTCGGGAGTCGGGTCCCGGCATCAAGCCGGCCACTTCGAGCGGATCGCCCGGGCGGCGGTCGCCCGGTTGTCCTGACCGAATGTCACGGAGTGATCGCTTCGCAAATTCCCGGCAACCACGTGGGGCAGAACGCTGTCTCACGGTGCAGAGAGCGAAGCAAACACAATGGGGGAATCGAGACGATGAAGAATCTGCGCAAGGGCTGGAAGGCGGCAGCGGCGGGACTCACCACCATCGGACTGGCGGCAGTTGCTTACGGCAATCTTCCGGCCGCGAACGCCGAGCAGACTTCAGGGCAGGTGGCCACGGCGGCGAGCGGAACGGTTCTCAGCCGGGCGAAGCACATGGTCACCGTTGCCGAGGTCAGGAAGGCCGACCCAAAGGTGCCGTGGTCAGTGCAGATCGACAGGGGCCTGCTGCAGCGCACGTACTGCGGCGTCTACTCGACCGAGGGCAAGAATGTGGCGTCCCGGCTGGCCCGCGCGTACACCGGCGACAACATAGCGAGCTACGGCCGCCAGCACGTGACGGCGTACCGGACCCCTGCCGCGGCCAAGGCAGCGTACTACTCGATCGTGAGGACCGTACTGAGCTGCACTGCGAGCAAGCCGGCGCCGACGCATGCCCGGAAGATCACCGAGAACCGGGTGGTCAAGGGCGCTGCCGGCCCGACCCGGGTGATCCGCTGGTACGACTACCCGCTGCCGAATGACCCGGGCAGCGAGGCCGGTGGATTCCCGTACGCGATCACGCTCCGGGGCACCACCGTCTCGGTCCTGGCCTTCAGCGGCTACGGTCCGGGCATGTCGGCGCCAAGTTTCGACAGGCTGGCCCGTACGGCAGCGGCGAAGCTGCCGCGCTGAATTGGCGCAAGTGACTGTCGCCGCGTCCGCGGCGAGCCGGGCGGAGGCGACGGTCCCGGCGAGTTTCTCGGAGGAACCGCTACCTCGACCGTTGTCAGAGACTGGTCACAGGGCGCGGGCGGCCTTGGTCAGCGCGGTGACGGTGGCGACGATCAGCGGGTGGCCCGACCGGCCGGCCGGGCGGCGGCATACACCGGGCAGGGTCAGCCGCGGCACGAGCGAGACGCCACCGCCGGCTATCAACGCGTTCGCCGCATAGCCGATCCTGCGCTGAAGCCCGACGCAGCCGGCGCTCCAAGTCCGGGACCAACACCCGCCGCCCCAGATCCGACTAGAACTTGACCACACGACCCGGCTCAGCGACTGGCACGCCACACCCTCTCCCGACACCCGCCGTAGCACCAACTGATGCTTAAAAGAGTTCAGTCAACTAGTCCCTGTGTCCCTGCGGGGCGCCCGTCGGGCGTGAAAATGGGGGTGGTTGCTCGCTGACGTCGTGCTCGCTTGGCGCCGGGAGGCCGTCGACTAGTCTGATCGCTGGGAGCGTGTGTTAGGGGCCCGGCATTGATGCCTTGAGCTCGAGAGTTCGCCTCTGGTTTCCCCCGTTTCGCTCCCGCGGGCAGCCACCTGTTCGATCTGTGAAGGGTGGTGATGGTGATGGAGGAGATCACCGAGGAGCCGGAGCGGGTGGTTCAGCGGGTGTGTGCGCTGGATCTGGGCAAGGCGGGACTGGTGGCGTGTGTGCGGGTGCCGCACGAGACCAGGCCGGAGCGCCGGTTGCAGGAGGTCCGGGAGTATTCGACGGTGACGGGTGAGTTGCTGGAGCTGGCGGACTGGCTGCGGGTGCAGCGGGTGGAGCTGGTGGCGATGGAGTCGACCTCGGATTACTGGAAGCCGGTGTATTACCTGCTGGAGGCGGAGGGGTTCACCTGCTGGCTGCTGAACGCCACGCATGTCAAGCATCTGCCGGGGCGACCGAAGACCGATCGGCTGGACGCGGTGTGGCTGGCCAAGGTGCTGGAGCGGGGGATGTGCCGGCCGTCGCTGGTGCACCCCAAGCCGATCCGGCAACTGCGGGACGTGACCCGCTACCGGCGCAGCCTGATCCGGGACCAGACCCGGGAGAAGCAGCGGCTGGAGAAGTTCCTGGAGGACGCCCAGATCAAGCTCACCTCCGTGATCAGCGACCTGCACGGGGTGTCGGGCCGCCAGATGCTGCAGGCGATGATCGACGGCGAACACGACCCCAAGGTGCTGGCGCAGATGTCCCACGGCGTCATGCGCGGCAAGATCCCGATCCTGGAACAGGCCCTGACAGGGTTCTTCGAAGACCACCACGCCGACTTGTGCCGCCGGATGCTGCGGCGCATCGACGACCTGTCGGCCGACATCGCCTCACTCGATCACCGGGTCGAGGAGCTGATCGCCCCTTTCGCCCCGGCAGTGGCCCGCCTCGATGAGATCCCCGGCATCGGAGTCCGGGCCGCCCAGGAGATCATCGCCGAGACCGGGATCGACATGAGCGTCTTCCCCACCGCCGCACATCTCGCGTCCTGGGCCAAGTTCACCCCGATCGACCACAACAGCGCCGGCCGCAAGAAAGGCGGCGGCACCGGCAAGGGCAACCCGTGGCTGGCTGGCACCCTCGGCGAGGTCGTCGCCGCAGCGGCCCGCACCGACACCTTCCTCGGCGAACGCTACCGGCGCCTGGCCCGACGCCGCGGCAAGAAACGCGCCATCGTCGCGGTCGGCAACTCCGTCCTCACCATCGTCTGGCACCTGCTCAACGACCCCGACCAGCACTACCAAGACCTCGGATCCGACTTCTACGAATCCCGCATCAACAAACGACGCCGCGAACGCGACCTCATCCGCCAACTCGAACACCTCACAGTTAGCAAAGTCACCCTCACCCCAACCGCCGCCTGACCCACCCCGCCAGCACAGCCCGAACCCAGATCACCGACCGGGCCCTGACGCCACGCCCTGGCTGAGCACCATTTTCGAGTTAGCCGCGATCCGCGCGCTCAGGCGATGTGCGGATGCTACTAATGACCTACGCGTGAGGTTGATACGAGTCGTGCTCCCCATAGAAGATGACCACCTGCGTCGCTTCCTCCGAAGTCGGCACTGCACCGTCTCGCCACTCGCTCCAGACCCTTATGACCTCCACGGACATGCCACCACCAGCGTGCTGATCACGAGGTCTTGTGTGACTGGCTCGCCGCCGATCACCTCGGCGGCCATGACTGGTGTCCCACCGCTGTCGAACCCGGCGACGAGTACACCCCTCGTTCTGCTCCTGGATCCGGCCGGCAACTACGACAACGACCGGGTGGTCGGCTGCTCCTGCATCGGCTGTGGCTACCACCCGTTCGTCACGCCCGAACTCGAACCCGCCCCCACACCCACGTCTGGCCGTTCGTCAAGACCGACCCCGGCCGGGGATGGCGGGGTCAGTCTGACTGGCTTGCGCCGGGGTGGACACGCAACCAGCTCCATCCAACGCTACCGGACCCCGCAATCACTGCCTGACACCAAACCATCAACCGCAAATCCTCCCGGCCAACTCCCCCGTAGGCCCCAGAACTACTTGGCCGGCCGGAAGGATCTGCGGCCCGACGCTGGTCCATCCACGCCAGCGCGAGCTGGATCCCGCTCGAGAAGGGAGCCAGCTGACCTCTCCCAGGTGCCCCAGGCCAAACGTCTCGAAAGGAGGCCGCGCATGAGGTGGCCGGCGCGGTCGCCTCCGGTCCCTCGTGCGCCCAGACGCGGTAGTGGTCAGGGTTGACGCCGACGGCGGTGCAGACCGCCCCTGATCGTGGGTCGGAGTGGGCCAGCGACGAAGGGAGTTGTAGCGGCGGCTGCGGGAGGTCGAAGCCGACAACAAAGATGCCGAAACGCGCAGAGCCGCAGGGTCCGAGCTGGACGCCAATGACGACCACATCACCACCATGCAGACCGCGATCCAACGTCTGACTGAGGAATTGCATCAGTCACGGCGTGAACTGCGCGCAGCTGAGAGCAGGACGCGGAGGCAGGGCCTGGCGTTGACGAAAGGCTCGCACCCGTTACCAGTCCACGGTGCCGATCGGTCTGCTGACCGGTGCGGCCGAGGTAGCGGTGGAGCAGCGCTGGGCGATCGCCGTGGCCGGCGCGGTCGTGACTGTCTGCGAGCGCGGACTGGTGGCTTCGTGATTGTTCTTCGTTCGTCGAATGCGCTCGGAACTCGGGGGTACCGAAATGGCTCACGGGGCAACAAGGGAATCTTGGAAGGAGCCCCGTGCGATCTGTCGATGTGCTTGTGCGCAAGCGCGAAGTCACACTCTTCCTCCTGATCGGTGGGAGCATCGCTGTGCTCGGCCACGCGTTGCTGATGATGCTGATCGGTCTAGGCATGGTGCCCGGGGTGGCGAACGCGATTCAGATCGTGGTGACGCTGCAGCTCAGCTTCGTGGCCCACGACGCCCTGACTTGGCGGTGGCGTGTGGGCCAGCGGCGGGTTCGGTGGCTGAGCCGGTGGTGGCGGTTTCTGGCCGCCCGCAGCGCCAGCGCGGTCCTGAGCCTGGCTTTGTTTCCGGTGTTGTCGCCTGTGGTCGGAACGGCCGCGGCGTACTGGGGTCTGCTCGCCTGCGGAACGGTCGCCAACTTCTGCACCGACCGGTTCTGGTCGTTCACCCACAGAACTGGAGGCGACCAGGGTGGACGGGTGGACGTTCCTGCCGCCGATCGCGGCGCACGTAGGCGTCCTGTCGTCCGGGTGGCGGCCGGCCTGGCGGTCTTGATCGTCGTGGTCGGGACGGCTGCGGTTTTCGTCGACGCGTTCCTTGTTGTGGTGTCGCTGTTCATGCTGCTCGTTGCTGTGACCACGCTGGCGTTCCAGCTCTACAAGTGGTGGCGGCCGCAGAACAACGATCCTGGACAGTATGGCGAACCGGACGCTCCCGAGCTGCCGGGGGTGATCCTGGTGCCGATGCGCGACGAGGAGGCGGTCGCGGGCCGGACGCTGGAGCGACTGGCCAATCTGGACCATCCCGACTACCGGGTGATGCCGATCATCGACCACCCGGACGACCCTGGCACTGCGGCGATCGCACATGCCAAGGCAGCCGAGTACCCGGGTCGGGTGCTGGTGGCGCGGTATCCGGAGGACACCGATGTCCACAACAAACCGATCGGCTTGAACGCCGCGGTTCGGCTGCTCGAGGAAATGGAGATCGACTACGAGTGGATCGGTATCGCCGACGCCGAAGACCTGTTCCACCCCGGGTTGCTGCGCATGGTCGACTACCGGTTCCGCCGCACCGGCGCTGGCATCGTGCAGTGCGGGGTGCAGCTGATGAACTTCAGCGCCCACCCGAGCCAGGTGCCGATGCCTGCTGGTCGGTTGCCGCGGCTGCGGCGCTGGCTGCGGGCCAACGCGTCGGGCTGGTGGCGGGCTGCGAACGTGCTGGAGTACTACAAGTGGTTCCAGTCCCGGCTGAAGCTGCAGGCCGTCGTCAAGGTGATGCCGTTGGGCGGAAACACCGTGTTCTTCCGGCGTCAGTTCCTCGACGCGCTGCGTGCGCGCCACGGTGCCTCTTGGGACGAGGACTGCCTGACTGAGGACTGCAAGATCGGCATCGCCGCGTCCGTGCTCGGGTTCGCCGTCGACGTGGTCTACGTCGACGACCTGGTCACCCGCGAGGAGACTCCGGACACCCTCGGCGGGCTGCTGCGGCAGCGGGTGCGCTGGATGCAGGGCTTCACCCAGGTCTTCACCGAGCGCGAGTGGCTCGAGCTGCCCCGCCTGTGGCAGCGGGTGCTGGCCGTCTACGTCTTGGGTTTCCAGTACTTCCAGGCCTTCGCGATCGTCTTTGCGCCGTTCGCCCTGGCCCTCGCGCTGGCCCACAAGTCGCCGGTCGCGGTGGCGTTGCTGGCCAGCGTGCCGCTGGGGATCAGCCTGCTCACGACCGCCCTGGACCTGCTGATGCTGCACCAGTTCGGCCGGACCTTCGAGCAGAAGGTGCGGTTACGCGACTACGCCGGCGTGGCTGTCGGCGCCTACCCGTACCAGGTAGTGCTGTCGGTGGCTGGGCTGTGGGCGCTGCTGCGGCACCTGCGGGGACGCACCAATTGGGTGAAGACCGCCCACTCCGGCGCGCACCTGAGCGCGGTGCCCGGCGCCACGCACGGCGGCAAGGCGACGACGGCGATGCCGGAGGAGGCCGCATGACCGGCGCAACCACGCTGGACGTCCCCGGTCTGACCCCCGACGGCAGCGGAGACGCGCGGGCGCCGTCGTTGCGGCGCCGGAGCCGGCGCGACGCTCAGGCGTGGATCGGGCGGCATCTGATCAGTCTGGTGATCGTGCTACCGCTCCTGTCGGTCGTCGGGGCGGTGCACGGCATCGGCATGGCCACGTTCCCGCGGTTCGTCGATGACCCCGGGACCTACCTGTCGCAGGCATGGTCGCTGCAGTACGAGCACCGGCTGTCGCCGTACTCCTATTTCTATGACCACGCTCCGGCGGGGTGGATCCAGATCGCGGCCTGGTCGGCGCTGACCAACGGCTTCAACCGGTACGACTCGGCGATCGGGTTCGGCAACGAGTGCATGCTGATCGCCAAGGTGGTCAGCACCGCGTTGCTGTTCGTACTCGGCCGCCGGCTAGGTTTCGGCCGGGTCGCGGCCACCGGCGCCGCGCTGCTGTTCGGGCTGTGCCCCTTGGCCCTGGTCTACGGCAGGTGGACGTTCCTGGACAACCTGGTCACTCCGTGGCTGTTGCTGGCGTTCGTGCTGGCCTACTCGCCACGGCGCAGCATCGCCGCCGCGGTCGGCGCCACGCTGGCGTTCGGCATGGCCGCGCTGACCAAGGAAACCGCCCTGGTGGTGCTGCCGGCCTTCGCCTGGGCGCTGCTGCAGAACCTGGACCGGCGAAACCGGGCTCACCTGCTGGTCACCTCGACCTTCGCCGGCGTCCTGCTGATGGCGCTGTATCCCTTGATGGCCCTGTTCAAGGGCGAACTGTTACCCGGACCGGGACACAACAGTCTCGTCGGCACGGCGGTGTGGCAGCTGGCCGACCGGGCCGCCAGCGGTTCGGTCCTGAACCCGCACAGCGCCACCGCCGACCAACTGCACGGCTGGCTGCAATACGACCGGTGGCTGCTGCTGCTCGGCCTGGCCGCGATCCCTGTCGCGTTGCTGGTACGCCGGCTGCGGCCCGTGGCGCTGGTCCTGGTCATCCAATGGCTGGTCATGGTCCGCGGTGGATACGTACCGTTCATGCACGTCATCAACCTCCTGCCGTGGAGCGCGCTACTGGTCGCCGGCGCCGTCAGCACCGTCGCCGCAACCCCGGCCCTGGTGCCGACCGGGTGGCTGCGGGCACGGGCATCGAGCGGCGCTGCTCACGGCGTACGAATCGGTGCCGCCGCGCTGCTGGCACTCGGCCTGGTCGGTGTCACGACCGCGTCCTGGGCGCCGCGACTGCACCAGATGATGACCGTCAGCCAGGAACAGCCTCTGCGCTCGGCCACCAGCTGGCTGGCCGACAACGTCGCGCGCAACAAAGTCGTCGTGGTGCACGACAGCATCTGGACCGATCTCGTCCACCGCTACGGCTTCAACCCCCACCCGATCATGATCTACAAGCTCGACAGCGACCCCGCGGTACGCGACAACCTCACGCGCATCGACTACCTGGTCCTGCCCGACTGGTACTACACCATCGGCGACGCGCCGCAGAAGTACCCCACCCTGATGGAGGCTCGCAAGCACGCCGTCGTGGTGGCGTCCTTCGGCAGCGGTCCCGACCGAGTCCGGATCTACCGAGTCAGCGATCACTGGAGGCCGCCGACATGACCGGCCGATACCGCCGACTGGTCACCGGCCCGGTCACCGCGGCGGTCACTGTCGCCATGGTCGCCGCCGGGTGCGGCCACCAGCCCGACACCTCACTACACCCCGACCCGCCGAGCACCCGCTACGCACCGCTCCGCCACCCCTTCAAGAACGCGACGCTGTACGTCGACACCAAGACCGCCGCCGCACGCTGGCAAGCCGCGCACGGCGCGGACTGGCTCGACCCGATCACCAGCCAGCCGCAAGCCCGCTGGCTCAACGGGCCGCAGGACCTGGCCGCAGTGCCACGCCTGGTCACCCGCGCCCGGAATCGCGGCGAACTGCCGGTCTTCGTCGCCTACTACATCCCCAACCGCGGCTGCACCGACTTCAAGCAGGGCGCACCGGACACTACGGCGTACAACGCGTATATCCGCGACCTGGTCGACGCCCTCGGCCCAGTCCACTCCGTGATTGTGCTCGAACCCGACGCGACCGCCGCCGATTGCTACAACCCCGCCCGGGGCAAGCTACTGACACATGCTGTCCAGGCGCTGTCCAAGGCCGGGCACTCGGTCTACCTCGACGCCGGGCACGCCCGCTGGCGCTCCACTGGCGAGATGGCTACCCGGCTCCTGCAATCCGGGATCGCCCACGCCGAGGGCTTCGCAGTCAACGTCGCCAACCGCCAGACCACCAACGAGAGCTACCGATGGGGCCTGGAACTGTCCGACCTGACCGGCGACCGCGACTTCGTCATCGACACCTCCCGCAACGGCACCGGACCGCCACCCGACGACCCAAAGCGTGACGACGAATGGTGTAACCCGGCCCGGCAGGCACTCGGCGCCGCGCCGCAAACCACCCACACCTCGCCGCGTTCCTCTGGATCAAGGCCCCAGGCGAATCCGACGGGGAATGTGGCGGCGAACAGACCTACCTGTTCTCGCCCACACAGGCACGCAACCTGATCGCCGCCACCCGACGGCTGACACCGGCGCAACGCGCCGCCGCCGCCGCGTCCGTAGCAGCTCCCTAGCCGCCACCACCCATCCTTGATCGGTTCGCCGCGGCCGTTGTCCTTCCGCGATTGGTGGACTCGCACCGGCTGAGTGTTGCTTGATCCGTATGGGTGGTGGGTACCGGCGCGCTACCAAATGCTCGAGACACCGGGTGCGGGTCTCGAGCCCGCACGCGTTGTCGCGGGCTCCCTGCTGGGCCACGGCCCACCTGCACCCGAAAGGCAGACCACGATGTCGATGCACGCATTCGACCCCTGGACCTACCGAGCGACAGCCGGCTACACCGAGGGCACCGACCTGACCGGATACAAGATCGCCGCCACCGACGGCGATATCGGCAAGGTCGACGGTGTCACCGACCGGACCGGCATCGCCGGGCTGGTGGTCGACACCGGGCCGTGGATCTTCGGCCGCAAGGTGCTGCTCCCGGCCGGCGTGGTCGAGCGGGTCGACCACGCCGACGAGAAAGTCTACGTCGACCGCACCAAGGACCAGATCAAGGCCTCCCCCGAGTACGACCCCGACACCGGCGCCGATGACGACTACCGCACCCGACTCGGCGGCTACTACGACGACACCTACCGCACCGGCCTCTAGCGGGCTCCGCGTAACCCGGCCGTTCGGCGGCCAATGCCGCGGCCCGCCCAACAAGGGTCCCCCCGGCCACGGCCGCCGAACGCGCGACCGCCGATCACACCGCAGGGCGCTCGACCGACGCGACGACCCGACCCGCACCGAAGCACTCACACCGGAGGCACGCATTGACCGACCAGACGTCGATCCGCGCCAACACCGACTCGTGAGCGGCGACGAGATCACCCAACTGCGCGAACTCGCCGGATGCTCCACAACCGCACACATCATCGCGCTCAACCTAGGTCGCAGCGGAGACGCCGTGCGATCCAAAGCGCACGAGCTCGGGCTATCGCTATACCCCTGACCGAAACCGCGCCACGGCGCTCGCGCTTGAGGATTCCGCGTTTGGGCTCGGGCACCGAGCAGAGGTCGGCTGGCTCCTTTCTCGAGCAGGAACCAGCGTCGGGCCGCAGATCCTTCCGGCCAGCCAAGTAGTTCTGGGGCCCACGGGGGAGCTGGCCGGGAGGATTTTGCGGTTGACGGTTAATCAGTCTTTATGGGGCGCAGCGTTGGATGCAGCTGGTTGCGTGTCCACCCCGGCGCAAGCCAGTCAGGCTAACCCCGCGCCATCCCCCCGGCCGGGGTCATTCATGACCAACGATCAGACGTTGGTGTGGGTCGGGTTCGAGTTCGGGCGTGACGAACAGGTGGTAGCCACCGCCGAAGGAACGACGACGACAGACGCGGCGCTTCACCGTGCGCACGGACGCGGACAACTTCTAACCGATAGGAGTGTTGGCGAGGCTCTACCGAAGCCTCGCACTGGTGTCCTCGCCGCCTCCGTAACCGTGCCGCGGCTCCGGGCAGTATCCCCCACCCTTCCCCTAACGGACAGCTGCCCGAGCCGCCGCTAACACCGGATTTCGTTCCGTTGCTCCTCATGGGCCGGGCACTGGTAGGACACAAGGGTCGATCAGTGGCGCTTGATCGCGCCGAGCCGGAAGGGGACGGCGGATGAAGGTCAAACGGAATGTCTTCGCACTGGTCGGGTGGGTGGCCTGGAACCTGGCCGGGGCGCTCGGCGTCAAGTACGCCATCAACAAGCTCACCGGCCGCCATCATCACGCGCCCCTGGCAGGCGACCGGCCGGCGCCGAGGCTCGGCCGCCTGGCGAAGTTCGCGGCGCGTGGCCGGCGCAGAGGACGCCGAGGCCGCGACACCGCGGGTTGAGGAAACAGGCGACGTTCAGACTGGGGTGTGCTGGGAACCTGGCACTACAAGGCGTCTGGTCGCTCGAGTGCCCAGAACTGCCCAGATCCCGGCGTTGAGACAGCTAGCGCCGGGATCGCCTTTTCATCTCACGGCGCTGCAGACCTTCGTCCTGCCTGCATGCCGTCGGCAACGTTCAGCTGCCCGGCCGGAGATGCTGGTAGCCCGACGTGTCGGGCGGAGGGCATGGGTCGCCTCCGCTGGCGGGTACCAGGAGGGATCCTTCGTGGAGGGCTGTAGGTGGCGGTGTCGTGATCCTCGCGACCGGGATCCGCCGCCCTCGCCGCCGTACGCGACTACGCCGCATCTCCACCAACTCAGCAAAGACGGACAACTCGTCCGGCTCCTGATGCGGCGAGCCGACGAACAGGCCCAATGATCCGATGCAGAGTTCCGGTCCGTGCAGAGCAGGTCGGCTCGGCCGAGCTCAGGACGCTGGTGCACGCGACTTCGGTACACCGCGATGACTCGCACTCGCCTGCAAACCGGCCACTTCAGAGCGTGGAATCTGTGCAGACGACTTCGGACATCGACAACCGGGTTGCCTGTGGGGGTGTGCGAGAAAGGATCGATTCTCAACAGGTCGACACCTATTCCAGGATCTGCTCGCGGCCACTGGCGCGCCGCCAGACTCGCTTGCGCCACGGCGCCAGCGGGCCGGCCGAAACGCGGTCGCGGGGCGACCGGTCAGCTGTCCGCGAGATCGGGCCGTGCGGAAACTCCCGCTCCACGCTAACGCTTGCTGCTGCAGTCGAACCCGGGCGCATCGATCATCATGTGCACGGCCGGACTAGCTGGCAGTGCGGTCACGTCCCTGAACTCTCTGCTCAAGGTGATCGACGCACGTGATCAGGCCGCTCGATGAGGCGGCAATACCAGTCCGGTCAGGTAGGTCACCACCGGCGAGCCACATATGGTCGGTGCGGCTGGCGTTGGTGCCCGCAACGCAGTTGCCCGGACTAGGGGGACTCGGTCCAGGCAACTGCGTCCCCGTTTGCGGGGCCGGGGCGGGGTCAGATGTCCAGCGGCCGCAGAACGAGCCAGATGCCGTGGGCGATCTGCTTGTTGCCCTTGTTGATGTCGAGTGCCCGCCGGTTGAGCAGAGGGTTCGCATCGTTGCGGTCGGCATCGATCAGGCGGATCAAGCGGCACCGCTTGCTCAGGACGTCCACCGTGATCGTTCCGCCCGGCAGGGCAGTGGTGAGCTTCGCGCCATCGGACCTCAGTGCGGTCCGGCTGTCGATCGTGACGCCCGGGATGACGTGGTAGAGCAGGACTGCCTCGATCGTGTCCACGCCGAGGAGACTGGCGAGGCCGCTGAAGAGCGCGCTCTCCGAGCGGAACCACTTGCCGGTCAGATCCTTGGCCAGGATCCGGAACGCGCGATCGCTCGGAAGAAAGGCCGTCAACGGGACGTTGCCGTCAGCAAGGACCTTCACCGGGCTGTTCGGTTTGGCCGCGAGAACCGCTCCGACGGCCTGCGTCAGTACGTCGTAGTCGTTCCAGTTGCGATCGAATGTGTCGCCGTCGGCGGCGAGGACGCTGGCCAGGCTGCGGCTTCCCAAGTGCGAGTGGGCGCTCGCCTGGGTTGTCGTCGCGACCGCGCTGGTGACCAGCATTCCCAGAGCGACCGCTGCCGCGGTCAGCCGATGGGTCAATCGTCCTGAGATCGTGCGCATCGGAACCATCCTCTCGAGCGGGGATCGGTCGCACCGTTCGCGGCCGCTGTCACTCTCTACTTCCGGTGTGCGGCCGCTACCGGATGCACGGCAATGCGCTCGGACTCGGCTGACGTGCGTCGTGGTGCTGCCGGCCACCAGAACCGTTCGCCGAGCAGGAACGCCAGGGCGGGCACGATGACGGTACGGACCAGTAAGGTGTCGAGGAGCACTCCGACACACACGATGATCCCGACCTGGGTGAGGGTGATCAGCGGAAGCACACCCAGGACCGCGAAGACAGCCGCGAGGAGCAGGCCGGCGCTGGTGATCACGCCGCCGGTGACCCGCAAGGCCGTGGCCATGCCCTTCCTTGTTCCCGCAGTGCGCGCCTCCTCCAGGGCACGGGTGCTGAGGAAGATGTTGTAGTCGACTCCGAGCGCCACCAGGAACAGGAATGCCAGCAGGATCACCGAGCCGTCGAGTGCCGGGAATCCGAGCACGTGGTCGAACACGAGCCAGCTCCCCCCGAAACTGGCGAAGAAGGACGCGATCACGGTCAGCAGCAGCAGCGCGGGCGCCAGCAGGGAGCGGAGGACGGCGACGAGTACGGCGCCGACGAGGAGAAGGATGAGCGGGATGATCAGCAGGCGGTCACGCTGGTCTGCTTCCTGGACGTCGAGGCTTTCGGCGGGGCCGCCCCCGACGAGCACCTGCTCGCCGACCTGATCGAGGCTCTGCCGCAGCTCCCGGACAACGGTGAACGAGGCCTCGCTACCAGGCTCTGCGGACAGGATGACGTCGTACTCGGCCAGCTGGCCATCGCCCTGGCCGGGCCTGATCTCGGCGACTCCGTCAACGCCCTTGATGATCTTGGCGATCGCGGCCGAGTCCTGTGCAGGGCCGATCACTAGCACGGGTTCCGTGGCGCCGGCCGGAAAGGCTTCGGCGAGGATCTTCGCGCCGCGGACGGCTTCGGGTTCCACCCGGAACTGCTCATTCTGAGCCAGCCCTGTTCGGACTCCGAAGGTTCCAACTGCCAGGCCGGCCAGCAGCAGGGTGGCGATCGTCAGCACGATCGCCGGCCGTCGAGCGACCAGGGCGCCGAGGCGGCCCCAGATCTTGCCCTCGGTAGGGGCGTCGCCTACTCGTGGTACGAACGGCCAGAAGATGCGGCGCCCGAACAGGACCACGGCTGCGGGAAGGATGAGGAGTCCCGACACGACGGCGAGCACGATCCCGATGATGCAGCCGATGCCGATGCCGCGCAGCGTCTCGGTGCTGGCCAGCAGCAAGAGGGCCAGCGCGCCGACGACCGTTCCGCCGCTGGCCAGGATCGGCTCGGCCACGCGTCGTACGGCGATCCGCATCGCCACCAGGGGCTCGGTCTCGGAGCGCAGTGTCTCGCGATAGCGCGCGATGAGAAGGAGCGCGTAGTCGGTGGCCGCGCCGAACACCAGCACGCTGACGATGCCCGACACGGCGCCGCCTCCCGGGATACCGAGGCGCGACAAGACCTGCTCGGACACGCTCGTGGTCACCTGTTCGGTCAGTCCCACAACGACCAGCGGGATCAACACCAAGCCTGGGCTGCGGTAGGTGAGCAGCAGCAGTACGGCGACCACGCACGCCGTGACCACGATCAGCCGGGTGTCCGCCCCGTCGAATACGCGGGTCAGGTCGGTGGTGAACGCGGCCGGGCCGGTCACGGATGCCTGGAGTCCAGCGGGTAGGTCTTTGAGGTCCTCGCGCAGCGTGTCAACCGTACGCGCGGTTTGTTCATCGTCGCCGGCGGGCAGTGTCAAGATCGCCAGCCCCACCGTGCCGTTCTCGGAGAACTGCACCGGAGCGTTGACGCCGACCGCCGCGGCTGCGTCCCGGGCGGCGGCCTGATCCGCGGGGCTCAAGGCCGTCTCGCCGGATCGGCTGAAGACGATCAGCGCGGACGGCTGGTCCGCGCCGGGGAACTGCTTGCGGAGCTCTTCGACCTGCGCCGACTCCGCGGACGTCGACAGGCCGGTGGACGACCGAGGCTCAGCCTGCTTCGCGGCCGGAGCCAGCAGTGCAGCCGCCGCGAGGGCCAACCCGATGAGGATGAAGATGAAGGCGACGAGCCGGGTCCGAAGGAACCAGCCTGAACCTGGCACAGTGACTCCTCAGCAGTAGCCGTAAGTTTCGATGAACAAGTATCTTGATAATCAAGACATTAGGAGGTGGAGTGAGCGAGCGCAAGCCTGAGCGGCCGGCACGAGACCGGGGCGAACTCGTCCGTCTGATCCAGCTCCTGGTCGCGGAGGGCCAACGGATCGGGCATGTCTTTGCTCAACGGCAGGGAGTGAACGGCACCGATGTCGAGGCACTGATCAGAATCCTGGTGGCCGGTGACGATCAGCCGATGACGGCCGGCCGGCTCGCCGCCGAGCTCGGACTCACCACCGGAGCCGTGACCACCCTGATCGACAGGCTCGAGCGTGACGGCCACGTGCGCCGGGAGCGAGACACCGCGGATCGGCGGCGGGTTATCGTCCACTACGACCAGTCCGGCCTCGAACTCGCCGGCCGCTTCTTCAGGCCGCTGGGTCTGCACCACGACGCGGCGACCTCGAGCTTCACGCCGGAGGAACTCGAAATCGTGAAGCGCTACCTGGCGGCCACGATCGAATCGTTCCGCTCCTACCGGGAGCAGTTGGCCTCGGAGGACAGCTGACCCGCGGTACCGACGCTCAGCTCGGCAGAGTTCCGCGGATGATGCTGTCGTGGGAGTGTTCGGGGTTGCCGTCGTCGGGTTCGAGGGAGATGTCGATGATCCGGTAGCCCTGCGCGGTGACATCGGCGGGGATCTGGAACGTTCCGCCTGCCTTCGGGTCGAGGACGCCGAGGGAGACCATGCGCTTGCCGTCCACGTTGATCAGCCAAACTTCGTAGAATCCCTGGTTGGCGGTCAGGCCGTCGGCGGTGACCTTCAGCTGGCTGCCGGCGGCGGCGCGGATCAGGTCGGCGGTGCCATCGCCGGACTTGCCGGCGAGCGGCTCGAGCTGGACGACCGCGGCCGGTGGCGGGGGAGTGTCGTCGTTCGAGGTGACCAGCAGGGTGCCGATCACGCCGGCGCCGATGCCGAGGACTGCCGCGATGCTTGCGGCCAGGGCGAGGCCAGGGAAGCGCCCCTTCGGCTGCACTGGTGTGACGGTCTCGCGCGGCGGCTGCGAATCGTGGTCCGCTGGCACCGGAGGTTGCTCGGTGCTCGTCTGGCGGGTTCCGAGACCGAGCTCGTCGCTGACGCGCTGCCACACGTCAGGTGGTGGGAGCTCCAGGCGAGGCAACTGTCCTCTCGCCCCGGCGATCGCCCGCAGTTCGGCCAGGCTGTCGCGGCACTGCTGGCAGCGCTGGAGGTGATCGGACGCGGCCGCGTCGGGGGCGGCGTCGTCGAGCGCCCACTGGGCCAGCAGTTCGTCATCGAGATGCATCGTCACCGTTCACCTCCCTGAGTCGATCCCGCAGTTGCAGGAGACCGCGCCGTACGTGGCTCTTCACCGTGCCCAGCGGCAGGGTCAGCTGTTCCGCGATCTGCGGATACGTCCGGTCTTCGTAGAAGGCGAGCCGGAGAATGGTTCGCCGAGGGTCGTCGAGTTTGGCGAGTTCATCAGCGAGCAGGACCCGGTCGACGACGTCGTCGTCGACCTGTTCGGGCGCCGTGGCGGGCTGTACGAGCCCGGCGGCCGCTTCGGCGTTGCGGTGATCGCGGCTACGGGCCGCGAGTCGATCGACGATCCGGTGCCGGGTGATCCCGGTCAGCCAAGCGCCGAGCTCACCGGTGGCGGGGTCGAAGGTTGCTCGCCCCCGCCAGGCGGAGACGAACACTTGCTGAGTCACGTCCTCGGCGTCAGCCCGATCTCCCAGCGACCTCAAGGCAAGGGTGAAGACGAGGCCGGACCAGTGCCGGAAGGCATCCGCGAGGCTCTCCTCGCGGCCTTCCGCGAAGCCTTTCGCGATATCGGCCGGCGACGGTAAGCCGGCCTCGACACTGGGCACGGCCCGCACTCTAGCGAATTCATCGCCACGGCCGTCCATAGTGCGAGCGGGCTGTGGAGGCTCAGGTCTTCTGCGCAACGACATCACGCTACCGTTCGTCACCGCCTTCCATCGAAGAGTCGGAGGTCCCATGGTGGTTGCACTCACCCCCGGTCGAGCGCCATCCGGTCATCACGCCGGTAGCGCAGTGACGACGAGGTTGTCACGGTAGCCGCCGCCGTTGTGGTCATACGGCCCGCCACAGGTGACGATCCGCAGTTGCCGGGCGCCGTCGCGGTCGAACACCTCTCCGAGGACAAGGCCCGACTTGGGGATGTCTTCGACTGTTCGCACCCGGTACTTCGCGACCGAGCCGTCGGTAGAGCGCAGGGTCACCTGATCGCCGGCACGCACTTTTCGCAACCGCACCAGCGGCCCGGCGCCGAACTCCTTGCTGTCTACGTGACCACCGAGTACGACGGAGCCCTGGTCGTCGTTGGGACCGGGCCCGAACTGGTACCAGCCGATCGTTGCCGGGTTGGGCGGCAACGCCATCTGGCCGTCGGTGGCGACACCCACGGCGAGCACGGGGATGTCGAGGTCCGCGGCGTCGATCTGCAGTCTGTTCGGCTGTGGACCGTGCGTCGCGGTGGGTAGATCAGCCGCCCGGGTGTGGATCTCCGTGGCGGGTTGGGAGGCGTTGGGAGCGGACGGATGGCTGGACGGGGCCGTAGTGGGGGTCGCGACCGTTCGTCCCGCGGCCTCGGTCCGCTCGTCTGAGGTGGTGTCCTGCCGGCAGCCGTAGAGCAGGACCTGGACGGTGAGTGCGGCCATCACGGGGATGGCCGCACCGCGGATCCGGATCACGACCGGGCACGCCGCCGGACGGCTGCCGTTCCGAAGCCCACCATGCCGAGCGCCGTCACCCCGAGGACGCCGATCAGCCACAGCGGGGTGTCCGCTCCGCTTTGCTCGGCAGCCTGACCGCCGGTTCCGCCCGGGATGCCGGACGGGTTGCCGTGGAGGCCGGATATCGTCTGCACGGCCAGCTTGAGGGTCTTGCCGGACGCGCTGCCCCACGCGTACACGATCGTATTCGTGCCCTCCTTCAGGTTCACGTCCGCCGGGCCGATCGCGACCGTCGACGTTCCTGCGAGGACAACGTCGGCCGACACAGTGCCGGCCGGCAGATCGGCCTTCGCCTCGTTGGGGTTGATCAGGGATTTGAAGACGGGCTTGCCGCCGGCGCGGACGTCGACCGCGGGAGCCGCGGCGTCATGCCGAACCGTGAGCCGGGCCTGGCCGGCGCTGAGCTTCGAGACGTCGTTGACATACGGCGTCAGCACCGGCTTGCCCGCGGCACTCAGGTGCGCGACGACCGTGATGTTGGCGCCACCCGGGACCTTGACGTCGTTCGCTTGAATGACCGCAGCGCCGTTCGCTCCGGCGCCGGCCGCGGTCACCTTCAGGTCGTACGCACCCTCAGGCAGCTTGACCGGGTCGGTGAGCGTCCCCGGCTTGAAGTTGGTCAGCAGCGCCTTGCCGTTGGCGTAGACATCGACGGTCGGACCGGGCACCGCATGCAACACCGACACGGTCGCAGTGGCAGTCGGCTTGGCCTGCGCAGAGGCTGCGACAGCCGCGGGCAGGCCGGCAGCCAACAGGCCGACCGCGGCCAGGACTGTGATTCGACGGACAGACATGGAAACCCTCCTAGGGGATCGGGCCTTCTTGACCTGTCTTCCGTCCGAACTGCCGCTTCGGATGCGACCATCGGCGCAAACTTGTGGAAAGGTGATGCGTGGGGCGAGTCTCGAAGGCGGAGGGCCACTGTGTCCCCGACGCGACGTCCGCCGGGGACACAGTCAACCCTGGCCATCTGCCGAACGGCCTAGAGGCTATCGGGTACCGGCGATCACGTACCGGAACGGGCGGATTCGCTGGATCCGCGACCAAGAACGTCGACGCGTTCTCAACCTCTCATCTCCCCCGCCCGGTTGTCGTGCTTACACCGGACCGGGCCAACGACGTAAACCGGCACCGCTTCACCGCCGCACACGAGCTGGGCCACTTGCTGTTGCACCCTGACGCCGCGCCCGGCGACCCGCTGCAGGAGCAGGAGGCCGATGCCTTCGCCGCCGAACTGTTGACCCCCGCCGCGGTCATCACTCCCCTACTGCCGACGCGGATGGACCTTCACGTGCTGGCTCGGCTCAGCAAGGAGTGGGGCGTTGCTGTCGAGTCCCTGATCTACCGATGCAGAGAAGTCGGCGCCATCTCCGAGCCGGCCTACAGACGCGCGTTCCAGCGCCTAAACCAGCTTCGGCAACTCAACCTCTTCGGCGCGGAGCCAATCTCCGGGTATCCAGGCGAGATCCCCACGCTGCTGCGGCGAGCTTTCGAACTCGCCGAATCCAACGGATTGAGCCTGCGAGACCTGGCCGACGAACTGAAGATCAAACTGCCGCGCCTGCGGCTGCTGCTCGGACAGGAAGACCCGCGTCCGCACCTCCAGCTCGTCTAACCGGACCACGCCGAGGCTATGGGCGGCAAGTCGAGCGGCGGAGTAACCCTACCCTGCGGTTGCGTTTGCTGCGTTTATTGCGGATACTTCAGTTGTCGATCGCTGATGAGCGCCAGCGATCCACAGGAGGAGTAGCTATGAGTACCGCAGAACTTGCCCCCGTACGCCCGGACGCCGCTGAGGTCAAGGCGGCCGACGTCGCTGTGCGCCGTGTGAAGCGCTACCTGTCAACCCACGCGGACGAGCGCGATATCCGCGTGGTGGTCGGCGGGGACCCAGACGACACTCTGTCTCTACCGCGGGGTGCTGTAGAGCTCCTGGCGCGGATCCTTGCACACATGGCGGCCGGCCAAGGAGTGTCGGTGGTCCCTGCCCACGCCGAACTCACGACTCAGCAGGCGGCCGATCTGCTGAACGTCTCCAGGCCCTACCTCATCGGCCTGCTGGATGCGGGTGAGATCGAATACCGGAAGGTGGGGAAACATCGCCGCGTGCGTGCAGCCTCTCTGATGGACTACAAGCGCAAGGACGACCAACAGCGCCGCGAAGTCGCCGACGAACTGACAGAACTCAACCAGGACATGGGCCTGTACTGACGTGCCGTTCATCGTCATCTACGACGCCAACGTTCTCTACCCAAACAGCCTGCGCGACCTGCTCATCCGGGTCGCGCAGGCCGGTTTAGTCCAGGCCAAGTGGACCGACCGGATCCTCGATGAGACCTTCCGTCATCTCAAGGAGAATCTCCCGACCTCGACCCAGCCAAACTCGATCGCACCCGGGATCTGATGAACAAGGCGGTCCGGGATGCGCTCGTCACCGGGTACGAACCACTGATCGAGGTTCTCGACCTGCCGGACGTCGACGACAGGCACGTACTTGCCGCCGCGATCAAGGCTAACGCGCAAGTGATCGTCACCGAGAACACGAAGGACTTCCCGCCTGAGAAGTTGGCATCGTGGAACATCGAGGCTCAGGCCGCAGACGACTTCGTGCTCGACCTCATCGATCTCAACCAGCAGGCGGTCTACGCCCAAGTCCAACGCATGGCCGACGCCTGGAGAAACCCGCCCGGCACAATCGAGGACGTACTCAGCTCCCTTGAGCACATCGGCCTGATCGGAAGCGTCGCCGCTCTGCGAGGCTGACAGCGGAGGGTCATACTCTTTGCTTCTGTCGGAGTGGGCCAGCGGACGGGGGAGTTGTAGCGGCGGCGTGGAGCCATTCGTGAAGCGAACTGCTCGATCCGGATGAGAAATTCGGGCACCAGAGATAGGTTCCTTGCAACGAATCACGCCTGAAGACGGCAGATGTGACGGTGACCTTCCTCCTCGTAATGAGAAGGTCGTCGGTCCGATTCCTACAGACGAGTCCACCCAAGCCCCAAGGGCAGGACCATTCCCCAGCGCTGGGGGTTCCGTGATCGCCGGCCGCGTTGATCGTCGGTCGAGCCACTGCTGATGATCCGCGCCGCCGCCGACCATTGCTTCGAGGTGCGAGGTGGCCTTTCAATGCCGAGACTCTTAGGCATGGTGCATAGCAGTGCGTGACGCCGTCGGGATTGCAGGGCTTGCTGTTGTGAGGTTCGCACGAGAAGGCATACGCCGACTCGTTCACCGGAACGCCCAGCTGCACCATGCGCACGATGAAGGCGCACTTGGCGCATCGGCGGCTACGGTGCTGATGGGCACATAGTCGTAGGGAGGCTTCGCCTTGACCATTTACGCCATCGACACCGACCGCCACGCTCTCGTCGCGGTCTGGGGGACTGGTTCCGGTGACGTCGCGGCGACTGTCGCACCCGTTCCACGGAATGTTCAGCTCACGCAGGCGCTCGACCTCGCCAACCGACTGACGGCGCTATCGAAGACGCTTTGGCGCACCTACACCGATCCGGGAACGACCGCCGATGGCCTTGACGAGAACAGTGAGGGCTGGCGCCGCGATCACGAGCGCCAAGCGTTCGATGCAGTGCACGCGGCACTCACCGAGCCGAACTTGCCGACGGGCGAGATGCTCATGCGGTCCTACATCCTCGTGGAGGAGACGGCACATGACGCGGGGCCGCGCGTTGCATGCCATCGGGGATAAAGAGTTCACGGCTGCTGTTACCGCCGATGTGGATGCGGAGCTGCGGGCGATCGAACGTGCCGAGCTCGGCGACCTGACGGACCGGGCGCGTCAGGCGGTGTTGCTTGACCGCGCAGATGCATCACCGTCTCAAGTTGCGGCCGCGACCGCCCTGTTCGAGGACAACCCGTTCGGTGCTGACCAGCTGTTCACCGACTTCGACCCGACCGCCGCGGCCGTCGTCGCAGCGCACTGGCTTGCTGCGGCCGCGGACGTGGTGGGCGAGCGGATCGGAATCGACCCGACACAAGTCGTGGAGGAGGCCGACAACATCGAGGCGTTGCCGGTGACGACCCCAACCCTGGTCCTAGAGCGGGTCGCCAGCGGCGAGAGGGTGCACGATGTTGACGTCTCGCTGGTGCGCGGCGCGATGGCGGCTCGCGCCGGCGAATTGCCTGACCTCGACGCTCTGCTTGCGCAGGTCACGGATGCCGAAGCTCGCGCCGCGCAGGGCGGTGATCGTGCGGATGAGATCCGCGAGGCGCTGATGCCGCGCCGAACGACACCACTGGACCCCACCCGGCCGGCTCGAGACCTCCTTGAGGACCTGCTCGCGGGAATTCATGGCTGCTGGCTCCTGTGGCTAGAGCACGGTGACCAAGACGATGGCGACGAGCCGGATGATGTCGACATGGAGGGCGTGGCTGACCAAGAGCAGGATTACGAGGCCGAGGACGAGCGGCTCACTGACGCGTTTCTCGACGCCGTGCGTGAGCAAGCTGCGCGGGACGCGAGCAGGCTCGGGTAGCTATTCGTCACGCAGCAAGCGTCAGCTCTGCGTCGGACGTGCCTGTCAAAGCTGCTACCCGAGAACGGAGTCGTCGATCCGGGTGACGAGCGTCCGGGGCTAGGTCGGGCAGCGAAGTGCTCCAGGGCGACCGCCTTGGACGATCACGAGCACCTGCGGAATCCGACAGCAGGCGGCCAGGGCGGTCTCGCCAGACGGCCACCTGTTACGAAGCGATGTCCGGTAAGGACAGCACTGGACAGGGAGGCTGAGTTCGAACTGCGCGCGGCGTCATTTCGCGCCGCGAGCGCCAGGCCGGGGCACACGGCTCGCTAGCAGGCCGGCGGCGCGTTTGTCTGACTCTGGGACGAATGCGGCGTAGACGCGGAGGGTGGTTGTTCCGCCGCCACCGTGGCCGAGGCGGCCCGCCACGGTGCGGATGTCCACGCCTGCTGCGATGAGTTCGGTGGCCGAGTAGTGGCGAAGGGCATGGAGGTGGGAGTTGATGTCGAGGCGCTCACAGAGTCGCCGGAATCGGTGGGTGATTCCGTCCGGGTTGCATGGGGCGCTGTGGTCCGGCTTGTACGAGAAGATGAATGCCGATCTGACCGGCTTCACGCCGAGCTGGCGCATCCTCGTTGAATACTCGTCCCAGAGTTGGGTCATTCCAGCCAGCGTGTAAGCGTCCAACGCGATCCGCCGTTGCTGATGGTCCTTGGTGTCCTTCAGCATCTTCTTGCCGTTGCGGACGACGTAGTTGTCATCGACAACCAGGGTTCCGATGCGCTGTTCAGCGTCCTCAGTTCGTTCGTCGAAGTCGATGTCTTCGAATCGCCTAGCGAGGATCTCGCCGCGCCGCGGCCCGGTGATCATGGTTAGCCAGACCAGCATCCCCCACGCGAAGTCTTCTTCGAACGCCCCCTCGACCAACTCAGCTGCCTCCTGTGGCGTGGGTGGTTTCGGTTTCGGTGGCTTCTGCTTCGGCTTCCTGGCCACATTCGCGGGATTGGTGTCGATCCACTCCCACCTGACGGCAAGGTCCAGCGACCCACTGATCACTGCGTGAATCTGTCGGATGCTCGATGCCGCCATCGGCTTACATGTGTGCGGCTTGAATTCGATCACTGCGCAGCCTGCCGACGCGCAGTCGTGCTCAGCCGCCGCCTTCGCCGAGGGGCGGCCCGGCTTGCGGCGATGCTTCACGACTCGACACTCGTGAGGACGCGTCGTTCGGTGGTCAACCAACGACTTACCTTGGCAGATCACCGAGCATTTGCGGAGCTGTGCGTAGAACTTCTCCAGGATCTGGGCGCTGACCCGACCGGCCGGCACATCGCCGAGATGCGGTCTGATGCTGCGCGCGAAGTAGCCACGGTATCGATCGATCGTCGTGTCGTCGCCATCGTGCTGGTCGAGCCAGGTCTCGATGACGTAGCCAAGTGTGGCCTTGGTTGCCGCGTTCCGCTGGCGGTCGACCTGGGCTTGGAGCCGGGTCTTGATCTCGTCGACCTGCTTCTCGTCCCTGGTCGACTCTGTCAGGTACGTATCTCTGCCCGTGACCGGGTCTCCGCCGGCGTAGACCATCACCTGGAAGGAGTTGCCGCGCTTGCGCACGTGGCCGCGCTGGCGCTTCTTCGGAGGCATGGGCTTAGTCTCGTCATTGACAGAACCATTGACAGAGGCTCCATCTAGAAGCCTCTGACCTGAGGTGAACCTGCAGGTCAGAGGCTAGTAGGCCCCGTGGGACTCGAACCCACAACCCGCGGATTAAAAGTCCGCTGCTCTGCCAGTTGAGCTAGAGGCCCTCTCACGAGGGTGAGGGGAACAGTGTGTCAGGTTTGTCGAGGGGATTGGGCGGCGGGGGGCTGACGGGTGATCACTGTTCGGAGCGGGGTGGTCGGCGTACTCTCGGGCTCAGGGGGGAACAGGGGGCACGAACATGGGGGTTGTGGAGCGGGCGGCGATCCTCGGGGTGCATCGCGAGGTGCTGGATGCCTGGCGGGAGATCGTGGGGCAGGCGGGCACGATGGGGCTGGCCGATCGGATCGTGATCGGGGTCAAGCTGAAGGCGCGGGCCGACGCGTTGGCAGCGTACGAGGGGCTGGTTCGGGACGCGGGGGACCTGGCCGGTGATGCGGGGGCGTTCGCGAAGGCGGTACGGACGCAGAACCCGCTGACTGCCGTGTGTTGCGGGGTCGGGGTGGCTGCCGGGGGGCTGGGGTTCTTCGGGTGGTGGTCGTTCCAGGCGCTGCAGCACGCGTTCACCTCGGACGCGGAGGCTCCGGGGATGGCACAGACGACTGTGGCGCTAATCGGCGTTCTGACGGTGGCGGCGGGTGCGGTGATCATCGGGGTCGTGCGAGCTGCGGTGGTTGCTGCTCAGGCCGGGCTGCAGGCGCTCGAGATCTTCGGTGTCAACGAACACCCGTCCGCGGTGATGCTGCGCGAGGTGCGGCCGGCGGAGGAGCGGCTGTTCGCGGTGTTTCAGCAGCGGGTTCCGGATCCACCGATCAGCGCTGTGCTGTTGATTGTGCTGGCGGTCGGCGGTCTGGTCGCCGGGATCGTCGTTGCGGCGCTGGCTGGAGTGGGCGCAACGAGCTGAGCGGCGGCGCGCGCCGGTTCAAGCTGTCGTTTGACCCTTAGGGTGCCTACGCTGTGTATGCACACAGTTCAAAGCGGTCACGCTGGGGGTGTCGACTGGCGTGCTGCTTCCTCGGGGGAGGAATGACGATGGGTTTCCGGATCCATTTCGGCTGCGCCGATCTGGCGCGTACGACGATCGGTCGCGAGCCGGATCCGTTGTGGGAAGTGCTGCTCGGCATGCACATGTTGCAAACCGACGACGAGCCGGCGGTGTTCGGTCCGTGGCGTCAGCGGACCCGGGCCCGGCTCACCCCGATGGAGCGCGAACTCCTGGTACTCGCGCCACCCGTCGGCTACTCGCCCGACTTCCTCACCCCGGCCGAGTCCGCCGACGGCCTCGACGCCGGGCTGGCCGCGGTCGCGGCGACACCGAAGCGCCGGCTGCACGAGGAGCTCAGCCAGCTGGCCGAGCAGGTCCGGCTGCCGCGCTGGACCCGCCGCCTCGCCGTCGGCGATCCCGACGTACTGGCGAAGGTCTGTCAGGGCCTCAAGCACTTCCACCGCACCAAGATCGCGCCGCAGATGCCGACGATCGCCGGCATGGTCGACCGCGATGTCAGGCTGCACAGCAACACCGTGACGACCGGCGGCTTCGAGACGCTCGCGAAGACATTGCATCCGGCCCTGCAGTGGGGTCCGCCCGTACTGCACGTCGACATGCGACACATCGAACGCGACCTGTACCTCCGCGGCCGCGGCATCCGCCTGGTCCCGTCGTTCTTCTGCTGGCGGCACCCGATCATGCCCGCCGACTCCGACCTCCCGCCGGTCCTCGTCTATCCGGTTCAACACGACCCGGCCGGCGCCGAGCCGACCGAGCAGTGCGCCGATCCGGAGCGCGCTTTGGCTGACCTGCTTGGGCGTACGCGCGCCGCCGTACTGCGGACCATCTCCGCCGGAGCCTGCTCCACCAGCGAACTGGCCGCGCGGGCCGGCATCTCGCTCGCCTCAGCCAGCGAGCATGCCCGCGTCCTGCACCGCACCGGGCTCGTCACCACGCGCCGCGCGGGCAACGCCGTACGGCACACCATCAGCCCGATCGGCACCCACATCCTCACCGGGACACACGGCTGACTCACCGGGACACGGCTGACTCACCGGTACGCACGGCTGATTGAGCAGTAGGTCACGAAACCACTGCGGTTCGTCGCGGATCCGCGCCGACCCCTCGCGGCAGATTGCATCAGGATGATATGGATCTGACTTCGTCCGGGACGTCCGGGCGCTGACAATCCCGCCGCGGGGGGAACCGACGGCGGGTTGGGGGGAATCGTGCATTTCATTCGTGCTGCGCTGGCACCGGTCGCTCTGGTGGCCGTCGGCGCACTCGCCACCGGCTGCGGATCACCATCGGGTACGTCGAACGCCGGCGAACCGGCCGCGATCGCGAGCATCCGGGTCACCACCACACCGGCATCGACGCCGGCCGCCACCCCGACGCCGACCACGAAGGACACCCCGACAACGACCGCGACCGCGAAGAAGCCGACGACGACCACGAAACGGGTCGTGGAGTTCCGCACCATCCCGTTCAAGAAGAAGACGGTGACGGACGACTCGATGCCGAAGGGCGACAAGACCATCCGGACCACCGGGGTCAACGGGACGCGGCGGCTGACCTATGAGGTCACGTACGTGGACGGCGTACAGACCACCAAGGAGTTGCTGAAACAAGAGGTGGCCAAGCAGCCGCGGACGCAGGTGACCGCGGTCGGCACGAAGGTCGAGGAGGAGAGCGGGTCGTCGGGCTGCGATCCCAACTACAGCGGGGCTTGCGTCCCGATCGCGAGCGATGTCGACTGCTCGGGCGGCAGTGGCAACGGACCGGCGTACGTTCGCGGCCCGGTCACTGTTGTCGGCGTAGACATCTATGACCTCGATCGCGACGGGGACGGGACCGGCTGCGACTCATAGCCGGCGGATGGCGGTGAGCTGGAGGTCGAGGGTCACGTCCGGGCTGACCAGGATCGTGGTCACGGCGTTCCAGTTCGCCCGCCAATCCCTGCGGTTGATCGTCTGTGTCGCCTCGAAGGTGACGTCGCCCGTCAGCTTGAACGGGATGGTGATCGAGTGCGTGACGCCCCGGATGCTCAGGTCGCCCTTGACGTTGAAGGTCGTCTCCGTCACCTGCTCGACTCTCGTCGACGTGAAGGTGATGGTCGGGTACGCCGCGGCGCCGAGGAAATCCTTGCTGAGTTGAGCATCCCGCCGCTTGTCGCCGGTCTCGATGCTGTCCGTCCGGATCGACAGCCAAGCACTCGACCTCGCCGGGTCATCGCCCTCCAGGTGCGCGCCGCCGTCGAACGTACCGAACTGTCCGCGCACCCTGGTACCGAACCGGTGCCGGGCAACAAACCCAATCCGCGTCTGCTCCGCGTCGAGCACGTAGTCGCCGGTTAGTTGACTGAGTCTCGTCGTCGTTGTCATGCCAGTACGACGAGATACCGCCACCGACTGTCAGGCGGTTGCGCGCTCTTTCTCGGACCGCACCGGCGCCTCCGGACCGGATGGCTAGGCGGGCCAGTGGGGGGAGCGGCCGAGGTGGGCGACGATCTGGTCGAGGCGGTCGTTGCCGGGCCAGGGGATGTCCGGGGCGAAGGCGGCGCCGGGGGTGAGGCGGGGTTCACCGGTCGGAACGATTTGCGCGACGGTGTGGGCGGCTTCGAGGAGGTCCGGGGTGAAGGTGACCGTGGTGTCGAGGGACTTGGCGACGTCCCAGCTGTGGACGACGTAGTCGATGAAGTGGAAGCTGATCGCCTGGTGGCCGGGGAAGGAGGCGCCGAACTCGTGGAGCGGGAACTGGCGCTCGGTGACGCCGTCTTCGGCGAAGGCGGCCAGGACGTGTTCGGCGGAGGTGATGTAGGCCTTCACCGGGTCGTCGCCGAGGTCGCGGAGCTTCCAGATCTCCGCATTGTCTTCGCCGCGGGAGGCGGCCGCGAAGCCGTAGTGCTGGGTGGCCATGTGGGCGAGCAGGCCGTAGAGGGTCCAGGCCCGGCACGGCGTCGGCTTGGACAGGTCGTCGGAGGTGGCGCGTGCCACCAGGTCGATGCTGGCCCGTACGGCGTCGGCGTCAAGGGATACGTAATCAGTAGGCATGCGCTTATCGTATGCGCGAACATATGATTGCGCCAGTGTTATCTTCCGCTTGTGACCGATGAGCGCCCCGACCTCGCAGCGATGCTGTATCCGCTGGTGCGCGCGCTCATCGCGGAGGAGATGCCTGTACTCGCGACGCACGACGTCTCGATGTGGGGTTACTCGGTGCTCACCGCGCTGGACGAGACCCCCGTGCGTACGCAGGCCGCCCTCGCCGAGGCGATCGGTGCGGACAAGTCACGTATCATCGGCACCCTCGACGAGCTCCAGGACGCCGGCCTGATCGAGCGCACCCCGGACCCGGACGACCGCCGGGTCCGCCTGCTCTCGATCACCACGCAAGGCCGTCGCGTACGCCGTGCCGTCCGCAGGGACATCCGCGTCCGCGAGGACCGCCTCCTCGCCAAGCTCACACCCAAGGACCGCGAAGCCTTCCTCCGAGCCCTCCGCCACCTCCACGACACCCGCTGACGTTCAACCCCGCGATGGAGCCGGTTCCCCCGCGGGAGGGATCCGTACGGCGACCGCACCCAAACAAACTGTCCGCATGGCAACCATCGTGGAGACACGCACCTCGGTGCCGACCGCAGCCCTCATCTGGGCAGCGTCGTACGGATGCCTGCGCGTCTGGTTCGCCACCGGCCACGCGCCAACCTGGAAGCTCCCGGGTCGCGACCTCCTGATTCCGGACTGGATCGCAGTAGCGGGTTGCCTGCTCAGCGCCGCCGCCGTGATCGCCCTCCGTCGACAGCCGAAGTCCCGACTGCTCATCGCGACGTTGTGGGCCCTCGCAGCCGGCTGGGTGGCAGTGGCCGGATTCGCCTTGCTCGACGTGGTCGGTGGCCTGCTTCCCGGCCTCGGGATCCCGTTCGATCTGCCCGGGATGCTCAGCCGATTCACCGCACTCGGAGGCGCGGCCCTCCTCGGGAGCACAGCCCTGGCTTACCAGCGACGACTCGACCCGACATGCATCCGCTGCACAGGCCAGCCGCGTCCCACCACAACTCCGCACTGGCCGGCGTGGCTCGCCGTAGCAGGCTGTCTGACCCGCCTCGCTGCCCAAGCGGCGGTCGGATTCGACATCACCCCGTACCAAGGCGGCCTCTCGATGATTATCTTCGAAGGTGGCTTCCTCCTGGCCGGAACCGCCTTGCCCCTGTTGCTCGTCTACCGCCTCGGCCGGATCTTCCCGCGCTGGATGCTGCTCCTTCCCGGTGCCGGACTGGGCGCGGGCATCACGGCGTACTTCGGGGTCGGACTGCTCCAGATGATCGTCGCCGCACTCCAAGGCAAACCTGTGTACGGCGACGTCGGCCTACCGGACGCCTTCTTCTGGGTCGCGGTGCCGGCCTATCTCGTCTGGGGCCTCGGCCTCAGCATCGCCGCCTACGGCTACCACCTCCGCACCCGCAAACCCTGCACGGGCTGTGGACTGTGATTTGATCCTGTACAGAATGGTGGCGAGAACAGTAGCCAAGTGAGCAGGAGCGCCGATGGCCGATGACCGGGCGGCGCTGTTGCGTGAGCTGCATGATGTGCATGCGCCCGCGCTGTGGCGGTTCGTCGTCCGGTTGACGGGTGACGATCGGCTCGCGGAGGACGTCGTCCAGGAGACTCTGCTCCGGGCGTGGCGCCGGCCGCAGATCCTGACCGAGGACGAAGCGGGGGCCCGGGCCTGGCTGTTCACGGTGGCGCGCAATCTCGTCATCGACGACCGGCGCAGTGCCCGGGTCAGCCGCGAGGTGGCCAGCGGCGACCTGCCGGAGAACCCGAGCGCCGACCACGCGAACGCCGTACTGGACGCGTGGCTGGTGGCGGAGTCGCTGGCTCAGCTGTCCGAGGAACATCGGCAAGTGATCGTTCGTGCGTACTACGGACGCCGCACCGTCACCGACATCGCCGAAGAGCTGGACATCCCGTCGGGCACCGTGAAGTCGCGGCTGCATTACGGGCTGCGGGCGTTGAAGCTCGCGCTGCAGGAGAAGGGGGTGACGAGCCAGTGAGCGACCCGTACCGCGAATGGGACGCGGCGTACCTGCTCGGAGCGTTGTCGGCGAAGGACCGACGCGCGTACGAGGAGCATTTGCAGACGTGTGACGAGTGTTCGGCCGGCGTGGGATCGCTGGCCGGGGTGCCCGGAACGCTGGCCGCGCTGCCGGCCGACCGGGCCCTCGCGACCATCAACGACGCCCCGCCGAACCTGTTGCCCGACCTGGTCCGCACAGTGCAGCGCGACGTACGCCGCCGCCGCGTGCGGCTCGGCGTAGTGATGACCGGAGTCGCCGTGGCCGCGGCCGTGATCGGCGCGGTGATCGCGATCCCGCTCACCCGCGAGCAGCCGCAGGGGGACTACGTCGTACTCGCGCAGACCGTGGCCAGCAAGCTGTCCGCGGATGCCCGGCTGGTCCCGGAGCGCTGGGGTACGACGATCGAGATCAGCTGCCGGTACGACGAACTCGCAACGCCGAGCGAACGGGCCCGAGGCTACGAGTTGTACGTCACCGACACGTCCGGGAAGTCCCAGCTGCTCGCGAGCTGGACAGCGTCACCGGGGACGACGGTGAAACCCGCGGCGACCACGAAGTTGCAGCGCAACGAGATCCAGGCGCTGGACATCCGCAGTTCCGAGACCGGCCGGGTCCTGCTCGCCGTGCACTTCTGATCACTGTCGGCGTGATTGCCGGTCGGCGCGTGGGGCACTTGGAAGTCACGAGTGACGGTCGCTCGAGAGGCCGCCGATCGAGACCCCGGTGTTCAGGGACGTGCACCGGGGTCGCCCCTGCCCGGGCACCAGGACGCCGTACGCAAAGAATTTCCGTCGATCCTGTAACACTCGGCCCGTCACCGGCGATACACCGTGTGTAACGCCACTGAGGATCCTGTCCCAGGTCAACCGCCCGAAGGGCCTGGGGCGGGGTTCTCGTTCGCCGCCCAGGCGCCCCGGCCGCGTTACGCACGAAGGCCCCCGGAGGATTCCTCCGGGGGCCTTCGTGCTGTTATCCCCTCCTCAATTCAACGCACCGACCTCGGCGCGCTACGACGCTCGTTCGGTCGGGCCGTCCGACTCCGGCAGAGCGATCCGGTCCGCCGGCAGGCGTTCCGTCCGCTCGTTTCCGTCGTCGCCCTCGTACTGCACCAGACCGGTCCATCCCGTCTCCTCGTGCTCGCGGCCGATCAGCCAGCCGCGACGCCACTGGCCGTCCGCATGGACGACCACATGGCTGGGCAGAGGGAGGCGGGACACCAGATCGGTGCCGGGCTCGAACTCAGTCATGGCCGAAGGCTAGGTGGTTTCCGCGCTGCGCGCCTCCCCCCGGCGCGTCATTCTCACGGCATTCATACCTTCCCCGCCCCACCGCCCCAGTCGGCTTCTCAGGGCTGCAACTCCCGGACAACGCCTACCGGCAAGCCAAACTCACGCACCGAGCCGCTCACCTTCAACGCCCGCCCGCCAGGGATGTGACGAACCCAACCCTGATCCAACGCATGCGCACACAAAGCAGCACCGACAGCGCCGGCGAGGTGCGGCCTTCGCTCGGTCACGTCCAGACATGACCGTACGGCGGGCCGTCCGCGCCGCGGCTCGACCACGATGCCGAGCTCGTCCAGCCACGCCGTACCCGACGGTGTCAGCGCGATCCCCTCCGACCAGTCGAGCAGCCCGCGCTCCGTCATCGCGTCCGCGAGCGCGACGCCGAGTTTCCCGGCCAGGTGGTCGTAGCAGGTCCGGGCCCGGGCGAACGCGTCCCGCTTGCTGACCGCGGCCAGACTGTGCGCAACCTCGGTACGCCGTGGTGCGAGCGCCGAGAGTCCTTCGATCAGCTCGGCCGTGTCCGGACCGGCGAGTTTCACGTACCGATGCCGGCCCTGCCGCACCTCGGTCAGCAGACCGCCGTCGACGAGCAGGTTGAGATGCTCGCTGATCGTCGGCCGCGACACCTTCGCCACCCGGGCCAGCTCGGTCGCCGTCCACGCCCGTCCGTCGAGCAACGCCACGCACACCGTCGCCCGCGTCCCATCGGCCAGCATCCGGGCCCAAGCAGCCAGCTCCTGTCCCTCGGTCCGCGTGCTCATGCATCCCATCATGCCGTCCCGACAGTTCGGTCCGGGCCGAAGCGACCGCCGCCTAGCGTCGAACGCATGACCCACCTGACGATCGAACCGTCCATCCTGTACGTCGGTACACCGGTCGCACTGCTGTCCACCGCGAACGACGACGGCACGATCAATCTCGCCCCGATGTCGTCCGCCTGGGCACTCGGTGACGTCGTCGTCCTCGGCGTGGGCGAATCCGGTCAGACCGCCCGCAACCTGCAGCACCGGCCCGAGCTCGTGATCAACTACCCGTCACCCGCGCAGTGGGAGGCGGTCGAGCGGATCGCCGGCCTCACCGGCCGGCATCCGGTGCCGGCCGCGAAGAAGGCCCGCTTCCGGTTCGAACGGGAGAAGTTCAAGGCAGCTGGGCTGACCCCGGTCGCTTCCGAGCTAGTCGGCCCGCCGCGGGTCGCCGAGTGTCCACTGCAGTTCGAGGCGACCACGGTCCAGGTCGATTTCGATGCCGGTGGCACCTTTCTGATCATCCAGGCGAAGGTGCTACGGGTCCACGCCGACGAGCGGATCGTCATACCGGGGACGTCGTACGTCGATCCGGCCGCCTGGTCGCCGTTGCTCTACAACTTCCGCCACTACTTCGGTCTTGGCCCAGAGCTAGGCGAGTCCTTCCGGACCGAGACGCCTAGAGAAGCCGCAGGCGATCGACTTCCTCGTCGCTGAGGACGACGTCCAGACTCGCCAGTGCCTCGGGCAGATCCTGCGCTGGTACGACGCGCTCCGTCGTCCGGCCGTCGGCGTACTCGACGGTGAGCTTGTCCCCGACCAGACGACGTACGACGCCGTCGGCGACCCGCATCACCACCGGACGGCCGGTGAAGGGCGAGTTCGGGTGGGTCGAGACGTAGTGGTGGTAAACCTCGTAGTCGATCGGGCGGACCGGTTCGTCGTTGGACGCGTGCTGGGGAACCCAGCCATCCGCTGTCTGCTTCGACAGCGTCCACACGTCGTCGTCGAGGGTGAGCCGGTGATCCCAACCGCCTTGGTCGATGACGACGCCGTCCTTCATCGGCGTCGGGTACAGCTGGCCGGCGCCGAAGCCGACGTCGGCCAGGAAGTCCTGCCCGTCCACGCCGACTTTGAGGAGGGCGTGCGTACGCGGTCCGGCCTTGTGGGGCTGGACTCGCGCGACCCGGCGGGTCACCTCGAAGCCGAGACGTTCGAGTGCCGCGCCGAAGAGCAGCGCGTGCTCGTAGCAGTAGCCGCCTCTCTGCCGGCGGACGAGCTTGGCCTGGATCGCGTCCAGGCCGATGCCGGGGTGCGTACCGAGGATCACGTCGATGTTCTCGAACGGGATCGCCAGCACATGCGCCCGGTGCAGACTGCGCAGGCTGTCGGCCGACGGGGATACCCGGGTGTGCCCGATCCGGTCGAGGTAAGCGTCCAGGTCGAGGTCTTCGGTCTGCCACATGACGCTTACCTCAACACTTCAAGATGACTTGAGGTCAAGCTCGGTGAAGAGGGTCAGCTGAATCCCGCCTGGTGTCTCCAGGCGGGCGTTCAGCGAGTTCCACGGCGTCCGGGTCGGCTCGGCGATCACGGTGGCACCGGCCTCGGCCAGCGTCCGTGTCGTCGCCGCGGAGTCGTCGACCTCAAGCGCGACCCGGTACTTCCCGGCCACCCGGCGGCCGACCTCGACCTCGTCGATGTAGTCGGCCTGTGCCGGATTCGCGATCTCTAGTGTCGCCCGCCCGACCTCGAGGATCATCACTCGCGCATCTTCCGTGGTGTACGACTCCCGCTCGGGCAGCCCGAGCACGTCCCGGTAGAACGCCACCGCCTCGTCGTAGTCGTCCGCCGTCACGACCAACCGCAGTTCCTTGACCGTCATACCCCCAGTATCAGTCCTACGGAAGCCGGGAAACCTGGTAGTGCGAGATCAGCCAGTCGGCACCGACCCGCCGCAGGATCACGCTCAGGTAGACCGGCAGCGTCGGGCGGTCGGTGAAACCGAAGTCGACCGCGAGGTAGCCGAGGATCAGATCGTCGGCCAGCCGCCGGTGCTCCAGGATCCGGTACGCCGCGGTCAGTCCGATCGGCTGCGAGTCGTAGTACTCGGCGACGGCGTCCGGGCCCACGCCGTACGGATGAAGGCCCTGGAAGATCGCGTCGTCGGTGAAGTACGACGCCACCCGCTTCGGGTCGTGCGCGTCGACGCCCGCCTTCCACTCGTCGAGGACGGTGCGCAGAATGTCGTTGTCGGTCATGGAAATCTCCTAGTTCGGTTGGTGGCGGACAAGAGCAGCGGCGGTGGCGGCGAGTGCCACCACGCCGGCGCTGATCAGGAGCGCCTGGTGGTATCCGTTGTGTAGCAGGGGTCCGACCGCCAGCGGGCCGACGATCTGGCCGAGGCTGTAGCCGGTGGTGAGGATCGCGACGGCGCGGGGGACGTGGAGGTCCGCGCCGATCGCGAGCACGATGTTGGCGACGCCGAGGAACGTCGCGCCAAAGAGCGCCGCTGAGATCAAGGTCGCCGCGACTCCGCCGATCAGGACGGGTAACGCGATCCCGACAGCTTGGAGGAGCAGTGCCACGAGGAGCAGGAGCGGACGCGGCCAGCTCCGGCCGAGCCAGGCCCACAGGGCTGACGAGGGCAGGGCAGCCAGGCCGACGATGATCCAGGCGCCGCTGCCGACCCGACCGGAGGAGGCGGTTTCGTTGATCGCGGCAACGAGGAACGTGCCCGCGATGATGTAGCCGACTCCTTCCAGTGAATAGCTGGTCAGCAACGCGGTGAAGCGCCGCGATCCGTTGCCCCGCGCAACCTTCACCTGAGCGGGCGCGGGGCCGGTCAGGTGCCAGGCGGGCACCGTGCAGGCGACGGTCAGTACGGCCGTCAGCCACCAAGCCTGGCGCCAACTACCGCCGATCAAGACCGCGCCGGACAATGCGATGCCCGCGCCGACTCCACCGAAGATCCAGCCCACGTGGTGACTGTGCAGCCGGGGGAGTACGGCGCTGACGGCGATCACGAAGACCAGTGCGCTGGCGACTCCGGCGATCAACCGCAAGCTGAGCCAGAAGATCCCACTGTGGCTCAACGGCATCAGGGCCAAAGTCGCGGACAGGAGCAGCAACGACAGTCGCAGTGCCCAGCGGGAGTGGGTCAGTCTCGGTACGACGATCGCGGCCAGCGCCCCGGCGAGATAGCCGGTGTAGTTGGCTGTTGCGAGCGCCGCTCCGAGTCGTGGGGTCAGTCCGGCCTGCGCGTGCATGATCGGGAGGATCGGGGTGTAGGCGAAACGCCCGATCCCCATCCCGCCGGCCAGCGCCGCCGCCCCTTGACCCACCACCCGCCAGGGGTTCATCAGCGGCCGGCCTGCTGGCCGCCGTCGACGTGCAGGATCTCGCCGGTGACGAAGTTCGCGCCTTCGAGGTACGTGACGGCCTCGACGATCTCGTCGATCTCGCCCATCCGGCCGACCGGGTGCAGCGCCGCCAGGAACTCGTGCGTCTCCTCCGGGTGCATCGGCGTACGGATGACGCCGGGGGCGACCGCGTTGACCCGGATGCCGCGGGCGGCGTACTCGGTGGCCAGCGACTTGGTGACCGAGTTCAGGCCGCCCTTGGTCAGCGACGCGAGCGCGGACGGCACCTTGCTGTCGGCGTGCTCGGCCAAGGTGGTGGTGATGCTGACGATGTGCCCGCCCTCGTTCTCGAGCATCGCGGACACCGCGCGGCGGGTGATCTCGAAGAAGCCGCGCAGGTTCACGCCGTCGACCAGGTCGAAGTCTTCGTCGGTGTACTCGGTGAACGGCTTCGCGATGAACACACCGGCGTTGTTGACCAGGGTGTCGATCCGGCCGAAGGTGTCCAGCCCCTGCTCGATCACCCGGATGCCCACGCCCGGCTGGGCGATGTCACCGGGGACCGCCAGGATGAGCGGGTCGTCGGAGCGCTCGATCGTGCGCGAGTTCGCGACGACGGCGTACCCGAGCTTGCGGTACGCCGTGACGAGTCCGGCACCGATGCCCTGGGAGGCTCCGGTGATCACGGCGACTTTCTGGGTATTCATGGTTCTCGCTTTCTCGAGTGGATGTACTTCGATACTCGTCGAACCATCGGTGGGTTTCCACGACCGCTTTGCTCCCAGCTAGGAGGCTCCGCCTACTACGATCAGCGCGTGGAGCTTCGGCAGTTGCGGTACTTCGTGGCGGTCGCCGAGGAGCTGAACTTCGGCCGGGCCGCGGCCCGGTTGCACATCGCCGGGCCGTCGCTGTCGCAGCAGATCAAGTCGCTCGAGCGTGATCTCGGCGTGCGGTTGTTCGAGCGGGACCGGCGGACGGTCGCGCTGACCACGTTCGGAGAGACGTTGCTCCCGCCGACCCGGGCGTTGCTCGAGCAGGCCGACGCATTACGGCGTACGGCGGCCGGCTTCGCGGCGAGCGAACCGGTGCGGCTCGGCTACGTCAGTTGGCGTCCGCCCGATCTGGTCGAGCGCGCGTCCGCGGTGGCGCAGTTGCGGGTGGACGCCTGGGTGATGCCGTCACACACCCAGGCCGGCCGGGTCGCCGACGGCAGCATCGACCTGGCGATCTGCTGGGTGCGGGCCACCGACCTCGCCGAGCAGGAACTGACCGGCCGCCTCCTCGGTGCGGACCGCCTGTACGCCGTTTCACCCGGGCGCGACGAGTCCGCCGTACGCGCGAAGGACACCGCCGTACTGCTCGACGCCGACACCGCGACCTGGGCGTCGTGGAACATCTATGCGGCCGAGTTCGCCCGCTCGACCGGCGCCGAGTTGGTCCGGATCGACGATCACGGGATCACCGGGCCGGCCTTCTTCGATCACGTCCGGCGGTTGCGGAAGCCGGTGGTCAGTTCACCCAAGCGCGATGACACGCCGCTGCCCCGGGACTTCGTCCGCCGCCCGGTGGCCGACCCGATCCCGGTCTGGACCTGGGCCCTGGTGTCGCGTCGCGACGAGATCCGTCCGGCAGTGCTCGCCGCGATCGAGGCGCTGACTCGGGACATCGCGGTCGACCTGGATCCGGCGACCTCCTGGCTGCCTGCCGACGATCCGTTCCGCGACGGTGCTTACCAGCCCTGAGCGAGCGCGGTCGTCCGCGGCGCCGGGGTGAGGCGGTAGCCGGTGTTCGCCGAGAACTCGGCCGACAGCGCGAAGCGGTCCCCGCGGACCACGGTGTGGCGCCATTCGACCGGTCTGTTCTGGACGGTGCCCTGGCGGATGATCGAGAAGGCCGCAGCCTCGGGCGGGCAGTGCAGCAACGCCCGCTCGGCCGGGGTCGGGTTGATCGCGCGGATGTCCTCGCGGCCGTGGTCGAGACTCAACCCGGTCCGGACTGCGAGCTCGTTGTAGAGGCTGGTGTGGGTGAAATCGGCCTCGAGCAGCGCTTCGGCGAGTGACGCGGGCAGCCAGACCCGGTCCAGGGCGAGCGGCTCGTCACCGGCGTACCGGAGGCGCTCGAGGTAGAGCAGTGGGCTCGACCCCTCCAGGTCGAGCCGGGCTGCGATGACACCGTCGGCTCTGATGTCGAGCGCCCGTACGACGCTGTGCTGAGGCAGACCGGAGGCCTCGACGGAGGAGAACAGGCTGTAGAGCGCGCCCATCGGCTGGCGGATCTCCGGCGCGGTGGCGACTCTCGGCTGGCGGCCGCGTTCGGCCACAATCAGGCCGTCCGAGCGGAGCTGAACGAGTGCCTGGCGGACCGTGTGCCGGCTCACCGCGTACTCCTCGACCAGCGCGAGCTCGCCGGGGAAGGCGTCGTCGAACTCTCCGGAGCGCAGCCGCCGGACCAGGTCCTGCTGCAACTGCTTCCAGAGCGGCTGGCCGCCGGTGCGGTCGAGCCTGCGCACGGTCATCCGATTCCTGCCTCCCGGCTTGCCAAATGTCCGGTCATCTCCTAGCTTAAATGTGCGTACATTTCTGCGGGAGGAGCCGGTCCTATGGTGCAGGTCGAGGTTAGGCCACCCAGCCGCTCGATCGGTCCTGTCTCACCTCGCACCCGGTTCACCAGTGTTCTCCTGGGGACCGACCGTCGCCTCGGCTCAGCGTTGGCGCGGTTGCCTGGGTTGCTCGTTGTGCTGGCTATCGCCGCCGTCGCCGTACCTCTCGGTCGGCTGGTTCCTGTGGTTGGCGGGCCGGTGTTCGGGATCGTGCTTGGTGTGCTCGGCGGCCTACTGATCCCGGCGCTGCGGGCTGAGCGGTGTCGTCCGGGCTACGACTTCGCCGCGAAGAACCTGCTGCAGGTCTCGATCGTCGTGCTCGGCACCGGCCTGTCCCTCCAGCAAGTAGCGCGCGTCGGGGCGTCCTCGCTCCCGGTCATGCTCGGCACGCTGGCGATCGCCCTCGGTGGCGCCTGGTTGTTCGGCCGCCTGCTCGGCGTCCGCGGCGACACCCAGACGCTGATCGGCGTCGGTACGGCGATCTGCGGTGGCTCGGCAATCGCCGCGGCAACAGCAGCGATCGGCGCCAAGCGCTCATCAGTCGCCTACGCCCTGGCGACGATCTTCACCTTCAACGTGGTCGCCGTCCTCACGTTCCCGCCCCTCGGCCACCTGCTCGGCCTCAGCCCGGAAGCCTTCGGACTGTGGGCCGGTACGGCGATCAACGACACGTCATCCGTGGTCGCCGCCGGGTACGCCTACAGCCAGAGCGCCGGCGACCAGGCCCTCGTGGTGAAGCTCACCCGCTCCCTCACCCTGGTCCCGATCGTCCTCACCCTGGTCCTTCTCAAGTCCCGCCGTGAGGCCCGCACGAACGGTGCATCCGACAACCGCCGGCTGCCCTGGCGGAAGCTGGTCCCGCTGTTCCTGATCGGCTTCATCGCAGCTGCGGGTCTTCGCAGTGCGGGCGCCGTACCCGAGTCCTGGCTGCCGGCCCTGAGCCAGACTGGAACGTTCCTGATCACGTCCGCCCTCGTCGCGATCGGCCTGTCCCTCCGCCCGAAGGAGCTCCGCGACGCAGGACCCAGGCCACTCCTCCTCGGAGCGATCCTCTGGATCCTGGTCGCGGTCGGCAGCCTCGGACTTCAATCCTTCTCGTAGGCGGCCTGGCGGGTTTGGACCGCCTGGACGCGCGGTACGTCGAGTTTGTTGCTGCGGTCGAAGCGGTAGATGCCGTTCTCTTCTTGGAAGACGTCGGTCAGCTGCGTGTAGCAGTAGCCGAACATCAGCGGGTTGTCGAGCAGCGCGTCGACCAGCCCGGCGAACCGGGTGTAGAACGCCTCCTCGTCCGCGACCCGCTGGCCGTAGCCCCACGAGTCGGCGGAGTTGCCCGAGGCTGCCGCGGCCGCCTCCGGGTTCCACCAGATGCCGCCGAACTCACTGCAGAAGTACGGCTGACCGGCGTACGGCTGGGAGATCGGCCGGCCCTCGCGCCCACCGGTGTTCCCGTACGGCGCTCCGTCCGCGAGGCCGGCCATCTGCTTCGCGAACTCGACCGGGTCCTGCTCGTAGTTGTGCGAGTCCCAGACGTCGGTCTCCGGCACGCGGTGCGAGTAGCCGGACGAGTCCAGTACTGGACGGGTCGTGTCGGCCGCCTTCGTGGCCAGGAACATCGCCCGGGTGACGTCGTCCAGCTGGGTGATCCGGTCGTGCAGGAGCTGGTGGGTCTCGTTCAGCGGGCACCAACCGATGATCGACGGGTGGCTGTAGTCGCGCTCGACGGCTTCCAGCCACTGAGCGACGTACGACGCGGTCGGCTGCTGGTTGTTGTCACCGGTGTCGCCGACGCCCGAACCCCAGTCGCCGAACTCGCCCCACACCAGGTACCCGAGCCGGTCCGCGTGGTAGAGGAACCGCTCCTCGAACACCTTCTGGTGCAGCCGCGCACCGTTGAACCCGGCGGCGATGCTCAGCTCGATGTCTCGGACCAGCGCCTCGTCGGTCGGCGCCGTCATCAGGCTCTCCGGCCAGTACCCCTGGTCCAGCACGAGCCGCTGGAACACGTGCTTGCCGTTGATCAGGATCGCCTGGCCGTTGATCGACACCGACCGCAGTCCGGCGTAGCTGTCCGCGGTGTCCACGATGTTGCCGTCGGCATCGATTAGCTCGAGGCGTACGTCGTACAGGTGCGGATCGGCGGTGTCCCACAGGCGGACCCGGTCCGCCGGGACCTGGAGGGTGAGCCGCGGCGCGAGGTCGAGATCGGCGCGGACCTCGTGCGTTGCGACCTCGCCGTCGGCGTCGCTCAGGGTTGCGCGGACTTTCCAGCCCGGCTTGTTGGCCGAGACCGGTACGGCGAGGTGGAAGCTGGAGCCGGCCACGTCCGGGGTGATCCGCGGGCGGCCGAGGTGCACGGTCGGCACTGCCTCCAGCCAGACGGTCTGCCAGATGCCGGTGGTCCTGGTGTAGAGGCAGGCGTGGTTGGCGTAGAGCTGGCTCTGCTTGCCGCGGGCCTGAGCGCCGTACCGGCTGTCCCGCGCGCGGACCACGATCGTGGCTTCCTCGCCCGGCTTGGCCGTCTGGCTCAGGTTGGCGCTGAACGGCGTGAAGCCGCCGCGGTGCCGGACCACCTCGACGCCGTTCACCCACACGGTCGCGTCGTGATCCACGGCCTGGAAGTGCAGTACGGCGTCCTTGCCGGCCCAGTCGGCCGGGATCGTGACGGTCGTCCGGTACCAGACGGCTTCCATGAAGTCGACGTCCTCGATCCCGGACAACTGCGTCTCCGGAGCGAACGGGACGGTGATCCGCTGCGCCAGCTCGCGCTCGTGGACCTTCCGCTCCCATCCCGAATCGGGCCGATCGATCTCGAACTGCCACTCGCCGTTCAGATTCACCCACTCCGCCCGGACGAACTGCGGACGCGGATACTCGGCACGAGGCTGAGACATGGACTCTCCTGGGGGACTGTCGAAGACGGACACGAAGACACTACAACGTTGGAATACCCCCAGCAACGGCCCGTCCGCGAACCGTGTGTCACCCGGCCAACGCGGTCGACCCCCGCTCGGCCAACGCGGTCGACCCCCGCTCGGTTGACGGAGGACTCGTGGTGGGCGGGGATCGGAGGGCCTGGTGGATCGGGCGCCGGCTCCGGGGCTGAGACCGGGTGCCGGCACACCCTCTGGGGGCGTGGGACAGGTTATTTCAGGTCCCAGGCCCCCGGTTCTTGTCCAAGCCCCCGAGACCACTCCCGATCCGGCGGGCGTGGTCCGACTGATCCGGAGGGAGCTGAGGTTGGCGGCGTACGGGTATTGGTTGGCTTTCTATCGGTAGTGAGCCACGCCTGAACTGGTGAGACTGCTCCATGCGGAGTGGTTTCGGTGCGAGAGAAGGAGAAACGCATGGCGACGTTCGTTCTTGTTCCTGGTGGTTGGCATGGCTCCTGGGCGTTCGAGGCGGTGGTTCCGTTGCTGGAGCGTGCCGGTCATACCGTTCACGCCCTGACCCTGACCGGTCTGCGGCCGGACGACGACGACGTGACGGTCGCGACGGCCAACCTCGACACGCACGCCGACGACGTACTGCGGCTCCTCGACCGCGCTCACATCACCAGCGCGACGCTGGTCGGCCACAGCTACGCCGGGATGGTGATCGCCGCCGCCGCCGATCGCGCCGGCGGCCGGGTCTCGCGACTTGTGCATCTCGACGCCTACGTACCGCGCGACGGCGAGTCGTGCTGGTCTTTGACGTCCGACGAGTACCGGCAAGCATTCGTGGACGGCGCCGCGAACATCGGGTACGCCGTCCGCCCGCCGTTTCGTGCGCCGAACGGTGGCGATCCCCGCCGCCGTCCCCATCCCCTCGCCTCCATCCTGCAAACGATCCATCTCACCGGCGTTGTTGACCGCGTGCCGCGCCGGGAGTTCGTCTACTGCTCCGGATGGGATGCCCGCACGCCCTTCGGCGAGCTCCGAACCCGCCTGCAAGCCGACCCGGAGTGGCAGGTTCACGAACTCCCAACCGCCCACAACGCCATGCGCGAGGCCCCTGAGGCGGTAGCCGCACTACTGCTCGGCGCTGGGCGCTAGGCGGGGCCGGGGCCGGGGCTGGGGTCGGGGTCGGGGTCGGGGGTCGGGACCCCACCTGGGGGCTTTGAACAGGCTATTTGCCGTGCCAGGGCCCCACTTTCTGTTCAAGCCCCCCAGAACAGGCCCGATCCGCGGGGCGGTGGGGCGGCGGGCGACCGGCGTTGCTCACTTCCGGAACCTCACCCACACCCAGCAAGCCTGGTACGCCGAGATCGGACCGCTCTCCTGGACACAGCGATTCGGCCGTCCGGAACGGTTGCCATGGTCAACGACCCCAATCGTCGCCGAGGTGCTCGTGCGACTGGCGAAAATCCGGCCCGGCCAGCGGGCACTCGATCCGTTCTGCGGCACACCGGCACGATTCCCCGAGCGGTACGCCGACGACACCCGACGGCCCTGGTGCTGGGAAGTGACCACGACCTACGTGCACTCGACCTAGCGATCCGCAACAGAGGGATCGACGTTGTCCAGGCCGACGCGGAGGTCCTTCCGCTCCCAACCGACAGCATCGACCGGATCGTCGCGAACCTCCCCTTCGGCAAGCAGGTCGGCACGCACCAGCTCAACCGAACCCTCTACCCGAAGCTTCTCCAAGAGATCGACCGCGTCATGGCCGCCGACGGACGCGCCGTACTCCTCACTGAGGACAAACGCCTGCTCCAGCAAGCGATCGACCACCAGCCAGGCCTCAAGCTAGCCCGTCAACGCCTACTCAAATACAACGGCGCAACCCCAACCGCCTATGTCCTCACGAGGCCGCGGCGCCGCTAAAGCCCAAGCAGTCGGACGCCGTTGTCCCAGCAGACGGCGCGGAGCCAGTCGTCGCCGAGGTTCAGGGACTCCAAAGATGCGAGCTGTACGGCGTACTCGTACGGGATGTTGGGGAAGTCGGACCCCAGCACGATCCGGTCCCGCAGGTCGCCAAGGCGCGAGGTCAGCTCCCGTGGGAACGGCATCAGGGATTCGGTGAACGGCGTCAGCGCCATCGTCGTGTCGAGGTGGACGTTCGGGTACGACGTCAGTCCCAAATGCTCGGCGTACTCCGGCATGCCCAAGTGAGCGATGACCGCGGTCAGCTCCGGGTGCTTCCGCAGTACCTCACCAAAGGGACCCGGTCCGGTATGCGGCCCGCGGATCGGCCCGGATCCGCAGTGCACCACTACCGGTACGCCGGCCTCGGCGAGCTGTCCCCACACGTCGTCGAGCTCGTCGGTGCGTGGATCGTAGTCACCCACCTGCAGGTGGACCTTGAAGATCCGCGTCCCCGACTCCAACGCCTCGCGGACGTAGTCACCCGCACCCGGCTCCGGGAAGAACGTCCCACTCGTCACACATCCCGGCGTCGACGCGGCGAAGTCGCGCGCCCACTCGTTCAGCCACGCGGCCATCCCCGGCTTGTGCGGGTACACCAACGCCGGAAACGCCCGAACCCCCAAAGATTCCAGCGTTTTCAGCCGCTCCTCGACGGACGTCCGATAGGTGATCGGCCACGCGGTCCCGTAGTGCTCCGACGCCTGATCGAAGTACGCCCACACCGCGTTCATCACCTGGTCGGGCAGGAAATGCACATGCACATCCACCAGGCCGTCCAGCCCCAACCGCTGCCACCATCCCGGTACGTCGTCATCGCGCACCCGCCCAGCCTAGACACGCGCAGCGCTTGCCCATCACCTGTCTAACGACTCATGATGCATTTTGGGCGTTAGAGGGGCGGAGTCATGGAGTATCGGCCTGAGCTGGTCGGCGGACATCTTGTGCTCGACCTGGTCAACACCGTGGCGTGGCGGCTGGACGAGCGACGGCGCGTCGACCGGCTCGCGGATCCGGCCAACCTGCGGAGTTGGCTGACGGCCACCGGGCTGGGACCGTCGGAGCCGGGCACCGAAGCCGAGCTCCTGCAGGCCCGCGAGACGGCGTACGCGGTGCTGCAGAAGCTCGCAGTCCGTGAGGAACCCAACGACGCCGATCTCGCCGTACTCCGGGAGCTGATCGAGAACGCCGTACGCAACGCCGAGCTGGTCAGCCCACGACCGCTGGCCTGGCGGGCCGACACCGTCGCCGACCGGGTGCGGTTGTCGGTCTGGCGACTCTTCGAGGACGAGGATCTGGACCGGCTGCGGCAGTGCGACGACGACGATTGCGGCTGGCTGTTCCTGGATCGCAGCAAGAACGGCTCGCGGCGTTGGTGCAGCTCCGCGGACTGCGGCAATCGGGCCCGCGCCCGCCGCCACTACCAACGTCGTCACGCCGAGGCATCGACATGACGGCGATCCACCGGGCCGGCCTTGCAGAAGGAATCCGGCTCGGGCTCGGACCGGCCGGTGCAGCATTCGTCCTCGCCCTCAGCTTCGGCGCCGAGGCCGAGGCCCGCGGCTGGGGAGTCGCGTTGCCGGTCGTCTTCTCGGCCCTGGCGTTCTCCGGCTCGGCGCAGTTCACCCTGCTGACGACACTGTCCGGAGGCACGGTGTTCGCCTCGATCGCCTCGGCGGCGTTGATCAACGGACGTTATCTCGTGATGAGTGTCGCGTTGAACGACAGCCTGAGCGGAAGCCGGCTGAGACGGGCTCTGGAAGCGCAGGCCCTCGTGGACGCCTCGTTCATCTTTGCTCATCGCAACGACGGCCGGTACGACGTCTCCCGCCTGATCGGCGCGAGCCTGCCGCAGTGGGTGCTCTGGGTGCTCGGGACCGCGGTCGGCGCCTTGACCGCACCATCGGCTGATCTGATGTACCGGCTCGGGCTGGATGTCGTGTTCCCGGCGTTCTTCCTGGTACTCGCGCTGGACGAGGTGCGGCGGTCCCGCCGGGCGTTGGCCGCGTCGCTGCTCGGCGCCGCCATCGCCGCCGCGTTGCTGTTGGTCACCGATCCGGGCTACGCGCTGCTCGGCGCCACGGCAGCCGCACTGATCGGGCTGATCCCCGAGCACGCGAACGTACGTGAGGAGACGTCATGAAGCTGTGGCTGGCCGCCATGACCGTTGCCGTCGTCAATTGGCTCATGAAGGCCGGCGGTCCGCTGCTCATCGGCCATCACAAGCTGCCGCCGGCCGCGGTCCGGGTCGTGGGGCTGATCGCCCCGGTGCTGCTGGCGGGCCTGATCGTCACCGAACTCGGCGGCAAGCGGCTGGACTGGACGCAGCTCATCGGAGTCGCTGCCGCTGGAATCCTTTCCCTCGTCAGAGTGCCCTTGCTGCCCGCGGTCGCCGCCGGCATCGCCCTCACCGCCGGAGTGCGGCTGCTCATCTAGCGAGTCTGATCGGCCACCCACAGGTTGGTGAGGCCCTTGAAGTGCGACAGGAACTTCTCCTGCTCGTGCTTCGGGTACGTCGCCACCACGGTTTCGCGCAACAAGCGGTCGAAGTCGCTGCCGGAGACCCAGTCGCGGACGCGCGCGTCGAAGTCACCCAGGTGTTCGGCGCACCACTCGTGGTACCTCGCGGTCTCGAAGTGCTCGTCGGCCAGCGCGAGGTAGGCGTCGAGTTTGGCGTCGTAGTCCATCGACTCGTCGTCGGCGATCGCGAAGTACCGCTCGGTGCGCAGGTCGACCTTGCTGCGCCGGCCGGTCGCGAGCGAGAACACCGACCACTTGACCAGCGCGCTGATCGCCCACGGGAAGTAGTAGTGCAGCGAGGTCACCGCGACGTCCGGGCAGGCGTTGGCGTAGTCGATCGGGTGGACCGAATCGCCCGCGACCAGCATCTCGCAGGAGTTGAACTCCCAGCCGAAGAACGCGTTCACGATCCGGCTGATCGCCACCGCCTGGTGCCCGGCGGACGGGCTGAGGAAGTCGTGCGAGACGGCGTACCGGTTGTGCATCGGCTCGTCCGGGCGGAAATCCATCACCATCGTCTCGGCGCCGATCGACAGGGCCCGGGCGAACTTGTCGTACTCGATCGTGGCCTGCAGGTGCATCAGCATCTCGTCGGATTCGTCGTACGCGCGGTGCAGGTCGTCGGGATTGTTGATCCGCGAGACCCCGCGCCAGCCGCCGCCGTCGAACGGCTTCATGTACAACGGGTAGCCGAGGTCGGCCGCGATCGCGTCGAGATCGAACGGCTTGTTGTACTTCGCCGACGTGTAGGCCCAGCGCACGTTGTCGACCGGGTTCTTGTAGGGCACCAGGACGGTCCGCGGGATCTTCAGCCCGAGCCGGAGCATCGCGCAGTACGCCGAGTGCTTCTCCATCGACTGGAACGTGAACGGCGAGTTCAGCAGATAGGTGCCGTTCATCAGCGCGGCCTTCTTCAGCCACTCGCGCGGGTGGTAGTACCAGTACGCGAGCCGGTCGATCACCAGCCCGACCCGGACCGGGTCGTTCAGATCGAACGGCTCGATCGTCAGCCGCCGCGACCCGAACTCGTGCTCGTGTCCGTCCTCGAGGGTGACGGGCCCGACCCGCTGCAGCAGCGCCTCGAACGCCTGCGGCCAGTCCTCCTCGGCGCCCAGCAACAACCCGATCAGATGCCTGGAGCGGTCAGCCACAATCAAACTCCTAACAGAAGCGGGGCAAATGGTGGGCAAGCTGCTGGCGCCACCAGGGCCAGTCGTGAGCTACGTCGTACCCCCAAAGGTCCAGCTCATGCGGGATCCCCTTCGACTCCAGTACGGCGGCAGTCGCGCGAGCGGACGGCAGCGAGCCGGTCGGGTTCGTCTCCCAGTCGCCCTGACCGACCGTGAGCAGGATGAAGAGCCGGCCGCGCAGGTACTCGAGGTGGTCACCGGACAGGTTGGGCAGGTAGTCGGCCGGATTGTTGAAGTACGTCGCGTCGCCGCGCTCACCCCATGCGTGCCAGCTGGCCGCGTCGTAGTTGCCGGACTGGCAGATCGCGACCGGGAACAGATCGGACCGTTTGAACGCGAAGTTCAGCGCGTGGAACGCGCCCAGGCTGCAGCCGGTGGTGATGATGTCGCTGACGCCGGGCGAGTCCGCGCCGATCGTCGGGACCACCTGGTTCACGATCCAGGACTCGTAGAACTCGTGCCGGCGGGCCCGGTCCTCGAGCTGGATGCTCCGGTCCGACCAGCTGACGTGGTCGAAGGAGTCCACGCAGTACAGCTTCACCCGGCCGGCGTCGATCAGGTCCTTGACGGCGGCGACCATGCCGTTGTTCTCGTAGTCCCAGGCCCGGCCCTGTTCGCTCGGGAAGACCAGCACCGGGCGGCCGAAATGCCCGTAGCGGATCACGGTTCCGCGCCGGTCAAGCCCCGGCGCCTCCAACTCGACCTGCTCCCGCTCCATCAGCCCCACCCCAGGTCTGTCGCAGTACATCGGTGAGATCAGGATCCAGCACATTACGCCAGGCTGTGAAGTTGTGCATGTCCGGCGTTTCGCCGAACGTCACGTCGAGCCCGAGCTCGGTCAGCTTGGCCGCCATCACCCGGTTGTTGTGCACGTTCTCCTCGGTGGTCCCGGCGGTCATCCCGACCAGCGGCGTACTCGGCGCCGTGGTTGCCGTCAGCACCTGCCGCACGAAGGCCGTGACCTGGGCGTAGAACTCGAATTTCGACTCCTGCGGGTCGGTGTCCAGCGTGAAGAACGACCCCGACTGCAGGAACAGCCCGTCGAACGTGCCGGGATGGTGCCACTCCGCGTGCAGCGCCGCGAGCGCACCCAGGCTGGCGCCCATCATCACCGGCCGCCTGCTTCGGTACTGCGCCTGGACCGCGGGGAGCACGTGCTGCGTCAGGGCGTCGGCGTACTGCGGGTTCGCGGCGTACCAGAGGTTGCGGGTGGTCGGCCGGATCAGCGCGAGCCGGAACGGCGGCAGCGTGCCCTCGGCGATCATCGCGCCGGCGTAGTGGGTCAGTCCGGCGTACGCGGCGAACTCGGGGCCGTCGTGGGACAGCAGCAGCGGCAGCTCGAAGACCGGCGCGATCCCCTCCGGCGCCCAGAGCTGTACGTCGACCGGCCCGACCGGGGTCTCCACGGTGAGCGGGGTCAGGCTCGACGCGATCGGCGGGACTGTGATCCACGCGGGTTCGACGTACCCGGGCAGCGGCAGCCAGGAGTGGTCGCCGAACGCTCCGCCGACGACCCGCGGGTTGGTCGGATCGGTCCGCATCCCGAGGTCGGCGATGTCGAAGAGGTACTCCATCCGGTGCACGGACGGCCGCGGCAGGCGTAGCTCCCAGCCGTAGCTGACCGGTTTGAACTCCAGCAGCTCGGCCGCCAGCCCGAGCTCCTGCCACAGCCGGACCCCCGTGAAGGCATGCGAGGGGTCGCCGAGGCGGAACACCACCTCGGCCCCTTCGACCGCACTCACGACAGCAGGCATCCGACCAAGGTACAACCGGAATCACTGACAACAGGTGTCAGTGATAGCTGTCTATCGTTGGATCGTGGTCGATCTCACGGACATCAGGGAAGTAACGGCGGACCTCCCGCGCAGCTACGAGGTGCTGGTGCGGGACCAGATCAAGTTCCGGGTCGGGCAGATCGTCTACCTGGCGGTGGCGCCGGACGAGCAGACGATCGGGATCGGGTTCCCGATCGAGGAGCGGGAGGCGGCGCTGGCGGCCGAGCCGGACAAGTTCTTCCGGCCCCGGCCGTCCGACGAGCGGTTCCGGTGGATCCAGGTGCGCCTGGACGCGCTCGAGTACGACGAACTCCGCGAGCTGATCCTGGACGCTTGGTCGATGTGCGTCCCGAAGAAGGTCCGGGCCGCGTACTTCGCCGAGTCGTAAGTCTGGGCCCAGGGCAACCATCTCATCCCCTGGTAGTAGGCCGGAACCATTCCGATGGCCGATGGGTGGCGCGGTTTCGCGAAGCACTCTTGAAGATGTGACCGGAGACTTCCTACCGCGGCGCCGCCAGGCGTCGATCCTCAGCCAAGCCCTGACCGTTCTGATCGTGCTCGCCGTCGTGGGCCTGGCCGCCTATCTGTTCTCCTAAGAGTCCCAGCGGACTTCGGCCTCGCCCGGTCGCACCACGCCGGCCTCGTACGCGACGACGACCGCCTGCACGCGGCTGGACAGGCCCAGCTTCGAGAGCACGCTGCTGACGTGAGTTTTCACCGTCGTCTCGCTGACGAACAGCTTGCCGGCCAGGTCCCGGTTCGACAGGCCGCGAGCCATCCAGACCAGGATCTCCCGCTCCCGCTCGCTCAGGTTGGCCAGCAGTCCGACCCAGCGAGCGTCCGGCTGGGCCGGCGCCGGCGCGGCCGGATCGCCGCCGACCTGGCGCTCCAGTTCCATGCACCGCTCGAGCAGCACCCGGGTCGACGCCGGGTCGACCAGCGAGTCGCCTCGGTGCACCGCGCGTACCGCTGACACCAGCAGGTCCGGATCGGTGTCCTTGAGCAGGAACCCGGACGCGCCGGCCCGGACGGCGCTGAGTACGTACGCCTCGTCGTCGAACGTCGTCAGCACGAGTACGGCGGGACGCGAACGGCCGGCCGCCTGGTTGGCGGCCGTGATCCGCTCGGTCGCGACCAGCCCGTCCATCACCGGCATCCGGATGTCCATCAGGACCACGTCCGGGTCGTACTGCTCGATCAGCCGGAGCGCCTCCTCGCCGTTCTCCGCCTGGGCGATCGTGGTCAGGTCGGGCTCGTGGTCGAGGATCATCGCGAGACCCATCCGGATCACGCCCTGGTCGTCGGCCACGAGCACCTTGATGTCGTCGGTCACTTCTGCGGCGGCAGCCATGCCTGCACCCTCCATCCACCCAGGGGGCCGGCCGCGACGGCCAGTGTGCCGCCGACCGCCGTCGCCCGTTCCCGCATCCCGATCAGTCCGTTCCCGCGGCCGCTCTCGCTCCGCCGGGCGCTCTCCAGCACGTTCACCGGCGGCGGCCCGCCGCTGCCGTTGTCGTCGATCGTCAGGAGCTCGCCCTGCGGTCCACTCTGCCAGGTGACCCGAGCCGCGGTCGCCTTCGCGTGCACCATCACGTTGGTGAGCGCCTCCTGGATGATCCGGACCGCGGTCAGATCGGAGGCCGAGCTCAGCTGCCGCTGCCGCGGCGGCAGGTCCATCGTCACGTCGATGCCGACCGCCTTCAGCCGGTCGCCCATCCGCGCCACGTCGGACAGATCCGGCACCGGCGCGGTCCCGCCGCCCGAGCCCGGTGACGCTCCGACGGCGTCGGGCGAGGCCGTGTTCAGGACCCGGACCGTCTCCCGCATCGCGGTCAGCGCTTCCTTGCCGCTGGCAATGATCCAGCGGATCGCCTCCCGCAGCACCTCGGGTCGCTGGTCGGCCACCCGATCGGCGGCCTGGGCCCGGATCACCACCGCACTGACGTGGTGGGAGATCACATCGTGCAGGTCGCGGGCGATCCGGGTCCGCTCCGCGACCGCGGCGCGCTCCGCCTCGACCGCGCGGAGCCGGACCAGTTCGGCGTTCCGCTGCTCCAGGAGTGCGACGCTCTTCCGCCGGCGCCGGGCGTCTGCTCCGAGCAGCACCATGCCGCAGATCAGCGCCTCGGCGAACACGAACAGCGAGACGTCGATATAGCTGTAGAGGCTCGGTAGGTCCCTGGGGAGCTTCTGATACCGGTCGCCGTACAGGATCGCGCGGTTCGCGTGGCCGAGGACGATCGCGACCACGGTCGGCAGGCCGATCATCAGTCCGGCCAGGCTGCCCATGGTGAAGAACAGGCAGGTGAACCGCCGTACGCCGCTCGATGCCGCCAGGTACCCGACGACGAGCAGCGGGACCAGGTGGATCTCCGACTGCAGGGCCGCGTCGCTGATCTGGGGCTGGCCGAAGACGGTGACCCCGAGCTGGGCGGCCAGGCCGGTGCCGACCGCGGCGTACAGGAACGGGTAGAGCACCGAGACGACCACGAGCATCGTCCGCGGGATCCGCCGTCCGAACGCGACCGTGGCGACCAGGAAGATGCCGGTCACCACCGAGACGGCCGGATTCTGCGGTCGCAGGCCGCTGCCGTTGATCAGGTTCAGCGCCACGAACCAGACCAGCCCGATGACCGCAGCGCGCAGCACATCCTGCTGCGACTGCGACATTCGGCGCCAGACACTGATCACGTTGCCCAGCGTAGTCAGCCGGTGTTCGCCGAAGCTTCATCTGCCCGGAGGGGCGGTCTCTCCAACTTTTGGAGGAGGCTCGGCGTCCGAACTGATACTCAGGGGCTACTGATGGTGCACGAGGACGGTCCCTGGGACCGATGTGCCGACCGTCCCGATCCGAAAGGCTGTACCCCATGAGGAACGACCTGCCGCCGCGCCGGACTGGCGCGGTTTGGACACGGTTGCTGTCCGTGACTGGCGTGGTCCTCGTGGGGGCGGTGATCGGCTCACTGCTGCTGTGGCATGCGCAGCTTGGGGAGATGTTCGGTCTGGCCGCGGACAAGGAACCGGTCGTGTCGAGCGTCAGCGCACCCGCTGTCGGTGCGCCGCCGGCCGAGACGACCCTGGCGACCCCCACGCCGTCCCGCCGACCGACCCACTCGCCGTCCAACCCATCCACGACGCCGACCACGACGAAGCCTCCGAAGAAGAAGACGGTGAAGACGACCCTGTCGCGGGAGGAGAGCATCGATGGACTGTCGCCGAAGCTGAAGGCCAGGCTGACCAAGGCGATCGCGGCCGCGAAGGCCGACGGCGTCACGATCCGGATCACCTCCGGCCGCCGGAGCGCGGCCAAGCAGCAGCGGCTGCTGAACGAGGCGATCAAGAAGTACGGGTCCTACAAGGTGGCGACCCGCTGGGTGCTGCCGCCGAAGTACTCCGCGCACGTGCTGGGCAAGGCCGTGGACATCGGTCCGACGGCGGCCATGACCTGGCTCAACCAGAACGGCTGGCGGTACGGCGTGTGCCGCCGCTACGACAACGAACCGTGGCACTTCGAGGCGCTCACCGCACCCGGTACGAAGTGCCCGCCGCGTGAACCACACGCGGTCGCCAAGGCCGATTGAATCCAGGGGGAACTCACGATGACCATGACCTACGCGCAGCCCATGCCCCGGCGCTACACCCGTGCCCGGCTCGCCGTCCCGGCGCTCTGGCGGCAGGTGATCCGTGCCAGTGAGAAGGGAGACGAGACGATCGTGCCCGAGCCGGACCGGTCCGCGTACACGCAGCTGGAGATCTACGACGGCTTCCTGGCCGCCTTCGAGCACCGCACCGAGGTGGCCGACGTGCTGCGGACCTCCGTCGACCGGACCATCGCCGTACGCCGGTTGCGCGAGGAGTTCTCGCTCAACCACCTGCAGGCGACCGCTCTGCTCGATCTGCCGCTGACCACGGAGTGCCGCGACCGGATCGCGCACCGTGCGGAGGAGCTGCGGTCTGCGCTGAATCGCTGACCCGCAGCCGTCTCACGGCACGCGCAGAACCTGCGAGGTTTGCGTCGCGTGGGGAGGATGGAAGGGTGATCACGATCGAGCAGGCTGGGCGACTGCGCAAGGCCGGGGTGCTGTGGGCGCCCGCGGCAGGGGATCGTTTCGTCGTACCGGACCGGGAGATGGACGACGACGTGTTCGTGGTGAGCGACATGACCGTCGAGGTGCACGACTACCAGGGCAGCAAGGTGATCGGCTTCAACGGCACCACCGAGTGGGCCCTGGACAGCATCGAGCAACGCGAGGTCATCTGGCTCCCCCGCGAGGAGCAGCTCCGCGCCCTCCTCGGCGAGCACTTCCACAAACTCGAAGCAGTCCCCGGCGGCTACCAGGTAGATCTCACCGACTCCACCCACACCGCCGAAGACGCCGAACAGGCCTATGCCCAGGCGGTCATTCACCTCCTGGGCGCTTAGCCCGTGGTCGGCCGCCAGTACTGCTTCTTTTCCTTGTCTTTCACGGTGTAGCCGAGGTTGGCGAGCTCGTCGCGGAGTTCGCGGAGATCGGCCTTGCCCTTGTCGCCGTCGTCGAAGGCTTTCGAGCGGGACCTGAGGATGGCGTTGGCGGTGGGAGACAGGTCAGGGTCGTCCTGGACCCAGCGACGGAAGCGGGCTGCGTGGGGGTCGCCGGCGTCGGACCACGGGTAGCCGTGGGTGCGGAACGCAGCCGGGATCTCCTTCGTGTCCGACGTCAGCTGGTCGTGCTTCTCCCGCGCCAGCTCCCGTGACGTCGCGTCCTGCAGCACGATCTCCTTGCCGTCCAGGAACGCGACCGACACCTTCTCCCGCGGCACCGTCACCGTCTTCTGGTTCTTCAGGAACTCCACCGACTGATCGGTGACCGTCACCTTGAGCGTGTCGTCGAGCGCCATCCCCGCGAGCAGTACCCCGGCCAGCAGCCCGAGCACGATGCAGATCGCGACCACCCACCAGCCGTCCCAGCCGGAGATCAGCCTCAGCGGTCCCTGGAACGGCACCCAGTCCTTCGAGGCTGCCCAGTCCGCGATCCGCGGCAGGAAGAACCCGAGCACCAGCCCGATCAACGGCAACCCACCGAACAGCAGGACCTTGTCCGTCGTCGAGTGCCCGATCACGGTGCGTCGCGGTGCCTGTGTCGTCGACCCCATGACCTGAACGTAGCGTGGCGGCGCGCAACTTAAGTATCGAACAACAACGACAGAAGAACCCCTCTCTTCGCTCGGGGAAGAGTAGTGCCGAAGGACAGGACGTAGAGGTCTACGCAGACGCCTCCGCCACGCTCAGCCGGTCCAGCCGTCGGGCCGCTCGGACCACCACCTCCTGTCCGTAGGTACGGTCTCAGGGTGATCTGGTTGCGATTTCTGAGCGGACCCGACATCGACGAGCTGGGGCTGACCCGGCTGGAGATCGTGGATGCGGTCGAGGAGGCGGTCCGGGAGCACGGCGAGGGGCGGACCAGCTTCGAGCCGCGGGTGCACCTGATGCCGGACAACGGCGGCATCGGTCACTTCAACGTCTTGCGTGGCCACCTCGACGGCCTGGGTGAGCACGGCATCAGCGGGGTCAAGGTGGTCGGCGACTTCGTCCCGAACTACCAGAAGGGCCTGCCGAGCGAGCTGGCGATGGCGACCCTGTTCGACCCGACCACCGGCGTACCGCTCGCGGTGCTGGACGCGACCATGATCACCGCGGCCCGGACCGGCGCGATGACGACGGTCGGAGCCCGCCACCTGGCCCGGCGGGACAGCACGATCCTCGCCCACGCGGGAGCCCGCGGGACGGCGTGGTGGAACGTCACCATGCTCGACGATCGCTTCGACCTCGACGAGATCCGGGTGACGTCACGACGGCCAGAGTCCCGGGAGAAGTTCGCCGCCGAACTGTCGGCCGAGTTGTCCACGCCGGTGCGGGTGGTGACGACGGCGGAGGAGGCGTTCGACGGTGCCGACGTACTGGTCGAGGCCACCCGGTTGACGTCGCCCGAGCCGTTGTTGCGGACGGCCGTGGTGAAGCCGGGTGCGTTCGTCGTACCGTACGGGACGATCAGCGCGGTCGAGCTCGACCTGCTCGACGTGATGGACAAGGTGGTCGTGGACGACTGGCGGGAAGCCCAGTCCGGGCGATTCGGCTCGCTACGGCGGCACGTGGACACCGGCCGCCTGTCGCCGGAGACCTTGTACGCCGAACTCGGTGAGATCGTCGCGGGACGCAAACCCGGGCGCGAGAATGATGCCGAGCGCAACCTTTTCTGGCATCGCGGACTGTCGTTGCTGGACGTCGCGATCGCGCACCTGATCCTCCGCAAAGCCGAGGCCGCCGACATCGGCACGATGCTCCGCTTCCACTGATGATCAACGAACCGTCGGACCTCGACCCGGCCTCCACCGAGCCCATCACGATCGCTCAACCCCTCCTCGATCATCTGGCCGCGATCCGCGCCGCCGCGCTCCACACCCTCGACTCCGGCCGGCCCGTCTACGGTGTGAACACCGGGATGGGGAACCTGAGCAAAGTCCGCCTCACCGAGGACGAGCAACGCGTCCATCAACGCAATCTCCTGCTGGGGCGAGCGGTAGGCGGACCGCCCTGGCTCCCGCCCGACGAAGCGCGAGCCGTCCTGATCGGCCGCCTGAGGACCTTCCTCACCGGTGACGCAGCAGTCTCGGTCGAACTCATCCTGCAGCTGGTCAGCTACATCAACAGCGGGGTGCGGCCGGCCGTCCCGGCCGAGGGTGCAGGCTCAGCGGGGGAGATCATCCCGCTGGCGCACGCGCTCGGGCCGCTCGTCGGAATCGGCTCGGTGCTCGGCCCGGGCACCGACGGCATCCGGCCCGCAGCAGAGCTCCTGCCCGCAGCCGGGCTCCTGCCCGCAGCCGGGCTCCTGCCCGCCGCGGGGGTCCGGCCGGCAGCGGGGGGCCTGCCCCGCTTCGAGCTCGGGCCCAAGGAGGGCATCGCCTTGCTCGCCGGGATTCCCGGCGCCAGTGGGCGGGCCGCCCTGCACGCCAAGCGGACGCACAGCCTCGCGGATCACCTCAGCTCGGTCGCCTCCGGGGCGATCGCGGTGATCGGCGCCAACCGATCGCCGTACAACCCGGCAGCCGCGCGCAGCGATGACTTCCTGGCGGCCGAGTTCGGCCGGATCCGCGCACTGGCAGGCCCCGAGGACGAGCCGCGGAGCCTCCAAGCGCCCGTGTCCTTCCGGGTCGCGGGACACGTGCATGCGCATCTTCGGCGGACTCTGAACGCCCTGGATGACGCCGTCGAGCGGGCGTTCGCCGGCGTCACCGACTCACCGGCGTACCTGGACGGTGAGTTCATCGGTACGGCCGGCTTTCACGGGATCGACCTGGCCGCGCACTGCGATCACCTGACCGCGGCCCTCGCCCATGCCGCTGAGGTCTCGACCGCCCGGCTGCATCGCCTGCTCGACCCGGCCGTCACCGGCCTGCCCGCTCAGCTGGCCCACGAACCCGGCCCGCAGGCCGGGCTCGTCGCCGTCCACAAGCGCGCCGTCGCCACCACGCACCAGCTCCGCCGCCTGACGTTGCCCACGGCAATCAGTACGGCGGAGACCTCGAACGGCCAGGAGGATGTCCAGACCTTCTCCTGGGAGGCCGTCGGCGTCCTCGCCGAAGCGATCCGGCTAACCCGCGAGACGACCGCCTGCGAACTCCTGGCCGTCCGCCAGGCCTTCGCCCTGTCGAAACGCCCGATCCCCACCGGCCTGAGCGACCTGATGCGGGCGGTCGACGCCGTCGTACCTCCAATCGACGCTGACCGCCCGTTCGGTGAAGACCTGACCCGATTGCTGGAGCTGGTTCTCCAGCACTAGCCAGGGCCACGGGTTGATCGAAAAAGCCAGCGCGACACGCGGAGGTGGGCAAGCCGCAAGTAGCTTGCGCGGGGTCTGTGTCGTTGGCCTGGATACGGGCGCGTGAAATCTGGGCCAAAGCTGCTCCGGCGGGGGCTGCCACCGGTCCAGACCATCGACTAGCCTGACCAAGGTTCGAGGCGGAGTTGGAGGAGATTCTTGAAGCGGTTCGTGGTCCCGCCGACCTGGCCGTCGCCGCCCCGCCGTAGTTGGGTCCCGCCGAAGACCTGGCGTCCGGATCCGTCCTGGCCGCCGCCACCCGAGGACTGGAAGTTCTGGGTCGACGGCAGGGGCAAACCGGTCCGCGGCCCGGTCGGCCTGTACGCCGGCCCCTCCCGCCGGGTCATGTACGCCGGTGCCGCCGCTCTCGTGCTCTTCCTCGGCGTCAACGTCTGGGCGCTGACCGCGATCGGCCTGTTCGGTGGCGACCCCGGTGATTCGAAGGCCGTCCAGGTCGTCGACGACCGTTCGTCGACCCCCTCGGCGACGCCGAGCCCGACTCCCGTCGTGCCGCAACTGACCACCCCGCCGCCGGTGCCGACGACGGCGACGCCGACTCAGAAGCCCACGACGCGGCCGACCCAGCAGCCGACGAAGACCCGGACGACCGTTCGTCAGACCGAAGAGCGACCCGACCCGACGCCGACCAAGACGACCACCACGGCGAAGACCCCGAAGCCACGGCGCCCGAGCACCAGCCCGCCGCCGACCCGCGAAGAGATCCTCCGCCAGTACTGCATCCAGCGCGGCTGGGACCCCGAGTGGTGCGACCCGGACAACTGGCCCGAAGACCCCGCCGACGATCCTCGCAACGAGCAGCCCTGAGTTCCACGAGCGGTTGACAGCAGCAGAGCCCTCGCGCATCCTTAACCGTATGGTTTCAAAACCAAGCGGTTATGAAGATACCTTGAACGGCATCTTCGCCGCGCTGGCCGATCCGACCCGGCGCGCGATCCTCGGTGAGCTGCGGCGCGGTGACGCGACCGTGGCACAGCTGGCGGCGCCGTTCAGCATGTCGCAGCCGGCTGTCTCCAAGCACCTGAAGGTGCTGGAGCAGGCGGGCCTGATCAGCCGGTCCCGGCAGGCGACCGCACGATTCAGCCACCTGGAGGCAGCGCCGCTGCGGGAGGCTGTCGGCTGGTTGATGGACTATCGGTCCTACTGGGCCGAGAGCTTCGACCGTCTCGACGACGTGCTCGACGAGCTGCGGGCCGAGTCATGACCGAGATGCGGGTGATCGCGGAGCCCGGCGTACCGCAGGTCGTCATCATCCGGGAGTTCAACGCTCCGCGGAAGCTGCTGTTCCGCGCGTACACCGAGCCGGAACTGGTGGCGCGCTGGCTCGGACCGGCCGGTCTCGAGTTGGTCGTGAACCAGCTGGACCCACAGCACGGCGGGCGCTGGCGCTGGACGCACTACGACGCCGACGGCAAGGGGTACGCCTTCCACGGGCTTTATCACGGGACGCCGTCGCCGGACCGGATCGTGCAGACGTACGAGTTCGACCAGCAGCCCGGGACCGTCTACCTGAACCTGATCACCTTCGACGAGGCCGACGGCGTCACCACCCTCACACAGAACACGGTGTTCTTCGCCGTCGAGGATCGCGATCTGTACGTCGACGGCGGCATGGAGCGCGGCATCCGCGCGTCGATGCAGCAATTGGACGACCTCGTCACCCAACTGGCCAAGGAGGGCCACCAATGATGCTCACCGGAAAGAACGCGATCGTGTACGGCGCGGCCGGACCGATCGGCTCCGCAGTCGCCAAGGCCTTCGCGGCAGACGGCGCGACGGTGTACCTCGCCGGGCGTACGGCGAAGACGCTCGATGAGGTCGCGGACGAGATCCGCGCCGCCGGCGGGACCGCCGAGACGGCCGTCGTCGACGCCCTCGACGAGCGCTCGGTCGACGACCACGCCGACGCCGTAGCGGCCGCGGCCGGCAGTATCGACATCTCCTTCAACCTGATCGGCCACGAGCAGTCCTTCGGTACGCCGCTCGTCGAGATGTCGGTCGCGGACGTCGCGGCACCGGTGCGGGCGATGCTCCGCACCTTCTACCTGACCTCGCGGGCGGCCGCCCGGCACATGATCAACCAGGGCTCCGGCGTGATCCTGACGTTCGGCGGGTACGGCCAGCCGACTGCGAACCTCGGCGGTTTCCAGGCCGGCTTCGGTGCTGTCGAGGCGCTGCGGCGCAGTCTGGCTCTCGAGCTCGGAACGCACGGCATCCGCGTACTCACGTTGCAGACCGGCGGGATCCCCGAAGCCATTCCGAAGGACTTCCCCGAGAAGGCGGCCCGAGCGATCGCCGAGGACACCGCGCGCCGCACGATGCTGAAACGCGCCGCGACCTTGTCCGACGTCGGCGCCGTCGCCGTCTTCGCCGCCTCCGACCGCGCCGCCTCCATGACCGGCACCGCCCTCAACCTGAGCGCCGGCGCAGTCGTCGACTAGGGCGTGTCTGACGGTCCCGCGCCTACTGCGCGGCACTCGGTACGGCGCGGAACCGTCAGACACGCCCTAAACCACGTTCCACTCGGCGCGCGGACCGTGGCGCTGGAACCGGCGCGCGTCGAGTGGGGTGATGTCGACGAAGGGCTCGCGGTCCAGGTAGAGGTCGCGGATGATCTCGCCGACGGCCGGGCCCTGGAGGAAGCCATGGCCGGAAAACCCTGTGGCATAAAGGAATCGGGACACTCCGGCTGATTCCCCGATCAGTGCGTTGTGGTCCGGCGTCACCTCGTACAACCCCGCCCAGCCGCCGGTCAGGCCGACGTCGAGCAAGGACGGTGCACGGCGTTGCATCGCGGTCGTCAGTCCCGGGAGCCAGGTATCGGTCCGGTTCAGGTGGAAGCCGGGCTGCTCGTCCGGGTCCGACATTCCGACCAGCAGTCCGGGACCTTCGCGGTGGAAGTAGAACGTGCTGCTGAAGTCGATCGTCATCGGGAGGCTCGGCGGTAGACCATCGATCGCCTCGGTCACCACGATCTGCCGGCGGAGTGGTGTCACCGGCAGTTCGACCCCGATCATCGCGGCGAGCTCCGCCGACCACGCGCCCGCCGCGCAGATCACGGTGCCGGTCCGGACGTCGCCCAGGCTGGTCCGGACCGTGGTGATGTTGTTGCCGGCAGCATCGATATCGAGCACCTCGCAGCCGGTGACCAAGGTAGCGCCGAGCCGGCGGGCCGCGGTCGCGTAGCCGAGTACGACGGACTCCGGCGTGCAGTGCCCGTCCGCAGGGGAGAAGCAGGCGCCGACGAGTCCGTCCGGAGCGACGATCGGTGCGAGGCCGATGGCTTCGTCGACGTCGATCATCCGGGTCGGCTGGCCGGCCGCGTTCTGCAGGCGGGTGCTCTCACGGAACAGTTCGAGCTGGTCGGCCGTCTCCAGGAGGAACAGGTAGCCCACGCGATGCAGGTCGATCTCCTGCCCGGGCCGTTCGTCGAACCGCGCGAACGCCTCCAGGCTGCGAGCGCCCAGCGCGATGTTCAGCTCGTCGGAGAAGTTGGCTCGCACGCCGCCGGCCGCCTTGGAGGTGGACCCGGAGCCGAGTTGGTTCTTCTCCAACAGCAGGATCCGTTGCACCCCGGCTTCGGCGAGGTGGAAGGCGACACTGGTGCCCATCACACCGCCACCGACAATCACAACGTCGGCGGAGTGGGGAAGGTGAGTCGTCATCGGCGCGCGGTGGCGGTCCGGCCGGTCAGGGCAGTTGGTAGCCGAGGTCGGCCTCGACCGTCTCCGTATCCATCTGTGCCTTCTGCAGCTTGCCCGAGTAGTCCCAGTTCATCGACTGCCAGCGGGTGAACTGGTCGAGCACCCAGACCCCGCTCTGCCGGGACCCGTTGCCCGACTTGCCGTTGCCGCCGAACGGCAGGTGTGCCTCGGCCCCGGAGGTCGAGTTGTTCACACTCACCATCCCGGCCGAGATCCCCTGCGCGAACCGGAACGCCTTGTTCGGGTCGGTGGTGTAGATCGAGCTGGACAGGCCGTAGCCCGACTTGTTGCCCAGCGCAATCGCTTCGTCCAGCGTCGTGTACGTCGTGACGCTCACCACCGGACCGAACGTCTCGTTCAGGAACAGCTCGTCGTCCGGCCGCACCCCGGCCACGATCAGCGGGTGGTAGAACAACCCCGCCGCCGGATCCCCGACGAACCCGGTCCGCGGGTTGTCCGCGGTGACCCGCCCGGTCCTCCCGATCACCCGGTGATGAGCCGCGATCCAGCCGAGCGACTTCTCGAACCCGGCCGCGAACTTCTCGTCCAGCAACGGACCGAACAACACGTCCTGCGCCGGATCGCCCATCGCCGCGTCCGCGACCGCCCGTCCGAACCGGTCGAGGAACTCGTCGTACACCGACGTGTGGACGATCGCCGTACCGAGTGAGGTGCACCGCTGTCCCGCCGTACCGAAGCCGGAGAAGAGGGCGCCTTCGACGGCCAGGTCGAGGTCGGCGTCCTCGGTGATCACCATCGGGTTCTTGCCGCCGAGCTCCAGGCACGGGGTCTGCAGGTGCCGGCCGCAGAGCTCGCCGATCCGGGTGCCGACCGCACTCGACCCGGTGAAGCCGACCTTGTTGATCAGCCCGGCCTGCAGGGCCTGCTCGAGTCCGGTGAACGTGTCCGGGCCATCGGCGTACACGACGTTGAAGACCCCGGCGGGTACGCCGGAATGCGCGAAGATCTCGTAGAACGCGTCGGAGACGACCGCCGAGTACTCGGCCGGTTTCCAGACGACCGTGTTGCCGCACAGGAGCGCGGGCACGATGTACCAGGACGGTACGGCGACCGGGAAGTTGCCGGCCGTGATCACGGCGACCGTGCCGACCGGGCGGCGGAACGTGAACAGCTGCTTGTCTGGCATCTCGGACGGGACCGTCTGCCCGTACAGCCGGCGGCCCTCGCCGACGAAGAAGTCGCAGGTGTCGATGATCTCCTGCACCTCACCGCGCGCCTCCGCGATCGGCTTGCCGATCTCGCGGGTGACGAGCGCTGCCAGCCGTTCCTTGTTGGCGGTCATCAGCCGGCCGACGTTCGCGATCACCTGCCCACGCTGCGGCGCCGGTGTCGCGGCCCGCGCACCCTGCGCTGCTCGGGCCGCCTCGGCCGCGCGGACGAACACCTCGGGTCCCGCGCTGCCGACCGTCCCCACGACATCGCTCAGCTGAGCCGGGTTGGTCGACGGGGTACGGCGTACCGCGTCCGCCACTCGCTCGCCACCGACAACGGACAGCACCTCAACGGCCATGCGGCATCCCTTCCTCGTCGTGGGGCTCCACCTTAAGCACGCGGCGGCACCTTGCGATCGGGATAGAGATCCGGGATCGGGATCGGCATCCGCCACAGGCGAGACTGCGGGTGGATCATGCCGTGCCGGATGGCGACGTACCGGAGCAGGCGGAGCGGGCCGGCGATCAGGATGAAGGCCAGCGGGAGCTCGACCAGGAGCGCGCTGAGCAGGGCCTGGGTGAGGTCGCCGCCGCGTTGACTGGTCATCACGTCGAACCAGGCGTCACAGATCAGCAGCACACCGGAGGCGAACGCGGTCGGGAAGACGAGCTGTTTGCGCTTCCAGCCCGCCATCGCGGTCAGCGCCAGCATGGTGAGCAGCAGGATGTCGAAGCCGACCCACGTCGCGACCCAGTTCCTGGCGACGTAGTGGCTGGGCAGCGTGTTCGCCAGGTACACGGTCCACGGGATCAGGGCAGCCACGCAGACCACGATCAGCGCGGTCCGCCACTTGCGGATCCGCTCGATCGTTCGCCTGGACGGTAGCCCGGCCGGGCGGGGCGCCAGCCGCAGGATCAGGTCCTGCCGCTCGGCCGCCGTCATCGCCGCGATCTCTTCGTCGGTCAGAGGCACCCCTCCAGTATGTCTTGTGAATGCAATCACAAGCCGGTAGGCTGGGATCAGCAGAGCAACTGTCGATGAAGACAGATGAGGTGTCGCCATGACCAAGCGCAGACCGCCCGGCATGAGCACCCAGGAATGGGTCGAGGCGCAGATCAAGCGGGCCCAGAACGCGGGCGAGTTCGACGATCTGCCCGGTGCCGGCAAGCCACTCAAGCTGGCCAATCAGCATGACCCCGACTGGTGGGTCAAGGATTTCATCCGCCGCGAGGACGTCGAGACCGAGGCGCTGCTGCCACCCGCCATGCAGTTGCGCAAGGAGAAGCAGCAGGTCCACGAGAAGGTTCGGGGGATGCGGCGGGAGTCCGAGGTCCGCGAGTACCTGGCCGATCTGAACCAGCGGATCCGGATCAGCATCCGCGACACCACTGGCCCGGTCGTGCCGACCGGCCCGGTGGACGAGAACGTGGTCATCGCCCAGTGGCGGATGGATCGGCCCGCGCCGGAACCTCGTCAGCGGCCCGCGGAGGAAGAGCGGCCGCCGGCGAAGAAGTCCCTCTGGCAGCGTTTGTTCAGCTGAGCAGTTCGCGGGCTGCGGCCTCGACGGTCTGTTCGCTGAGCAGAACGTGATGTGCGGCCGCACCGAGCGGCACGTAGGAGTCGTGGCTCGTCACCCGGGCCAGCCGACCGGTGTAGCCGTGGTCGATCAGGGTGGCCAGGATGCCTTCGGAGACACCGCCGGTACGCCGGGTCTCGTCGACGACCAGCACCCGGCCGGTACTGGTTGCCTCGCGCAACAGATCGTCGATCGGCAGCGGAGCCAGCCAGCGCAGGTCGAGGACCCGGATGCCGGGAACCCGTGCGGCCACCCGCAGGCTCATCGGCAGGCCGTTGCCGAACGTCACGATGGTGAGGTCCGTCCCGTCGCCGTACGTCCGGCCGCGCCCGATCGGCACCGGTTGGTCCGGGTACGACGCCAGCCACTGGTCGTCGCCGTCGTCGTACAGATCCCGCCGGTGGTAGAGCGCGATCGGCTCGAGGAACACGCTGACCGTGCCGGCGGAGCGCGCGGCCGCCGCGCACGCGTGCAGCATCGCGGCCGCGTCGTCGGGACGCGATGGTGACGCGATCACGAGACCCGGGATGTCCCGGAGGACGCCGATCGCGTCGTCGTTGTGGAAGTGGCCACCGAAACCCTTCTGGTAGCCGTACCCGGCGATCCGCAGGACCATCGGGTTCGCGTACTGCTCCTGGGAGAAGAACTTCAGCGACGCCGCTTCACCGCGGAGTTGATCCTCGGCGTTGTGCAGGTACGCCAGGTACTGGATCTCCGGGATCGGCAGGAGTCCAGAGACTCCCGCGCCCAGGCCCAGTCCCAGAATCGACTGCTCGTCGAGCAACGTGTCGAACACGCGGGCGGGTCCGAAGGCCTTCTGCAGCCCGCGGGTCACGCCGTAGACGCCGCCTTTGCGGCCGACGTCCTCGCCGAAGACCATCGCCTCCGGGTAGGCCGCGAGTACGTCACTCAGAGCTCGATTGATCGACTGGCACAGGGTCAGACGTTCGGCGCTCGGCGTGCGCTCAGGCAGCGCTTCGGCAACGGTCGTGGGATCGGGGTAGCGGAGCGGCGCGGCGACGGCTTCGGCCGAGGACAGCTGCGGCAGGCCCGCGACCTCGGCCGCGATCCGCATCGCCTCGGAACGCTTGTCCTCGTACAGCTCGATGATGTCGTCCGCACTGAATCCGGCGCCGAGCAGCAATCGCGCCGTACCGAGCAGTGGGTCGAGCTCCTCGTCCGCGGCCAGCTCGGCCGGACTCCGGTACGCCGCCTCGACGTCGGAGCCGGCGTGGCCGAGCAGGCGGACGGTGCGCAGGCGCAGGAAGGCCGGGCGATGGTTGCGACGGACGAAAGTGGCCGCCTCGGTCGCGATCGACAGGGCCGAGGCGAGATCGGTGCCGTCGGCATCGAAGTACCGCAGGCCGGGCCGCTGCCCGTACGCCTGCCGGATCCAGCCGTCCGGAGTGCGCACGCTGATCCCGATGCCGTTGTCCTCGCAGACCAGAAGCAGCGGCATCGGCAGCCCCTGGTACGACGCGTGCAGGGCGGCGTTGATCGCGCCGGTCGCGGTCGAGTGGTTCGCCGACGCGTCGCCGAAGCTGGTCACCACGATGGCGTCCGCCGGCCACGGCGAGGGTACGCCGAGCTTCGCCGAGCGGGAGATCGAGAACGCGACGCCCATCGCCCGCGGCAGGTGCGACGCGATCGTCGACGTCTGCGGGATGATCGCCAGGTCGTGCCGGCCGAACACCTTGTGCCGGCCGCCGGCGATCGGCTCGCTGGTCGCGGCGGCGACGCCGAGCAGGATGTCGCGCAGCCCCTCCTTCGAGCCGCACTGGTCGGCGCGGGTGAGGTAGAAGGCACCGGAGCGATAGTGCAGCAGCGCGGGGTCGGTCGGTTCGAGGGCCGCGGCGACCGCGGCGTTCCCCTCGTGGCCGGCGGATCCGATCGTGTAGAAGCCCTTGCCCTCCGACTGCATCCAGCGAGCCGCGAGATCCGCGTGCCGGCTCCCGAGCTGAGCGTCGTACAGCCTCCGCAGCAGCTCCGTGGGCTGATCCCACGGTGTCGGCTTGAGGGCGCGCACCCGCCCGGCGAACTGCTCGTCGACGCTGCTCACCACAGGGGCTCCAAGGTCCTCATCTCATCCATGATCGGTGAAGAACGCCGTAAGCACAGCTTCGCCCACGGATTGAACGGCCGCGTTGCGCCCGGATCGAATGCCGGATGCTGTCCGACGAGATCGCCTACCCGCTCGATCACCCGGTGGAGTCGGCGCCGACCCCCGCGTGAGGTGGGTTGGGGCCGATGACCTTGGGGAACGGTGACGAGGGGTAGTTCGTTCTTCGGGGGTAGGGGGTGCTGTGAGGTGTTCGTGGCGACGGTGAGTGAGTTGCGGTGATGCGTTCTTCCCCGATGGTCCGGCGGATGGCGATCGCGGCTGGCCTCGGGGTGGGAACCACCGGGGTGCTGGCGGGCGTACTGCTCCTGGGTCCGCTCGCCGCGTCGATCCTGCTGGCCGTGGTGTTCGCGCTGGTCTGGCCGCTCGCCGCGGTGATCCGGTATGTGACTGACGAAGCGCCGTACGAATCGGCATGGACGGTCGCGGCAACGGCGGCGGCCGCTGTGCTGTGCCTGCCGGGGCTGGTGCGGTTGCTCGCGTGGGGTGCGCTCGGGCTGGCCGTGGCGCTGGTCTTCGCGGCGTTGTTCGTGCTGATCGACCTGGTCATGCCCGAGCGGCGGCCGCGGCGGTCGCGGCACCATCGGAAGCTCGCGCGGCTGAGCGACGCGCAGTTCGTCGAGGACGAGCAGCTGATCGCCTCACTGCAGTGCCCACTCAGCATCGAGGAGCTCTGCGGCGTCTGGTCCGAGACCGCCACTCAGCTCGCGCAGGGCGCGGGACCCCGTGATCGCCAAGCGGTCGCCGAAGTACGCCGAATCTGCCTGGACGAATTCGAACGCCGCAACCCCGACGGCTTCCACCGCTGGCTCGACGCCGGAGCCCCCGCCAACCCAAGCACCTACCTCCTGCCGACGCCGGACGAGTGAGCCCGGCCGTCCGCGAAGCTCAGGCCGCCTTCGTGGCCTTCTTCGCGGTGGGCTTCTGGTGTCGACCAGCTTCTGCACCCGCTGGTCAGAGCCGGTTGTAGCGTTTCCGCGCCTCGCGACTTTCCTTCTGGGCGTCGCGAGCGGCCCTGCGAGCGTCGTCGAGCTCCGCGCCGAGACGTCGTACCAGCTCTTGGGCGGCGGTCAGGGCGTCGCGGGCGTCGTCGAGCTGGTTGTCGAGGTCCTCGACCGTCGCCTCGGCCTCCTGCGCGGCCGTGACCGCGTCCTCGAAGGCCTGCTTGGCCTTCGCCTTCTCGGCGGCCTCCCGCTCCTCCTCTTCGCGCTCCGCCGCCTCGCGCTTCTTGCGTGCAGCCGCCGACTCCTCGTCGGCCTCCGTCTGCTGGGCCTTGCGCCGGTCCCGGGCGGCCTGGCGGCGTTCGTCGGTGAGCGGGGTGACGTTGGACGGTTCGCCGTTCTCGTCGACGACGCCGAAGCCGACGTGCCGCAGCGCGCTGCTCAACCGGCCCTCGCGTACGGCGTCACCCGCGGCCGGGTCGACCAGCGCGGCGTCGAGGGTCTCCCGCAGCTTCTGACCGACGTCGGCGCTGACCTTCTGGCCCTCCTCGCCGGCCAGCTTGGTGGCCTCCTTGGACAGCTTGTCCAGCAGTTGGTGGCGTCTCGGTGTCAGCTCGCGCAGCCGGTCACCGTCGAGATCGGCGGTCGCCTGGCGGAACTCGTCGCCGAGCGCGAGCAGGTCGTCCAGGTCGTCGGGCCGCGCGCGGGCCACCAGGTTCGTCACCCAGGCGGCGACGGTCGGCTTGCGCATCGCCTTCAGCCGCGTCGATCCGACCTGGTCGCCGTCCGCCTTCAGCTGTTTGGCCAGCTCGTTGCGAGTAGCAATGAAGTCGGCAGTCGGCGCCGCATACAGCGCATCCGCCGCCTCTTCGAAGTCCACGAAGGCGACGCTACCGTACCGATGAACGGGTAGTACTGGCCTTCAGCCCGTCCGACGACCCTCTCCTCCCGCTCGGGGCAGCCGAGCCGGGCCGACCACTACCCGTTCTTCGGTACGCCGTCCAGGGCGGCGAGGTCGGTGCGGAGGCGGTCGAGGATGCCGCGGAGCAGGCGGGAGACCTGCATCTGGCTGACCCCCAGCTCCTGGCCGATCTCTTCCTGGGTGAAGCCGTTGCGGAACCGGAGCTCGAGGATCCGCTTGTCCCGGTCGCCGAGGCTCGCGACCGCCGGCGTCAGGGTGTGCACGTTCTCGACCAGGTCATAGCCGTCCTCGTCGTCGGCGACCGTGTCGAGCAGGCTGGTCCCACCCTCGACCGAGCCGGGCGCGTCCAGGGACAGCGTGGTGAAACAGCCGCGCACCGAGCTGGCCTCGGCGACCTCAGCCGCATCGGTACCCAGCGCCGCCGCAGTCTCCGCGTCGGTGGGAACGTGGCCGAGGCGCTGGATCAGCTCAGGCTCGGCGGCAGCGATACTGCCCTGGACCTCCTGGACCCGGCGCGGTGGCCGCACGGTCCACGCACAGTCGCGAAAGTACCGTTTCAGCTCGCCTCGGATCGTCGGTACGGCGTACGACAGGAAGGCCGTGGACGCGTCGACCCGGTAGCCGTTGGCGGCTTTGACCAGGCCGAGATAGGCGACCTGTTCGAGGTCGTCCGAATCCACACCTTTGCTGCGGTAGCGGGATGCGATCGATCGGGCGACCGGGGCGTTCAGGATGACGACCTCGTCCAGGAGTTCCTGGTGGCGTGGATCCGGGGTTCCATCGGCCTCGAGCAGAAGTTCATGGGTTGAATCAGCAATGCGCTGTTTGGAGTCGTTGGCGCTGACAGCTGCGATCGTCACGGGAGGAACCTCGTCGTGTCGTCGTGCAGGTCGGTGGCATCACGGCTGAACCACTTGTCTCCACCAGATCAAACTCAGCCGCCGCTTTCAAGTACCCAGCTGTTACAGGTGTTTGAAACGTGTGCGTCGGCGGTGCGAGAGTTGCTCTGAACACTGACAGCTTCTGTCAGGGATAGCTGCTTCACTACGATCCATGGACGAGTGCTGCGCGGTAGTCGACCTGCGCCAATACACGCTGCATCCCGGGCAGCGCGACACCCTGATCGATGTCTTCGACGAACACTTCGTCGAAGGACAGGAAGCGGCCGGCATGCACATCGTCGGCCAGTTCCGCGATCTCGACGACCCGGACCGCTTCGTCTGGCTCCGCGGCTTCGCCGACCTGCCGGCCAGGGCCGCCGCGCTGAACGCGTTCTACTACGGCCCGATCTGGCGCGAGCATGCCGCGACCGCCAACAAGACGATGATCGACTCCGACAACGCACTCTTGCTCAAGCCCTTGAACCTCGGCGCCGGCTATCCCGGCTTGGACTCACCCCGCCCAGCGCGAGGTACGACGGAAGTCCCGGACTCGATCGTGGCCGGAGCCGTGTACCACCGCGGCTCGCCCGATGACGGGTTCGTCGAATTCTTCACCGATCACGTCGTCCCGGCGTTGGCCGGCGCCGGGGCCGAGCCGGTCGCGGTCTTCGAGACTTTGGTTGCCGAGAACAACTTTCCGGCGTTGCCGCTGCGGGACGAGGTCGTGCTGGTGTGGTTCGCTCGCTTCGCCGACGACGCGGCGTACGACGACCATCGCCGGCGGCTCGCGGCCTCGGCGGTGTGGCAGCGGCAGGTGCTGCCCGAACTCGTCTGCCGGACGGTCGCGCCGGCCCAGGAGTTGCGCCTCCGGCCGACCGGGCGTTCTCAGCTGCGATAAATACGTTGCGCGCTCCGAGAGGGGCGTGCATGCTGGTTCGACCGAGTAGCGGCGAGCGCTGCCTGGACCTAAGGAGGGCTGACGGATGGCCATCACTGTGCTGCGGCATGTCCGCGTCAGTCTCACCTCACTGTTCAGGAGCACTCCAGATGTCTTCAGACGTCTTCCGCAGTACCGAGCACGACTTCACTGATCAGAACCTCTCAGACCTCGACTCCCGCTGGGCGGACTTCACCAGCGACGAGTCCCAACCAGATCCGGCCGATGCCTTCGTCTTCCGCTTCACCGAAGTCGACGAGCACCTGGGACCGGATCAGCGGTGGTCCACCTGGCTGGACGTCGAGCGCGGTTCTCGCGGCCCGGAACCACGACCCGATTGGGTTGTGACGGAACAGGCTGCGATCGACACCGAGCTCGGCGTCCTCAAAACCGGCAAGGAAGCCGACGTCTTCCTGGTCGAGCGGGCCGTCGAAGCCATCGGTGACAACCCGGCGCGTTCCTCGCTGCTCGCCGCGAAGCGGTACCGCACCGAGGAACACCGGTCCTTCCATCGCAGTACGTCGTACGTCGAAGGGCGCCGTACCCGCAACAGCCGCGACACCCGGGCGATGGCGAAGAAGACCTCACACGGTCGCAGCGTCGCCGCCGGGCAGTGGGCCGGCGCCGAGTGGGGTGCGTTGTGCGCCCTGTGGAAGGCCGGCGTCCCGGTGCCGTACCCGGTCCAGGTGGACGGTACCGAGTTGCTGATGGAGTTCATCGACGACGGTGAGGGCGGCGCCGCGCCACGGCTCGCCCAGGTCCGCCCGTCGAAGGAGTTGCTCGGTCAGTACTTCGAGCAGGTGCGGCACGGGATGCGCGAGTTGGCCAGGGCGGGGTTGGCCCATGGCGACCTGTCGCCGTACAACGTCCTCGCCCAGGGGGATCGGATCGTGATGATCGACCTGCCGCAGGTGGTCGACATCGTCGGCAATCCGAAGGGCATGGACTTCCTCCTGCGGGACTGCCACAACATGGCGACCTGGTTCACCAACCGCGGGCTCGAGATCGACGAACAGGAACTGTTCGCCGACCTGCTCACGATGGTGTTCTGATCGCTTCCCGCAACAAGGGAACCAGCGGAGTCAGCCGGTCGGGGTAGGTGTCGACGAGACCGTCGACGTGGTTGCCTGCCTCGACCCGCTGGTACGTGTGCAGCCCGGTGCTCCGAGCCATTTCGGCGTACACGTCGGAGTCCTGGGTGATCGGGAGCAGGCTGTCGTAGGTCCCGTGAATCGTGACGAGCGGCTTGCCGATCTTCCCGGTCAACGCGATCCGCTTGACCGCCTTGTGTGCTTCGGGCCGGTGCGCGTAGTCGTAGTCGGCCTCGGTGCCGGTGTACGTCGGGTCGAGCTCGGCGGCGTAGATCCGTTGGGTCAGCTTCCAATAGATCGCGTAGTGGTAGTCCCAGAGGAAGTCCGACCGCGGATCGAACCCGGCGCCGGTGATCAGCTCGGGAGAATGTTGCTCGTAGCCCCTGATCGCCGGCGGGAGGAACGTGAACAGATTGGGTCCGTTCACGGTCCACAGCGTCCCTTCGAGGTCGACGCCCCGGGTGTAGAGCTCGGGGTGGTTCTCGAGCTGCCAACGGACCAGATAGCCGCCGTTCGAGATCCCCGCGGCAACCACGTCGCGGGCCGGGCGGCCGTAGTACTGCGCGATCGTGGCCCGCGCGGCCCGGGCCAGCTGCGTCGTACGGACGTTCCACTCGACGATCGCGTCGCCGGGACGCAGCCCGTCGGTGTAGAACTCCGCGCCTGTGTTGCCCTTGTCGGTGCCGGCGTACGCATAACCCAGGGAGAGCACGTAGTCCGAGATCGCCTTGTCGTTCGCGTACTGCGCTCGCACACCAGGCGACCCGGAGACGACCAGTCCGCCGTTCCACCGCCGCGGCAGCCGGATCACGAACTGGGAGTCGTGGTTCCAGCCGTGGTTGGTGTTCAGGTGCGAGTTGTCCGGGAAGTAGCCGTCGATCTGGATCCCCGGCACTCCGGACGGCGACGGCAGACCCGCCTGGGTGAGCCCCGCGTAGTCGGCGGGGTTGGTATGACCGGAGGCTACGGTCCCGGCCGTGGTCAGATCGTCCAGGTGCGCGAGTTCTTGGTACTCGGCACCCGGCACGCGGATCAGTCGATGAGCGTCGGCCGGCACGGTCACACCCGTGAGCAGCAGGACGGCGGAGAACAGCGTGGAAGACAGGGCGAGGAGGCGGCGCATGGCGTCACGCTAGGAGTCGCCTCCTTCGCCAGACAGAGGGTCGGACCACACAACCCGCTGCGTTCGGATGGTGTCTTAGGACACCGCCTTCGCGGCCGCGCGGCCCGCCGTACGTCCGGTGAAGAGGCAGCCGCCGACGAAGGTGCCTTCCAGGGAACGGTAGCCGTGGATGCCGCCGCCGCCGAAGCCGGCGACCTCGCCGGCCGCGTAGACCCCGGGCAGCGGCGTACCGTCGGCGCGCAGCACGCGGGAGTCCAGGTCGGTCTGCAGACCGCCGAGGGACTTGCGGGTGAGGATGTTCAGCCGTACGGCGATCAGCGGGCCGGCCTTGGGATCGAGGATGCGGTGTGGTGACGCGACCCGGATCAGCTTGTCGCCGCGGTAGTTCCGGGCGCCGCGCAGCGCAGTGATCTGCAGGTCCTTGGTGAACGTGTTGGTCAGCTCGCGGTCGCGGGCGACGATCTGGCGCTCCAGGTCGTCCAGGTCGATCAGCTTGTCGCCGGTCAGGTCGTTCATCGCGCGGACCAGGTCGGGCAGGTTGCCGCGGACGATGAAGTCGGCGCCCTTGTCCATGAACGCCTGCACCGGCGCTGTCGCCCCGCCCCGCGCGCGGCCGAGCACACCCTTGATGTCCTTGCCGGTCAGGTCCGGGTTCTGCTCCGAGCCCGAGAGGGCGAATTCCTTCTCGATGATCTTCTGGGTGAGCACGAACCAGGTGTAGTCGTACCCGGTCCGCATGATGTGCTCGAGCGTGCCGAGGGTGTCGAACCCGGGGAACAGCGGCACGGGCAGTCGCTTGCCGGTGGCATCGAACCAGAGCGAGGACGGGCCGGGGAGGATCCGGATGCCGTGCATCGGCCAGATCGGGTCCCAGTTCTGGATGCCCTCGGTGTAGTGCCACATCCGGTCGCGGTTCACGTACCGGCCGCCGGCCTGCTCGGTGATCGCGAGCATCCGGCCGTCCACGTGCGCCGGGACGCCGGAGATCATCCGCTTCGGCGGCTCACCCATCCGCTTCGGCCACTGCGCGCGTACGAGGTCGTGGTTGCCGCCGATGCCGCCGGACGTGACGATCACGGCCTGTGCGGTCAGGCTGAAGTCACCGACCTCGACGCGTGAACTCGACACCCCGCGGGCGACGGTGCTCGGCTCCAGCACCTTGCCCGCCACGCCGTCGACCACTCCGCCGGTGAGGGTCAGCTCGTCGACGCGATGCCGGAAGCGGAATTCGACCAAGCCCTTCGCGACCGCCTCGCGAACGCGCCGCTCGAACGGCGCCACCAGACCTGGCCCGGTGCCCCACGTGATGTGGAAGCGCGGGACCGAGTTGCCGTGACCGTCGGCGTTGTACCCACCGCGCTCGGCCCAGCCGACCACGGGGAAGAACCGCACGCCCTGGCCATGCAGCCACGGACGCTTCTCACCGGCGGCGAAGTCGACGTACGCCTCGGCCCATTGCCGGGCCCACTTGTCCTCGTCGTCCAGCCGGTCGAACCCGGCCGAGCCGAGCCAGTCCTGCATCGCGAGGTCGCGTGAGTCCTTGATCCCCATCCGGCGCTGCTCGGGGGAGTTGACGAACATCAGTCCACCGAACGACCAGAACGCCTGGCCGCCCAGTGACGCCTCGGGTTCCTGGTCGAGCAGCAGTACCTTCCGGCCGGCGTCGGCCAGCTCGGCGGTCGCGGCCAGCCCGGCCAGCCCCGCCCCGACCACGATCACATCGGCGTCCATGGTGTCCATATATAGCGCAATTGAAAGGATGGCGGTTGTGACGATTCTTTCCGCGCATCAGTTCGTCCTGCCCGCCGCCTCCCTCGGACCGGAGAATCCGCTCGCTCCGCTGCACAGCCACCAAGAGCTCAAGTCCGTCGAGAACCTCGCCGACCTCCCTGAGGACCTGCGCGACAACATCCAGTACGGGCGTCTGCACAGCACACTGCCGTGCCTCAACCAGGACGGCTACGACCGCTCGCTGGTCGACACCGCCTTCCCCGCGCTCGTCCTGGAGAACGATCACCTGCGTGCGACCGTAGTGCCCAGCCTGGGCGGACGGCTCTACTCGCTCGTCCACAAGAGCAGCGGACAGGAACTCCTCTACCGCAATCCCGTCTTCCAGCCGGCGAACCTTGCTCTGCGCAACGCCTGGTTCGCCGGCGGCGTCGAGTGGAACGTCGGCAGCACCGGCCACTGGACCGGCACCTGCGCTCCCATGCACGCCGCCCGTGTCGAAGGCCCGGACGGTACGCCGGTGCTCCGGCTCTGGGAGCTCGAACGGACCCGGAACCTCGTCACCCAGCTCGACTTCTGGCTGCCGGACTCCTCGGAGTTCCTGTACGTCGGGGTGCGGCTGCAGAACCTGTCCGACACCGAGGTCCCGGCGTACTGGTGGTCGAACATCGCGGTCGAGCAGTCGCCGGAGACGCGGGTGCTGGTGCCGGCGGACCAGGCCTGGCGGTTCGGGTACGCCGGTGCGGACCGCCCGGACGCGACCGGCCGATGGCTCGACCTGATCGGCGTACCCGACTTCGACGGCATCGACCTGACCTACCCGATGCGGCATCCGCGGGCGGTCGACTTCTTCTTCGAACCGAAGGCCGACGAGCGGCCGTGGATCGCGTCGGTGGATGCGTCCGGTCACGGGTTGGCGCAGGCGTCGACCGAGCGGTTGCGCGGGCGGAAGCTCTTCGTCTGGGGTGAGGGCGACGGCGGTCGGCGCTGGCAGGACTGGCTGGCGCCGGGCCTCGAGGGCGGTGGGTACGCCGAGATCCAGGCCGGGTTGGCGCGGACCCAGCTGGAGCACTTGAAGTTGCCCGCAGCAACCTCCTGGCATTGGCTGGAAGCCTACGGCCGGATGTCGGTGGATCCCGCTCTTGCGCACTCGGAAGACTGGCAAACGGCCCGTCATGCAGGGGCTTCGGCACTCCGTCCGCTGCTCGATGACCTGGCAGCGCGGGAGCAGGAGTGGCTCGCGGTCGTCGATGCCGCACCGGTCGAGCAGTTGGCGGTCGGGTCCGGGTGGGGTGCGTTGGAGCTGGCACGGACCGGGTGGACGATCTCACCCGGTACGCCGTTCGCCGACGACACGATGACCTCGCGGGAACGCGCATGGTTGCCACTGCTGGACGGGCGGTTGCCCGCGGTTGACGGCGTACCCGATGGGACGTTGGTGGCGTGGCGGGAGTTGCTGGAGAGAGCCGAGGACAACTGGCTGGTCTGGTATCACCGGGGTGTCGCGCGGCACTATGCCGGCGAGGTGGAGAGCGCGGCCGACGCGTGGCGGCGGTCCGGCGACAATCCGTGGGCGCTGCGCAACCTCGGGCTGGTGACCGGCGACCTGTCGTACTACGAACGCGCGGTCGAACTCCGGCCCGACCTCGTGCCGCTGGTCGCGGAGGGTGTCACCGCTGCCCTCGACACGGACGTCGCGCGAGCCGAGCGCATGCTCGACCACGCTCCGGACGACCCGCGGATCCGGCTGCTGCGCGTCCGCCACGCACTGCAGACCGGCAACCCCCAGACCGCCCACGAGCTACTCGCCGAAGGCATCCAGCTCGCGACTGTCCGCGAGGGTGCGAATCCGCTCACGGACTACTGGCGTGCCGCCGAGGAGGCCCTCGGAACCAACCGTCCGGTGCCCTCGCAGTACCAGTTCGGCATGGGCGGAAACTGACCGCGCCCCCTCCCACCACGCTCCGTCTGCCCCGACCACAGCCGCCACTGTCTGCTCTGTCAAAGATCTTTGTACTGACCTGGAACCGACTGGTCGCCGGCGGCGTCTCACCGGTGTGCGGCAAGGGCCGCGCAAGGCAGTTCGACTACGACGACCGCGCTGCTCGCGGGCGGCGCGTCGGGGGTGAGTGCCATGTTGACGATCGTTGTGCTCGGTGGGTTCGGCCTGGTGCTGCTGGTCACGGCATGCATCGCTGCAGACGTGATCGGCGGCCTGCGCCGGAACGAAACCCCGTCGGGTACGGAGGAGAAGACCGCGGGGCAGGTGATCCGGGTCCGTGGCCCGGTCCGCGGTCAGCTGGACGGCGGGATCCCGGCCGAATACACCGAGGTCACCGTCGAGTACTGCACCCGCCGGGGTGAGGGACCGTTCGAGGTGTCCCGGAAGTTCCCGACCGGGAGCCGGATGACCTACGCCAAGGGTGACCGGGTCATCGTCAGCTACGACGTACGGACGCCCCGCCGGGCCCGCATCGCCGGCCGGGTCAGCCACTGGCCCCAGCTGGGGCCACGGTCCGGACAGTCCGCGGATCCAGTTCCACAGCCATGAAGAGCTGACCGCGACAGCGGTCGGCAACCGGAGTGATCCGCAATCCCTCGCCTTCGAGGCGGGGGCCTTTCAGTTTTGGATTCCTTCCCCGCCCCACCACCCCGGTCTTTCCGCACCTGCCGTCAGGACGGCAGGTGCGGGGCCAGCAGGTTGTACAGCACCGGACGTCCCTGCGACAGAACGAACTCCGCTTCTGCGGCCGGCAGCCGATCGGCCAGATGCGCCAGGGATTCACCCATCGCGATGCTCAGCGTGACCGCCAGGCGAAACTCTCGGGTGTCGTCCGCGCCGAAGCGAACCGCCAGCAGCTCCGCGAACTCACCGGCATGCTGGTCGTCGTACTCACCAGGCTGGGTTTCCAGGTCCGGGTCACCCAGCCCGCTCAGCACCACCGCGCGGAAGCCCGGATCGGTGCGATGCATCTCCCGGAACGTGTCGAGCGTGACGTCGACAGCACCACGCCAGCTGGTCACCGTCGCCAGCCGTTCGCGGACCGCCTCGGTGTAGCGCGCCTGGTTCCGGCGTTCGATCGCCTGGATCAGGCTTCGCTTGTCCGGGAAGTACCGGTACACGCTGCCGACCGCGATCTCGGCCCGCTTGGCGATCCCGCTCGTCGACGCGGCGTCGTACCCGCGCTCGACCACCTCGGCGCAGGCCGCGTCCAGGATCCGCTCGACCTGCCGGCTCGCGCGGTCCTGGGTGGGCGTCCGGCGGAGCGGATAGGCCCCCGATGTCACCATGTCGCTCATTGTCCATCCTGTAGGGGGACAACGTTGGCACCTTACTGTGACAGATTGCCGTCAATCGTTGTCCACAGGAGGGGAACTCTTCGCATGCGCATCAGCAGAACGATGGTCGCCGGCCTGGCCTCCGCCGCGATCGCCGCCTCCGGTCTCGCCGGTACCGCGCTCAGCGGCCGGCACGACCCACAGGGCGCGGGAGCGGGCCTGCGACTTAACCAGCTCCAGGTGGTCGGATCACACAACTCCTACCACCGCGAGCTGAGCCCGAACGAGCAGAAGGTCCAGCAGCAGCAGAACCCCGGCTCGGTCGACCTCTGGTACTCGCACGCCCCGATCACCCAGCAGCTGGAGGACCAGAACGTCCGGTCCCTCGAGCTCGACCTGTTCCCGGACCCGCAGGGCGGGCTGTACACGTACCCGTTGATCCGGAAGCTGACCGGCCAAGGACCGCTGACCGACCCGGCGATGGCCCAGCCCGGGATCAAGGTCATGCACGTCCCCGACTTCGACTACAACACCAACTGCGACACCTTCGTGCTGTGCCTGCAGCAGGTGAAGACCTGGTCCGACGCGCACCCCAACCACGTGCCGATCGCGATCAACCTCGAGCTGAAGCAGTCCGACCCGAACGTGGTCGCCGCCGGTGGTGTGAAGGCGCCACCATGGAACGCGGTGAACCTGGACTCTGTCGACACCGAGATCCGCTCGGTGTTCACCGAGAAGGAGCTCCTCACGCCGGACGACGTACGCAAGCCGGGCCTGACGCTCGAGCAGTCGGTGCTGACCAAGGGCTGGCCGAAGCTGAGCAGCGCCCACGGCCAGGTGATGTTCTACTTCGACAACGGCGGTCCTGGTGAGATCCGCGACCTCTACACCGCCGGCAAGCCGAACCTGGAAGGCCGGGCGGTCTTCACGCGCGGTCCGGAGGGCGCGGCCGACGCCGCTGTCACCGAGGTGAACGACCCGCGTGGTGCGAATCAGGCCGAGATCCAGCGCCTGGTGAAGAAGGGCTACCTGGTCCGGACCAGGTCGGACGAGCCGATGGCGACGATCCGGGACAAGGACTACAGCCGGCTCGGGATCGCGCTGGCCAGTGGTGCGCAGTGGGTGACCACCGACTTCCCGGTCGCCGGGATGGCCGCCCGCTACGACAGTGACTTCGTCGCCAAGCTGCCCGGGCACACTCCCGTACGATCGAATCCCGTCACCGCAACCGCGAGGACGGCTGTCTCGGAAGGATGAGCTGAGCATGTCGGAGCACGTGGTCGATGTCAGTTGGAGCCGTGGTGAGCACGAGTTCGGCTACGACACGTACAACCGCGACCACGAGTGGCGCTTCGACGGCGGGATCACCGTGCCCGGGTCGGCGAACCCGAAGTACCTCGGCAACCCGGGCCCGGTCGATCCGGAGGAGGCGTTCGTGGCGGCGCTGTCGTCCTGCCATATGCTCACGTTCCTGGCGATCGCGGCCCGCAAGCGACTGGTCGTCGACGCGTACGACGACCACGCGGTCGGGGTGATGGCGCCGAACGAGGCGGGTCGGCTCGCGATCACGCAGGTGACGCTGAACCCGAAGATCGTCTGGGGCGGTCCGGAGCCGGACGCCGAGGTGCTGGAGCGGATGCACCACCTGGCCCACCAGGAGTGCTTCATCGCCAACTCGGTCACCACCGAGATCACCGTGGCCAGCTAGACAAACCACCCGCCGGTCCGGCCTGAGCCTCGCGCAAGCGGCGTCAGGACAGCCGGCGGGTGGTTTGCGGTGCACCTCTGTGGTGATGCACCAGACGGATCCGGCGGCGCCTCGCACTGGGCGCCTCTGCGTTGGTGCGACCTCCGTGCGGTCTAGCTCGGTGGGCAAGACCGTCCGGGTGCGCCGCCTGGATCCGTTCGTCCGGTTCGCGCCACTTACTGCTCGGCGGCGGCGTCGCTCCGGTCGTCTGTGGTCACGGTCGTGTCGATCGCCAGCAGATCCTCGAGCCGGCGAACCTGCTCGGTGGCCATCGAGGTCATCAGTCGGTGGATCGTCATGCCAGTGAGACGCACGCGGTCCCGGGGTATGACGGGAATCCGGAACATCTTTTGATGTGACCTACTTCTCATCCAGCCCGTCGGGGCGGAGCGGGACCAGGTCGCGGGCTTCGTCGTACGTCGTCCCGGTCAGCTCGAGCAGGTCGACCACGGTGGAGCGAATCTGGCCGAGGACCACGATCGCCGACAGGCCGGCGGGCAGCGGCATCTTCGCCGTACGGCGGCCGAGTTCGCCCAGCACGCGGTGGGCGGCGACATCGGCGGCCGGTTCGAACAGCGACTCGCCGATCAGCCGGGTGCCGTCGGCGAGGCGGTCGAGCAGCAGCGGGTACTCGTCGGGCATCGCCTCGTCACGCCAGACGGACACCGCGCAGCGTCGTACCAGGACGCGGATGTTCCGGATCGCGCGGTCCAGCGGTACGACGAGGTCGGCGATCTCCTGGACCCGGCCGCGGTGCCGGCGCCGGAACGGCGACAGCCGGACGACCGCGACCCCCTCGTTGGCGGCGCTCCGCAGGTCGTCCAGCAATGACTCGCTGGCGCGGGCCCGGCGCAGCGCGTCGGTGACTGCCACCTCGTCCCAGGCCCGGAGGCCGTCGGCGGTCTCGACCAGAATCTCGGCCAGCTCGGTCAGGACCCCGTTGGCCTGTTGCCGGGGACGGCGGATCGCCGTGACCGGGGCGATCGTGGCGGCGGCCAGCGCGACCAGGCCGCCCAGGACCGCGTCCAGCCAGCGGCTGAAGCCGGCGCCCGGGTTCGGCAGCAGGGTGGTGACGATCGCGGCCTGGACGCCTGCCTGCGTGGACATCAGCGTGCCGGCGCCGAGGAGGACGGCGATGCTCATCGCGAGCGCGATCACGAAGATGATCTGCGCGACCCCGGTGCCGAAGACGCGGACGAACAGGTCGCCGACGCCGACCCCGACGGCGACGCCGACCATCACCTCGACGACCCGGCTCAGCCGCTGGCCGAAGCTGAAGCCGAGGCACACCATCGCCGCGACCGGCGCGAAGAACGGTGTCTTGTGGCCGACGACGTACCGGGCCAAGGCCCACGCCACCCCGGCCGCGATGGCGCATTGGGCGATGAAGAAGACCCGGCTCTGCCAGCGTTCCACCCGGCGACGGATCGAGGCGCGCGAACGGCGGGCTGCCTGCGGCGCGATGTCGTCGCGCAGCTCCCGCAGTTGGTCCAACGTCAACCTGACCGGATCCACGCGCCCCATTCTGCGGTACGAGCACTGCGGCTTGCTTCGCCCGCTCCCGGGCGTCAGGGTTGGGGCATGACGGAGAACAACCGCGAGGACTACGGCAGCTACAGCGTCGACGACGAGGACCAGCTGCAGGCCGAGGACACCCTGAACGACCGTGGGGTGGAGGACCTGCTCGACGAGGGGTACTCGCCGCCGGAGAAGTGGTCCGCGGGCGAAGGATTCGGTACGACGGCCGAGGAGGCGCTGGAGGGCGAGACGCTGGACCAGCGGATCGCCCAGGAGGAGCCGGACGTCGACCCGTACGCCGAGGACGGCGAGGACGTCGGCGGTCCCGAGATCGGGGTCGAGCGCTCCGGCCGCCTGGTCGCACCCGACGAGGGCGCCCACAGCGACGACGACCAGGAACTGGTCGCCGAAGACGTCGGCTTCGACGGGGCCGCGGCGTCCGCCGAGGAAGCCGCCGTCCATGTCGTCGACGACGAGGAGAACTTCGAACTCGAGGACGACGACGAGGAAGACCTCGAGTCCTACGAGAACGTCGACCTGGGCGACGTCGGCGACCCCGAAGACTAGGAAGTGGGGAGGATCCCGGCCCGTATCGGGCGCAGGATCCTCCCCGCACTACTTGAGAATCAACGGCGGGTGACGACCACTTCGGAGCCTCGGCGGGGGACCAGGGTGACGTTCTTGGCTTGAGCCGGCTCGGGCTTGGGGTTCGGGGCGGTGAAGTTGTAGGCGGCGAGCGCGGCACGGAGGATCTCCGTGCCTTCCATCAGTGAGAAGCCGGCCCCGATGCACCGCCGCGCCCCGCCGCCGAACGGCATCCACGTGCCGGGCGCAGGCGGATCGTCCGAGAGGAACCGCTGCGGGCGGAACTCCTTCGGCTGCGGGAAGTGCTCGGCGTCCCGGTGGACCAGTCCGATCGCGGCCATGATCGTCGTACCCCGTGGCAGCCGGTAGCCGGCGATGTCCGTGGTCTCGGTGACTCGCCGGCCGACCTGGTACACGACCGGGTGCAGTCGCATGGCCTCCTTGAGGATCGCCTCCAGCTCGTCGTCGGCACCGGCATCCGAAGCCCGCTGACCGAAAGCCAGATCCTCCGGACTTCGGGCCAGCTCATGGAACGTCCAGGCCAGTGCGGTCGCGGTTGTCTCGTGCCCGGCCAGTAGCAGCGTGACCAGCTGGTCCCGCAGCTCCTCGTCCGTCCAGTTGCCGGCAGCAAGCAACCGCGAGAGTACGTCGGTGCGTCCGGCAAGATCCCCGCGGCGCTTGGCGATCTCGTCGTACAGGATCTCGTCGACCTGCTGCTGGGTTTCCAGGTACGTGCGCCACGGCCGGATCCGGAGCAGCGCCGGGTAGAACCCGCCGAGCATGATCACCGGCGACACCGAGACGATCTTGTCCATCAGCGGCCGTAGCAGGGCCAGCCGGTCGGAGTCCGTCACGCCGAAGATGACCTGAAGGATGATCTCGAGGGTCAGGTTCCGCATCCGCTGGTGCACTTTGAACGGCGTGCCGGTCGTCCAGGTCTCGACTTCCGTGCGGGCGAGTTCGTGCACCATCTCGGCGTACCCACGCAGGGCCTGGCCGGAGAAGGCCGGCATCAGCTGCCGGCGCATCCGGACGTGGTCCTCGTCATCGAGGAGCAGCAGGGAGTGCGAGCCCATGATCGGCTCGAGCACGGTGTTGCCCTCGCCCGCGTGCATCACCGACGGCGGGCTGCCGAACACCTCGCGGATGTGGTCCGGCCGGCTCAGTACGACGCACACGCGGCTGGACGGAACCAGTCGGATCGTGAACACATCGCCGTACTTCTCCCGCATCCGTGGGAAGAACGTCCGGCGGTGACTGGCGAACAGGACGGTCTGGGCCAGCGTGGGCAAGCGGGGACCTGGCGGGAGCGTGCGCGCCGTCTGCCGGTCGAGCGTCCGGGCACCGAGCAAGGGTGTCGAGGCCATACCTTCACGCTACGTCAGACGTGTGAACACCGGGCGTCGTCCGCGACAAGCGCCGCCACCCGCCAGCCAGCCAGAAGCCGGGGACAAGAACCGGGGGCCGGGGACAAGAACCGGGGGCTGCGGACAGGAAGCGGGGGCCGGGGGCGTGGACAGGAAGTGGGGGTGGGGACAGGAACCGGGGGCCTGGGACAGGTTATTGCCTGTCTCAGGCCCCCGGTGGGGGTTCACGCCCCCGGCTTGTGGCCGGTGGTCAGGAGCGCTTGAAGCGGAGGGTGAGGATCTGGAACGGGCGGAGCTCGAAGGAGACGCCGCCTTCCGTCAGCTCGCGGTCCGCCAGGTGGCGCTCGAGCAGGTCGACCTCGGTCACCGACGCCGCGCCGAACGACGGCGTGACGGTCGCGCGGGAGCGGCCGCCGGAGGACTCGTACAGCCGGACGACGACGTCGCCGGACTGGTCGTCGGCCAGCTTCAGCGCCTCGACGATCACGTTGTCGTTGTCAACGGCAACGAGCGGCTCGGCACCCTCGGCTCCGGTCACGACCCGCTCGGGCAGGTTGATCCGGTAGCCCTCCTCGATCGCGTCCGGGATCCCGGCGCCGACCACCAGCGCGTGGTTCACGGTGTGCACGCCCTGGTCGGTCTGCGGGTCGGGGAACCGCGGCGCCCGGATCAGCGAGGTCCGGATCGTGGTCGTGGTCCCGCCGTCCTCACGGGCGGTCCGGTTGATGTCGTGGCCGTACGTCGAGTCGTTCACGACGGCAACGCCGTACCCGGCCTCGCCCACGTGCACCCAGCGGTGCGCCGCGATCTCGAACTTCGCCGCGTCCCACGAGGTGTTCTGGTGGGTCGGCCGGAAGATGTGCCCGAACTGGGTCTCCGACGCTGACCGGTCGGCGTGCACGTCGACCGGGTACGCCGCCTTGAGGAACTTCTCCGCCTCGTGCCAGTCGATCGTGGTCTCGATGTCGACCCGCTTCGCGCCCGGACGCAGCCGCAGCGTCTGGGTCACCGACGACCGGCCGAACGACCGCGTCACGACCACGGTCGCGACACCCTCGACGGTGCTGAAGTCGACGCTGTCGACCTCGGTGACGTCCCGGACGTTGTTCTTGTAGAACGAGTCGACGTCCCACGCGTCCCAGTTGTTCGGGGTGTCCACGTGCAGCTGCAGAAGGTTGCCTGCGGCACCTGGTGCGATCACCTCACGCTGGGCCTCGACGTCGTACAGCGACGTGATCAGACCGCGCTCGTCGATGGTGACCCGGATCAGCCCGTTGTCCAGTACGCCGTTCTCGACCGACACGGACTGGCCTTCGCCGGCCGCGATACCGGCGCCGAGTCCGGCGACACCGTTGCGCCCGTGCGGTGCGGCGTTGAACACGATCTGCGCGTCACCGGAGCCGGCCAGCGCCTGCTGCGCCGTCGCGATGATCGCCTCCAACTCGGAAGCCAACCGAGCGTACGTCTCCTCGGCCTCGCGGTGCACCCACGAGATCGACGAGCCGGGCAGGATGTCGTGGAACTGGTTCAGCAGCACGGCCTTCCAGATCCGGTCCAGGTCCTCGTAGGGGTAGGCGTCCAGCTTGCCCGCGACCACGGCCGCGGCCGACCACAGCTCGGCCTCGCGGAGCAGGTGCTCGCTGCGCCGGTTGCCCTGCTTGGTCTTGGCCTGCGAGGTGTAGGTCGCCCGGTGGATCTCCAGGTAGAGCTCACCGGACCAGACCGGCGCGTGGCCGGCGTACTCGTCCTCGGCGGCGCTGAAGAACTCGGTCGGGGACTCGATCGTCACCCGCGGCGAGGACTCCAGGTTCGCCACCCGGCGAGCGGTCGCGACGAACTCACGGGTGGGGCCGCCACCGCCGTCGCCGTACCCGAACGGGACGAGCGAGCGGGTCGCTGCGCCGTTCTCGGCGAAGTTGCGCTGGGCGTGCGCGAGCTCACGACCCGACAGGTCGGAGTTGTAGGTGTCGATCGGCGGGAAGTGGGTGAACACCCGGGTGCCGTCGAGGCCCTCCCACCAGAAGGTGTGGTGCGGGAAGCGGTTCTCCTTGTTCCAGGAGATCTTCTGGGTCAGGAACCACTTCGACCCGGACAGCTTCACCAGCTGCGGCAGCGCCGCGGTGTAGCCGAACGAGTCCGGCAGCCAGACCTCCTGGGTGTCGATCCCGTACTCGTCCAGGAAGAACTTCTTGCCGTGCACGAACTGCCGGGCCAGCGCCTCGCCACCGGGCAGGTTGGTGTCGGACTCGACCCACATGCCGCCCACCGGAACGATGGTGCCGTCGGCAACGGCCTTCTTCAGCCGCTCCCAGACCGCCGGGTAGTTGTCCTTCACCCAGGCGTGCTGCTGGGCCTGCGAGAACGCGAAGACGAGCTCCGGGTACTCCTCGGCCAGAGTGGCGACGTTGGAGACCGTCCGGGCCACCTTGCGCCGGGTCTCGCGCAGCGGCCAGAGCCAGGCCGAGTCGATGTGCGCGTGCCCGACCGCGGACAGCTGGTGCGCGCTGGCGTGCGCCGGCCGGCTCAGTACGTCGGTCAGCTGTGCGCGGGCGTCCGCGGCGGTGCCGGCCACGTTCTCGTAGTCCAGTGCGTCCAGCGCGCGACTCAGCGCCCGCAGGATCTCCCGGCGGCGCGGCTCCTGCAGGGACAGCTGCTCCTGCAGGCCGTTGAGGGCCTCCAGGTCGAGGATCAGGTCCCAGACCTCGGCGTTGAACACGGCCACGTCGGCGCGGGTCAGCCGGTAGATCGGCGTGCCGCCCGGCTCGGGCTTGCTGCCGACGTCGGTCGGCGCGAACGCGTTCGACCCGAGCACCTCGGGGTTCGCGGCCGCCTCGACGTAGAACTCGATCCGGTCGCCGGCGTGGGCCGGCGTACCGTCGGGGCCGAGGATCGACAGCGGGGCATAGGTCTGGCGCGGGTGCAGACCCTTCAGCGGTACGCCGGAGGTCGTGTGGACCAGGCCCTCCGCGGAGAACCCGGGGCCGCCGCTGAAGCCGAGGTCGATGACCGCCTCGATCTCGCTGCCGCTCCACTCGGCCGGCACCTGGCCGCTGAACTTGAACCACGCGGTACCCCAGGCTGCTCCCCAGGGCAGACCGATCGCGGCCGGCTCGTAGGTCTGGGCGAGCGCCTCGGCGGGGGACACGGGCTCACCAGGGGCGTGCCACACCTCGATGTCCAGCGGAACCGCCGCGCCGTAGATCGCGGGGCGGATCCGTTCCCGCAGGGCGCGCTGAAGCCGCTCCTCGATGAGTTGACGGTCGTCGTGCACGAAATCATCCTCCGGGGAAGGGGTCCTCACGCGGCCCACGCAGGCCGCACGGATGACAACGCTGTCACACCTACCCCTGACACGTCCAGACATAGTTTCATCGCGGTCGTCGCCGTACCTGCGGGTAGCGGTTCGGTTGCGGCCGGGGACGCGGCTACCCCGGAGGCCCCGTTGTTGTCTAGGTTGTCTGCATGGATCGCCCCCGCCTGCTGACCCCTGCCCGGCCGACTGGGATGACCCGACGCAGTGTGCTCGGCCTAGGTGCCGCCGCTGCCTCGGCTCTGATGGTGCCCGGCTGCTCCCGCGGCCGGGCCGACGAGCCGGCTCCGGCCGGACCGGCCACGTTCGCGACCGGTAACGCCGGTGGTGTCTACGCGGTCTTCGGCAGTGCGCTGAGCGGACTGGTCAGCGAGGTCACCGGCATGGAGCTCAAGCCGGTGCTCACCAACGGTTCGATCGACAACCTGATGAAGGTGGCCAGCGGCAAGGCCGACCTCGGCTTCGCTACGTCGGACACCGCGCTGGCGGCGTACGAGGGGAGTGGGCAGTTCGACACCGGCCGGCTGAAGTTCTCCGCGCTGGCCCGGGTGTACGACAACTATGTCCACGTCGTCGTACCGATGGCCTCGAATGCGTCGAAACTCGAGGACCTGAACCAGAAGGACCCGAAGAAGCCGCCCCTGGTCGTCAGCGTCGGCCCGACCACCTCCGGCACCAGGGTCGTCGCGGATCTCATCCTGGACGCGGCGGGCGTCACGGTGACGAAGAAGTACCTGACGCTGGAAGACGCGGTCAAGCAGTTGGCGGACAAGGCCAACGGCAAGAACCCGAAGGGGATCGACGCGCTGATCTGGAGTGGTGGTGTACCGACCGACCCGATCAAGGAACTGCAGAAGAGCATCGGGTTCCGGCTGCTCGACATCGGCCCGGTGGCCGAGACGATCGCGCTCAAGCGGTTCGGCGGCTATGTGGTGTCGTCGATCCCGCCCTCGCAGTACGGGCTGGCCACTTCGGTGGCGACGCTGGCGATCCCGAACTACCTGGTGACCAAGCCGACCCTGTCCGACTCGTGGGCCTGGTGGACGGTCAACACGTTGTTCCGCCGGCAGAACGACCTCGTCAAGAACCACCCCGAGGCCGGCGCCCTGGACCCGCGCTCAGCGATCGCGACGATGCCGATCCCGCTGCACGCCGCCGCCGAACGCTGGTACCGCAACAACCACATCTGAGCCGTACACATTGCCGCGCCTCCGGCGCGGGGGTCGTGGGGCCTCGACTCCCGGCCTTCCCTCGTCGCTTCAGTCGCTTCGCTCCCTACGCTCCTCAGTCCAGGCCGGGAGGCCCCACGACGGCGCGCCGGACTTTTGCCTGGAGCCGCACGCTCAGGCGTCGTAGTCGTCGATCAGGGGGACGCGGACCTCGATCACCAGGCCGCCGCCGATCGGCGGGCGGGCGACCACGCGGCCGCCGACCCGGGCCGCCTCGGAGCGGACGATCGCCAGCCCCAGGCCGGTGCCCGGCATCTCCCGGTGGTGTGCGCTGCGCCAGAACCGCTCGCCGACCTTCTTCAGGTCGCGCGATCCGAGCCCGAGCCCGTGGTCGCGGACCGACATGACGACCTCGGTGCCGTCCCGGGTCACCGAGACCTCGACCGGCGGAGCGCCGTACTTGGACGCGTTGTCGAGCAGTACGTCGAGGATGTCGTCCACCTCGAGCTCGGGCGCGACCCCGCCCGGCACCATCTCGCCGGTGATCAGTTCCAGGTCGTCGGCGGCGTACACGGCCTTCCAGCCGACCAGCCGCTCCTTCACCGCCTGCGCGAGGTCCAGCGGCTCTTCGTTGCCCTCGACATCGGCTCCCGGGCGGTCCGAGCCGGCCAGCCGGGACAGCCGCTGGACGATCCGGCCGAGCCGGTCGATGTCGCTGAGCGCGAACCGTGCGGTCGGCGACAGCCGGGACAGACCCTCGATGTGGATCCGGGCCGAGGTCAGTGGCGTCCGCAGCTGGTGCGACGCGTCCGCGACGAACTCCCGCTCACGCTGGCGGGCCTGGTGCAGGCTGAGCGCCATCGAGTTGAAGCTGTCACCGAGCCGGCGCAGCTCCGGGGCACGCCCGTCGGTCGACACCCGGGTGTCGAGTGCGCCGCGGGTGATCTGGTGGGTCGCGTTGTCCAGGTCCTTCAGCGGCCGCAGCACCCAGCGGGTGATCGGCCGGACGATACCGATGATGATCGCGCCGATGCTGATCAGCAGGCCGCCGAGCAGCAGCAGCAGACCGCTCTGCACCGTGTCGCGGGACTTCTCGGTCGGCACCCGCAGTACGGCGGCACCGAGCACGCTGCCGTTGTTGACGACCGGGCGGGACACGATCATCTCGCCGGAACGCCACGGCCACAGGGCCGGCGGCTCGGCCGGCAACCGACCGGCCAGTGTGCTGTGCAGTGCGGCCTCGATGTCCGGTTCCTTCACGTTCACACCGGACACGGAGGTCGCGACCACCCGGGAGTCGACGTCGACCACGAAGACCGGGGTGTTGTAGAGCTCCTGGTACCGAACGGTCAGCTCACGAAGGTTGGCGATGTCGCCGGTCTGCAGCGGAGACTCCGCCATCGCGGCGAACCAGTCCGCGTCGTTGCTGCGGGACAGGAAGAGGGTGCGCGACGCACTCGTGGCGATGTAGTTGGCCAGCGGTACGACGGCCACGATGGCGAGCGCGATCACCATCGGAACGAGGGACTGCAGCAGGCGACGGCGCAAGGGTCAGTCCGAACCCAGGCGGTAGCCGACACCGCGGATCGTCTGCACCAGCTCCGGTCGGCCGAGTTTGGCGCGCAGGCTGGCCACGTGCACGTCCATGGTGCGCGAGGAGGCCTCGAACACGGACTGCCAGGCATACAGCGCGACCTGTTCGCGGGGGACCACCCGGCCGTGATGAGCGGCCAGCACAGCTAGCACGTCGAACTCCTTGCGGGTGAGGCTGATGGGCTTGTCCGCGACCTGCACGGTCCGGGCCTCGATGTCCACGGTCAGGTCGCCGACAGTCACCCGGGGGCGGGGCTGCAAGAGGCCGGTACGACGAAGTACAGCATCGATGCGGGCCAGTAGCTCGGAAATCGCGAACGGTTTCACCACATAGTCGTCCGCACCGCTGCGCAACCCGCGCACCCGGTCGGCCGCCTCGCCCCGCGCGGTCACCGCGATCACCGGGACGTCGGAGACCGTCCTGATCTGCCGGCACACGTTGATACCGTCCCCGTCCGGCAGACCGAGGTCCAGCAGGACCAGGTCGCCGGGGTCCGCCGCGAGGGCGTCCGCGGCAGTCCGGACATGCGTGACCATCAAGCCGTAGCGCCGCAACGCGGGTATCAGGGCATTCGCGATATCGAGATCGTCTTCGACCAACAGAATCCTGACCGCGCCACTCATGCGGTGATCGTAGGCCAGGAGGCGCTCATATGTGTCAGATCTTGGTAAAGACGTAATCACGTGACTCCACCCAGTGTTCGGCAACATTAGCCTTCCGGACACAGGAGGGAACCGATCGATGACTGTCGGTATCGGCACGGGGCCGGCTTGACCGCGCCCTCCGACGAAGAGCTCGCCGAGTACGAACAAGAACGACCGGCTCGGCGGCTTCGGCCTGTCCTGGACCTGGGGATCTCGGTCTGGTGCGCAATCATCAGCATCGGCGTGCTCGCGCAGGTGTTCTTCCCATTACCACAGGGCACGCAGTTTTACTTGGTGATCTTTCTCGCAGCGGTTCTGCCGATCACGCTGCTGTGTTACCGCGGTTGGAGGGTTCCGGCGTTCCTGAATCCGTTGCGTCGGAGGGCTGGTGACGACCCCGGGACCACCGACTGGATCCTGGCCGTCGTCGCGTTCGCGGTCTGTATCTACCCGCTCTTTGACTTCGACGCCTATCTCGAACGGCGGCAGGCGCCGACCACGTTGGACCTGGTGGCGGGTGCTCTGCTGCTGATCCTGTTGCTCGAGGCATGCCGTCGTACCACTGGCTGGGTGCTGCCGGTGTTCAGCCTGCTGTTTATCGCGTACGCGTACTACGGCGGCTATCTGCCCTACACATGGTCGCTGGCGCACCAGGGCTTCAACTTCGACGCGATCATCGCCCAGTTCACCATGGGTACGGCGGGGTTCTACGGGACGCCGTTGAGTGTCGCGGCCGGCTACATCGTGCTGTTCACGATCTACGGCGCGGTGCTCGACTACTCCGGCGCCGGCAAGTTCTTCATCGACCTGTCGTTCGCCGCCTTCAAGCGCAGCCGTACGGCGCCCGGCCGCACGGTGACCCTGGCCGGCTTCCTGCTCGGCAGCGTGTCGGGTTCGGGTACGGCGACCGCCGTCTCGCTCGGCACGGTCTCGTGGCCGATCCTGCGCCGGGCCGGCTACCCGGCCGAACCGGCAGGCGGAATGCTCGCCGCGTCCGGCATCGGCGCGATCCTGTCACCACCCACGCTCGGCGCGGCCGCGTTCATCATCGCGGAGTTCCTGCAGGTCTCCTACCTGACGGTCCTCGGGTACGCCGTGATCCCGACGATCCTGTATTACCTGGGCATCCTGCTCGCGATCGAGATCGACGCCCGCCGGCACGGGACCACGTCGGCCGAGACCTTTGATCAGTCCGCGTGGCGGTTGCTGCTGCGGTTCGGGTACCACTTCCTCTCGCTGTTCGTGATCATCGGCTTCATGGCGGTCGACGTACCGCCGTTCAAGGCCGTGGTCTACGCGGTGATCATCCAGTTCGCGCTGTCGTTCCTGGACCGCGAGCACCGGCTCACCGCCGAGCGGCTGTTCAAAGCGCTTGCCCAGGGCACCCGTTCGGTGCTGCCGGTGGCCGCGACCTGTGCGACCGCCGGCGTGATCGTCGCAGTCACCACGCAGACCGGTCTCGGGCTGAACCTCGCCGAGATCATCGTCGGGGCGGCCCGCGGACTGACCGACAACCACACCGTCGTCCTGATCCTGACCGTGGTGCTGTCGGGGTTCGCCGTCCTGATTCTCGGACTCGCGGTGCCGGTGACCGCGTCCTTCATCATCGCCGCGGTGATCATCGCGCCGGCGCTGGTGCAGCTCGGGGTGACGCAGCCCGAGGCGTACATGTTCATCTTCTACTACGCCGTACTCTCCGAGGTCTCGCCGCCGACCGCGCTGGCCGCGGTGGCGACGGCCGCGATCACCGGCGGCAAGGTGATGCCGACGATGTGGCAGGCGTGGAAGTACACGCTGCCGGCGTTCCTGGTGCCGTTCGCGTTCGTGCTCACCGACAACGGCGCACACCTGCTCGGTCAGGGATCGTTCGTCGGCATGGTGTGGACGCTGCTGGTGTCGATGCTGGCCGTCGCCGCGCTGGCCGTGGTGACCGGTGGCTGGATCTTCGTGGCGGCCAGTTGGATCGAGCGTGCGGTCTGCGTGCCGGCCTCGCTGCTGCTGCTCTACCTCGCGCCCGTAACCATCACGGCCGGAATCTGTTTGCTACTTGTTGCCGTCGCCATCAACCTGGTCCGGCGGCAACGCCAGGCCGCCGCCCCGAAGGAAGGACCCGTCACTTCATGAGACTCCGTCGCCTCCCCACCGCCGCGGTGGCGCTCGCCGCCGTGGTCTCGCTCGTCGCCTGTGGTGGCCAGCGCGAACCCGCTGGAACCGGTACGGCGGAAGGTGGCCGGCTGACCATTGCCACCGGCAACACCACCGGCGTGTACTACCAGCTCGGCGGTGCGTTGGCCTCGGTGATCTCGCAGAAGGTCTCCGGCTACCGGGCGACCGCAAGCGAGACGGGTGCCTCGGTGCAGAACGTGCAGGGTCTGGTGGCGGGGAACTACGACATCGCCTTCTCCCTCGGTGACACCGCGGCCGACGCGGTCAAGGGCGTGAACAGTTTCAAGGTGCCGCAGGACGTGGTCGCGCTGACCCGGCTGTACAACAACTACACGCAGGTCGCCGTCCGTACGTCGGCCGGGATCAACTCGATCGCCGACCTGAAGGGCAAGCGGGTCTCCACCGGCTCGCCGAACTCCGGCACCGAGGTGATCGCCCGCCGGCTGCTCGAGGCGGCCGGTCTGGACCCGATGCGCGACGTCACTGCCCAGCGGCTCGGGCTGCCGGAGTCGGTGGACGCGATGAAGTCCGGCTCGATCGACGCGCTGGTCTGGTCCGGCGGACTGCCGACCGGTGGCATCACCGACCTGACCACCAGCCTGGGCAAGAACGTGAAGCTCTTGCCGATCGTGGATCTGCTGCCGAAAATGCAGGAGAAGTACGGCACGATCTACACCCAGGCGCCGATCCCGGCAGCGACGTACAAGCAGCCGGCCGACGTGGCGACGATCATCGTGCCGAACGTGCTGCTGGTCCGCAAGAACATGAAGGACGAGCTGGCCGAGCAGTTGACCAAGGTCATCTACGACAACAAGGACGCACTCGTCGCGGTCAACGCGGCGGCCAAGGGCATCACCGTGGAGAACGCCGGCAAGACGGATCCGGTGCCGTTGCACCCCGGCGCGAAGAAGGCGATCGACGGACTGAAGTGACACACTGACCGTCCTCCCCCGCACACCAGGCGCAGCGGGGGAGGACGCACAGGGACCCACCTCCGCACACCAGGCGCAGCGGGGGCGGGACCCAGCCGGCCCCACAACCAGGCGCAGTGAGTGCCGGCAGACCGGGCCGGCCCATCGGAGGCATCCGAAGGGCCGGCCCGGTCACCTACTTCTGGTCGTCCTCCATCGGGGTGCCGTAGAGGTAGTGCGAGAGTGCGGAGTCGCGCTTCGGGTGGGCGTGGTACCTGGTCGGTACGACGCGGCCCTCGGCGCTGTCCCACGCGTTGTCGGCCATCCGCCACATGCGGTGCACCATCCGGCCGGCCATCCCGGTGTGCGGCGAGACTGGATGTGCGCGGGTCGGCGCGATCTCCTCCGCCTCGAGCAGCTGTTCGGTCAGCGTGTTCACGTCCGAGCCGTCGAGTTGCTCGGAGATCCGCCGGCTGTACTCCGTCTCCATCGTCTCGTGCCGCATCAGGAGCCGGTCGATCTGCTGCCAGAGCTCGTCGTGATGCAGGTGCAGGAACCGGCTGTCGCCGTACTGGCGTCCCTTCAGGAACCGCAACGAGCGTTCCAGTTCCTTCGCGTTGTCGACGTACTTGGTGACCAGGTCGTCGCCGTCGGGCAGGCGTCGTACGTGCGGGAGGAGGACATCCTCGGCGGCGGCCAGGTGCTGGGCCGCGATCGCGTAGAACCAGTCGGTCTGGTGCCTGCGCTCAGGATGTGCGGCGGCCGGGTGGTGAGCCGGCTCGGCCAGCTCCCGGATCCGGGCATGTTCGTACGTCAGGGCCATTTCGAGCGTCGAAGCGGTCATGACAACCACCTCCTGGAGGGTCTCCTTCCAGCCTGTGCCCATCGCCGGAGGACTGCAACCACCCGACCCCGCTCCGTGACCCAAACACAACAACTGCCCCGCAGCCAGGGCTGCGGGGCAGTTGTGTTCGAGGTCAGCTGTCCGAGCTCTTCTTCCAGAGGTTGATACCGGCCTCGACGGCGTCGGCGTCGATGGCTTCGAGCTCGTCGGCGGAGAACTTCAGGTTGCGGACGGCGGCCAGGTTGTCCTCGAGCTGGGCGACGCTGGAGGCGCCGATCAGGGCGCTGGTGACCCGGTCGTCGCGCAGGGTCCAGGCGAGCGCGAGCTGGGCGACGGACTGGCCGCGCTCCTTGGCGATCTCATTCAGCGCGCGGACGTGCTTCAGCGTGTCCTCGGTCAGCGAGTCCGGGTTCAGCGACTTGCCCTGCGCCGCGCGGGAGTCCGCGGGCACGCCGTCCAGGTAGCGGTCCGTGAGGACACCCTGCGCGAGCGGCGAGAACGCGATCACGCCGACGCCCAGCTCACCGACGGCCTCCAGCAGATCCTCCTCGATCCAGCGGTTCAGCATCGAGTACGACGGCTGGTGGATCAACAGCGGCGTCCCCAGCTCCTGCAGGATCCGCGCCGCCTCCCGGGTCCGATCCGCCGAGTACGACGAGATTCCGGCGTACAGCGCCTTCCCCGAGCGCACCGCGGTGTCGAGCGCGCCCATCGTCTCCTCGAGCGGTGTGTCCGGGTCGAAGCGGTGCGAGTAGAAGATGTCGACGTATTCGACACCCATCCGGCTCAGCGACTGGTCCAGCGACGCGAGCAGGTACTTGCGCGAGCCGCCGCCCTGACCGTAGGGACCCGGCCACATGTCGTAGCCGGCCTTGGTCGAGAGGATCAGCTCGTCGCGGTACTGCTTGAAGTCGCGGGCGAAGTGCGTCCCGAAGTTCGTCTCGGCCGAGCCGTACGGCGGGCCGTAGTTGTTCGCCAGGTCGAAGTGCGTGACGCCGAGGTCGAACGCCCGCCGCAGGATGTCGCGCTGCGTGGTGAACGGCTTGTCGTCGCCGAAGTTGTGCCACAGCCCCAGCGAGATCGCGGGCAGCTGCAGCCCGCTCCGTCCCGTCCGCCGATAAGCCATCTGGTCGTCATACCGGCCCTCAGCCGCCACATAATCAGTCACGGAACCCCAGTCTGCCCCATGTCGCGACAAGTACGAAACCCCTTGTTTTCAAGCAGAAATCCGAGCACTGACTCCTAGAACCCGGCCTTCTTGATCTAGGTCAGGCCCGACCAGGCCTCGGGTGGGTCGGCGGCCAAGAACCGGAGGATGCCGAGGAGCCGGCTGGCAAGTGGAGCAGTCCAGTGCCGTTGCCCCGGCCAGGGCTCGGCTGTGAGCTTGCCGAGGCCCCATTCGAGGTGCAACCACAATGCCCCCGCGGCGAGCTGGTCCTCTCGTACGTCGCCCTGCGTGTGGCGGACGTACTCGGGGAGGATCGCCGCGACCTGGTCCAGCGGGAGCTTGGCGAAGTCGACCTCGCGCGGGGCGTAGGCGGCGTCGCCCCAGTCGATCAGGGCGGCCAGTTCACCGTCCGGGCCGGCCAGAAGGTTGTGAGCGGCAACATCTCCGTGAATCAGCACCCTCGGCTCGTCCCGGTCGAACCGGCCGGCCAGCCGGGTGAACCAGTCGCTGAGCCATTTCGCCGTACCGAGGTCGACGTACCCACGTTCCGCCAGATCGTCGACGGTTCGCCACGGATCACCCCAGCCGTCCTGCGGTAGGTCGTAGGTTCCCTCAGCCTGATGCAAGCGCGCGAGTTGCTTCGCCAAGCCTGCCGGTACGCCGGTCGGCTCGGTGCCGTGAACTCGCTCCATCACGACGTACGGCGCGTCGATCAGGGTGCGGCTCCCGTCGTACTCAACGATGGCCGGCGTCAGCACGCCCGCCGACCGCGCCACCGGAATGACCGTGGTCTCCTTCCGCAGATCCGCCTCGAATCCCGGCCGCGCCACCCGCACAAACAAGCCCTCGCCAACCACAAACCCCCGATTGGCAACCCCACCCACGACCTCCCGCACCAGCCCAGCCGCCACCCCATGCCGCCCAGCGACCACCCACCTGCCCCAACACCACATCCACCCCCTGCCCCACAGCCCCGTGCGCCACCTGCTCCGCAGCCCTGTCCGCCACCTGCTCCGTGAGCCGATCCGCCTGCTCCGTGAGCCGATCCGCCTGCTCAGTGAGCCGATCCGCCTGCTCAGTGAGCCGATCCGCCTGCTCAGTGAGCCGATCCGCCGTCTGCTCCGTGGGCCTGTCGTGCTCCAACCTGTGCCTCCATCGTTCTGGACGATCCGCCTGCTCGATCCTGATGCCGGGGTGCGGTGCCGTCTACAAGATTTGATGTACTGCGGACGTGCGTGTCGACGTGGATCCAGACGTAGTGAGCCGGCGAGAGTTCTACGCCTTGCTGAACTCCGTGGTCGTGCCACGGCCGATCGCCTGGGTGTCGAGCCGATCAGCCGACGGCGTACTGAACCTCGCACCACATTCGTTCTTCACGGTGTCATGCGTCCAGCCACCGATGGTGCAGTTCACCTCGGTCGGCCGAAAGGACAGCCTGAACAACGTCGAGGCCACCGGCGAGTTCGTCGTGAACTTCGCCGCGGAGCCCCTGTACGAACAGGTGAACGCCTCGGCCACGAACTTCCCACCGGAAATCTCCGAGTTCGAGGCAATCGGCGTACACCCCGAGCCCTCCCGAACCATCGCCGTACCCAGGGTCGCGGAGTCCCCGGTCGCCATCGAATGCACCCTCCACACCACCCTCGAACTAGGCGACTCCACCGTCGTCATCGGCCGAGTCCGCCACCTAGCCCTGGACCCATCAGTCATGGACGGCGACCACCCCGAAATCCAGCTCCTCCGCCCCCTGGCCCGCCTAGGCAAAGACGAGTGGTCCACCATCGGCGAAGTCCGCTCCATCACCAGAATCCGCCACTCCAACTGGCCCGACCACTTCACCCCACCAGCGCCCTGACCCCCGCATTATCCGGCCACCGCCCGCAGACCAGTCCCTTCAGGTTTGAGCGTCGTGCTGCCGATTGTGGGCATCTCCTGCGAACACCCTGCCCACCGACGAGCTAGTTGCCGAGAGCCCCTTCCCGCCGGTCAGCACCTGCCCGCGCCACGAGATCGTGGGCTAGCGCGGGGGTGGTGGGGGTTCTTGGGTGGCTAGGAGTTTGGTAAGGGACTCGAGTTCAGGGGAGAGGCGCAGTGGGGTGTGGTCGAGGGAGGCGGTGGTGGCTGGGTGCCAGGTGTATTGGGTGGAGATGGGGTTGGGCTCGGCGGCGGGGGTGGTGCAGGCGCCGGTGGTGAGGGTGGTTGCGGGGTGGGTTGGGGTAGTGGGGAGGGCTAGGTGGACTTCGGGGGATAGGGGGCTGGGGTCGTGGGTGTGGGAGCGGGCGGTGAGGTTGAGGAGGAGGCCCAGGGCTGGGATGAGGGAGAGGTTCTGGATTACGTGGATGAGGAGGATGTCTCGGGTGGGGAAGGAGACCAGGAGGCCGTGGGGTGGGGTTTCCAGCTGGAGGGACTCGCGGAGGACGGTGTCCAGGACCAGGGCTCGCGAGGCGGTGAACGAGGTGCCGGTGACGAGGGCTAGGCGAATGTCGTCGTGTTCGACGTACTCGACGTGGTCGGTGAGGCGGCGGAGGTTGGTCAGGCCGAAGTGTTCGGCGGTGGACCAGGTCAGGCCGAAGTCTGGTGGGTTGAGGTACATAGTGACGACGTCCTCGTTGACGGTGGCGGGGACTGACACCAGGCCGGGGACGAAGTCGGGGCGGTCTGCTGTCCAGTTGTCGGGGAGTGCGTGGCGGGGGACGAGGCGCTGGATCAGCTGTCGCTCGGGGTCGGTGGGTGGATCGGGCGGACCGTGGCGGAGTTGCTGCAGGATTTGCGTGAAGTGGTGTTTGATCAGGGCGGGCCAGTCGTGTTCGTCGTACCTCGAGAGGGTTCGGGCGAGGTTGCTCAGGCCGAGGATTGGGCTGGAGGGTGTCGGGGTGACCGGGACGAGGGCTGCGCCGCCTTTGTAGGTGACCTCGAGGCCGAGCTCGGCGGTGGTGGTCAGGCAGAGGCGGACGAGCCGGGCGGATTGGGTGCGGGTGAGGGGAGTCAGGGCCGGGTCGGGCCGGTCGGAGTGGTTGCCGTGGGCATGTTCGGTGAAGCTGTCGATGGTCATCGGGGCCACCTCCTCGCCAGAGAAAGTACGAGGCTCGGCACCCCGCGAGACCCGCGATTTCGTCCCTGTGGATAACTGGGCCGGGATAGTCTGCGCTGGCCCGGGTTGGTGAGTTGGAGGAGTCTGTATGTCCAGCAGTCCGTTGTCGCGGCCGACTTCTGAGACGCGGCTGTCGTTGTCGCATATCACTGCGCAGAGCGAGGCCAATCTGCTGGGGACTGTGCATGGTGGCGTGATCATGACGTTGGTGGACTCGGTTGCTGGGGTGGTGGCGGCGCGGCACTCGGGTGGGGCGGCGGTGACGGCGTCGATGGACGAGATGGTCTTTCTGGTGCCGGTGCGGGTTGGGGATGTCGTGCACTTCAGCAGCCAGGTGAACTGGACCGGTCGGAGTTCGATGGAGGTCGGCGTACGGATCACTGCCGATCGGTGGGACTCGGTCGGGCCGCAGGTTCATGTGGCGTCGGCGTATCTGGTGTTCGTCGCGGTGGATGCGGATGGCAAGCCTCGGGAGGTGCCGCAGGTCGTTCCGCAGACGGATGAGGAACGGCGGCGCTTGCGGGAGGCCGAGATCCGCAGGAGCCACCGGCTCGCCCGGCGCGCGGCGATCATCGCCTCCCGCGAGGAAGCAGCACGCGAGGACGCGGCACGCGAGGAAGCAGCACGCGGCGGTGGGGAGGACAGTCCGTGAGTGTGGTGGGGAGTGCGCGGCGGCATCCTTCGGCGGTGTTGCTGGTGGTGCAGTTGCTGGGCGTGTTGGTCTACCCGGCGATGGAAGGGTCCCGGGGCGGGCGGGTTGCGTTCGAGATTCTCGGGATCGTCGTGCTCGTGCTGGCCGTCTTCTCCGTGCGGGCTACGCCGGGACTCACCTGGGTCAGCATCTGCCTCGGCATTCCAGCAGTGGCACTGTCCCTGGTCGACGCGTTCAACCCGACGGAACCGGTCGTCGCCATCTCCGGCGCGCTCCACGCCGCGTTTTACTTCTACGCGGCATACAGCCTGCTCCGCTACATGCTGTCCGACCACGACGTCAGTGCAGACGAGCTCTACGCCACCGGCGCGACTTTCACGTTGGTGGCTTGGGGTTTCGCCTACGTGTACGTGTTCGTGCAGGTCCTGGTCCCCGGCAGCTTCACTGCGGCTGTTGACCCAGGCAACGATCGCACCTGGATGGAGTTGCTGTTCCTCAGCTTCACCACCCTGTCCAGTACCGGCCTGAGCGACATCATCCCCATCACGTCATGGGGCAGGTCGGTGGTCATGCTGGAGCAGCTGGCAGGTCTTGGGTACGTCGCCATGGTCGTGTCCCGCCTGGTCGGCCTGACCATCATGCGGCGCGGCAACTCCTAGACCCGCGGCCACCCGGCCAGTAGATCGGCGGCGGCCCGCGCGGCCACCTCGGGCGCTCGCTCCATCGCAGCGACGCGATAGCTGACCAGCGCGCCTTCGTGCAGCAAGAGCAACCGGTCGGCGAGCTCGTCCGGGTCGGCGAGGCCGGCCAGCGTGGCCTGTGCCTTGAACTCCGACCGCATCCACTGCTTCTGCCCCACGATCACCGGCATCGCCGGATGGTCCGGCGCAGCCAACTCGACGCTCGCGTTGATGAACCCGCACCCGTTCCGCGACCCGGCCAACCAGTCCGTCAGCGCAGCGAACAGCGCGAGGATCACCTGTTCCGGCGTCTCCGGCCGTCGCGCGGCCAGTTGCTCGTCGAGGAACGCGTGCCACTCCCGGTTCCGCCGCTCTAGATACGCCGCGATCAGCCGGTCCTTCGACCCGAACCGGTCGTACAGCGTCTTCTTCGTCACGCCGGCCTCATGCGCGATCGTGTCCACACCGACGGCCCGGATCCCCTGCTCGTAGAACAGCGTCGAGGCCGCCGTGAGGATGCGCTCGCCGGCCGGCGTCAGCGGGGTCGCGGCGGATACTCCGCGATCGACAAGCAGTCTCATCTGCTGATCCAGCATACTGACAGTATACCGACCGGTGTGGTTACTGTCGTGGCTATGACCACTCAGCAGGCAAGAGCCGTGGCAGCCGGAGCCGGGTTCGTCGTGTTCTGGAGCTGTGGATTCATCGGCGCCCGGTGGGGAACGCAGTACACGTCCGCCTTCGACCTGCTCGCCTGGCGCTTCCTCCTCGCCGGCGTACTCGCGGCAGTCGTCCTACTGATCAGACGGCCGACGATCTCCCGCAGGGACCTGGTGACTCAGGTGTGGATGGCGTTCCTCACCCAGTTCGTCTACCTGGGCCTCATCTTCACCGGCATCGACCACGGCATCACGGCCGGAGTCACGGCACTCATCGGCTCGCTCCAACCCCTCCTGATCGCCACAGTGGCCGGACCGCTGCTCGGAGAACGCGTCGGCCAACGCCAATGGATCGGACTGGTTCTGGGTGTCGCCGGAGTCGGCCTGGTCGTCGCCGACGACCTCAACGCTGGTTATGGCTCGGCACTGCTCTTCCTGGTACCTCTCGGCGGTCTACTCGGCCTAGTGATCGGCACTTGCCTGGACCGGCGCCGAAAGCCCAGCACCAACTCCCTTGACGCATTGGCGGTGCAGAGCATCGTCTCGGCCGTTCTGTTCACCGCACTGGCCGCGTCTACACACCAGTTCACTGTTCCGGAGGAGCCAGCCTTCTATGGCGCAGTCGTCTGGCTGGTGCTCCTGGCAACCGGCGGTGGCTGGGGTCTTTACTTGGTCAACCTCAAGCTTTCCGGCGCAACCCGGATCAGCTCACTGCTGTACCTCGTACCGCCGACCACGATGGTCTTCGCCTACCTGATGTTCGACGAGACCATCGGGGCGCTGGCGGTGATCGGCATGCTCGTCTGTGCCATCGCCGTACTCCTGATCCGGATCCGCGAACAAGTACGCTGCGGGGATGGCGGAACCCCGGTGGCTGGACCAGAGAGAAGCACAGGCCTGGCGCGCGTTCATCGCGGCACAGCGAGTAGTGAACAGCAGGATCGAGCAGCAACTGCAGCGCGACGCCGGAATCCCGCACACGTACTACGAAATCCTGGTCCGGCTCTCCGAAGCATCGGACGGCCGGCTCCGGATGAGTGAGCTCGCAGTGGCCACCCTGGGTTCACGCAGCCGGTTGTCGCACGCAGTGAACCGGCTCGAGCAGAACGGCTGGGTACGGCGGGAGGGTATCGAGTCAGACCGGCGTGGTCAGGTCGCGATCCTCACCGACCTGGGCCGGAAGAAGCTCGTGGAGACGGCGCCCGGTCACGTCGAGGAAGTACGGAAGTCGATCTTCGACGCACTCACCGAAGAACAGGTCGAGAACCTGTACGACGTCTGCGCGACGCTGGCCCGGCACTCCGGTGACACGGTCGACCGCGCCGCCTGGGAGCGTCGCTGAGATGAGTCGTCCGGTCGCATTGGTCGCGTTGACAGCACTTGTCCTCGCAGGCTGCAGCGACAGCCAGTCCCCGCCGGCCGCCGGCCCCAGCACAGTGCCGTCATCCTCTGTACCACTGCCGACGACCCAGCCACCCACGACCGAGCAGCCGAGCGCCACCCCGACCAACACGCCGACGCCGACAGCCACACCGGCAAGCTGCATCGACCAGAAGCTCAAGACCCTCACCCTCCGGGAGCAAGCCGCCCAGCTGATCATGACCGGCATCAGCGCCAACGGCATGACCTCGGCCCAGCGTCCCATCGTGCAGCAGGAGAAGCCCGGTGGCGTCCTCCTGCTCGGCACCGGCGGCAGCCTGTCCCACACGCGTACGGCGATGGCCGCGGCAAGCACCGCGGCCACGGTGAAGGGCGTCCGTCCGCTGGTCGCCGCGGACCAGGAAGGCGGTCAGATCCAGCGGCTGAAAGGCCCTGGGTTCGACCGCATCCCCGCTGCGACCGTGCAAGGCACCTGGTCCGCCGACAAGCTGACCGCCCGCGCGAAGCAGTGGGGCGGCCAGCTCAAGCAGGCCAACGTCAACGTGAACCTGGCGCCCGTCGCTGACGTCGTACCGAGCTCTCTGAAGTCTCAGAACGCGCCGATCGGCAGTCTGGACCGTGAGTACGGCAACACGCCGGAAGAGGTCGGCCCGTCGGTGCAGGCGTTCGTCGAGGGAATGAAGCAGGCCGGTGTGATGACCTCGGTCAAGCACTTCCCCGGACTCGGCCGGGTGCGTGGCAACACGGACTTCTCCTCCGGTGTGGTGGACACCGTCACCGTTCGCGGGGACGCCGACCTGCAGCCGTTCGCCGACGGGATCAAAGCGGGCGTCACCATGGTGATGATCTCCACCGTCACCTACACCAAGATCGACCCCAACAACCGTGCGGTGTTCTCGCCGACCGTCATCCAAGGCATGGTCCGGGGTGATCTGGGCTGGAGCGGCGTGGTGATCACCGACGACGTCGGGGCCGCCGCCGAGGTCGCCTCGGTGCCGGCGGGACAGCGGGCGACCCGGTTCGTCGCGGCGGGCGGCGACATCGTGATCAACGCCAAGGCCGCGCTGACCGCCACCATGGTGAACGCACTGGTCGTCAAAGCCCAGCAGGACAAGGCCTTCGCCGCGAAGCTGACGAGTAGCGTCAGGCGCGTGCTGACTCTGAAGCAGGACCACGGCCTGGTGAGCTGCGGATGACGGTAGAGCAGGAGCCCGACTATCGCTTCACCCTGGCGAACGAGCGGACCTATCTGGCCTATCTGCGGACCTCGCTGGCCTGCTACGCGGGCGGACTGTCCGCGGTGCAGTTCCTCGATCTCGGTCCGGACCGCTGGCCGGCCCGGATCATCGGTGTGGTCCTGGTCACCGTCGGCATCATCACTACTGCCGGCGCCTTCCGCCGCTGGCAGCAGAACCTGATCGCAATGCGCCGCGGCAGCCCGCTCCCGGTGACCCGCTTGCCCTTGATGCTCGGGGCAACGATCGCTGTCGTGGGTCTGATCGGCTTGCTCTTCTCACTGTGGCGATGAGCACACCGGATCCCGGGCTGCAGCCCGAGCGGACCTTGCTCGCCTGGCGCCGTACCGCGCTAGGCCTGATTGCCAACGGCATCCTCCTGATCGCATCCGGACACGGTTCGTCGGACGTCCGCACCGGCCTCGGCATCGTCGTACTGACGCTCGCCCTGGCCTGCTGGGCCGCAGTGAGCGCGGTGTACCGCCGTACGAACGGCTCGAAAGTCCAGGCGCTCGGCCACGAGCGGGTGCTCCGGGTCGCGGCCGGTCTGGTGCTGATCGTCGGCCTCTTCGACCTTTACGCCGTGATCACCCGGTGAAACCGATCGGTAACTCACTGTCCGTGTCGCCGCGAGCCAGTTCACTCCGACGCGCTACGTTGACAACGCGGATGCAACGTCAACCGCGTGTTCCCCCTAGCATGTTCACGGTTTGTCCCTCGTTCATCCGGAGCTTGAAGTGCCGTTACGTCTGCGTCCGAACGACCCGACGTTCTACGACCTTTTCACCGAGTCCGCCAACCACCTCGTGGACGGATCGAAGATCCTGGCCGAGCTGCTCGGCAGTACGGCCGGAACCGGACTCTCCTCGAGTCACCAGATCGCCGCCGAGATGAAGGACGCTGAACACGCGGCCGACGAGACCACCCACTCGATCATCCGCCGCGTCAACTCCACCTTCGTTACCCCGTTCGACCGCGAGGACATCTACCGGCTGGCCTCCGATCTGGACGACGTGATGGATTTCATGGAGGAAGCGGTCGACACCGTCCACCTCTTCAACCTGGAGAAGCTGCCGGAGGAAGTCGCCGAGCAGATCGAGGTGCTCCAGCGGATGGCGCAACTGACCGCCGAGACAATGCCCCGGCTGCGCACGATGAAGGACCTGGCCGAGTACTGGATCGAGATCAACCGGCTGGAGAACACCGGCGATGCGGTGCACCGCCGGATCGTCGCCAAGCTCTTCAGCGGCGAGTACGAAGCGCTGACCGTGATGAAGCTCAAGACCGTGGTCGACCTGCTGGAGGCCGCGATCGACGCCTTCGAGCACGTCGCCAACACGGTCGAGCAGATCGCCGTCAAGGAGAGCTGAGCGTGGAGCTCGCGCTCGTCATCGCCCTGATCGTCATCGCGCTCGGGTTCGACTACACCAACGGCTTCCACGACGCCGCCAACGCGATCGCGACCTCGGTCTCCACCCGCGCGCTCACGCCGCGAGTGGCGCTGGCGATGGCGGCGGTGTTCAACTTCCTCGGCGCGTTCCTCGGCACCGAGGTAGCCGAGACGGTCGGCAAGGGCATCATCAGTACGCCGTCCGGCACTCACGGCCTGGTGATCGTCATCTCGGCGCTGATCGGCGCGATCACCTGGAACCTGGTCACCTGGTACTTCGGCCTGCCGAGCTCCTCGTCGCACGCGCTGATCGGGGGACTGGTCGGCGCCGGCATCGCCTCGAGCAGTGTGGTGCTGTGGTCCGGCATCCTCGACAAGGTCGTCATCCCGATGGTGCTGTCGCCCGCGATCGGTTTCGCCGGCGCCTTCGTGCTGATGACCGGGATCCTCTGGCTGTTCCGGCACAGCAACCCCGGCAAGACGACGCGCGGCTTCCGGATGTCGCAGTCGCTGTCAGCCGCCGCGATGGCGCTCGGCCACGGTCTGCAGGACGCGCAGAAGACGATGGGCGTGATCTTCCTCGCCCTGCTCACCGTTGGCTATGTGAACGCGGGCGACGGTATCCCGCTGTGGGTGAAGCTCTCCGCCGCGACCGCGATCTCGCTCGGCACCTACTCCGGTGGCTGGCGGATCATGCGGACGCTGGGCCGCCGGATCATCCACCTGGACCCAGCCCGCGGGTTCGCTTCGGAGTCCATCGCGGCCGGAGTCCTGTACGTGATGGCGATCGGCCTGCATGCGCCGGTCTCCACCACCCACACGATCACGTCGGCGGTGATGGGTGCCGGTGCGACCAAGCGGCTGTCGGCGGTCCGCTGGGGCGTTGCCAGAGGCATCGTCACCGCGTGGGTCCTGACCATCCCCGCCGCCGGACTGGTGGCCGCGCTCGTTTACGGCCTTGCGCACCTGATCCTGGAGTAGGTTCGTAGCGAGAAGTTCATTTCGAATTCACCCACTAGGCCTACCGTCGTTCGACGGGCTCGTCTGTCCGTCTAGGGGGAGTGATTGCGATGGACCTCTCGTTTCTCGTCGTCGTGGTGATCATCACTGCGTTGGTGTTCGACTTCACCAACGGTTTCCACGACACCGCCAACGCGATGGCGACGTCGATCGCTACCGGCGCCCTCAGACCCAAGGTCGCTGTCGCCCTGTCCGCGGTGCTGAACCTGGCCGGCGCGTTCCTGTCCACCGCAGTGGCCAAGACGATTTCCAGCGGCCTCGTCGATGACTCGTTGGTGACGGTGCCGATCATCTTCGGCGGCTTGGTCGGCGCGATCCTCTGGAACCTGGTGACCTGGTACTTCGGCCTGCCGAGCTCATCGTCGCACGCACTGTTCGGCGGCCTGATCGGCGCCACCTGGATCGCGGCCGGCACTAGCGCGGTGAACTTCGGCACGGTGGTGCAGAAGATCATCATCCCCGCGGTCGCCGCGCCGATCATCGCCGGCATCGTCGCGCTGCTGGGCACCTTCCTGGCCTACAAGATCACCCAGCGGGCCCGGAAGAAGTCGGTCAACGACGGGTTCCGGACCGGTCAGATCGCGTCCGCGTCGCTCGTCTCGCTCGCCCACGGCACCGGTGACGCACAGAAGACGATGGGCGTCATCACGCTGGTCCTGATCACGTCAGGCAGCCTCGCGCAGGGTTCGGCCCCGCCGACCTGGGTGATTTTCGCGGCCGGCCTCGCGATCGCCCTCGGCACCTACTTCGGTGGCTGGCGGATCATCCGGACGATGGGCAAGGGCCTGACCGAGATCGAGTCGCCGCAGGGCTTCACCGCCGAGACCAGTTCGGCCACGGTCCTGCTGGCCTCGTCCCACCTGGGCTTCCCGCTGTCCACCACCCAGGTCTGCTCCGGCAGCATCCTCGGCGCCGGCCTCGGCAAGCGGCTCGCTCAGGTGCGCTGGACGATCGCCGGGCGGATGGCGATGGCCTGGCTGTTCACGCTGCCGTCCGCCGCGATCGTCGGCGCCCTCGCCGGCCGGGTGGCCGACACCGGCAACGCCGGCGTCGTCATCGTCGCGATCCTCGCGATCCTGGCCGGCGGCGGCATCTACGTGGCGTCGCGGCGCAGGCCGGTGACGGCGGAGAACGTCAACGAGTACCCGGGCAGCACGACCCCGGCCCCGGCCCCGGCCACGACCGTCTGAGAGGAGTACGGCGATGCACATCAACTGGAGTGCACTCGGTCAGGTGGCCCTGGTCAGCCTGATCTTCGGTGTCGGGCTGGCGGTCATGTTCGCGCTCGGCGTGACCGCGACGTCGCGGCGGGCGGTGGCGCTCGACGAGAAGAAGCCGCCGTCGATCGTCGACACCACAGTGGCCGGGCTCTGCTTCGCCGCGTGCCTGGCAGCGGTGCTCTACGGGCTCTACTTGATCATCCCGCAGTTCCACTGACAGCTAGCGGTTCCAGCGTCGTACTGACTTGGCCACGTCCTTGGAGCGGATGGAGCCGAGGTTGTACTCCCACGCGGCCGCGAGCTTGTCGCCCAGGATGCTCGCGTCGAGATAGGTCCGCGGCCGCACCGCCACCGCCCAGGTGGCGGCGGCCGCGTGGCCCTGCTGGTGGAGCAGGTGGTCGACGGTCGCCTCGATCCGGGTCCGGCTCTCGCCTCTGAGGCCGTCAGTGGCCCAGCGCTGCAGGATCGCCGTGTCGTCGGACGTCATCCGGGCCAGATAGGTCAGCGGACCGCGCCAGAAGCCCTTGCTGCCGATGCTGTCCAGGCTCTCGAGCGGGAACCAGCCGTTCTGGCAGCGGCGCCCGTTCACCGCGGACTCGATCTCGAGCGCCCGGTCCGCGGGCAGGCCGCGGGTCGCCCACTCGACGAAGAACGTGCCCGCGTCCGGGATCTGATCCGCCACGTGCGGCGCCGGAGTCATCATGCCCGGTTCGAACAGGTGAAGCTCTTCCGGTGAATCGAACAAAACCTTCCCCCGCCCACCTGAGTACCGCGGCCGCGCGTACCGCTGCCCGGCCCGCCACACAGGGACCCCCCAGGTTCCTGTTCCATCAACAACGACAAGTCTTCGTACCCTCGATTCGGCCCGAGGGTCAAGGTCCTGTCCGCGCTACCGGTCCTCCTTGGTCCGCCGTGCGGCCCGGCGGGCGAGCTCTTCCTGATCCAGGCGCTCGGCTTCGGCCGGAGTCGGCGCGGAACCGCCGTACGACGCCGGCAACCACCAGGCACCGGCCGGTTGCTCGGGGTAGGCGCGGATGGTCTGATCGAGCATCCCGGCCATCGTCGCGTGCAGCCGCGCGGTTGCCTCGGCCGCGTCGTCGGCCCGGGTGACGGTGATCGGCGCGCCGACGGTGATCGCGATCGTGCGGTGCCGGGAGAAGTCGCGCGGATGGTCCTTGGTCAGCATTCGCTGCGTGCCCCAGAGGATCATCGGAATGATCGGTACGCCGGCCGCGGCGGCCATCCGGACCGTGCCGGACTTGAACTCCTTGAGCTCGAACGACCGGCTGATGGTGGCCTCCGGGAACACGCCGACGACCTCGCCCTGGCCGAGATACCGCAGCGCTTCGCGGTACGACGCCATACCGGCCGCGCGGTCCACCGGGATGTGGTGCATGCCGCGCATCAGGGGGCCGGAGTACCGGTTGCGGAACAGCACCTCCTTGGCCATGAACCGCACCAGCCGCCTGCTCGGCACCGCGCCGTACCCACCGAGCACGAAGTCGACGTAGCTGATGTGGTTGAGCGCGATCACCGCGCCGCCGGTCCGCGGCACGTTCTCCGTCCCGGTCAGCTGGAACTTCACGTCCAGCACCTTGAACGCCGTCTTCGCGAAGCCGATCACCGGCGGGTACACGACATCTCGCATGCCCCGACGCTACAGGCTTCGTCCAGGGCATCGGTGATGGTTCCCCGCCTACTGCGCGGCACTCGGCACGGCACCTCGCCGCACGTGAGCACGCCGATGCACCGCGCCGAGCACCTGCTCGCTACGGCGCGGAACCATCACCGATGCCCTAGGGTGGCGGTCACAACTGGAGATCGCGGGAGCTCGCACCGTAGTGGGCTGAGAGGGCGGCTGGATCAACCGGCGCCGCCGACCGCCGAACCTGTCCGGGTAATTCCGGCGTAGGGAGCAGCAAGGTGAATGTCAGCACGATTCGACCGACTGTCACCACGGGCCCGATCTCGGGGTCCGAGAAGATCTACCGCGGCGAGCTGGGTGTTCCGGCCCGCCGTGTCCGGCTCACCAACGGCGAGCACTTCGACCTCTACGACACCTCGGGTCCGTACACCGACGTGTCCGCGCAGATCGACGTACAAGCGGGTCTCCCCGCATTGCGGCGGGACTGGATCGCCGGGCGCGCACCGCTGACCCAACTGGGGCACGCACGCGCCGGGACGATCACCGAGGAGATGAGGTACGTCGCCACCCGGGAGGGTGTCGACCCCGAGTTCGTCCGGTCAGAGGTCGCCCGGGGCCGGGCCGTGATCCCGGCGAACCGGCGGCACCCGGAGAGCGAGCCGATGATCATCGGCAAGAAGTTCCTGGTGAAGGTGAACGCGAACATCGGCAACTCGGCTGTCACCAGCTCGGTCGAGGAGGAGGTCGAGAAGCTCGTCTGGGCGACCCGGTGGGGTGCGGACACGGTGATGGACCTGTCCACCGGCAAGAACATCCACGAGACCCGGGAGTGGATCCTGCGGAACTCGCCGGTGCCGATCGGGACGGTGCCGCTGTACCAGGCGCTCGAGAAGGTGAACGGCGATCCGGCCGCGCTGTCGTGGGAGGTGTATCGCGACACGGTGATCGAGCAGTGCGAGCAGGGTGTCGACTACATGACCGTGCATGCCGGCGTACTGCTGCGGTACGTGCCGCTCACCGCGCAGCGGATCACCGGGATCGTGTCGCGGGGCGGTTCGATCATGGCCGCGTGGTGCCTGGCGCATCACCAGGAGTCCTTCCTGTACACGCATTTCGCCGAGCTGTGCGAGATCCTGCGGGAGTACGACGTGACGTTCTCACTGGGCGACGGGTTGCGGCCGGGATGTATCGCGGATGCCAATGACGCTGCCCAGTTCGCGGAACTGCGGACGTTGGGGGAGCTCACTCGCGTTGCGTGGGAACACGATGTGCAGGTGATGATCGAAGGCCCGGGACATGTACCGATGCACAAGATCGCCGAGAACGTGCGGCTCGAGGAGGAGCTCTGCTGCGAGGCGCCGTTCTACACTTTGGGGCCGTTGGCAACTGATGTGGCGCCGGCCTACGACCACATCACGTCGGCGATCGGTGCGGCCCAGATCGGCTGGCTGGGTACGGCGATGCTGTGTTACGTCACGCCCAAGGAACACCTCGGCCTGCCGGATCGTGACGACGTGAAGACCGGCGTGATCACGTACAAGATCGCCGCCCACGCGGCCGACCTGGCCAAGGGACATCCGGGCGCGCAGGACTGGGACGACACGTTGTCCAAGGCAAGGTTCGAGTTCCGCTGGGAGGACCAGTTCAACCTCTCACTGGACCCGGACACGGCGCGCTCGTTCCACGACGAGACCCTGCCCGCCGAGCCGGCCAAGACGGCTCACTTCTGCTCGATGTGCGGTCCGAAGTTCTGCTCGATGCGGATCACCGCGGACATCCGCGCGTACGCCGAGGATCACAAGCGCATGCTGCCGCTGGTCGACTGAACGCTGTCCGGCCCGGAGTACGCCGTACTCCGGGCCGGAAGTGTGCTGACTCCACGTGAGACCGGTGGGGTGAGTCGGGATGCCGAACAGGCCGAATCCAGCGGAGAATGGGGGAATCGGTGTCCTCCAGAGCGATCACTGGGAGTGATCGGGTGAACTGATTCAGGTTTTTTCCTTCACTCTACGTGAATAAGACTGTAGCCTTAAGACGTTCGGAAGGAGGTGCAGGGCGATGGTCTTCGTTCTCACGGTAGATCAGCGCGGTAGCCGAAGCATGAGCGATCTCGTACCCGAGCTACTGAACTCCCTGAACCGCCGGCCGCGACGGACAGGGTTGCTCCGCAAGTTCGAGCGGACCGCCGGCGACGAGGTGCAGGGCGTGCTCTCGGAGGCTCGCGCCACCGTCGACGTGATCGTCGAGCTGCTCCGCTCCGACATCTGGTACGTCGGACTCGGCGTCGGCGAGGTCGTCCAGCCACTGCCCCGGAGTACCAGGGCGGGCAGCGGTGACGCGTTCGTGTTCGCGCGGGAGGCGGTGACCCGGGCCAAGTCGAGCCCCCATCACGTCAACGTGGTCGGCTCCGACTCGCGAGCCGCGGAGCGGGTGGAGACAGTGCTCTGGCTGATGGCGTCAGTACTGCGGCGTCGTAGCGACCGTGGCTGGGCTGTGGCCGACTTACTGGGCGAAGGACTCACCAGGCGGGAGATCGGTGTGAAGCTGGGGATCAGTCAGTCGGCGGTGACGCAGCGGGCGCAGGCCGCCGGGTTCGCCGAGGAACAGCGTGGACGGGTGCTGGCGGCCGAGTTGCTCGACGCTGGGGCCGCTGCGTGACGGCACTGATCCTGTCGTTGACCGCAGCCGGCCTGATCCTCGCCGTACTGGCGTGGGTGCCGAAGGCAGGCTCTACCGTCGGAATCGTGCTCAGTGCGGCCATGCTGGCCTGTCTGGTCACGGTTGGCCTCCTACTGCTGGCAGGCCACGGCGTGGAGGGCTGGCGCGAGCGCTGGTGGAACGTCTTGCTCCTGTTGTCCGGTGGCCTCGCAGTCACCGGCGGCGGGCCCCTCACGACGTCTGTGCTGGCGCTGGTCGACCGGGGGAACACCAGAGCCCAGTCGACGCAGAAGGCCGGTGAGGTACTGCGTGGCGGCGCGCTGATCGGTTCGCTCGAGCGGACCGCCATCTTCGCCTCCCTGGTGACCGGGTGGCCGGAGGGCATCGCCGTCGTACTGGCGATCAAGGGGCTGGCCCGCTACCCCGAGCTGCGCAGCCCGGACCAGCCGGCCTCGGTCACGCCACAGGCGGTCGCCGAGCGCTTCATCATCGGCACGTTCACCAGTGTGCTGTGGTCCGTGACCTGCGCCGGGTTCCTCCTGTCCCACTGAAGGTCAGAGCCGGATGACGATGTCATTGACGACCTTGTCGTGCCAGGTCTGCTGCTTGTCGTCCCACAGCGGCCAGAGCACGTTGAGGATGCAGAGCTGGTTGAAGATCTGGGCGCAGACCTCACGGCCGAGGTTCGAGCCTAGGCCGATCAGCTGACCGCTCTGCGCGTGCACGACCCGCAGGCCGGTCAGCTTCTTCCCGAAGGACTGGCCGGTCCGGCCCTGCTGGATCAGCCGGTTCCAGACCCACACCACGAACCCGATGGCGAAGCCGGTAACCATCGCGATCCCACCGCCGGGCCCGAGCTCGTCCTGGTCGCCGTCGATGACCAGGGCCACGATCACGCCGACGATCGGGGGAATCGAGATGATCAGCGAGTCCAGGATCGAGGCGCCGACGCGGATCGGCCAGCCGGCCAGTTGTCCCGGTGGCGCGTAGCCATAGCCGTATCCGCCCTGCCCTTGGCCGGCCTGTCCGTACGGGTTGTAGCCCTGGGGCTGGAACTGCCCCGGCTGACCAGGCGGGTACTGCCCTGGCTGTCCCGGTGGGAACTGCGGCTGGCCGCCGTACGGAGGGGTGGTCACCTGCCGGTCCTTTCTACGGCCCGGACGCCGCGGCCTCACCAGGCCACGGCGTCCGGGAGATCGCGGTACGACGTCAGAGCTTGATGACGTAGGTGTTGTTGATCTTGTCCGCGAACGTCTGGCGCTTCTCGTCCCACAGCGGCCACAGCCAGCCGACGTAGCAAGCGAGGCTGTCGAGGATGTGGGTGATCTGGCGCAGGAAGGTCTTGCCCGCGCCGATCGGCTGGCCGGTGTCGGCGCCGACCAGCTTCAGGCCGAGGACCTGCTTGCCGACGGTCTGGCCGGTGCTGCCCTGGCGGATCACGATGTTCCAGATCGCCAGACCGATGCCGGCCAGGTAGAAGAGCAAGGCGAGGATGCCCAGCGCGGAGCTGTTGCCGCTGCCCAGCGCGCTGGCGATGCCGTACGGCACACCGACGATCAGGGCGTCGATGAGATAGCCGCCGACCCGGTTCGGCCACGCGGCCAGGTTGCCGGGGATCCCGCCGAAGCCGGCCGGCTGGCCGTAGCCCTGGGGGTAACCCGGCTGGCCGTACTGCTGGCCGTAGCCCGGCTGCTGACCGTACTGACTCGGCTGCTGAGGCTGACCGTACTGGCCTGGCTGGCCCGGCTGCTGGCCGTACCCGGGCTGCTGCCCGTAGGCAGGCTGCGGCTGGGCGCCATAGCCGGGCTGCTGCTGCCCGTACTGACCCGGCTGCTGGGGCTGCCCGTACTGGCCTGGCTGGCCGTACTGACCCGGCTGCTGAGGGTCCTGCGGGCCGTAACCCGGCGGTGGCGTCGGAGTGCTCACGACGGTCCTTTCTACTGATGACTGTTGAGGGGAACTTGCAGGCTAGTGGTCGGACGGCTCAGACCAGGCCACGGATCCCACGGGATGAGAGTTACCGTTGTCCGGTGAGCCTTTCGCTGAGCGTCGTACTCCGGCCGACCGGGCCGGTCCAGCCACTGGACCGGCGTGTGTGGGGCCTGACCGCTGTCGGAGTGGGTGGCTTCGGGCTGGCGGCCGTCTACCAGTTGTCCGGCGGGCACATCGGCATTCCGTGCATCCTGCACGCGACCACAGGGCTGAACTGCCCGCTGTGTGGATCGACCAGGATGGCGGCCGCGTTGCTCCGCGGCGATCTGGACGCCGCCTGGCACTTCAACCCGGTGGTGCTCGTCCTCGGCCCGCTCGTCGGTGTTGCCGTCGGCTACCAGTTGCTTGCCTGGTCGCTCGAATCGCTCCGGCTGGTCCGGCTGCCGCGACTGACGATGAGCCCGCGGACCGCGGACTGGCTGCTCAAGGGCGTGATCGCCCTGCTCGTCGTGTACGGCGTCGCCCGCAACCTGAACTGAATCGTCGCCGGGCCTGTTCCCGGGCACCGGCGACGATCACTGCGCGTGGTGGATCAGTAGTTGCCGAGCACTCCGGTGAGGTAGCCGAGCACGCTCAGCACCACGGAGACGATGCCGCCGATCCAGGCCACCTTGGCCAGGGTGTCCGACTTGCCCTGCTCGCGGAACTTGCCCTGGGCAATCAGACCGAGTGCGATCGAGGCGGGGCTGCAGCAGAACCAGCAGACGATGCCGATGATCGACAGCACCTGCGGTGTGTTGTTCTGCTGGGCCGCGCCGTACCCATAGCCGGGCTGGCCGTACTGACCATAGGCACCGGGCTGCTGCTGACCGTACTGTCCCGGCTGCTGGCCGTACTGCTGCCCATACTGGCCCGGCTGCTGTCCATAGCCGGGCTGCTCTCCGTACCCCGGCTGCTGCCCGTACCCCGGCTGCTGCTGGCCGTACTGACCGGGCTGGCCCGGGTATCCGCCCTGGCCCTGGTTGTACGGATCAGGCTGCTGCTGACCGTAGCCAGGCTGCTGGCCGTACTGGCCCGGCTGCCCGTACTGACCGGGCTGCTCCTGCCCGTACTGACCGGGCTGCTCCTGGCCGTACTGACCGGGCTGCTCCTGGCCGGGCTGCCCGTACTGCTCCTGACCCGGCTGGCCCCACTGCTGACCCGACTGGCCCGGCTGACCGTACTCACTCGGCGGCTGCTGCTCCGGGGTCTCGGGGGTGTCCTGCGGCCGGTTCGGGTCGTTCTGATCGTCGCCCGGAGGCGTCGGAGTGCTCACCGCGGTCCCTTCTGAGAACGTCGAGGAATCCTCGCAGGCTATCTTTTCCACAGGTTCGCGGTCACGCACCCTCGCCGGATGCCGAACGCTTAGGGTTAGGCGGGTGACCGAAACCCCTCACTCTCCGCATGATCCCCGCCCCGAGAGTCCGGAGCCGACCCGGAATCTCCCGGTGCAGTACGAGGTCGCACCGGCGCCCCAGCCCGGGCCTTACGTGCCGTCCTCGAGCCAGTTCGGGCCCACCCAGTTCACACCGCCGCCCGGGCCGTACCAGCCGCCTGTCGGCGGACCGCACCAGCAGCCGCAATCGCTGCCACTGCAGGCGTTACCGACCGGCCCGGTCCTCGTCACCGTCGGCGACATCTCGGTCGAGCAGTTCCGGATCGTGACCCCGGCCGGCGTGCTGCCGGCCCAGGGGACGAACTGGTCGGCGATGGACATGTCCCGGACCGAGGAGAAGATCCCCGCCTGGGCGATCATCCTGGCCATCGTCTTCGCGCTGGCCTGCCTGCTCGGTCTGCTGTTCCTGCTCTGCAAGGAGCGCAAGACGACCGGCTTCGTCCAGATCACCGTGCAGAACGGCAACCGCACCCACAACACCCACGTCGGGGTGAGCTCACCGCGCGATGTCGCCGATACGCTTGCCCGGGTCAACTTTGCCCGAACTCTCTGTGTCTGAAGGTTTTCCGTCTCCTGACACAACCGGCCGCCGTGACCAGTGGTCACGGCGGCCGGGGCGGTTCGTCGTACGGATCAGCCGAAGCGGCCGGTGATGTAGTCCTCGGTGGCCTTCTCGGTCGGGTTGGAGAAGATCTGCTTGGTCGGACCCATCTCGATCAGCCGGCCCGGCTTGCCGGTGGCGGCCAGGTTGAAGAAGGCGGTCTGGTCCGACACACGGGCCGCCTGCTGCATGTTGTGCGTGACGATGACGACGGTGAACCGGTCCTTCAGCTTCTCGATCAGGTCCTCGATCGCCAGCGTGGAGATTGGGTCCAGGGCCGAGCACGGCTCGTCCATCAGGATCACCTCGGGCTCGACCGCGATCGCCCGGGCGATGCAGAGCCGCTGCTGCTGACCACCGGACAGGCCCGCACCGGGCTTGTCCAGCCGGTCCTTGACCTCGGTCCACAGGTTCGCGCCCTGCAGCGACTGCTCGACCACCTCGGTGAGCTTCTTGCGGTCCTTCATGCCGTTCAGCCGCAGCCCGGCCGCGACGTTGTCGAAGATCGACATGGTCGGGAACGGGTTCGGCCGCTGGAACACCATGCCGACCACGCGGCGGACCGCCACCGGGTCGATCCCGGTCGCGTACAGGTCCTGCTGGTCCAGCATCACCTTGCCCTCGACCCGGGCGCCGGGGATCACCTCGTGCATCCGGTTCAGGGTGCGCAGGTAGGTGGACTTGCCGCAGCCGGACGGGCCGATGAACGCCGTGACCGAGCGGGGCTCGATCGTCATCGACACATCCTCGACCGCCTTGAAATCGCCGTAGTAGACGTTGAGGCCGCTGACCTCGATGCGCTTCGCCATATCGACTCAGTACCTCTCGTGACTATTTCGACTTGATCGTGCTGAACCGGGCGATCAGCCGGGCCAGCACGTTGAGGGCAAGAACGAGGAGGATCAGGGTGAGCGCCGCCGCCCAGACCCGGTCCGCGGCCGGCTGCAGCGCCAGCTCGGTCCGGTCCTGGTTGATCATCGTCGGCAGCGCGCCCATGAACCCGTTGAACGGGTTCAGGTTGATGTTCTTGGAGTAGCCGACCAGGATCAGCAGCGGCGCGGTCTCACCCATCACGCGGGCCAGGCCGAGCATCACGCCGGTGACGATGCCGCCGAACGCGGTCGGCACGACCACCTTCAGGATGGTCTTCCACTTCGGCACCCCGAGTGCGTACGACGCCTCCCGCAACTCGTCCGGAACGAGCTTGAGCATCTCCTCGGTCGAGCGCAGTACGACGGGCAGCATCAGCAGCACCAGCGACAACGAGACGGCGAACCCGACCCGGTTGAAGCCGAACACCGTGATCCAGACCGCGTAGATGAACAGCGCGGCGACGATCGACGGCACACCGGTGAGGATGTCGATCATGAAGCTGACCGCCCGGGCCGCCTTGGTGCCCTTGCCGTACTCGACCAGGTAGATGGCGCCGAGGATGGCGATCGGGACGGCGATGGCGGCGGTGATCAGCGCCATGATCAGTGTGCCCATGATCGCGTGGTACGCGCCGCCGCCCTCGCGGCGGACGGTGATCCCGCGCTGCGACTGGCTCCACCAGTCCGCGCTCAGCAGCAGGTGGTAGCCCTTGCTGATCACGGTGAAGAGGATCCACACCAGCGGGATCAGCGCGACGAGGAAGGCCAGCACGATCAGCACGGTGGCCAGCGTGTTCTTGAAGGCCCGGGCCCCCGACTTCCCGGTCAGATCCAGCGCCTGACCGTCGTACGCCGGTTTGTTGGCAGCCAGCGTGGTCATGAGGTGGCTCCTTCGGTCGCGGCCGGCGTGGCGGAACGGCGGCCGCGGCGCGGGCGCTTCCCGCCCGGGCCGCTGCGGGCGACGATGATCCGGGCCGCGGAGTTGACCAGGAAGGTCACCACGAACAGCACCAGGCCGGCCGCGATGTAGGCGCCGGTCTTCTCCGGCGAGTCGAACTCGGCGGCGTTGTTGGCGATCTTCGAGGCGAAGGTCTCGCCGCCTGCGAAGATCGACGAGTTCCAGGGGTCGTTGCCGTTCGGCACCGACAGGATGATGAGGACGGCGACCGTCTCACCGAGCGCCCGGCCCAGGCCGAGCATCGAGGCGCTGACCACACCGGACCGGCCGTAGGGCAGGACGGCCATCCGGATCATCTCCCACTTGGTCGCGCCGAGGGCGAGGGCGCCTTCGCGGTGGGTGATCGGGGTCTGCTGGAAGATCTCCCGGCTGATCGCGGTGACGACCGGCAGGATCATGATCGCCAGCACCACGGACGCGGTGAACACCACGCCGACGTTGTCGCCCGGCGGCTTCTCGAACACCGGGAGCCAGCCGAGCGCGGAGGCCAGGCCGTCGATCACCGGGCGCAGGATCGGCGCGAAGAACAGGATGCCCCACAGGCCGTAGATGATCGACGGCACCGCGGCGAGCAGGTCGACCGCGTACGCGACCGGCTGAGCCAGGCGCTTGGGCGAGTAGTAGGTGACGAACAGCGCGACCCCGATCGCGATCGGGACCGCGATCAGCATCGCGATGATCGAGCTGATCACGGTGGTGTAGAACATCGCGGCGATACCGAATCGGGGGTCGTCACCGCCGGGCTCCCAGATCCGGGAGAACAGGAAGCTGCTGTTGTTGTCGGCCAGCGAGGGAATCGCCAGCGCCAGCAGGAAGATGCCGACGAACGCGACGATCGCGACCACCAGACCGCCGGAGCCGCGGGCCAGGCCGGCGAACAGCCGGTCGCCGAGGTGACCGACCGGGCCGAGTTCGACCTTCTTGTCGGTGTCGGCCGGCCGTGCCGCGGTGCCGGTCGTCGACTCGACCCCGGCCTCGGTCATGGTCTCGGCCGCTCGGTGCTCGGCGGCCTCGTGCTCGGCGTGTTCCTCGGCCAGGCCCTCGAACCGCGGGGCCGGGTCGGAGGTCTCGTGGACGAGATCCTCGATCCGGGGTTCTTCCGTACCGGCCGGGGTCTCGGCCGTCGCCGGGTCGGCGGCCGCGCCGTCCGGCCGGTCGGGCGGTGCCGTGCCGTCTGGACTACTCATCGATGGTGCTCCAAGCGCCTGGGTCGTGGGGTCAAGGTGTGCCAGGTCCGACGAGGCGAAGCCCCGGCCGCCCTCCGATGACTCGGGGACCGGCCGGGGCTCGCATTCACTGCTGTTTCGTCGTCAGCTGATCGACTGGATGGCCGCGTCGACCTTGGTCCGGATCTCCTCCGGCAGCGGCGCGTAGTTCAGGTCGGTCAGCGAGGCCTGGCCGTCCTTGCTGACGAAGTAGCTCAGGAAGCTCTTCACCAGCGCGGTCTTCTCGGCCGGCAGACCCTTGCTGCAGGCGACCTCGTAGGTGACCAGGATGATCGGGTAGGCGCCCGCCTCCTTGGTCGCGTAGTCGAGCTTCAGCGACAGGTCGTTGCCGCCCGCGCTGGCCGGCTTCGCCGCGGCGAGCGCCTTGCCGGCGGACTCGGCGGTCAGCTCGACCGGGGTGCCCGAGCCGTTGTCGATCTGCGCGATGCCGAGCTTGTTGTCGACGGCGTACGACCACTCGACGTAGGTGATCGAGTTCTTGGTGCTCTTGACGCCCTCGGCGACACCCGCGGACTTCTCCTTGCCGGCGCCGGTGCCGGTCCACTTCTTGGCCGGCTTGCCGGTCCAGGCGCCACCGCCGGAGGCGGCCAGGTACTTGGCGAAGTTCTCGGTGGTGCCGGACTCGTCGGAGCGGAAGAACACCGAGATCGGGGCCGACGGCAGCGTGACGCCCGCGTTCAGCTTGGCGATCGCCGGGTCGTTCCAGGTCTTGATGGTGCCCTGGAAGATCTTGGCGGCGGTCGGGCCGTCCAGGACCAGCTTGTCCAGGCCGTCGACGTTGTAGGCGATCGCGACCGGGCCGATCACCATCGGCAGGTCGAGGGCGGCGTTGTTCTGGCAGCGCTTGGTGGCCTGGGCCATCTCGGTCTCGCCGCCGTCGGTGGCCTCGGTCTTGAGGGCCGAGTCGGAACCGGCGAAGTCGACCTGGGCCGCGTTGAACTGCTTGATGCCCGCACCGGAACCGGTCGGGTTGTAGTTCACCGTGACGTCGGCGCACTTCTCGTTGTACTTGCTGATGATTTCGTCGATGGCATTCTTCTGCGCCGAGGAACCCTCGGCGTTCAGGGTGCCCTGCGGGCAGTCGGCAGCCGCGGACGACGACGACCCGCCGGGGCTCGAGGAGCCCGACGGCTCCGGGTCACTGCCACAGGCGCTCAGAGCGAGCACGCCGAGGGATGCCACGGCGACGGAGCCGACGCGGAGCAGGCGATTGACGGACACGAGAGTGTTGCCCTTCTGCGGGAATCAGACTTCTGAACTTCCACCGACGGTAGGGAGACCAGGTGACCGACCGGTCCGTCACTGGTGAACGAGCGGTGAACGGTTCTAGTAGCCTGTGCGACGTCTGGCATGCCGATAGGCGGCTAACAGGTGAACTGAGTTAGGGGTCGTGACTCTGCGTCGACGCGAACGCCTGTTGGCTCAGGTTTCGGTAACGCTCAGCGCACTCTCAACGTGAACGACCGGCTTCGGTCGCTCGGATCTGTGTCCTGGTTCAGCTGGAGAAGTCCTCCGGGGCGACGCCGTCGAGGAACTGGCGAAAGCGTTCCAGCTCGGCCTGTTCTTCCTCGGGGGTGGCGACACCGGCTTCGCGGAGAACCTGTTCGGTGCAGCGGATCGGCGTACCGAGGCGGACCGCCAGCGCGACCGAATCGCTCGGCCGGGCCGAGACCCGGGCGCCGTTGGCGAGCACGAGCTCGGCGTAGAAGACGGCGTCCCGCAGTTCGACGATCTCGACGGCCTCGATGTGGACCCCGAACGCCTCGATCAGATCGCGCATCAGATCGTGCGTGAGCGGCCGCGAAGGACGCAGCCCCTGCTCTTCGTACGCGATCGCCGTCGCCTCGACCGAGCCGATCGAGATCGGCAAGTAGCGGTAGCCCTCGGTCTCGCGCAGCATCATCACCGGAGCCCGGTTGGGCGATTCCATCCGGATCCCGATCAGTGTCAGTTCTCGCATCATCGTCATGGTGCGCCCCGAACCTCTCCTCAGACCCGCGCCCGGTGGGACGCCGGGTTCCTCGGTAGGAAGATACCCGTCACACCTAGTGTCACCCCGACGCACCCACAGCTGTGCCTGGATCGTCACCGACCCGTGTCACGGAGCCCTGAAGCGCTCGTAGACCAGTCGGCCGTCGGCCAGCCGGTGTGCCACCAGGAAGGCTCCGGTGGAGAACTTGCCGACCTTCAGGCCGAGCTCCCGGGACAGTGCGGGCAGCACCGGCCGGTGCGAGCACACGACGGTCACCTTGCCCGTCTTCCAGGCCCGTTCGCCCAGACCACGCAGGCCGTCCGGATCCGCGTCGTACCCACGCTCGGAGATCTCCGGCCACAGATGGATCTGCCGATCGAGTAAGGCCGCGTACGGCGTGATCGTCGCCACACACCGCTCCGCATCACTGCTGATCAACCGGTTGGCACCGAGAGCCGCGAGTACGCCGGACAGTTGCTCGGCCACCGCCGTACCGGTGCTGTTGAGCGGGCGGCCTGTGTCCTTGCCGTCCCACTCCTTCCGCTTCACAGCCTCCGCGTGCCGCACCAGCACCAGCGTGGCGGTGACCGGCACCGCCGGCTCCAGGGCGTCCAGGATGTCCACGTCGCGCGGGTAACTGAGCTTGCTGCGGGCCTTGTCCACCGGCAACCAGGTGATCTCGTCCACCTCGTCGTTCGGCTGGAAGTCGCTGTCGTCGATCGGAGTGGCAGACCAGTAGTGCACGAGCTTCTGCACGGTCCCGCCGTTCTTGCGGACCGGATAGCGCTGCACACCGAGCGGTGGGCCGAGGATGACCTGCTGCCCGGTCTCTTCCTCGATCTCACGCCGTGCGGCGATCAGTACGTGCTCGTTTGCGTTCAGCTTGCCCTTCGGCAGGGACCAGTCGTCGTACCGCGGCCGGTGCACGAGCAGCACCTGCCTGGTACCGCGGCTCTCACGCCAGACGACAGCGCCCGCGGCGATGACGGTCGCCGGGTTGCTCATGAATTCAGCCTAGGTAATGGGATCGGCTGTCCTGCGGCGCCCACGCGTGGCGATGAGTCTTTCTTGCAGATCACGCAGCGGTTCGCCATCCGACCGGATGAGCCGGGGCCGCCAGGTGTCGTCGGCCTGCAGCCACCACGAGCCGGTGCCCTCGTCCATGGCCAAGTCGAACATCTCCCCGAGCTCGGTGACGTGGTCGGGTTCCTTCAGCTGCACCAGCACCTCGACCCGGCGGTCCAGGTTGCGGTGCATCAGGTCGGCCGATCCGATCCACACCTCCGGCTCAGCGCCGTTCTCGAACCAGAACACCCGGCTGTGCTCGAGGAACCGGCCGAGGATGCTGCGGACCTGGATGTTGTCGGACAGGCCCGGGATGCCGGGCCGGAGCGTGCAGATGCCGCGGATCCACAACTCCACGGGTACGCCGGCCTGTGACGCCCGGTAGAGCGCGTCACACAGCGCCTCGTCCACCAGGCTGTTCACCTTGATCCGGACCCGGGCCGGACGACCGGCCTGGTGGTGCTGAACCTCTCGATCGATCCGCTCGACGAGCCCTCGCCGTACCGACTGGGGTGCGACCAGGATCCGCCGGTAACCGGCGCTGCGTCCGAACCCGGACAGGTGGTTGAACAGATGCGCGATGTCCTCGGTGACCACTCTGTCGCTGGTCAGCAGTCCGAGGTCCTCGTACAGGCGGGCGGTCTTGGGGTGGTAGTTGCCGGTGCCGATGTGCGCGTAACGGCGCAGGCCGTCCGGCTCCTCACGGACGACCATCGACAGCTTGCAGTGCGTCTTGAGGCCGATCACGCCGTACACGACATGACAGCCCGCGTGCTCCAGCTGGCGGGCCCATTTGATGTTCGCCGTCTCGTCGAAGCGAGCCTGGATCTCGACCAGCACCAGTACCTGCTTGCCGGCCTCGGCGGCGTCGATCAGCGCGTCCACGATCGGTGAGTCACCGGAGGTGCGGTACAGCGTCTGCTTGATCGCCAGCACATGCGGATCCGCGGCTGCCTGCTCGATGAACCGCTGCACACTGGTCGAGAACGAGTCGTACGGGTGGTGGACCAGGACGTCGCGCTGCTTCAGCGCGTAGAACATGTCCGCCGGGTTGGCGGTCTCGACCTCCGCCAGGTGCGGGTGGGTCGAGGGCACGAACCCCGGGTACTTCAGCTCGGCGCGGTCCAGGCTCGCGATCGTGAACAGGCCACGCAGGTCCAGCGGGCCGGGCAGCTCGAACACCTCGGCCTCGGTGACGCCCAGCTCCGACAGCAGCAGTGCCTTCACCTGCGGGTCGATCGACTCCTCGACCTCGAGCCGGACCGGCGGGCCGAACCGGCGGCGCAGCAGCTCCTTCTCGAGCGCGGCCAGCAGGTTCTCGGCGTCGTCCTCCTCGACCTCGAGGTCCTCGTTCCGGGTCACCCGGAAGGTGTGGTGCTGGGTGACCTCCATCCCCGGGAACAGCTGGCCCAGGTGGGTCGCGATGACGTCCTCGAGCGGGACGAACCGGCCGTCGGCGACGCGGACGAACCGCGGCAGCAGCGGCGGCACCTTCACCCGGGCGAAGTGCTCGCCGCCGGTGTCGGGGTTGCGGACCACGACGGCCAGGTTCAGCGAGAGGCCGGAGATGTACGGGAACGGGTGCGACGGGTCGACCGCCAGCGGGGTCAGCACCGGAAACACGCGGTCCCGGAAGAACCGCGTCATGTCCTCGCGCTCGGAGTGCTCGAGCTCGTCCCAGCGCAGGATGTCGATGCCCTGCTCGGTCAGCGCCGGCTGGACCGCCTTCCGCCAGGTCTCCGCCTGCCGGTCCATCAGCTCACGGCTGCGGGCGAGGCTGCGGTCCAGAACCTCGCGCGGGAGCAGGCCGCTGGCCGCCCGCACCGCGACTCCGGCCGCGATCCGGCGCTTGAGACCGGCGATCCGGACCATGTAGAACTCGTCCAGGTTGCTGGCGAAGATGGCCAGGAACTTGGCCCGCTCAAGCAGCGGGATCCGGTCGTTCTCGGCCAGTTCGAGGACGCGCTGGTTGAACGCGAGCCAGCTCAGCTCGCGATCGGAGAAACGGTCGCCCGGAAGGTCGCCGGCCGCCGCGATGTCGTACGGCGGCTCGACGTCGTACTCCCGGTTGTGGGATGCCAGCAGGTCTCCAGCCACGTTGACCAGCATCCCATCCTTTGGTGAACAAGAGGTAGCCGTCCGCGAGTGCTGAATGTGATGTATTCGGTCGCCTCGACGCCAGGGCCGACGCTTGCAGTTGCTAGCGTCACTCCTTGTGAACCCACGACTGGACTCGGTGCTCCGAGGCGCGGTGGCTGCCGTACAGGCGAACGCCCTGACCCCGCTGTACGCCCTGCCCACCGCCGTCCGGCGCCGGTTGGCCGGTCAGCCGATCCAGATCGACGGCAACACGCTCGACCCCGAGCTGCAGCTGCTCGTGCGCGTCGAGAAGTTGTTGCCGAGAACAACCAAGTCCGACGCGGCCACGGCGCGTGCGCACCTGAAGACCCTGTGCGCGCTCGTCGCCGGCCCTCTGGTCGAACTACAGCGCGTGACCGAGCTGACCGTCCGTGGTGCCGACGGCCAGTTGGGGGCGCGGCTGTACGTCCCGCGCGACGCAGGCCGCGGCCTGCTGGTGTTCCTCCACGGCGGCGGTTGGGTGGTAGGCGACCTCGACACCCACGACGCGCTCTGCCGATCACTGGCCCGCGATGCGGGCATCCGGGTCCTGTCGGTCGACTACCGCCTGGCTCCCGAAGCGCCGGCGCCGACCGCGGCCGAGGACGCCATCGCCGCCTTCACCTGGGCCGTCGACCACGCCGAGGACCTCGGCGCCGACCCGTCATTGGTGGCCATCGGCGGCGACAGTGCCGGCGGCAACCTGGCCGCCGTCGTCGCCCAGCAATGCGTACGCCGCAACCTCCCGCAGCCCGCCCTCCAGGTCCTCCTCTATCCGGCCCTGGACCTGGTCAACCGCCGCCCCAGCCGAGACCTCTTCTCCGAGGGCATGATCCTCACCGAAGACGACATCATCTGGTACCGCGACCACTACACCCCCGACCCCAAGGTCCGCACCGACCCCGTGGTGTCGCCCCTCCTGGCCGAAGACCTCACCGGTCTCGCCCCCACCTACCTCACCACCGGCGGCTTCGACCCCCTCCGAGACGAAGGCGCCGAGTACGCCACCGCCCTCCGCGCAGCCGGCAACGACCTCACCTACGTCCCCCACCCCTCCCTAACCCACGGCTACGCCAACCTCCTGAACATCCCCGGCACCACCCGAGAAGCCCACACCCACCTAACCACCCACCTGAAGTCAGTGCTCTATTAGTTGGGCGGATCCACCAACACCGGAACAGCTTCCCGAACCTGCAGCGCCGTCGCGGGACCTGTGACAGGCACGGTGCCATCGATGTACTGCCAGCCGGTGTCGGCAACGTTGAAGCGGGCCGCGTAGTTGGTCGTCAGCGTGAGGTTGACGGTGCCACGCTTCAGGTACTTGTGGACGATCTCCTTCGCCGGGTACGGCTTGCCGGGAGTGCTGGTGGTCAACGCCGGAGTGCCGTCGCCGAAGCGCCAGGTGTAGCTGATCGGGGTCGCCTCGACGATCACCGGGAAACCCAGCAGGCTGATGGGCGTCCTCGACACCTCGCTCTCGTCGGTGTAGACGATGGTCTCCAGATTCACCAGCGTCCGCCCGTTAGGTTGCACCTTCACCGCCAACCCCGGGAACCCGACAAGCTTCGTCTCAGCCAGCACCTGCTCCCACGTCACATCCTGCGGCCGCGGCCGCACCACCTCAGGCGGCACCCGCCGCCGCGAAACCGTCTCCACCGGCACATCCGGCAAACACCGAGCTGGCCCCGGCACACTCCCGTCCGGCTGCATCCGCCCACACATCCCAATGTTCAGGCGGAACGGCCGTTGCGGATCCACCTGCGGATCCCGAATGTCGTTCGCGGCGGGCGGATTGCCCTTGCGAGGTCGGTGCGGCTGCTTGGGTGCTGGGGGCGGATCGAGTCGACGGCGTTGCTGCTGACGACGCACCTGCTCGGCTGTCAGTTTGACGCCGTGCTTGCCTGGCTTCCCGCCGACAACCGGCGGGCGAGGAGAGACGGTAGTCGCGGACGTGGCTTGATCAACGACGCCCGACCCGACGGCGTGGCTGCTTCCAGCGACAGTCGCGGTTGCGAGGATCGCCACCACGAGAGGCGGGAGGAACCAGCCCGCGCGCTTCATTCCTTGACTTCCATCTCGTACATCACCCAGTTGTTGCCCTGTGGCGACAGGGTGAACTCCATGACTGCCGAACTGGCAGGCCGTGCGACGGGCTTCGCCGACGGTGACGGCCGTTCCGTGTAGGCGCCGCTCCGGATCTCCGCAGAGCCACCGACCTTCCCTGAGCTCCCGCGCACTATCTCCCTGACCGAGATGAGTTTGTCGAGATAATCGCCGCTGAGGCCGCCATTCGAGGCGTTCGAGAACTTGACGAAATCGCTGATCGCCTTGCAGCCGATACAGCCCTTGTCGCTTTCGGCCATGAAGTACTGAGCATCGCCTGTTGCATACGCGTAGTTCTGCAGGGAGACGTAGTAGCCGATGAATGCTTCGGCCGCCGAAAGGGTGAGCCCAGACGCGTTAGGAGTCCGCGTCGGCGGTGCCGACGGCGTTGGGACTCCGGTGGGAATGCTGGTGGGGGTCGAGCTGGGTGGCGCGGTGCTTGAAGCGCCGGGCGAGGTGTTCGACGCCGTTGTATCGGGGCGGCCAGCCTCGGGGCTGCCTGGGGTGCAGGCGGTGAGTAGCGCGGTGGTGGTTAGGCAGGCCAGGAGTGCGAGGGTTGGCCTGTTGCGGACTGTCACCTGTGTCACCTCTCCGTAGTCGACTTGATCGTAGTCGGGAGTGGGAGCGGGTGGGGATGTCAGAAAGTGCAGTTGTGGATAAGTGCGGGCCAGGAGCCGTCCGGCTGGGGGGTTAGAGGCGCGGACGGCTCCTGGTTGATGGTGGGACGGGCGAGGGGTGGGGTTTATGACGGGAAGTGAGGGGGTGACTTCGCTGTGACGTCGTTCACAGGGGCTTGGGGGCGTACTGGATGTCCAGAGCGGCGGTGGTGAAGCCGAGGGAGTTGTAAAGGCGGCGGGCTGCGGTGTTGGTGCCGTCGACGTAGAGGACGACGGTGTCCAGGTCGCGGTCTTCCTGGAGGTGGTGGAGGCCCTGGAGGGTGAGCGCCTTGCCCAGGCCGCTGCCCTGATAGGTCGGGGATACGCCGACCACATAGACCTCGCCGATACCGTCCTCGACCTTCGTCCAGTGGAAGCCGGCCACTGCGTCAGTGCTCGAGTCCACCGCCAGGAAGAAACCGTTCGCGTCGAACCACGGCTGCTGCAGGCGCTCCGCCAGATCGGCCGCCGTCCAACTGCCCTGCTCGGGGTGATCTGCGAAAGCCTCACTGTTCACCTTGAGCCAAGCCGCATCGTCCCGTCCGGGCACAAACGTCCGTACGGCGATGCCCTCCGGCCACACCGCGTCAGGAAGAGAAGCCCTGGTACGCCGGAGGAAGTAGAGCTCCCGTGTGACCTCCAGACCGAGTCGGCTCGCCAACTCGTCGGAACCAGGCAGTCGTCCGTGCGCCCACACCTGGGTTCGTTTACCACCGTGATCGAGCAGCATGCGGAGTAGCGCCGTACCGGTGCCTTGGCGTCTGGCTGTGGGGGCGACGACCAGCTCGGCCGAGCCGTCTGGTGCGAGGGCGCCGTACCCAATGAGGTTTCGGGCGCTCTGCAGGCCGGTGACCTCGATCGTGCCCGGGTCGCCTTCGTACGCGAGTACGTGCAGGTCGCCGGGGTGCTCGCCGTCGAGGTGGAGCAGGGTGCGCTCGGAGAGCGGGTGGACGCCGTCGCTGTGTGCAGCTGAGCGGGCGAGTTCCGTGACGGCGGCGGCGGTGGCCGAGGGCAACGGTGAGGGTACGGCTTCGAGAGTCACCTGAATACCGTAAAAGGTCTGGCTCAGTTCATGCTCAAGTCCTTGGATGGGTCGCGTCACGTCGGGTAATTTTCGCGGCACCGCGGATCTTTTCGCGGGGACCGCACCAGCGGTGATCGCCACTACAACGGAGTAGACATGGCCCTGACAGGACGAGACAAGAAGCGGTTGGGGGGACGGCGGGCCCTCGGCCTGATCGCCGCCGGCACGGCCGCGGTACTCGCCATGGCCACGGGGGGAACCGTGACCCAGGCGGCGCCGGCGAAGCCCAAGCCGACGCACACCCAGATCCAGCTGCTCGCCCTCAACGACTTCCACGGCAACCTGGAGCCGGCGACAGGATCGGGCGGCAACATCAACGGCATTCCGGCCGGTGGCGCGGCCTACCTCGCGACCCACCTGAAGGACTTGCGCGCCGCCGCGGCGGCGAAAGGGCAGGACTCCGTCACGGTCGCCGCGGGTGACCTGATCGGCGCCTCGCCGCTGCTGTCGGCCGCATTCCACGACGAGCCGACGATCGAGGCGCTGAGCGGGATGGGCCTGGAGGCCGCGTCGGTCGGCAACCACGAGTTCGACGAGGGCTGGCACGAGCTGCTCCGGATGCAGACCGGTGGCTGTCTGCCCGACGGCGACGGGCAGAACAACCAGAACTCCTGCCCCGACACGAAACACCCGTTCAAGGGCGCGAAGTTCAAGTACCTGTCGGCGAACGTGTTCTTCGAGAACACGCAGAAGACGCTGTTCGCGCCGTACACGATCAAGTCCTTCGACGACGGCCGCAAGGTCGCGTTCATCGGCATGACGCTGGAGAACACGCCGAACATCGTCACCAAGTCCGGCGTCGCGGGCCTGACGTTCAAGGACGAGATCGAGACGGCGAACGCGCTGGTTCCGGTGCTGAAGAACAAGGGCGTGAAGTCGATCGTCGTGCTGCTGCACGAGGGCGGCTTCCCAGCCGACCCGAGGGCCTACAACAGCTGCCCGGGCATCTCCGGTCCGATCGTCGACATCAACGCCGGGCTGGACCCGGAGATCGATGCGATCATCTCCGGCCACACCCACCAGGCGTACAACTGTTCGCTGCCGGACAAGGCGGGTAAGCCGAGGCTCGTCACCAGCGCGTCGTCGTTCGGCCGGCTGGTGACCGAGGTCCGGCTGAGCATCGACAACGCGACCGGTGACGTCGACCGGGTGAACACGCTGGCCAACAACCAGATCGTCACCCAGGACGTGCCGCAGGACCGCAAGACCGCCGAGCTGATCGCCAAGTACAAGACGCTCGTCGACCCGATCGCGAACAAGGTGATCGGCCACCTGACCACACCGTCGGTCGTGCGTACGCCGGACGACTCGCTCGAATCGCCGTTGGGCAACCTGATCGCGGACGCCCAGCTCGCCGATGCGTCGGTCGTCACCGGCGGGAAGACGCCGGTGGTGGCGTTCATGAACCCGGGCGGTATCCGCGCCGACCTGGCGTCGACCGCCGGTGAGGTCACCTTCGGGCAGGCGTTCACCGTGCAGCCGTTCAACAACTTCCTGGTGTCGATGGACATGACGGGAACGCAGATCAAGGCGTTGCTGGAGCAGCAGTTCTCCGGCGTGAACGGGCCGGAGGCCGCGAAGTTCAAGGTGCTCCAGGTCGCAGGCATCACCTACACGTGGAACCCGGCCGCGGCGGCGGGCTCGAAGGTTGTCGCGGGGTCGATCAGGATCGCCGGGCAGCCGTTGGTGGACGCCACGTCGTACCGCATCGTCACGAACAACTTCCTCTCCGACGGTGGCGACGGCTTCCCCGCCTTCACCACGGCGACGGACAAGTTCTTCGGCGGCCTCGACATCGACGCCTTCGCCAACTACCTGACCGCCCACGACCCCTACACCCCGGTCGCCACGGACCGCATCTCCATCGGCTCCTGACCAAGTGCCGGTACGCCGCCCCCCGGCGGCGTACCGGCCACCCGGGAGAGGCGTGGCTTTTACGATCCCGTGACCTTGCTGCTACCTTGCGTACTCGGTTCTTTTCGGAAGGTGACCGATGTCGCACGTTGCTCCGACTTCGCATCGCCGTGCGGCCCGGGCGTCGCATCGCGGGCATCGCAGTGAGGATGGGCCGATCCAGGTGACCACCTGGCTCGGGTTGACGTTCGCGTTCGTGGTCGGCCTGGTGCTGACCAGCCGGGCGCATGTCGGCGTTCACGCGGCCGGGGTCACGCTCCTGGTGATGCTGGTGCCGCTCACGGTGGCCGTGTTCGGGTCCGCGTTCCGGCGCGGGCTCGGCTCGGGGAAGGCAGCGCTCACGACCGCCGTGGCGCTCGCCCTGGTCTTGCTGAAGTTCTTCCTCTGACCTGGCTCTAGCCGCCGGCGAAGGGCGGGAGCGCGTCGACCTGGGCGCCGGACTTCAGCGGCGTGGCGGGGTCCGCGCGTTCGCCGTCGAGCAGGAACGTGCAGATCGACAGGACCCGGGCCAGCTCGGGCCGGCCGGCTGACACGGTGCTGACGAGATCGCGGATCGACGCGGCCTCGGCGGTCGCGGTGGACTCGCCGGCGGCGGACCGCGCGGCGGCAAAGTACCTGATGGTGACTTCCGGCATGTGGTCGGACGCCTCACTTATCGGTTAAGTCTTCCGCTATTATGTCAGCTTGCTGTTGCTATCCAGTGTGTCTCGGGCCCCCGGCAATGACGCCGTCGGGGCCTGACGTGCACAAGGACAGGATCGCTGACAAGGGATCCGCTGATCAGCACGAGGAGACAGCGTGAGCACGTTGCTTCTGCTGACGAACGCGCTGCAGGCCTCCACAGAGGTCCTGCCCTCGCTCGCCCTGCTGCCGCACCAGATCCGGATCCTGCCCTCCGAGGTCGCCGCGCTGGTCGACGCTCCGGATGCGGACGCGGTCCTGCTCGACGCTCGCCGCGATCTGGTCGCCGTGCGCGGGGTGTCCCGGCTGATCCGTACGACGGGGATCGACGTACCGCTCATCCTGGTCGTCACCGAGGGCGGTCTGACCGCGGTGAACGCCGACTGGGGTGCGGACGACGTACTGCTCGACACCGCCGGTCCGGCGGAGATCGAGGCACGGCTGCGACTCGTCATCGGCCGGCTCGCCGCGGTGCGGAACGAGGAGCCTGACTCCTCGCTGATCCGCAGCGGCGACGTGGTGATCGACGAGGCGTCGTACACGGCGAAGCTGAATGGGCGGGCGCTCGACCTGACCTACAAGGAGTTCGAGCTCTTCAAGTTCCTCGCACAGCATCCGGGGCGCGTGTTCACCCGGGAGCAGTTGCTGCAGGAAGTGTGGGGGTACGACTACTTCGGCGGCACGCGGACGGTGGACGTGCATGTACGGCGGTTGCGCGCGAAGCTCGGCCCGGAGCACGAGTCCCTGATCGGGACCGTGCGGAACGTCGGCTACCGCTTCGTCATCCCGCCGACCACCACCCGCGAGACCGCGGACGCGACGGCCTGACCACCGACCAGCGTCGGCAGTTCGGTGGCCTTCGGCAACTTCCAGACGTACGCCGAGAGCCAGCCTGCAAGCGGCCAAGATAACGATCGGCGGGGCCGTCTCAGTCGCTTGGACGGCCACGTAGGCGCTTGGTCTCGCCGCGGCGTTTCTTGCTGTCGAGCCGCCGCCGGACCGAGCCTTTGCTCGGCTTGGTCGGCCGACGTGGCCGGGGCGGTGCCGCGATCGCCTCCCGCATCAGCGCGGCCAGCCGACCCCGGGCTGCCTCCCGGTTGCGCCACTGCGACTTGTACTCCGACGCCGCGATGGTCACCACGCCGTCGATCAGCCGGGACTGCAGCCGCTCGAGCGCCCGGGACTTCAGTACGTCGCTCAACGCCGTCGTACCCGCTACGTCGAAGCTCAGCTCCACCCGGCTGTCCGTGGTGTTGACGGACTGCCCGCCGGGTCCGCTGGACCGCGAGAATCGCCACGCCAGCTCGGCTTCGGGGATCACCACCCCCGCCCGGACCATCACTCCGCTCTCCACGGACCCCATTGTCCAGTCCGAGGAGTGAAACGCACGGTTGAAATGCAAACACCCCGCCGTACGGTGGATTGTTGTGAGCTTAGGTATCTGGGTCCTGGCCGGCGCTGTGGTCGCCGGAGTGGTGCTCAGTGCGCTCAAGACGTGGGCCGACGGGCGGTTCCGGGGGAAGGTCGAAGACGTGGAGCGGGTGTCGGCGGACGAGGTCGGGGGAGAGCTCGGGGAGCGGGCCACCTTGCTGCAGTTCTCGTCGGCGTTCTGTGCGCCATGCCGGGTCACTCGGCGGACGCTGGCCGAGGTCGAGCGCATGGTCGACGGAGTGCGGCACGTCGAGCTCGACGCGGAGTCGCATCTGGAGCTGGTCCGGCGACTCGACATCCTGCGGACTCCGACGACGCTGGTGCTCGACAGCACCGGTGCGGTCGTCAAACGCGCCAGTGGTGCGCCGCGCAAGCCAGATGTGATCGCCGCGCTCGCCACCGCGATCGACCGGCAGCCCAACTAACCCATACCGGATGGCGAATGCCCTCCGGTGTAGGGAATGCTGTGGCGGTGAGCTACCCAGCCGGTTGGTACGACGACCCCCAGGACCCGACCCAGCAGCGCTACTGGGACGGCGAGGTCTGGACGGATCAGCGCCGTCCCCAGCAAGGCCCTCCGCCGTACCAGAGCCAGTTCGGACAGACGGGCCAGCCGCAGTACGGCCAGCCCGTCCAGCACGGTCAGGTGTACGGCGGCGCCCAGCCAGGACCCGCGCAGTACGGTCAGCCGGCGCCGGCGCAGTACGGACAGCAGCAGGCGCCCTACCAGCAGCAAGGTCAGGGCTACCCGCAGCATGGCCAGGGCTACCCGCAGCAGCAGGGCTATGGCTACCCAGGGAAGCGGGTCGCTACGACGCCGGACGGGCAGCCGCTGTCGGGCTGGTGGCGCCGGGTGTTCGCCCGCATCATCGACTCGATCATCGTCGGCCTCATCGGTCTGCCGCTGACCGGCTACTTCTACTACCAGTACTCCCTGGTGATCTGGAAGTACCTCCAAGACACCCTGGACGCCGCGGAGGCCGGCACCCCGACGACCAGCACCGCGCTGCCGCCGGAGGCGTACAAGTGGATGATCCCGGCGGTCCTGATCGGGATGCTGGTCGCCTTCGTCTACGAGTACCTGTTCCTGACCAAGAAGGGCGCCACGCCCGGGAAGATGGCGCTCGGCATCGCGGTCCGGCTGCGGGACGTGCCCGGCCTCCCGCCGGGCTCCGCGGTGGCCAAGCGGTACGGCTTCGAGATGGCGCTCAGCCTGCTCGCCGCGATCCCGGTGGTCGGCACGCTGTTCAGCTTTCTTGCTCTGATCAACTACCTCTGGCCGCTCTGGGACGACAAGAAGCAGGCGTTGCACGACAAGGTCGCCAAGACGAACGTGGTCCGCACCTGATCTGTCCGCAGTTTGATCAGTTGTCTCAGCAATTGGGACCACAGCTGGTAGTCCGGCCCGGTTTCCGTACTCTCGATGCGTGGCTTACACGACATGGCTGACCAAGCGCAGGGCAGTGGACAACTGCCGGATGCGCTCGTCGCTGTGTCGTCGCCGCTGACCAGGCGGCGTCCCGAGCGCTGCGAAACCGGTCGCTGAGCACGGTTTCGCGTACGTCGCCTCCCGCATTCCCGGGCGGGTCCGGCTCGAACTCCTCCTCCTCCGGGAGTCGGCATGTCCGAACAGACGGCCACGAAAAGCATCCAGGTTGATCCGCGGGGACTCCGGTTCGCGGCCGGTGTGACCACGGTCGTCCTGGCGTTGACGCTCGTACTGAACAACCCCTGGCCGCTCGCGGTCCAAGCCGTGGTGTTCGCGATCTCGGTCGCGTTCGGGGTCCAGGCGTCGCCGTACGGGCAACTGTTCAAGCGGCTGATCCGCCCCCGGCTCGGTCCGCCCAAGGAGCTGGAGGACGCGGCCCCGCCGCGATTCGCCCAGCTGATCGGCCTCGTCTTCGCGGTCGCCGGTCTGATCGGGTATCTGACCGGCGCGACCGTACTGGGCGTGGTCGCCACCGGATTCGCCCTGGTGGCGGCATTCGTGAACGCCGCCGTCGGGCTCTGCCTCGGGTGCGAGGCCTATCTGCTGATTCACCGCATTCGTACGCCATCCCGTGACACCAGCACCGCTACCAACTGAGAGGCAGCACACATGAGCAGGGAATCCGCGCTCGTCTCGGCCGACTGGGTCGAGGAGCACAAGACCGACCCCGGGGTCGTCCTCATCGAGGTCGACGAAGACGTCTCGGCGTACGACGGCGGCCACATCGCCGGCGCGATCAAGATCGATTGGCAGGACGATATGCAGGACCCGGTCCGTCGCGACTTCGTCAGCCAGGAGCAATTCGAGGCGCTGCTGTCCGACCGCGGTGTGAAGAACGACGACACGGTCGTGCTGTACGGCGGCAACAACAACTGGTTCGCGGCGTACGCGTACTGGTACTTCAAGCTCTACGGCCACGGTGACGTCCGCCTGCTCGACGGCGGCCGCAAGCGCTGGGAGCTGGACAGCCGTGAGCTGACCGACGAGGTGGTCAAGCGCGAAGCCACCGAGTACTCCGCGCAGCCGCAGAACCTGGAGATCCGCGCCTTCCGCGACGAGGTCGGCGAAGCCATCGGCGTGAAGAACCTGGTCGACGTGCGCAGCCCCGACGAGTACGCCGGCCGGCTGCTCGCCCCGGCCCACCTCCCGCAGGAGCAGGCGCAGCGCGCGGGTCACATCCCGACCGCGGCCAGCATCCCGTGGAGCAAGGCAGCCAACGACGACGGTACGTTCCGCGCCGACGACGAGCTGAAGACGCTGTACGCCGACGCCGGCGTGGACTTCGGCAAGGACACCATCGCGTACTGCCGGATCGGCGAGCGCTCGGCGCACACCTGGTTCGTGCTGCACGAGATCCTCGGCCAGCCGAACGTGAAGAACTACGACGGTTCCTGGACCGAGTGGGGTTCGCTGGTCGGCGTACCCGTTGCCCTCGGCGACGAGCCCGGGGAGGCCTGACCATGTGCGGAGCCACGAAGGGCGGCCTCGACCTCAAGGGTGTCGACGTCGACAAGGAAGCCGTGATCCAGGGCCAGGTGTTGCGCGGTGACGAGCCGGTCGGCGGCGCGTACGTACGGCTGCTGGACTCCACCGGTGAGTTCACCGCCGAGGTGCCGACCTCGGCGACCGGGCACTTCCGGTTCTTCGCTGCGCCGGGCAGCTGGACGCTGCGCACGCTGGCGCCGAAGGCCGACCCGGTCGACCGTCAGGTCGTCGCCCAGTACGGCGAAGTCGCGGAAGTGGCCGTCACCGTCTGAGTTGTCGATCGTTACTGATGGTGCCACCTCCACCTGCAGGTGGCGCACCCTGAAGTGAGCACCGAAGGGCCCGGACCTTGCGCGTCCGGGCCCTTCGGCATGTCCTGGATCGCTTGCACCGGAAGGGATCCCGGGCATCGCGCCCGAGTTACGGGTCGGCGCCGGAATCTCGCGGGACGAGCGGCCGTGTAACGGTTTGGTCTCGGAGCGCATTCTGCTCGTTACCTACCGCAACCGCCTGAGTTGTGTCTGTGTCCTGACCCGCGACTCGGGTCACGTCATCACTCAGGGAGGAGGGGTCAATGCGACCCCGCATCGGATACAAGAAGCTCGCGGCCGTCGGAGTTGCGGCGGTTGTCGGCGTGGCTTCTACGATCGCGCTGACGTCGGGTTCTGCGTCCGCCTCGCCGGTTTTCGGATACAGCGGCTACTCGTACGGGACCGACGTTGAATCCGGGCTGGCGAACAGCGGCCCGCAGGTGATCAGCAAGTTCGGTTGCACCACCGACCCGAACAAGGCCGACAAGAACGACATCGCCACGGCCAACGTGAACAACCAGGCGATCGCCCGCAGCGTGCGGACCGACACCCACGCGTTCGACGACAAGAGCGGTACGGGCGTCACCAGCAACGCGACCGCCGTCGACATCAAGGTCGGCAGCCTGCTCACGCTGACCGGTGTGAAGACCACCACCACGGCGAAGTACTCCAAGGGCCAGCTGTCCTACACCGGTAGCACCACCTTCGCCGGCGTGAAGATCGGCGCCATCGCGGTGCCGTCGCTGCTGAACCCGAAGCCGAACACCAAGGTCGCCGTTCCGGGCCTCGGCTACATCGTGCTGAACCGTGTCGGCGGCGTGAAGACCAGCTCCGGCATCTACTCGTACGCGCAGGCCGTCGTGATCCACGCGAACGTGAAGAACCAGTACGTCCCCGAGGGCGTCGACGTCGCGGTGCTGAAGACCCGCGCGGAGATCTCCAAGCCGGCCACCGCTCTGGTGATCGGTGACGCGTACGGCACCAAGGCCAACGCCGACAAGCTGGTCGTCTCCAGCCCGACGTCGCTTCAGACCACCTGCCAGGGGACTGAGGGCAAGACGGTCAAGGTCGCGGTCGGCGAGCTGAACATCCCGAAGGTCGCCTACGTCGGTGGCGTCTACACCACCAAGAACGGCGCCATCGGGGCGGACAAGTCCTACATCAACTTCACCTCGCACGTCGCGGGCGTGAAGGTGGCCAACCTGTCCATCGGCGCCATCGAGTCCTCGGCGTCGGCGTGGAAGACCAAGGACAACAAGACCGGCGTGAGCTCGTCCTCGAGCATCGCGTCGATCCGCGTCGGCAACAAGGTCTACCCGGTCAAGACCGGTGAGAACCAGACCCTGGACATCCCGGGCGTCGCCCGGCTGACCTTCAACCAGGTCGTGCGGCAGAAGCGCTACATCTCGGTGAACGCCCTGGTGATCGACGTCTACAGCCTGAACACCAAGGTCATCGTCGGCCACTCGGCCGCCGGCGTCGTCAGCTGACACCGCCCCTCTGAGTCGAACCTCACCGACCCAGAACAAGAACACCCCGGCCCCCGGATCCCTCTGGATCCGGGGGCCGGCTTGCTTCTGTGTGCGCCAATCTCCCGGTATGACGTTACTGGCGAAAATCAAAGGCTTGATCGCTGCCTCGGCGTAACGAATCCTTCGCGGTGACGATTCACCGTGCAGGGGATAACTCAATGTCCGGGGGGACGGAATCATGGCGCTCAGCCATCGCTGGAATGTCGCTGTTGCAGTCTCGACAGTTGTCGGAGCGGTTATCGCAGTCGTCGCGTTCGCCGTTCAGTTGGGTGGTGCGGACGCCCAGTCGGCGCAGTCGCCACCGCCTACATCACTGACCTTGGCCTCAGAGACTCCGCTGGAGACGCCGACGGAGACGTCGTTGGAGACACCGACCGAGACACCGACCGAGTCGCCGAGCGACTCGCCACAGACGCCGTCCGATCCGCCGACGGAGACGCCGCCCGACCTGCCGACGCCGACTCCGTCCATGACGCCGACCGTACTGGCGATCGACCAGGTCGCCGTCACCTTCGCCGAGAGTAGTCAGGGGATCGGGCCGGGAATGTACAAGGTGTCCGGGTCCGGCAGGGTGACGCTGAAGTTCTGGTGGACCACCTACAGCAACCTGGGCAAACTCACCGGTCGGAGCTGCACGGTCGTCGCTCAGGTTCGTAACACCAAGACCAAGGCCATTGTCTGGGACGAGCGAACCAACAGTTGCACCTTCGAAGGCTATTACTGGGAAGGTTTCCCGGCCGGCAGTTATCAGATGACCGTCAAGGTCACCGCGGCGTCCGGGGTGACAGGAGTTGGGCGATCCAACTTCGCGGTCACCGCGGTCGGCTGACCACGCTCGGGGTCTGCGGTACTCGGTGGGCTTGCCGCGTGGGATGGAACCCGTCAGGCGTCCAGGATCAGGGTTACTGGGCCGTCGTTGACGAGGGCTACGTCCATGTGGGCTCCGAAGCGGCCTCTTTCTACTTTGGCGCCTAGGGATTCGAGGGTGGTGCAGAAGGAGTTGTAGAGGGGTTCGGAGAGAGGGGCGGGGGCGGCGGCGTTCCAGGAGGGGCGGCGGCCTTTGCGGGTGTCGGCGTACAGGGTGAACTGGCTGATCGCGAGGATCGGGGCCTGCTCGTCGGCGGCCGAGCGTTCGTCGTGAAGGATGCGGAGGGTCCAGATCTTCGCGGCCAGCGCGGCGGCCTTCTCCGGGGTGTCGTCGTGGGTGACGCCGAGGAGGACCACCAGTCCGGGCCCGTCGATCGCGCCGACCACCTCGCCCTCGACGGTGACCGATGCCTGACTGACTCGCTGTACGACGGCTCTCATAGTCACATCCTGCCTGGCCGGAGATCGTCCGGTGATCGGACCCCTGAGCAGGCAAATATCTCGTTGGTGACCCGGATCTGGCAGGATTCGTCCATGGCGTCGACTCTGATCACAGTTGCTCCCACCGGTGCCGAGACCGCGAAGGCGGACTGCCCGGCGCTGCCGACCACGCTCGACGAGCTGGTCGAGACCGCGAAGCGGTGCGAGGCGGCCGGGGCCGCGATGATCCACATCCACATCCGCGACGGCGAGCACAAGCCGACGCTGGACCTCGGCCGCCTGACCGACACGGTCGCCGCGATCCGGGCGAATACGGCGCTGATCGTCCAGCTGTCCACCGGCGGCGCCGTCACCGATCCGTACGACCACCGCCTCCGCGTCCTCGACGCCGTACCCGACTCCTGCTCGCTCACCCTGGGCACGGTCAACTTCGGCGACGACGTGTTCATGAACCCGTGGCCGTTCGTGACCGAGCTCTACCAGCTGACGCAGGAGCGTGAGGTGGTGCCGGAGTTCGAGCTGTTCGACCTCGGCCAGGTGGCGGCGCTGCACCGGTTGCTGGACAAGTTCGGCCTCCCGTACGGCGGACGCGTGCACTGCGACCTGGTCATGGGCGTCCCCGGCGGCATGCCCGGTACGACGGACGCCCTGGTGGCCGCGGTCAACGCGCTCCCCGCTGCGGTGACCTCGTGGTCCGCGACCGGGATCGGGCGTACGTCGCTCACCGTCGCGCTGGCCGCGTTGTCGAAGGGCGGAAATCTCCGGGTCGGGATGGAGGACACGCTGACCCTGGCGAAGGGGCAGCCGGTCACCCACAACGCCGAGCTGGTCGAGCGAGCCGCCACGCTCGCGACGCTGGCTCAGCGCCCGCCGATATCGCCGGACGAGGCCCGCGACCTGCTGAACGTCAAGCGGGACCGCTGAACCAGGAACACCACCGCGCCGGCCACAACGATCGTTGCCTCCAGCAATAACCAGTCGCGGAGGTAGTCCCGCGGGAGCACGGTCGGGTTGGCGCCTTTACCCTGCCGCAGGAGCAGCGGGATCGCGATCAGCGTGGTGAGACCGACGTACAGCAAGGTGGTTCGCAAGGCGCCGACGGTGCGGTGCCTGTCGGGGCCGATCGACCACCGGGTCACCAGCCAACCGATGGCGACCGTCGTGGGGACCAGGAAGAAGTCGTCGACGAGGACCGCACCTCCGAGCCAGATCGGCAGCCGAATCAGCGCCGGCGGCTCGACAGCGCCGACCAGCAGCCAGAGGCCCCACAGCCCGAAGCCCACCCCCGCCGCACCGAGCGCGACCCTGACAGCCTTCATGCGATGACCTCCAGGCGGTGGACCCATTTGGTCTGGAGGACGCCGGGGCGGTTGGGGGCGATGATGCGGGCCGGGAAGCCGTGGTCGAGGGCGAGCTCGGCACCGTTGAGGCGGAGGGCAAGAAGCGTCAGAGGATCGTCGGCGAACTCCGGCGGTAGCTCGCTGGTCGCGTAGAAGCCGCCCTTCTCCATCGAGACGACGCGGACCCGGGAGCCGGGCGGAGCCCCACACAGGCTCAGCAGGTCGCGGATCCGGATGCCCTCCCAGTGAGCACCCTGACTCCAGCCCTCGACGCAGGCGATCGGGAGGTCGGAGGGGTTCTGCTCGAGGTTCCGGAGTTCGTCGAGGGTATACGACAGTTTCCGTGGGCCTGTGATCGTGAAGCGCCAGTTGGCATCGATCCCGGTGACACCCGCGTCCTTCGCCGTACGGTTGACCGGCAGGCCTTGCGGACCGACGTTCGGCTTCCGCGGCGCGAGTACGGCGACCGGGCCGAAGGCGGGCACCGACTGGCCGACCGAGGTGATCCCGACGAGAGCGCCGGCGCCGGCGACCGTGCGAAACAAGCCGCGCCGGGTCAAGCCAGTGATTGCGGGAGGCAACGAATCTGCGACCGGCCGGCGGTCGGCCGGCGTACGGCGCCAGTGGGCGAGGATCAGCGGGAGCTTGACGGCAAGGTGGACGAGCAGTGCGCCGACGATGATCCAGGCGAGCGCGTAGTGGGTCTGCTTGAACGGGAACGGCCACGGATACCACTGCAGGGTGTTCAGGAAACCGGTGAACAGCTCGAGCGCCAGGGCGGAGACGAGGACCAGGATCGAACCGCGTTCCAGGATGGTGGTGAGGGCCTTGCGGCTCGGCGGCCAGGGAAGCTTGGCGAACAGCTTCGGGTAGACGGTCCACAACTTTGCCAGCAGCAACGGAACGGCGACGGTACCGCTGAGGATGTGCAGACCTTGGGTGACACGGTAGAGCGAGGCCGGCCGGCTGGGGATGGTCAGCCACCCGGGTGTGTCCTGCTGGAGATGGCTGAACAGGCCGGTCAGGAAGCAAATCGCCACCGCGAGGCCGAGCCACCGGCCGATCACCGTCGCCACGCGCGGATGGTGCAGCGGGGACGGAAAGGACTTCTCGGTCGGTGGGGCCGCGAGCTTCATGTTTCCACTACAACCCACTTTGGTCCGTGCGCACGGCGTCCATCGGTTACTGCTCGCGAACGACGTACGTAAGAACAGGAGGTGGTGGCCCAGAACGGGCCGGCTGGCGGGGAGATCAGGCGGGGGGAGCCCGGCGGAGGTCGACCACCTCCTGTTCTTAGGTACGCGAGGGATCCGTTGTCCACAGGCGTGCGTCATTCGGGAGGTGGTGGCACCGGCTGAGGATTAGGCTGGGCCGACCTGAGGAGAGGAGCGCGCGGGTGAAGACGCAGCAGCGGTCGTCGAGCGACGACCAGCGTGCCATGGCGGATCTGGCCGAGGTCTCCGACTGGAGATCGGTCTGGGGACCGCCGGGCACCGGTGTGGACGCGATCCGCGCGCTGGTCTCCCGCGTCACCGCCGCCACCGGCTGGCGACCATGGGCCCCCGGCAACATCGACCCCGACCGCTATACCTGGGGACTCGTCACCCCGCGGGAGACCGTGATGCTCGTGCTGCCGGACGCCGTGCTGCCGGAGAGCCCGCGCAGTGGGTGGTCGGCGTACGAGATCGGGTCGGCGGAGGTTGCTGATGCCGAGGAAGGGCTGGACGACCACTGGCCCGGGCAGCTCGAGCTGGCTCGTGAGCACTGGGGTGCGCCGGTCTTCGTCGGGCCGGGGTCGGATCTGCGGATTCCGCCGGAGTGGCGGGGCCGACGTCGTCACCTGGCGGTCTGGCTGCGGCCGGGCGCCGAGCTTCACCTGTACGCGACCCAGCCCGGGCCAGAGGACAACGCGGCCGGCTTCGGGTACTCCGTCTATGCGAGCGAGGTGGCGTGATGGCAGAAGCCGAAGACCTGATGCGGGACATGGTCGATGAGCTCCGCAAGACATGGCGGCGGATGCAACGGCTGATGCGTGGGGTGAGCAACCTGGCGCGCCGTTGGCAGCAGCAGCGAGCGGGCGTCGAGCGGATCCGTGACCAGGGGCGCTTCGACCCGAACTACGACCGTCGCATGCGGGACACGTATCCGGATCCCGCCGATCGGTTCGGTGAAGTCGACCGGCAGATCGCACAGAACGCGCAGTTGCGGCAGGACAACGAGCGACTGCAGGCCGAAGTGAACGCTGAGCAGCAGCGTGTGCAGGACCTGCAAGCCCAACGGGAACGCGATGACATCGCGCGGGATCCCGAGGGCGACGGCATTCCGGTGCAAGACGACGTCGACGGCGACGGCCGGCTCGACCGGAACCAGCAGGACCAGCAGGACCAGCAGGTCCAGGACGACCAGCAGGTCCAGGACGACCAGCAGGTCCAGGACGACCAGCAGGTCCAGGAGGACCAGCAGGTCCAAGAGGTCGAGGACGACGATCGCGCGGCCGAGGTGGCGGACGAGCAGCGCGAGGACCGCGAGACCGCGGAGCGCAACGAGCGCGACCGCCGCGAGCGAGACGGGCGCGACGCACCCGCCCCCGGCGAGGTCGGCGCAGCGGCAGCCGCAGTCGGCGCGGCCGGCGTAGCAGCCGAGGAGGCCGAGCAGCAGGAGGCCGCCGAGCAGGAAGCCGGGGATCAGGTCGAGCGGGGCGACGTTGAGCAGGAAGCCGGGGATCAGGTCGAGCGGGGCGACGTTGAGCAGGAAGCCGGAGACCAGGTCGAGCAGGGCGTGTCTGGGCAGGAGGCCGGGGACGAGGTCGGGCAGGATCGCGCTGAGCAGGATGTCGAGCTCGGTAACGACGGTGTGATCAGACCGGCCGGCATGGAAAGCGACCAAGGCCAAGAGCAGGGTTCGCTGGAAGCTGAGCAGGGTTACGAGCGTGGTGACGACGGTGTGATTCGTGCCGCTGGTGAGGAGCCGGGGCAGGGGCAGGAGGAGGGGTCGCCCGAGGCTGAGCAGGGCCAGGGGTCGCCGGAGGTCGATCAGGAGTACGAGATCAGTGAAGGCGGTGTGATTCAGGCAGCCGGGCAGGAGCCTGAGCTGGCGCAGCAGGATCGGCAGCCGGGGCTCGATGAACAGCCAGGGCTGGATCAGCAGCCGGGGCAGGGGCAAGAGGCTGAGCAGGGGCAGCGGGCTGGGCAGGAGCAGGCGGATGCGGGGCCGCAGCCGGGGTTGCAGACGGCCGGGGATCGCCGGGACGCCAACCAGGTCGCCCAGCAGAACGGCCAGAACGGCGAGCAGGTCGGCCAGAACGGCCAGAATGGCGAGCAGGTTGGCCAGGCCGCACAGCAGGGTGTTGACGAGAGTGCGCAGCCCGGGCAGAGCGCACCGCAGCCGGTGGAGGAGCCGCTACTCGACGAGCAACGGCAAGCTCGGCAGCAGCAGCACTCGAACGGCCAGGAGCAGACGACCGACACGTCCGACCCAGCGTCCGTGGAGGACTTGAAGGCCCAGCACGAGCGCGTCTCCGCCGGTCACGCGGCGGCGTCAGGCGCAACCAGGCCGCCAGGCGAAGCAGCCCTCGCCGGCGGCCGTGGCGGCCAAACCGCCGGCCGTCAGCACAGCCAAGACATGAACCGTGGCGGCGGCAGCAACCGCACAGACGGCCCCGGCTACGAGCGCTGACGCCGAAGGGAAAGTTAGGCGGCGCCGCATGGCGCCGGCCCCGCACGGAACTTACCGCTGCTGCCCGGCCTGCGCGCACGGGAGCCAGCTCACCTGGCATCCACCAGTGCCGGTCAGCTGGCTTCCGCCGGCGCCGCCCCATCTCGGCGCTGCTTCAGCTGGCGTCCGCTGGCAGCCCAGCGGTATTTGCTTCTGGTACGTGGGCGGCTAGTAGACGATTGCTTGGGTGTTGTCGGTGAGGATTTCTTCGGTGAAGGCGGGGGCGCCGGCTATGCGGGTGCCGGGGCGGAGGTCGGCTTCGGTGAGGTCGCGGCGTTTGGCGCATTGGGTGCAGACGGTGAGCTGACCGCCTTCGAGGACGGACGTGAGCAGGTCCGCGAGCGGCGCCGCGTGGGGGAGTTCGAAGGCCTCCGCCCGGCCCGGTACGGCGAACCAGACGGCCTCACCCGTCAGCCACAGCGAGACCGTCGCGCCGGCCGCGACTGCGGTGGCGGCGACGGTGAAGGCCTGGTTGGCGCGCTCGGGTTCATCGGCGCCTGCGGTCAGCTTGATCACCAGCGTGCGGGACATCACGCCACGGTAGCCGAAGGTCCACACCGCCATCCTCTAGACTGACCACCGTGCTCCACGTCGTCTTCACCTCCCTGCTGGTTCTGGTCTGTGTATTCATGGGCTGGTTCTCGGCGTTCGTCGTCTACCGGCTGTACCGCGGCCGCAACGCGAGCTGAGTGATCCGATGGCGTTCGAGATCCCGCAGGACCTGCACCCCGACCTGATGCCGCTGGCTTGGCTGCTCGGTCGCTGGGAGGGCCGCGGGCACGGTGACTACCCGACGATCGAGAAGTTCGAGTTCGGGCAGCAGATCGACTTCAGCCACAACGGCAAGCCCTACCTGCACTACGTCAGCCAGACCTACGTGGTCGGCGAGGACGGCACGAAGGAGCGCCCGCTGGCCGTCGAGACCGGCTTCTGGCGCCCGCGGCCGGACAACAAGGTCGAGGTCATCCTGGCGCACCCGACCGGCTTCGCGGAGATCTGGTACGGCGACATCGACGGCGCGAAGATCGAGCTGCAAACGGATGTCGTAGCCCGCACCGTGTCAGCGAAGGAAGTCACCGCCGGCCACCGCCTCTACGGCCTGGTCAAGGGCGAACTCCTCTGGGCCTACGACATGGCCGCGGAGGGCCAGCCCCTCCAGCCCCACCTCTGGGCAACCCTCATCCGCTCCTAACTCTCCGCGACCCAGGAGTACTCGACCTTCGGTCGGCCGCTCCGCCCGTCGTACCGCTGGGTTCGCAGTGCCTGCCCCTGATCGGCCAGGTGCTCCAGATACCTCCGAGCCGTGATCCGCGAGGTGCCCAAAGACGTCGCGACCTCCTCGGCGGTCCAGCCCTCGCGGTTGCCGAGTAGTTGGACGACGCGGTCCAGGACGGATCCGGTGAGGCCTTTCGGCACCGACGAGACGGTTGCTGGATGCAACAACCTGTCGACTTCGTCCTGGTCCGCGACCATGTCACCCACTGAGGCCGCCCGGCGTTGCCGTGCGTACGCCGTCAACCGGTCCCGCAATGTCTCGAAGGCGAACGGTTTCAAGACGTACTGCACCACGCCGATCCGCGCCGCCGCCTGCACCGCCGCGACCTCTCGCGCCGACGTCACCGCGACCACGTCAGTTTGGTTGCCCAAGGCCCGCATCCGCCGTACCACGTCGAGCCCGTGCCCGTCCGGCAGATGCATGTCCAGCAGCACCAGGTCCACATCGCCCCGAGCAAGCACCTGCAACGCACGAGCCGCCGTACCCGCGACACCGTGACACGTGAACCCCGGCAGCCGTTCGACGTACGTACGATGCGCCTCGGCCGCCACCGGATCGTCCTCGACGACGAGCACGCGCAGATCAGGCACTGGCGCCCACCGCCCGCGGCAGCCGAACCCGGACGGTCAACGCCGGTACGTCGTCCAGCTCGGAATCCGGGTCGACCATCAACGTGCCCTGCCACCTCTCAACCGTGCTCCGCACCAGCACGAGCCCCAGACCATGCCCCGGCTCGGCCTTCGTGGTCCAGCCTCGGTCGAACATGTGCGCCAGCTCGACCGCACCCAGCTCGGCGCCGGTGTTCGTCACGATCAGGTCGATCGCGTCCGGCGTAGTACTCGCGCGCAGCTCAACCCGGCGCGGTGCCGGACCGCCACGCGCAGCCTCGATCGCGTTGTCCAGCAGGTTCCCCACCACCGTGACGACATCCTGCGCGGGGAGTCGCGTGTTCAACTCCTCCTGACCGAGCTCCAACGTCAGTACGACGCCACGCTCCTGAGCCTGCGACAGCTTCGCGAGCAGCAACGACGCCAGCACCGGATCGCCGACCGTGCCGACCACCCGATCCGTCATCGCCTGCGCGAACTGCAGCTCGGACACCGCGAACTCGCGGGCGCGTTCCGGCTTGCCGATCTCGATCAGGCTGACGACGGTGTGCAAGCGGTTCGACGCCTCGTGGTTCTGCGCCTGCAGGGATTCGGCCAGACTCCGTACGGCGTCCAGTTCGCCGAGCAGCCGCTGCAGTTGGGTGTGGTCCCGCAGCGTCACGATCCGCCCCGACCGGGCCGGCTGCTGGTTCACGACCAGCACACCCTGCGCTCCGAGGTGCAGCTCGTCGTACGCCGTACGCCCGGCGCGCAGCAACTCCGCCAGAGTCGACCCGAGGTGGAGCTCGTCGATCGGAGTCCCGGGGTCCACCGCACGGATGCCGAGCAACTGCAGGGCCTCGTCGTTCGCAAGCTGGACGCGACCGTAGGCGTCCAGCAGGATCAGGCCTTCGCGGGCCGCGTGCAGCACGCCTTCGTAGAAGTCGAGCATCCGGGCCAGCGACTGGGTACCCATGCCTCGGGTGGCGCGTCGTACCCGCCAGCTGACGAGCGCGTTGCCCGCGATCGCGACGCCGAGCATCAGGCTGGCGATGCCAAGCATCGAGCGCGTGTCGAGGCGGATCAGCTCCCACCAGCCGGGCGGGGCGACCCCGGCAGCCGCGGCGTCACGTTCGGCCTGGGCGCGGGATCGGCTGACCAGGGTGGTGCAGACCATCAGGATCAGCACCGAGACCGTGATCGACTGCAGCCAGAGCACCTGGCGACGCAGTTCCCACGGTCGGTCCCTCATGCCGGACAGTCTGCACTGAGAACGATATGAACGAAATGCGCGCTTCCCCTGTGCGTCACGTCACAGTTACTCAAACACCCCGCCTGGCCGATACAGGGAGTCCCACCAATGTCGAGCCCGACCGAACCCCGACCCACTCCGGTGCGCAACGACCGGACCCATTTCCTCTACATCGCCGTCATCGTCGCCGTCCTGCTCGGCATCGGTGTCGGGTTCCTGTTCCCGGACTTCGCCGTCGAGCTGAAACCGCTCGGTACCGCGTTCGTCAACCTGATCAAGATGCTGATCAGCCCGATCATCTTCTGCACGCTGGTGCTCGGCATCGGCTCGGTCCGCCAAGCCGCCAGCGTCGGCAAGGTCGGCGGTCTCGCGCTCGTCTACTTCCTGGTGATGTCGACGGTCGCACTCGGCATCGGCCTGGTGGTCGGCAACCTGGTCCAGCCCGGTTCCGGTCTGAACCTGACCGACAAGCTCCGCGAGACCGGCCAGAAGCAGGCTGCCGGGGCGCATGAGGGTACGACGGACTTCCTCCTCGGCATCATCCCGAAGTCAATGCTGTCCGCGCTGACCGAGGGCGAAGTGCTGCAGACCGTGTTCGTCGCGCTGCTGATCGGCTTCGCCCTGCAGGCGATGGGCTCGAAGGGCCAGCCGATCCTCGTCGCCATCGGGCACATCCAGCGGCTGGTGTTCAAGGTGCTGTCGATGATCATGTGGGCCGCCCCGATCGGCGCGTTCGGCGCGATCGCTGCCGTCGTCGGCGCCACCGGCACGGACGCGCTGGTCAGCCTCGGCAAGATCATGCTCGCCTTCTACGCCACCTGCCTGCTGTTCGTGATCCTCGTGCTCGGCACGCTGCTCCGGGTGGTCACCGGGATCTCGATCTTCCAGTTGCTGCGCTATCTCGGCCGCGAGTTCCTGCTGATCGTGTCCACCTCGTCGTCGGAGACCGCCCTGCCCCGACTGATCGGAAAGATGGAGCATCTCGGCGTCGACAAGTCCGTGGTCGGCATCACCGTCCCGACCGGCTACTCGTTCAACCTGGACGGCACGGCGATCTACCTGACCATGGCGTCGCTGTTCATCGCCGAGGCGATGGACCAGCCGTTCTCGATCGGTCAGCAGATCTCCCTGCTGCTGTTCATGATCGTCGCCTCGAAGGGCGCTGCCGGAGTCACCGGCGCCGGTCTGGCCACGCTGGCCGGCGGTCTGCAGTCGCACCGCCCGGACCTGGTCGACGGCGTCGGCCTGATCGTCGGTATCGACCGGTTCATGTCCGAGGCCCGCGCGCTGACGAACTTCGCCGGCAACGCGGTCGCCACCGTCCTGGTCGGCCACTGGGTCGGTGAGTTCGACAAGTCGCAGGCACAGCAGGTGTTCGCGGGTGAGGATCCGTTCGACGAGGCCGCCTTCGCCGCGGGCGACACCCACGCCGGCGACGTACCCCTCACCGCCACCGCCGAGGAAGCACCGGTCAACCGCTAGCCATTCCCACCCCTCCCAGCACTGCCCGCCGGGCCACAGACCGGCGGGCAGTGTCACGTCTACTTCCCGGCCAGCAGTTCGACGACGGGTGCCAGATCCTCGAGGTACGTCGAGTTCACGCTGATGTACGACGTACCGAAGTCGTCCCGCCGCCGCTGGAGCTCATCCGCCATCTGTTGCGGCGTACCGCGCAGCATCATCAGCGAGTCGCTCGCCTCCAGCTCCGCGGGCTCGACCCCGGCGGCCCGCTTGGTCCACGGCGGCAGCTCCCGGGTCCCGGCCGCGAACAGGTTCATCGCGAGCTCGATCTCGTCCGCCCGCGGTCCGGCCAGCTCACGCAGGTCCTGGACCAGCTGAGCCACCTCGGCGCGCGGCGTCATCGCGTCCTTGGCCAGCGAGACGATGTCGGCCCGGGCCGCGGCCAGTGCGAGCGCCCGCGGTCCCCCGGCCGCCAGCATGATCGGCGTACGGCGATCGCCGTCGAGCTTCTCGAGGTGGTCCAGGGTCTCGCGGACCTGGTCACGCCGCTCCTTGGCCGTGCCGAACCGCAGCCCGATCTCGGCCACCTGCTGCTCGACCGCCGGCCGCCCGGTCCCGAGACCGAACTCGAACCGTCCGTCGGTCAGCAAGGTGAGCGTGTGCGCCTCCCAGGCGGTCGCCCGCGGAGTGCGGAGCGGAGCCGCCGCCACGAACGTGCCGACCCGGATGTCCGCGACCGCGGCGGCCATCGCCAGCGAGGGGAACGGCGACGGCAACTGCAGCCCGTCGGGCATCAGTACGGTCGAATATCCGAGGTCCGCAGCCTGGCGGACGGTCTTGATCCAGTCGGTGCCGCTCGCCGGGCTACCCACCACGCCGAACCGGAATCGCTTGTCGCTCATCGCCTGCTCCCTTCATCGCGTCGTCCATGCCAGGCTCCCCGGACAAGAGGTCTGTCCACATCCCACCCCGGGAGGCGTTCGCCGTACGCCACTCGACGTACTCTGGTGACATGTCACGAAACCGCAGCCCACTGCTGGACCTGCCCGGGGCGGTCGAGGCCGACGGACTCGACGCCGGCGTCGCGGCCCACTACGGCTCGGATCTGCGCGAGCAGCGGGCCCTCGTCGCCGGCCAGGCGTTCGTCGACCTGTCGCACCGCGACGTCGTCACGATCACCGGTCCGGACCGCCTGACCTGGCTGCACGCGATCACCACGCAGTACTTCGAAGGCCTCAAGCCCGGTACGTCGACCACCGCGCTACTGCTGTCGCCGACCGGCCACATCGAGCACGTGATGTACGGCGTAGACGACGGCGACACGTTCTGGCTGCACACCGAGCCGGGTGCGGCCGCGGCGCTGATCGAGTGGCTGCAGAAGATGGTCTTCATGTCCCGCGTCGAGATCGCGGACGTGACGGATGACTACGCCATCATTTGGAAGCCCGGAGCTCCTGAGGGCGAGCACCTGACCCGCAGCGGCGAGGACTCGCTGGGCGGTCACGAGGTGTTCCTGCCGCGCGGCGAGCTGGCCGGGCTGGAGGGTCCGGCGGCCGGGATCTGGGCGTACGAGGCGCTCCGGATCGAGGCGGGCGCCCCGCGGTTCGGTCTGGACACCGACGAGCGCGCGATCCCGAACGAGGTGGGCTGGCTCGGCGTCGGCGTACACCTGAACAAGGGCTGCTACCGCGGCCAGGAGACGGTCGCACGGGTGCACAACCTCGGCCGTCCGCCGCGGCGGCTGGTGCGGTTGCACCTGGACGGTTCGGTCGACCACCTGCCGGCGCATGGGTACGCCGTGCGCGCGGGAGAGAAGCAGGTCGGGTTCGTCGGATCGGCTGCGCGGCATCACGAGCTCGGACCGATCGCGCTCGCGCTGGTCAAGCGGAACGTCGACGCGGACGCCGTACTCGAGATCGTGGCCGAGGATCAGCCCACGGTGACGGCGACGCAGGAGATCCTGGTCGACCCCGAGGCAGGCCTGCACGTCCGCTCCCGGCTCTGAACCGATTCATTCGCAATACCGCATTTTGCACCTGTACAGTTCAGCCGTGACCGAACCTGTGATCCTGGCCGACGTCGTCCGCAGCGACTTCGTGGAGGGCCATCACCGCGGCTCCGTCGTGGTGACCAACCCCGACGGCACTGTCTTCTGGGTGGCCGGCATCGTCGACCAGCCGATGTTCCCGCGCTCGTCGAACAAGCCCATGCAGGCCCTCGGCATGCTCCGCAACGGCTTGCCCCTGGACGGCAACCTGCTTGCGCTCGCGGGCGCGTCGCACTCGGGTGAGCAGATCCATCTCGACGGAGTCCGCGAGATCCTCGCGCTGGCGGGCAAGGACGAGTCGGTTCTGCGGACGCCGGCGCAGTACCCGCTGGACGACGCGGCCCGGGATGCCTGGGTACGCGCGGGGCACGGTCCGGAATCGATCACGATGAACTGCTCCGGCAAGCACGCCGCGATGATCCTCACCTGCCACCTCAACGGCTGGCCGATCGACGACTACCGGTTGCCGGATCACCCACTGCAGAAGGAGATCCGGACCGCGATCGAGGACTCGGCCGGCGAGAAGGCCTCCTACATCGCCGTCGACGGCTGCGGTGCCCCGATCTTCGCGCTCACCCTGGCCGGCCTCGCTCGCTCGTTCGGCCTGTTCGCGGCCGCGGCCCCGGGGACCCTCGAGGCACGCGTGAAGGACGCGTTCCGCGCGTACCCCGAGTACGCCAGCGGGAGTACGCGCGACGAGGCCGAGTTGATGCGCGCGGTCGACGGCCTGTTCTGCAAGGCCGGCGCCGAAGGTGTGTACGCCGTCGGCCTGGCCGACGGCCGGGGGATCGCGTTGAAGCTCGAGGACGGGCAGCCGCGCGGCCGCAAGGTCGTGATGGCCGCTGTCCTGCAGCGCCTCGGCATTACCAACGACACCATCGAGCGGCACCTCCGCTTCCCCCTCCTCGGCGGCGGCGTCGAGGTCGGCGCCGTACAACCGCATCCCTCGACGTTCAGCTGACCAACGGGCCGTACGCCGTGCTCACTTGGCGCGGAGGCGGTCGACCGGCGGGGAGGGGACGGGGAGCGGGATCGTCGGGGTGGGCAGGTTGTAGGTGGTGTAGAGGCGGTGGCGGATAGCTTCCAGGGGGAAGGTCTGCTGGTAGATCGCCAGTTTGACGGTCACACCTTCTAAGGTTGCTCTTAGCAACATTTCTTCGACGGCGGGGTCGGGGGCGCCGCGGGCGGTGAAGACGGCGCGGATGACGTCTTCGACCTGGGCCAGGCGGGCGGACTTCGCGGACTCGACGCGGGCGAAGACGTCGTGGGTGGACGGTTGCATCATCAGGCTGATCGCCAGGCGCTGGATGGGGAGCGTGGTGGCGGCTGCCATCAGGGCGCCGTCGATGATGCCGGCCAGGCGTTCGTCCGGAGTGCCTTGGATGGTGAGGATCGCGGCGATGCCGTCCAGCCAGCGGTCCAGCAGCTCGGCCGCCAGCTGTTCCTTGGTGGCGAAGTAGTACGAGACCAGGCCACGGGATACGCCCGCGGACTCAGTGATCTCGGAGATGGACGCGGCCTCGAAACCCTTGGCGGCGAAGACTTCCAGCGCGGCGGCCAGGATGCGTTCCCTGGAGCGCTCTCGCATCTCCTGGTTGACGGTGGCCGAGCGCGGCACGATCCCTTCCCTGGCTCCCTTGGTCATGGCCCCGAAGCGCCGGACAACCCCCCATTCTCGTGCCCGGCGCTTCCGGGCTGACCCCCCGTGTTTCAGGCCCCTCCCCAGGCGCCGTCTATAGACTGGACGTCCAGTCAACAAATGTCAAAGGCTTCGCCGGTTTCGTGGACACGAGCCGTCACCGGTAGGATGAAGGAGCTGCGCCCTGCGTCGAGTGGCCTTCTCGAGCGACACAACACGCCGTAGCCACCGCCTGACACCCAGTCCCAATCGCTTGGAGCGCTTCCCCATGCCTGTCCGTAACGACCTGCGCAATGTCGCGATCGTGGCCCACGTCGACCACGGGAAGACCACTCTGGTCGACGCGATGCTGTGGCAGTCCGGCGCGTTCGGCGCGCATCAGCACGTGGACGAGCGGGCGATGGACTCCGGCGACCTGGAACGTGAGAAGGGCATCACGATCCTGGCCAAGAACACCGCCGTCCGGCACAAGATGGCCAACGGCGAGCAGATGACGATCAACATCATCGACACCCCCGGCCACGCCGACTTCGGCGGTGAGGTCGAGCGCGGCCTGTCGATGGTGGACGCGATCGTGCTGCTGGTGGACGCCTCCGAGGGCCCGCTGCCGCAGACCCGGTTCGTGCTGCGCAAGGCGCTCGCGCGGCAGATGCCCGTCATCCTGGTGGTCAACAAGGTGGACCGTCCGGACGCGCGGATCGCCGAGGTCGTCGACGAGACCTACGAACTGTTCCTCGACCTGCTGGACCACGACGCCGACCAGTCCGCCCTGGACTTCCCGGTCGTGTACGCCTCGGCCCGGGCCGGCCGCGCCTCGCTGAACCAGCCCGAGGACGGCGGGATGCCGGACTCCGACGACCTCGAGCCGCTGTTCGAGACGATCCTGAACAACGTGCCCGCCCCGGAGTACACCGAGGGCGCGCCGCTGCAGGCGCACGTCACCAACCTGGACGCCTCGCCGTTCCTCGGCCGGCTCGCGCTGGTCCGGGTGCACGAAGGCACGCTGAAGAAGGGCGCCCAGGTCGCCTGGTGCCGCCACGACGGCACGATCCAGAAGGTCAAGATCACCGAACTGCTGGTCACCGAGGCGCTCGAGCGCGTCCCCGGCGACTCGGCCGGACCGGGCGACATCGTCGCGATCGCGGGCATTCCCGAGATCATGATCGGCGACACCCTGACCGATCCGGACAACCCCAAGCCGCTGCCGCTGATCACCGTGGACGAGCCGGCCATCTCGATGACGATCGGTACCAACACCTCGCCGCTGGCCGGCCGGACCAAGGGCACCAAGGTCACCGCCCGCCTGGTCAAGGACCGCCTCGACCGCGAACTGGTCGGCAACGTGTCGCTGAAGGTGCTGCCGACCGAGCGTCCGGACGCCTGGGAGGTGCAGGGCCGTGGTGAGCTGGCGCTGGCCATCCTGGTCGAGCAGATGCGTCGCGAGGGCTACGAGCTGACCGTCGGCAAGCCGCAGGTGGTCACCCGCGAGATCGACGGCAAGCGGCACGAGCCGGTCGAGCGCCTGACGATCGACTGCCCCGAGGAGTACCTCGGCACCGTCACCCAGCTGCTCGCGGTCCGCAAGGGCCGGATGGAGCAGATGACGAACCACGGCACCGGCTGGGTCCGGATGGAGTTCCTGGTGCCGGCCCGCGGCCTGATCGGCTTCCGGACCGAGTTCCTCACCGACACCCGCGGTACGGGGATCGCCCACCACGTTTTCGAGGGTTACGAGCCGTGGTTCGGTGAGCTCCGCACGCGCCCGTCCGGCTCGCTGGTCTCGGACCGCACCGGCGCGGCGACGTCGTACGCGATGATCAACCTGCAGGAGCGCGGCACCATGTTCGTGGAGCCGGCCACCGAGGTGTACGAGGGCATGATCGTCGGCGAGAACTCGCGCGCCGACGACATGGACGTCAACATCACCAAGGAAAAGAAGATGACCAACGTCCGCTCGAACGCGGACGAGTTCGAGAAGCTGGTGCCGGCCCGCAAGTTGTCGCTCGAGCAGTCGCTGGAGTTCTGCCGCGAGGACGAGTGCGTGGAGGTCACCCCGGACGCGATCCGGATGCGCAAGGTCGCCCTCACCCAGGTCGAGCGCTCGAAGCTGGGTCGCAAGAGCAAGAGCTGAACGCAGCCTGGGTGTTTGGGCACGAACTGGACACGGTCGGCGGAACGGCGCGAGCCGAATCACAGCGGTGTGATACACCATTGCTCGGCCGGTCGCGGGGGAAGAAAATTCCGGATCGTTACCAACCAGACGCCAGCTGCTGACGTCTGTCTTGTGCAAGCAACTCTGCTGGGGGAAGGACAAGGAAACATGGGCATTCTGCGTAAGCTCGGCGCCACTCTGACGGCCGCCGCGTTCGTGGGCGTCGGCGCACTTTCCGCCACCACGACGGCCGATGCCGTCACGGTGGCACCGAAGGTTGCGCCCCTGGTCGTGGTCGCGCCGCAGAAGGCGGCCACGGCGGCGAAGTCCAGTGCGGTGGTGGGCAAGTACCGGCTGGACAAGCGTTGCCTGACGAAGGGCCGGGTCCTCTGCATCAACAAGAAGACCCGCAAGCTGGTGTACGTCGTGAACGGCAAGGCGATCCAGGTCGCCGACGCCCGCTTCGGTGCCAGCAAGACACCGACGCGCAACGGCACGTTCAAGGTCTACCGCAAGTCGAAGAACCACGTGTCGTCGCTGTACAAGTCCGCGATGCCGTACGCGATGTTCTTCAGCGGCGGCCAGGCGGTGCACTACTCCTCGGACTTCAGGGCCCGTGGCTACAACGGCGCCTCGCACGGCTGCGTGAACATCCGGGACAAGAAGAAGATCGCCTGGATCTTCGCCCGCATCAAGGTCGGCGACAAGGTCGTCGTCTACAGCGGCTGATCCAGCACCTGACTGAAAGCCCGATAGAGCCTGGGGTCCACCAGGCAGAAGATCGAGCGCTCGACGGAGGTCGTCGTACGGAGAACTGTCCGTACGGCGACCTCCGCTGCTGATCGGGCCGGCCAGCCGTAGATACCGGCCGAAACCGCAGGCAGGGTCAGGGTTTTGACGCCGAGCTCGTCCGCGATCCGCAGAGCATTGCGGTAACACGACTCGAGCAGGGCCGGATCCCGTTGGCCGGCGTTGTAGTTGGGCCCGACCACGTGGATCACGTACGACGCGGGAAGCGCGCCCGCTGTGGTCCAGACCGCCGTACCGGTCGGGGTGCCGTTCGGATAGCGATCGATCAGCTCCGCGAGGATCTCCGGACCGCCGGCGCGATGGATCGCGCCGTCCACGCCACCACCGCCGCGAAGCGCGTGATGCGCTGCGTTGACGATCGCATCGGCCGGGACCGTGGTGATGTCCGCGGTGCTGAGAACGATCTCCATGCGAAGTTCCTCGGGTACGCTGAGCCAACCAAAAGACCGGTGAGGACGTCCCACAAGTGTAGGGACGGGTCGATCAGAGGGGTGTCCGATGCGCGGGCTGATCATTCGCAAGATGCTGACCGGACTGGTCGCAGGCGCCGGAATTGCTGCGCTCCTCAGTTCCGGAACGAGCGCGACGGCGGCGCCGACGGACTCCTCGGACCTGAAGACCGTGCCGTTCGAGGTCACTGGTGAGCTGCCGATCTACCCGAAGGCGCTGTGGAAGAACGGCTCCAGCGGTACGAACGTACGCAAGGTCGAGGCTCGCCTGGTTCAGCTGAAGCTGCTGGAGAAGCGCTACCTGGACAACGACTACGGGACGATGACCCGCTCCGCGGTGAAGAAGTTCCAGCAGTCCAAGGGGATTCCGCAGCTCGGGTACATCGACCAGAACACCTTGGACAAGCTTGCCGCGGTCACCCATGTGCCGACCCAGACCGAGCTGTACCCGCCGGCGCCGGTGGTGAACGGCAAGAAGCTCGACGCGCGCTGCGCAACGGGTGTGGTGCTGTGCATCGACAAGAGCACCCGCAAGCTGCGGTACGTCGTCGACGGTGTCGTGAAGATGCAGCTGGACGTGCGGTTCGGCGCGGTGAAGACGGCGACCCGCGAGGGCAGCTTCACGGTCGGCTGGAAGAGCCGGAACCACGTCTCCAAGCTGTACGACTCGGCGATGCCGTTCGCGATGTTCTTCAGCGGCGGCCAGGCGGTGCACTACTCGTCCGACTTCGCGGCCCGCGGCTACAACGGCGCCTCGCACGGCTGCGTGAACGTGCGGGACCTGGGCAAGATCAAGATCCTGTTCGGCCAGGTCAAGGTCGGCGACAAGGTGATCGTCTACCGCTCGTAGTGTCAGAGCGGACGCGGACCCCGGCGGCGGCGGATGCCCCAGCCGCCTCGGCCGCGGCCGGCGGCGGCGCGGAGCGCCGGGCGGGCGTCGACCAGGTAGACGGCGGCCGCGACGATGCCGATCAGACCGAAGAAGCTCAGCCAGCCCTGGAAAAGCTGACTCAGCGTGAACACGACGAGGATCAGCACCCAGCCGGGCTTGGTCAGCTTGTCCGCGGCGACGAACACCGCCCGGGGCCGGAAGGCCGCGTCGACCAGCGCCACCAGCTTGAGTCCGAGCAGCACCCACCAGATGATCTCGAGCGGACCTGCGAACCCGGGAAAGAGGTTCGGGAACGTGGCGAGTGGAACCATGCCTATGAGCCTAACCGACAGACCGGGCGGCCTCATCTGCTGAGAGCCGCCCGGCCATCGGATTCACCCAGAACTTGGGCTGTTCGTGACCGTCAGTCGCCGACCTTGTCGGCGGCGGCGGTCGCGGCCTTGGCGGCCGTCTTCGCGGTCTTGCGAGCGCTGGTCGTGGTCGCCTTGACGTTGCGTGTCGCGGTGTCGGCGGTCTTCTTGGCGGTGGTGCGGGTCGCCTTGGCCTTGCTCACGGTGGTCTTCGCGCTGGCGACCAGGTCCTCGGTGGCCTTCTGGTGGCGGATCCGCTCGACCAGGTCCTTGCCGCGGCCGGCCAGGTCCTCGTAGGTCTCCTCGGCCTGGCCGAGGACGGTGGTGAAGCCGGCCTGCGCGGTCTTCGGCAGCTCGCGCAGCTTGGCCGGAGTGGTCTTCGCGTCGGCGACGATCGCCTCCAAACGCTTGGCGAACTCGGTCTGGGCCTTGGTCAGCTCGGCCTGCAGGGTCTGCTGGTCCAGCTTGGCGAACCGGGCGGTGACGTCCTCGCTGACCGCGCGGAACTTCTCGACCGCGAGGTCGCCGGCGCCGGCGATCGCGTAGAACGGGGTAACAGGCGTACGGGTAGCCATCAGGCTTCTCCTCGGATTTTCAGCAGGAAGTGATTACTTGGTGGTGTGCTCGTCAGGGGATGTGTTCTCACGGACGAACGACGCGTAGACGTCCAGCAGGACGCGCTTCTGCCGCTCGTTCAGTGCGGGGTCGAGCAGGACGGCGTCGACCACGCCCGTGGGCCGCGAGCCCTCCGAGCTGTCGTCCGGATCGAGGATGCCGGCCCGTACGTACAGGGTCTCCGCGGAGATCCGCAACGCCTTCGCGAGCTGCTGCAGCACCTCGGCCGACGGTTTCCGCAGGCCTCGCTCGATCTGGCTCAGATACGGGTTCGACACCCCGGCCAGGTCCGACAGCTGCCGCAACGACAACTGCGCATGCCGCCGCTGTTCGGCGAGGTACTCCCCGAGGGAGCCCACCGCCCCAGCTGCACGATCACTCAACCTGGCCATGCGTCCAGTGTGCTAGCAGGTGCTTGCAATTGCAAGCACCCTCACAGTGAGCCCGCTCACCCCCAGCCGGTGATCCCGGCCGGGGCGCCACGCGACCGGGAACGGCGATGCGTCGGCCGATGAGATGATCCCCGAGGTGATCGGACCTGGGGAGGCTTCATGAACGACTCGTCTCAGCACCTGGCTGGACTGGCCTGGTCTGTAGCAGACCTCTTGCGTGGTGATTTCAAGCGATATGAGTGCAGCCGGATCATCCTGATGTTCACCGTCCTACGTCGTCTGGACTGCATGCTGGACTCGGCGAATGACGACTTTGCGCTGCCCGGTCAGGCGTTCTACAACACCAGCCGACTGACCCTGCCCGCCATCAAACACTCGTCGGAAGAGTCGTTCGACCTGCTGCGTCGCTACGTGGCCGGGTTCTCGCCGAACGTCCAGGAGCTGATGGAGCGCTTCGATTTCGACGACCATGTGAAGCGTCTGGAGCAGGCGCGCGTACTGCCTGCTTTGGTCGACAAGTTCGCCTCCCTCGATCTGGGGTCTAGCGTTACCAACGCCGAAATGAGCGATGTCTTCGACGAGCTGGTCCGGCGCTTCACGGAAGCCTCAGACGAGACAGCAGGCGTGCACTTCACACCAACAGACGTCGTCAAGTTGATCGCCTCGTTACTGGTGGCTCCGGATGCGGAGAGGCTCGCGGCTTCCGGTGGCCAGCTGTCGGTCCTCGATCCGGTCTGTGGGACCGGGGGGCTGCTGAACGAGGTCGACGAGCGCATCAAGGGGCTCAACCCCAACGCCAGGGTCAATCTCCACGGACAGGAGCTCAACGCGGAGACCTGGGCCATCTGCCGCTCCAACTTGATGCTTGGCGGAAAGCAGACGGCCGACCTCGCGTTCGGGAATACGCTGACGGACGACGGGTACCCAGAGGCCCGGTTCGACTACCTGGTCGGCAACCCACCTTCAGGTGTCGATTGGAAGAGAAACGCGGACGTGATCCGCGAGGAGCACGGCTACCTCGGCTTCGCCGGGCGGTTCGGCGCGGGCCTGCCCCGGATCAACGACGGCTCGTTCCTGTTCTTGCAGCACATGCTGTCGAAGATGAAGTCCGCCGATGAATCTGACCTTGGCGGCAGTCGCGTCGCGATCATGTTCAACGGCTCGCCCATGTCCGTCGGTGCTGCGGGATCAGGCGAGTCGAACATTCGGCAATGGATCATCAAGAACGACTGGCTGGAGACCATCGTCGCGCTACCTGACCAGCTGCTGCACAACACCAGCATCGACACCTACCTATGGATTCTGACCAATCGCAAGGTCGCTGCGCACCAGGGCAAAGTCGTCCTCTTGAATGCACGGGAGTACTGGGAGCGGGTGCGGAGCCCAGTTGGCTCCAAGCGGAAGTACTTTGGCCCGGACCAGATCAGCGAGCTGGTGAGTCTGTACGGCGCGTCGCTGGCGGTTGGTCGCGACGCACGCCATCCCCTTCACAAGCGCGTTCGCGTCTTCCGGAACGAGGAGCTCGCGTACCACCAGATCACGATCGAGCAACCGCTTCGTCTTCGCTACGAGCTCTCGTTGGACAGTTTGACTCGACTGGGCGAGTCTCGTCCCTTTCAGGCAGTTGGAAATCCAGCGGGCCTGCTCGCTGCATTTCGCGCCTTGACCGGTATGAGCTGGGACACGAGTGCGGACACGCTGTCCGCGCTGCGAGAGGCGGCCCGAGCCGCCGGTCAGACCTGGCCCGAGAGCACCGCCTTCGAGAGATCGGTTCGAAAGGCCGCCGGCGTACGTGACAGCGCGGGTGAGATTCAGATGAAGGGAGGCAAGGCCGAGCCCGACCCGGTGCTGCGCGAGAGCGTGCCTCTGCCGTTGGCCGATGACCCGCAGGACTACCTCAGACGCGAGATCCACCCAGAGACCCCAGACGCCTGGATCGATGACAATAAGACGAAGCTGGGGTACGAGATCCGATCCGCGCATTTCTTCGTCGCTCGCCTGAACGGCCGGTTCGACCAGCTCCGGCAGTTCGCCCGCGTCGAGCCTCAACGGACGAATCCATCGCCAGCAGCCGAGGATTCGATCGACGGCCCTCCCTTACTCGGTGCGCAGGACCTGCACCTCGTCGATTCCGCGGCGGACCTTCCGTCCGGCCGATCGATCAATCTGCCCGTCAGCGTGTGCGGGGCAGGTGATCTGGTCGGCCGCCAGGGAAGCTGGCGTCTGCTGCCAGAAGGCTTCGGTGAAGCAGTCACCACGCTCTTCGTCCTCCATCCGTTGCGTGGTAGCGGGCGAGGGCTTTGTGAGTGGTTGAATTCGCGCGAGGTCACTCAACGAATCCTCAGCACTCGCGATCTGCGGGACCTGCTCGTCCCGGCCGATGTCGTCGACGACGAGGAGGTCGATGATCTTCTCGAGGTCGTGCATGAGGGCCGGCGCGCTATGAGAGCGGCGACATCCGGCTTTCTGCCCAACACCTTCGCCAGCGCCGAGACCACAGTCCCGGGACTTCGGACCGAAGTGCGGTCCGCGGCGTACGAAGCGCGATTGATCGGCGACCTGATGGGCGCGCTCGAGGATCCTGTCTGGCGCGCGGAATGGAGCTACCCGTATCACATCGCGGCTTTGGCGCGTCGCTACCGGATCGCGACGCATCCGGCCGAGCGCAAGGACGGCCTGCTCAAGCTTGGTGAAGGCATCGCGCGAACGTTGGGCATTCTCGTGCTCGGCGAGATGCTGGCGGCCGGCAGATTCAGCAACAGCCTGCGTAAGCAGTTCCGCTCCGGGGCCACCTTCGGCACCTGGACGACGCTGGTCAACAGGTTCGCAGAGGAGACCGGCACGCCTCGTGTGCGGGAACTGACCAGCCTTCGCGAGGACGACGACCCGCGCGCTCTGTTGGAGAGCGTCAGAGAGTTCAGGAACGACTCGCAGCACGCGCACGGTGTTCGGGCAAGCCACGAGCTCGTCGCCGATGTCGAGAAGCTCGAACCGCGCGTGGTCTCAGCCGTCAACTCGGTCAACTGGCTGGCCGGGACGCCCTGGGACTGGGTGGAAAGATGCGAATTCATCGACGAGTCGTCCTACAAGCTTGTCGGACTGCGGCTGCGCGGAAGCCATCCGAACTGGGAGCCGTTCGAACGAGTGAGCACAACCCCCTTGAAACCTAACCGCGTCTATGTCGCGGGCACCCGGTCCGGTGCGCCTGCTGATCTGTGGCCGTTCGCTGCCGTCTTCGTGTGTCCGGAATGCCGGACGCGCGAGCTCTTCCTGCTCAATCAGGTGCGGGATGACGTGTTGACGCTTCGGAGTCTGGAGGAGCACTCCGTCGAGATCATCGAACGACGGGGGTCAGGTGACGCGGTGGACTTTGTGTTGGGCGGCTTGGGCTCGGGGGCGGACGGTTAGGCGGTCGATGTTGACGTGGGGCGGGCGGGTGGCGATCCAGGCGACGATGTCGGCGATGTCGTCGGCGGTGAGGGGTTCGGCGACGCCGGCGTACACGGCTTCGGCTTTGGCCTGGTCGCCGTCGAAGCGGGTCAGCGCGAAGCCTTCGCTGCGGACCATGCCGGGTGCGATCTCGCAGACCCGGACCGGCTGGTCGAAGAGTTCGAGCCGCAGGGTGTCGACGATCGCCTTGGCGGCGTGCTTCGCGGCGACATACCCGCCGCCGCCCTCGTACGCGACCTGACCTGCGGTCGAGCCCATCACGATGATCGTGCCGCGGCCGGCGATGAGGGCCGGGAGCAACGATTTGGTGACGGCAGCGACGCCGATCACGTTGACCTCGTACATCCGCCGCCAGGCATCCAGGTCCGCCTCGGCCACCGGCTCGAACCCGAACGCGCCGCCGGCGTTGTTCACCAGCAGCGCCAGCTCGTCACCGACCGCCGCGGTCAGCGCCGCGACATCGTCGGCCGACGTCACGTCGCACTGCACCGCCCGGCCGTCGATCTCCTTGGCCAGCGCCTCGATCCGATCCAGCCGCCGCGCGGCGCAGATCACCTCGAAACCCTCCCGGGCCAGATACCGCGCCGACGCGGCACCGATCCCACTACTCGCTCCGGTCACCACGGCAAGAGGACGGTCGGAAGTCATAGGCCAAGTCTCTCAAACTGCTTCGCGTCGGAGGTCGTGTGTCTCACACCCGGCCGCAGCCGGGCCGCGGCGACCACGACGGCCAGTGCGACACAGCTGATCGCCGCGAAGCCTGCCGCCAGGCTCAGCGTCCGCCCGTCCGGGTGGATCAGCGCCTGACCACGGAACGCCTGAACAGTCACAGTGATCATCAGCCCGGTATAGGCGAACGCCGCCACCCCGACCAGCCGGGCACGGACCCGCTCCGGACGCAGCCAGCCCACCCGGCGGGCGAGGAGATTGAGGACCAGCACCGTGATCAGCAGAGCGTGAACGGCGTGCAGTCCGACGAAGTGCGGGATCCGCAGGTCACCGCCGACGGTGCTCCAGTTCGTCAACGGCATCCCCGGACCACCGGGCTCCACGCCGATGCCGTGACTCCCGCCCAGCGTGACCGGGTGGCCGTAGGCGTCGACCACGTGCTCCTGCTCGGAGTTCGACCCGACCAGGTAGAAGGCGAGCGCCATCCCGGCCGTCGCCAGACCGAGCCCGATCCGGACTTCACTTCTTCGAAGACGGTACGCATGTCAATCATCGTTTCGGCGCGCGCGCCGTACCGCAGTGGGCCGAGTCCGCCAACCGGGGTGGTGGTAGACCCACCCTGAGAGAGACTGCCGATCATGGTCAGGGTGGCGCTGCGGGCAGGTCGCATCTTCGATGGCGAACGGCTTCTCGATCACGGCGTCGTGCTCGTCGAGGGCGGTCTGATCACCGGGACAGCGAGGGAAGCCCCCGCCGACTGGCCGGTGCGCGACGTACCAGGCGGCACCGTCCTACCTGGCCTGATCGACGCCCACGTGCACCTCACCGCCGACGCCGGCCCGGGTGCCCTCGACCGGCTGCGTGAAGTCACCGAAGACCTCGTGTTCGGCACGATCGAGCAGTCGTTGCGGATCCACCTTGCCGCCGGTGTCACCACGGTTCGCGACCTCGGCGACGTGAACGACGCCGTCCTGAACTGGCGCCACCGCGAAGTCCCCGGCTTGCCAACCGTCGTCTCAGCCGGCGCACCACTCACCAGCGTGGGCGGGCACTGCTGGTGGCTGGGCGGTGAGGCCGAAGGCCCGGAGCAGCTCCGCGCTGCTGTGCGGCGACGGGCCGAGAAAGGCGCCGACGTCATCAAGATCATGGCCAGCGGCGGACCCATGACACCTGGCTCCGACACGATGAACCCCCAGTTCACCGCCCCGGAGTTGGCAGCTGCCGTGGAAGAAGCGCACGCCCTCGGCCTCCCGATCACCGCCCACGCCCATGCGCTCGCCGCCGTACGCCAGGCCTTGGACGCCGGCGTCGACGGGATCGAACACTGCACCTGCCTGACGCCCGACGGTGTGGCCATCGACGACGAACTGCTCGCCCGACTCGCCGCCGCCGGGATCGCCGTCTGCGGAACACTCGGATCCGACGCGTCGGTCGTCGTACCACCGGAGATCCTCGAGGCGGCCGACGTACTCGGCCTCGGTCACCGCAAAGGCCGCATCCGTCCCGGCGCCGACGCGGACCTCCTGCTCGTCAACGGCGACCCAACAGACGACATCACCACCCTCGCCCATCCGGTCGCGGTCTATCAGGCCTGACTCGGATAGGGAGAAGTCCCGATTCCCGGTCCGATCGCCGGAGTTACGCTGACCAGGTGACCGAACCGTCCGCTGACCGTCCGCTGCGGCGGGTCGCGATGATCAGCCTGCACACCTCGCCGCTGGACCAGCCGGGCACCGGGGACGCCGGCGGCATGAACGTCTATGTGGTGGAGCTGTCCAAGCGCCTCGCCGACCTGGGGATCGAGGTCGACGTGTTCACCCGCGCGACCGCGTCGGCGCTCCCCGCGAGGGTCGAGCTGATGCCCGGCGTGATGGTCCGCAACGTCGCGGCCGGGCCGTACGAAGGCCTGACCAAGAACGAATTGCCCGCCCAGCTGTGCACGTTCGCCCGAGCGGTCCTCCGGGCCGAGGCGATCCACGAGCCCGGCTGGTACGACGTGATCCACTCGCACTACTGGTTGTCCGGGCAGGTCGGACTGCTCGCCCGTGACCGGTGGGCGGTCCCGCTGGTCCACACCATGCACACGATGGCCAAGGTGAAGAACGCCAGCCTGGCCGAGGACGACGTACCCGAGCCGCCCGCCCGCCTCATCGGCGAGGAGCAGGTCGTCGAGGCCGCGGATCGTCTGCTGGCCAACACCGAGGACGAAGCGCTGGAGCTCATCAACCTGTACGGCGCTCAGCCCGCAAAGGTCGGCGTGGTCAACCCCGGCGTGGATCTGGACGTGTTCAGCCCCGGTGACCAGGCCGCGACCCGGCGGGAACTCGGGTTACCCGCGGATGCCGTCGTACTCGCGTTCGTCGGGCGGATCCAGCCGTTGAAGGCGCCCGATCTGCTGATCCGGGCGGCCGCGCGGATGCTCGAGCGGGACCCGTCGCTGCGGGAGCGATTGGTCGTCGCGATCATCGGAGGTCCGTCGGGCAACGGGATGGAGCATCCGGAATCGCATGCGGAGCTCGCCCGGACGCTCGGGGTCGACGACGTGACCCGGTTCGTGAAGCCCATGGAGCGCGCCGGGCTGGCGCAGTGGTACCGATCCGCTTCCGTCGTGTGCGTCCCGTCGTACTCGGAGTCCTTCGGCCTGGTCGCCCTGGAGGCGCAGGCCTGCGGTACGCCGGTGGTCGCGGCGGCCGTCGGCGGTCTGAGTACGGCGGTCGTCGACGGGCAGACCGGGTTGCTCGTGCGCGGGCACCGGGTGGACGACTTCGCCGACGCGCTGGGCCGGATTGCGACGGATCCGCAGACTCGCGAGAGCATGAGCCGGGCGGCGGTCAAGCACGCGCTCGGGTTCGGCTGGGAGCTGACCGCCCGCAGGACGCTGGCGGCGTACCGGACCGCCGCGGAAACGATGGCGGCGGAGATCGCCGCGGAGGTGGCTGGGTGAGAGTGCTGTGAGAGTTTCCGCGGCGGACGTGATCCGCCAGGTCCTGACCGAGAACGGGCTCGACTTCACCGAGGCCGAGCCCGGCGTCTTCAGCGCGGACCTGCCGGGGGAGCGGAAGCTGAAGACGACGGTGTCGCTGACGGTCGGGGCGCAGGCGGTTCAGGTGCACGCGTTCGTGGCCCGGCACCCGGACGAGAACCACGAGGCGGTCTATCGCTGGCTGCTGGAGCGGAACCTGAAGATGTACGGCGTCGCGTTCGCGGTCGACCACCTGGGCGACATCCACCTGGACGGGCGGGTCCCGCTGCACGCGATCACGCCGACCGAGGTGGATCGGCTGCTCGGCGCGGTGCTGGAGTACGCCGACTCGTCGTTCAACACGATCCTCGAGCTCGGGTTCGCGTCGTCGATCCGCAAGGAGTACGACTGGCGCGTCTCCCGGGGTGAATCCACCCGAAACCTGGACGCTTTCAAGGGCTGGCTGGAGCCCAAGTAGGCTGGCAGCCATGACCTATCGCCTGATCCTGCTCCGCCACGGCACGAGCGACTGGAACGCCAAGAATCTGTTCACCGGCTGGGTCGACGTCGACCTGAACGCGGGCGGTGTCGAAGAAGCCCAGCGCGGCGGTGAGCTGCTCCGCGACCGCGACCTGCTGCCCGACGTGCTGCACACCTCGGTGCTGCGCCGGGCGATCCGCACCGCGAACATCGCGCTCGAGGTGGCCGACCGCCAGTGGATCGACGTACGCCGCTCCTGGCGGTTGAACGAGCGGCACTACGGCGGCCTGCAGGGCAAGGACAAGAAGCAGACCCTGGAGGAGCTCGGCGAGGAGCAGTTCATGCTGTTCCGCCGTTCGTACGACACCCCGCCGCCGGCGATCGAGCGCGGCTCGGAGTACGACCAGTTCGGCGATCCGCGGTACGCCGGGCTCCCGTCGGAGCTGCTGCCCGCGACCGAGTGCCTCAAGGACGTCGTCGAGCGGATGCTGCCGTACTGGTACGACGCGATCGTGCCGGACCTGCGGGCCCGGAAGACCGTCCTGGTCACCGCCCACGGCAACTCGCTCCGCGCCCTGGTCAAGCACCTCGACAACCTGGACGAGGCGACGATCGTCGGCCTCAACATCCCCACCGGCATCCCGCTGTACTACGAGCTCGACGAGGACTTCCACCCGGTCACCCCCGGTGGCGAATACCTCGACCCGGCCGCCGCCAAGGAAGCCATCGAAGCTGTCAAGAACCAGGGCCGCTGACCCCGCGTCGACGCACGCGTCAACGACACGCCTTCGGCGCGGCCGCCACTTGCCGGCTTCGCCGGGGCGCGGTCCGTGGTCACGAGCCCATGCACCCGGCGGACGAGCATGTCGCCATCGGCAACACGAGGTGGGCACACACGAAAAGGCGCCCCCGGCAAGTATCTGCCGGGGGCGCCTGATTTCCGGGTCAGCTGTTGCCGTTGGGGTTCGGGGTGGAGGCGCCGGCGCCGGAGCCGGCGGCGGTGCCGCCGACGGCGACCGGGAGCTCACCGGTCACCAGGTAGACGACCCGGCGGGCCATCGAGACCGCGTGGTCGGAGATGCGCTCGTAGTACCGCCCGAGCAGGGCGATGTCGACCGCGACCTCGACGCCGTGCGGCCAGTGGTCGTCCATCATCAGCCGGAACTGGTTGGTGCGCAGCTTGTCCATCTGGTCGTCGGTGGCCTCGAGCTTGCCGGCCGCCTCGACGTCGCGGGTCTTGATCACGTCACCGGCGGCGTCGACCATCTTGCCCGCGACCGTGCCCATCTCCTCGATCACGTCGTGCAGCTCGGCCGGGATCGCCGGGGACGGGTAGCGCATCCGGGCGATCTTCGAGACGTGCGCGGCCAGGTCGCCCATCCGCTCCAGGTCGGCGACCATCCGCAGCGCCGCGACCAGCATCCGCAACTCGTTGGCGACCGGCGACTGCCGCGCCATCAACTCGAAGACCTTCTCCTCGACGCCTTCACCGGCGGCGTCCAGCTGGATGTCGGCGGCGATGACGTCCTCGGCCTTGCGGATGTCGGCTTCCAGCAAGGCGGCGGTGGAGCGGCGTACGGCGGTGGACACCGTCCGCGTCATGCGTTCCAGCTCGGCGAGGATGTCGTCGAGCTGCTCGTGGTAAGTGTCACGCATCGTGTTCGTTTCCGATCTTTGGTGTCCTGTGCCACGGCGGGCGGAGCGGCAAGCACCTGCTTGGTACCCGCCCACCGGTGACCGTATGCCGTCGAGGTTGCCGGACGGCGACGAGTGGTGAACGCCTGATGAACAGTTGTGTCGTGTCCCGGTCATCCGGTGATCATTCGGTCTTTCCCTGCTGGTTGCCCGCGTAGCATCGTTGCCGTGGACCCCACGCTGGCTGCGGTGCTGGGCGGCGTCATCGGCGCGGCCCTGGCTCTGCTTTCACTCGGCGCGATGATGCTGTCCGAGCGGTCCCAGCGCAAGATCCCGGAGTCCCCGGAGCCGATCGTGCCGGCCGGCGTCGCCACCGTCCTGTCGGTACTGCGGTCGTCCGCGGTGGTGATGGGGCCGGAGGACCAGGTGCTCCAGGCTAGCGCGCCGGCGCATGTGCTCGGCATCGTCCGGGGCGAGCGGCTGGTGGTCGACGACATCCTGACCATGGTCCGCGCGGTCCGGCGCGACGGTGAGATCCGCCAGCAGGAGCTCGAGATCGTCCGCGGACGGCTCGGAGCGACGCAGTTCGTGAGCGCCCGGGTCGCGCCGCTGGGCAGCCAGCTGGTGCTGGTCCTGGTCGAGGACCGGACCCGCGAGCGCCGGCTGGACGCGATCCGGCGGGACTTCACCGTCAACGTCAGCCACGAGCTGAAGACCCCGGTCGGCGCGCTGATCCTGCTCGCCGACGCGGTCTCGGAGGCCGCCGACGATCCCGAGGCGGTGCAGCGGTTCTCGGACCGGATGCGGGTCGAGGCGTCCCGGCTGAGCCGGCTGGTCAAGGAGATCATCGAGCTGTCCCGGCTGCAGGGTGACGACCCGCTGGAGAACCCCGGCCCGGTCGACATCAACGCGGTCATCGAGTCCGCGGTGGACCGCTGCCGGGTGGACGCCGAGGATCGCGACATCAAGATCGTGGTCAAGACCGAGCCGGCGCTGGAGGTGATGGGCAGCGTCGACCAGCTGTCCATCGCGATCGGCAACCTGGTCGAGAACGCGGTCAACTACAGCCCCGACGGCACGCGGGTCGCGGTCGCCGCGCACCCGATCGGGGACCTGGTCGAGGTCACCGTCAGCGACCAGGGTGTGGGGATCCCGAGCAGCGACCTGGAGCGCATCTTCGAGCGCTTCTACCGGGTCGACCGGGCCCGCAGCCGCGAAACCGGTGGCACCGGCCTCGGCCTCTCGATCGTCAAGCACATCGCCTCCATCCACGGCGGCGACGTACGGGTCTGGAGTGTCGAGGGCCAGGGTTCCACCTTCACCGTGAGACTCCCGCTGCGGCTCGAACCCGCTCCGGGTCAGACCGACTCCCCCAGCCAGGAGGAGCCGGCCGTTCCCCTGACGCCTACCCCGTCAGGTCAGATCGCAAAGGAGACAGCTTCGTGACCCGAGTGCTGGTCGTCGAAGACGAAGAGAGCTACAGCGACGCGTTGTCGTACGTGCTGCGCAAGGAAGGGTTCGAGGTCGCCGTCGCGGAGACCGGACCGGATGCGCTGGACGAGTACGACCGGGCCGGTGCGGACATCGTCCTGCTCGACCTGATGCTGCCGGGTCTGTCCGGCACTGAGGTCTGCCGGGCCCTGCGCAGCCGGGGCAATGTCCCGGTGATCATCGTCAGCGCCAAGGACACCGAGGTCGACAAGGTCGTCGGCCTCGAGCTCGGCGCGGACGACTACGTCACCAAGCCGTACAGCCCGCGCGAGCTGCTGGCCCGGGTTCGCGCCGTGCTGCGCCGCGGCCAGGATGTCGAGCTGCTGCCCGACACCCTCGAGGCCGGGCCGGTCCGGATGGACGTGGAGCGGCACGTGGTGACCGTGTCCGGGACCGAGATCCGGCTCCCGCTGAAGGAGTTCGAGCTGCTCGAGATGCTGCTGCGCAACACCGGCCGGGTGCTCACCCGCGGGCAGCTGATCGACCGGATCTGGGGCGCCGACTACGTGGGCGACACCAAGACCCTCGACGTGCACGTCAAGCGGCTGCGCTCCAAGCTGGAGAAGGACCCGTCGAACCCGGCGCACCTGGTCACGGTGCGGGGACTCGGGTACAAGTTCGAGTCCTGACTCACATCCCCGCAGGTCGCCAGGGCCTGTGGGGTTAGCTTAGGCTCTCCTTAGTTGAGGCAATCTGTCTAAGGAGAGTCACCATGTCCTGGTCCCGTACCCGCGTGATCAGCGCGGCGGCCACCGCCGTACTGGTCGCGACCACGCTGGCCGCGTGCGGCAGCGACGGCGACGACAAGGCCGCCGCATCGGGTGGTACGGCGTCCGCCGGGTTCCCGGTCACGTTGAAGAACACCTTCGGCGAGACCACCATCACCAAGAAGCCGGAGCGGATCGTCACGCTCGGCTGGAACGCCCAGGACGTGGTCTACGCCCTCGGTGAGACGCCGGTCGGGATGCCGAAGGTCACCTACGGCCCGACCGCCGCCGGCGTCACCGCGTGGGACACGGACAAGTTCGACCCGGCGAAGACGACGTTGCTGGACACCGGTGACAAGTACCCGTTCGAGAAGATCGCGGCGCTCGAGCCGGACGTCATCCTCGCTCCGTACGAGGGGTTCGACGAGGCGACGTACAAGACTCTGAGTGGGATCGCGCCGACGGTCGCGTACCCGGGTGCGCCGTGGCAGACCACCTGGCAGGACCAGACCCTGCTGGTTGGTGAGGCGCTCGGCAAGAAGGCCGACGCCGAGAAGCTGATCACCGGGATCGGGGACAAGCTCAAGCAGGTCGCGGCCGACCACCCCGAGTTCAAGGACAAGACGATCACGGTCGGCTCGTTCGGCCCGGACAACTACGTCTACATGCCGGGCGACCCGCGGGTGCAGATCCTGAACGAGATGGGCTTCAAGAACGCGCCGGGTGTCGAGGCGCTGGAGAAGACGAACACCAAGAAGGAGTTCGCGCTCACCATCAGCAAGGAGAAGATCGCCGACGTCGACGCCGACGTGCTGGTCGCGTACGTCGACGGCATCGGGACGCAGAAGTTCCTGGCCGACCCGGTCTACTCGTCGCTCGGCGCGGTCAAGCGCGGCGGCGCGTACGCGATGCAGGACCCGCAGGTGATCTCCGGGATGAGCGCCGTTGGCGTGCTCAGCGTCCCGTGGGTCCTGGACAAGATCCTCCCGGGTCTGTCCAAGGCGGCTCAGGCCAAGGGCTGAGCCTGGGGCACTACTCCCCGGCCGGCGCCGGGGAGTAGTGGTCGTCGGGCAGCACCGGGATGTAGGTGGTGATCGGCGCGGCCTTGCCGAAGGTGATGGTCACGTTGACCACCTGGCCCGGCTTGCCGCCGGTGACCGTGATCGGGTCGCCGGGCTGCTCGCCAGTCTCCGTCTCGGTCTGCGCGCTGGCGTCCGGCGGCAGCAGGGTCGCCGTACCGGCCTTCAGGTCCAGGGGCGTCTTGAGCTCGCTGAACGTGACCACGCCCGGCTGGTCGCTGCCGGCCTGGCCGTCCTGCGTCCCGGCCGGGGCCTGGCTGATCTTGACCAAGGTGTCGTCCTCGGCCCCGTCGTTGACGATGACCGTGTGCAGTTCGCCCTTGCCGTCCGCGTCGGCCAGCACCAGCATGTTCCGGACCTTGACCGAGCCGGAGTCCGCGTTCGTGCCCTCGGCGGCCTGGTACGGCTGCAGCGTGGGGGCGTCGAAGCTCGCGGAGCACGCCGACAGCGCGATACTGAGAGTGGCGGCAGCTCCCGCCAGCGCGGTACGCCGGGCGAACCGCGAGGACAACATGATCGGCACTGGAATCCCTCTCCTACAAGCTCTCCAAGGCCGTCAGGCAGCAGCCTCCGGCGCACCAAAGCGTAGCGTTCGCGGGTCCGGGAACCGACGGCGGGATGCCTGTGCCGGGGACCGGAAGTGCCGCCGCAGTGGTGTCGTAGGCAACGGTTCGCGCCCGCGCGAGGCACGGCTGAGAGCGTTTGTCAAGGCGAGAAGTGGCCTCTGACCAGCGCAAACGCCCCGACCGGACCACCGACCGCGTGGTAGGATAGGACTCGGAAAGGGGCACGTGACATATGACTTTCACAGTCGGCGAGACGGTTGTTTACCCCAACCATGGTGCGGCCGTCATCGAGGACATCGAGACCCGTCAGATCAAAGGTGAGGACAAGACCTATCTGGTCTTGAGGATCGTCGCTCAGAACGACCTGGTCGTCCGGGTCCCCGCGTGCAACCTTGATCTCGTCGGCGTGCGTGACGTCGTGGATCAGGCTGGCCTGGAGCGCGTCTTCGACGTGCTGCGAGCTCCGCACACGGAGGAGCCGACCAACTGGTCGCGACGTTACAAGGCGAACCTGGAGAAGCTGCACTCCGGTGACGTGATGAAGGTGGCGGAGGTCGTTCGCGACCTGTGGCGCCGAGAGCGTGACCGTGGTCTGTCCGCCGGTGAGAAGCGGATGCTGGCAAAGGCTCGCCAGATCCTGGTCTCCGAGCTGGCCCTGGCCGAACACACCAACGAGGACAAGGCGGAAGCCATCCTCGACGAGGTTCTCGCTTCTTAGCCGAGCGCCTGCATGAGTAGCGCGGTCGTGATCCCCGCGGCCGGGCTGGGCTTGCGGCTGGGTGGTGAGACACCAAAGGCATTTCGAGAGGTCGGTGGCGACTCGCTGCTGGTCCACGCGGTGCGTGGGCTGAAGGCAGCGACCGCTGCCGACCTCGTCTGTTTTGTCATCGCCGTCCCCCCGGGCACCGAGGAAGCAGTCACCAAGGAGCTCGAGCCGTACGTCGGTGAGGCCCAATTGCACGTGGTCCCTGGCGGCGCTGAGCGGCCCGATTCGGTGCGCGCGGCGCTGGAGGTGGTCCCGGTCGACGGGATCGACTGCATTCTCGTGCACGACGCGGCACGGGCGTTCGTCCCGGCCGACGTGATCGAGCGGGTCGTCGCGGCGGTGCGCGGCGGCGCCCAGGCCGTCGTGCCCGTGGTGCCGGTGACGGACACGATCAAGCGGGTCGCGCCGACGGGAGAGGTCCTCGACACGCCGGATCGGTCGACGTTGGTCGCCGTACAGACTCCGCAGGGCTTCGAGCCCGGTGTACTGCGTCGGGCACATGCCGTCGACGTAGTGGGTGCGACCGATGATGCGATGCTGTGTGAGCGGCTCGGGATCACCGTCATGACGGTGGAGGGGTCGCCGGACGCGTTCAAGGTGACGCGGCCGCAGGACCTGCTGCTGGCGGAGGCTCTGCTCGCGGAGAGGCGGCTGAGGTGAAGATCCCCCGGGTCGGGAACGGCGTTGACGTCCACCCGCTGGAGGAAGGCCGCCCGATGTGGCTGGCCGGCCTGCACTGGCCGGACGAGACCTCCGGGCTTTCGGGTCACTCCGACGGCGACGCGGCCGCGCACGCGATCTGCACTGCATTACTGACCGCGGCTCGACTGGGTGACCTGGGTTCGAACTTCGGCACCGCTGAGCCCGAATGGGCCGGCGCCGCCGGCGTAGTACTGCTGGCAGAGGCGGCCCGGCGGGTGCGGGCCGCGGGATTCGAGATCGGCAACGTCTCGGTTCAGATCATCTGCAACCGGCCGAGAATCGGTGCCCGCCGCGAGGAGGCGGAGAAGGCGCTTAGCGCGGCCTGCGACGCCGAGGTGTCGGTCAGCGCGGCGACCACCGACGGCCTGGGCTTCACCGGCCGTGGCGAGGGCATCGCGGCGATCGCCACCGCGCTCATCTATTGACCGGGTCCGTCGAGAAGCGTGCTGCTCTCGGATCCAGTTCGTCACCCCTGACCTGGGTCAGTAGGCCGTAGAGCTCGGGCCGCCGCCCACGCATCCACCGTCGTCCAGTTGCCAGTGGCACCAGATCGAGATCCAGATCAGCGACGACAACAGCCTCGTCGGGGACCGGAGTCTCGGCGACGATCCGGCCGTACGGATCCAGAATCATCGCGTTCCCGGTCCGGATCTCGTCGTCGTCCTGGCCGACCCCGTTGCTGAACAGCAAGAACAGCCCGTTGTCGTGCGCCCGGGCCGGCAGCCACCGCATCAGCCAGCCCCGCCCGTCCGGCCCGTCGAAGGCGGCCCGGACAGCCTCCGGATCCTGCCGTCGCCGATCCCAGATCTCCTGCGGGATCGGCCTCATCCCGTGCGGGCTGCGCGAGCTCGTCCCGCCGGTCTGGTGCGGCGCGATCAGGACGGTTGCTCCCAGCAACGCGGTGATCCGGACGTTCTCGACCAGGTTGTTGTCCCAGCAGATCAGCACCCCGGCCCGGAATCCCCAGGGTGTGTCGAACACCGTGTACGACGACCCGCTGGCGATCGCCTCGTGCTCGAAGGCATGGAGTTTGCGGTGGACATGGACCACGCCGGTCGGCAGACAGACGGCGTACGAGTTGAAGAGTTTGCCGTCGGCATCTTCCAGGAAGCCGACCCCGAGCCCGGCGCCGATCTCCTTGGCCAGGGCGAGGACCCGGTTGACCAGCGGTCCATCGGCCGACTCGGCCAGCTCCCGCAGTCGTTCGACGGGATGGCGGCGCAGATGCCAGTAGCCGAGCAGACACAGTTCCGGGAACACGACCAGGTGGGCGCCGTCCGCGACCGCCTGCCGGGCCAGCCGTTCGACGGTGGCGAGATTGGTCGCGGGCTGGTCGGGCGTCGGCTCGAACTGCACCACAGCGGCGCGGAAGGCTGTCATGGCACCATCGAAACGCCCGGCGACGTATGACGTCCAATAGCTGTTCGGTGCGATTCCATATCCTAGGGTTATGGATCTCCGTTTGCTCCGAGCGTTCGTCACGGTCGCCAGACTGCGGAACTTCGGGGCCGCGGCCGAGGAGCTGTCGACCAGTCAGCCGGCGTTGACCAAGCAGATCCAGGTGCTGGAGCGTCGGGTCGGTTCGGTGCTGTTCAGCCGGGGCCGTCATGGCGCCCGACTGACCCCGGCGGGTGCGCTTCTGCTTCCTGACGCTCTGGAGTTGCTGGACCGTTCCGAGGCGTTCGATCGGCGCGCGGCCCAGGTCGCGTCGGGGGCCGAGGGCTCGCTGGCGATCGGGTTCGGGTTGTCCGGGATCGAGCTCGCGCCTCGGGCGGTGGCACTGTTCCGCAGCCGCTGGCCCGGCGTCACGATTTCGCTCGAGGACCTGCCGTCGGTGGTCCAGTGTGAGCGGCTGCTGGCCGGCAGCCTCCAGATCGGGTTCGTCCGACTTCCGGTCCCGGCCGGTGTCGAACACCTTCGGTTACGACGAGATCGCCTCACCCTCGCCGTACCGGCCACGGCGGGCGTCCCGCGCGACCTCGTCAGCTGGCTCGACGCCCGCCCGCTCGTCCGCCTCACGCCCGCCCGTGGACCCGGTCTGAACGCCCAGATCAACACCCTGTACGCCGAGCTCGGTTGCCACCCGCAAGTACTTCAGGAAGCCGGTGACCTGCAGACCGTCCTGGCCCTCACCGCGGCCGGCGCCGGCCCATCCGTAGTACCCGAATCAGCCGAACGCATCGCGCCACCGGAACTCCGCCTGATCCCGCTCCCCGGCCGAGCCGCCTCCTGGTGGACCGGCGCCGCCTGGTCAACCAGAACCCCACTCACCGAACGCTTCGTCAAAGCCGCGGCCGAGGTAGCCCGCGCGACCTAAGACCGCTTTCGGGGGAGGGGCGGTAGTTCGTAGGAGTCGAGCCAGGCGGCGAACAGGTGCCGGAGGGCTTCCTCGTCAGGGCTGAAATTGGTGGCCAGCGCGATGAAGTCGGCCGTGGTGACCGAGCCGTGGCGGTAGTTCCTCGTCCACGCACGGAGCAGGTTGAAGAAGGCCTCGTCGCCCAGGTGCTTGCGCAGGGCGTGCAAGGTGATCGCACCGCGCTTGTACAGGCGGTCGTCGAACATCAGCTCCGGACCGGGGTCCGACAGCATCAGGTCCTGCGGGAGATTCTTCAACCGGGTGTGCGCCTTGGACACCTGCTGGTCGGCGGTGAGGCCGCGCGATTCCTCCGACCACAACCACTCGGCGTAGCAGGCGAATCCTTCGTTCAGCCAGATGTGTTGCCAGCTCGCCGGCGTCAGGCTGTTGCCGAACCACTGGTGCGCCAACTCGTGCGCGACCAACCGCTCCGACGTACGCCGGCCGTCCACATGGTTGCTGCCGAACACCGAGATGGCCTGCGCCTCGAGCGGAATCTCCAGGTCGTCGTCGGTCACCACGACCGTGTAGCTCCCGAACGGATACGGCCCGAACTGCCGGCAGAACAGCTTCATCATGTCCTGCTGCCGCCCGAAGTCCACCTTGAAATCGCGGATCTGCGCGGCCGGCAACACGCCCCGGGTGGTCACCGGTGACGTGGCCAACTCGACCGCGTCGTACCGGCCGATCTGCACGGTCGCCAGGTACGTCGCCATCGGCGCGGCCTGATCGAAGACCCACGTGGTCCGGCTGGCCTTCACCCGGCGCGACACCAGCCGCCCGTTCGCGACCACCTGGTACGGCGAGTCGGTGGTGATCGTCATCCGGTAGTGCGCCTTGTCGCCGGGGTGGTCGTTGCACGGGAACCAGGTCGCCGCGCCACTCGGCTGGCTGGCGACGATCACGCCCTCGGTGAGTTCCTCCCAGCCGAGTTCGCCCCACGGACTGTCCTCGGGCTTCGGGTTGCCGCCGTACTGGACCTCGACGGTGAACTCGGCGCCGTCCATGATCGGCGCGGCGGGCGTCACGTGCAGCTTGCCGGAGCGGTGAACGTAGCGCTGCGGCCGTCGGCCGTTCACGGACACCTTCGACACCCGGAGTCCGGCCAGGTCGAAGCTCAGCCGGGACAGCGCCTGGGTGGCGAACGCGGTGATCGTCGCCTTGCCGCTCAGGCGGTTGCTGTTGACCCGGTAGTCCAGGTCCAGCTCGTACGACTCCACCTCGTAGCCGCCATTGCCATGCGTGGGCACGTACCGGTCGTCGGCGCTCGTCGTACCCGGCTGCCCGTCGCTCTGTCGTCCTCTGAAGGGGGCAACCATCAGCCCTGCCAGGGAGCGATCGGGTTCCCGGCCCAGCGCGTCCCGGCAGGCACACCTTCACCACGCATCACGAGAGACACCGGGCCGATGGTAGCCCCTGCCCCGACACTCGCGGCGGGCAGGACGATGCCGTGCGGCCCGAGGGTTGCTCCGGATCCGAAGGTGACTGTGCTCATGGAGAGAACTCGATCATGAAAAAGGTGCGTCTGCAGCACGCAACCGCGATTCACCGTGGCGCCGTCGCCCAGGGTGATCAGATCGGCCTCCGGTAACCAGTACGTCTCGCACCAGACGCCCTTGCCGATCTTGGCCCCGAGGGACCGCAGCCACAGGTTGAGCACCGGCGTACCGGCGGCGGCGTTCGCGAACCACGGCGCCGAGACCAGCTCGACGAAGCTGTCGACGACCTCGTTGCGCCAGACGAAGGAACTCCACAATGGGTACTCGACCGCTCGTGTCCTACCCACGATGATCCACTTCGCGACCGTCGCCATGCCGGCCGCGACCGCGCCTGCGGTCAGGATCACCGCGCCGGACAGCAGCAACGTCCACCACGGCCCGATCCAGATGTCGAGCGCCTGCAGCGCGAACAGCACACCCAGCGCGATCAGGACCGTGCACATCATCGGGACGAAGCGGCACAGCTCGACCAGCGCCCGAGCGACCTTGAGCTTGAACGGCGGGTTGAAGGTCCGGCTCTGGTCACCCTCGATCGCCTGCCGCCGGAGCTTCACCGGTGGGGAACCGAGCCACGACGTACCCGCCTTGGACTTCTTCGGCGCGGCGCTCAGCACCGCGACCAGGCCGTTCTTCGGGACGGACCGGCCGGGAGCGGTCATCCCCGAGTTGCCGAGGAACGCCCGCTTACCGACCTTCGCGCCGGCCACGTGCAGCCAGCCGCCACCCAGTTCGTACGACGCGATCATCGTGTCGTCGGCCAGGAACGCGCCCTCACCGACCGTGGTCATCTTCGGCAGCAGCAGGACCGTCGACGCCTCGACGTCACGGCCGATCTTCGCGCCGAGCGCCCGCAGCCACCAGGGCGTGAGCAGGCTCGCGTACAGCGGGAACAGCAGGGTCCGCGCCGAGTCGAGCAGCCGCTCGGTTGCCCACACCTGCCACCCGATCCGGCTGCGGACCGGGTAGTGGCCCGGCTTGATCCCGAGGCCCAGTAACCGGACACCCACCAGCGTCAGCACGGCGAGCGTCACGAAACCTACGAGCGTCATCAGCGGAATCGCCGCGAGCGCTTGGAGTGCAGCCGCTTGGAGGGTCTCGGTGCCCTTGATCGCGTAGCCGAGGACGACGAGTGCCGCGGCGGCCGCTGCCACCGGGATCAACGACATGACTGCGGACTGAACGCCGTACGCAAGGACCCACCAGGGAGCGCGAGCCGGCCTGTGGTCGGGCCACGGGTGCCTTGCCCGTCCGATCCGGCTGGCGGGCGAGCCGGACCAGCGTTCGTTCGCGGGGACCTTGCCGGAGACGGCCGAGCCGGCCATGATCTCGGCGTTCCGGCCGATCTCGGTGCCGGGGAGCAGTGTGCTCCGGGAACCGACCACGGCCTCGGCGTGGACTGTCACCGGACCTACGTGCAGTTCGTCGCCGTCGATCCAGTAGCCGGCCAGGTCGACCTCGGGCTCGATCGACGCGCCGCGGCCCATCGTCAGCATGCCCGTGACTGGCGGCAGCGTGTGCAGGTCGACGCCGCGGCCGACCTTCGCGCCGAGCGCGCGGGCGTAGTAGGCGATCCAGGGAGCGCCGGCCAGGTTGGCCGCGCCGGCGGCGTCCGACAGGTTCTCGGCGGCCCACAGCCGGACGTGCACGTTGCCGCCGCGCGGATAGACGCCGGGTTTGAGGCCGCGGAGCAGGATGCGCGCGCCGACGACGGCGATCCCCATCCGCCCGGCCGGGGTGATCAGGAGCAGCCAGCCGGCCAGGATCCACCACCACGAGACCGTCCGGGCCCAGGGCAGCGGGCCGGCGAGCTCGGCGAGCAGGTTGTTCAGCGTGAACAGGTAGACCAGCCAGCGAACGCCGACGACCGTCTGCAGGATGAGAGTGAGCGCGGTCTGCAGGAGCTGCGTGCTCTTCGGCGTCGGCCGGATCTCGCGGATCTCGACCGGCTCGTACGCCACTGGCTGTGATTCGTCGAGCCGGTCCGCGAGCGCGCCGAGGCGCGGGTACTCGTAGATGTCGCCGACGGTCACATCCGGGTACCGCTCGCGCAGCGCCGACACCAGCTGCGCAGCGGCCAGACTGCCGCCGCCATGCAAGAAGAAGTCGTTGTCCGGCCCGGTGACCTTCGCGCCGAGCACCTTCGTCCACCGCTCGGACAGCCAGCCGGCCGTCCCGCTGAGCTCGGCCGCCGGGCCGTCGGTATCCATCCCGGGCAGCGGCCACGGCAGTGCGTTGCGGTCGACCTTGCCGGACGTCCTGGTCGGCAGCGTGTCCACGACGGCCAGCAGCGGTACGAGCGCCGCCGGGAGTTCTTCTCGTAGTCGTTGGGTCGCCTTGGCCTGATCGAACGCCGCCGGGTCTTCGGGTACGACGTACCCGACCAGCAACTGGTTACCGGCCCCACTGGTCCGGACCGCGGCTGCGGCGCCGGAGATCTGCGGCAGCGCCTGGAGCGCCGCGTCGACCTCGCCCAGCTCGATCCGTCGGCCGCCGAGCTTGACCTGTTCGTCGGCGCGGCCCTGGAAGAGCAGGCCAAGAGGGTCGCTCCGGACCAGGTCGCCGCTGCGGTACGCGCGGTCCCAGCCGAGGCTCGGCATCGGCGCGAACTTCTCCGCGTCCTTGACCGGGTCAAGGTATCGGGCCAAGCCGACACCGCCGATGATCAGCTCGCCGATCTCGCCCGGCTCGACTTCGTTGCCCTCGGCACCTACAACGGCGAGATCCCAGCCATCCAAGGGCAGTCCGATCCGGACCGGACCCTCGCCCGTCAGTTGGGCGCCGCAGGCGACGACCGTGGCCTCGGTCGGTCCGTACGTGTTCCACACCTCACGACCGTCGATCGCGAGTCGTTCGGCCAGCTCAGGCGGACAGGCTTCACCGCCGAAGATCAGCAGCCGGACCTGGTCGAGCGCGTCGGCCGGCCAGAGCGCCGCCAGGGTCGGCACGGTCGAGACGATAGTGATGCCTTGGGCAACCAACCACGGCCCGAGGTCCATCCCGGTCCGCACCAGCGACCGCGGCGCCGGCACCAGACACGCGCCGTGCCGCCAGGCGAGCCACATCTCCTCACACGACGCATCGAACGCGACCGACAGACCGGCGAGCACCCGGTCATCCGGCCCGATCGGCTCCTTCTGCAGAAACAGCCGCGCCTCGGCATCCACGAACGCCGCCGCCGATCGGTGGGTGACCGCGACACCCTTCGGTACGCCGGTCGAGCCCGAGGTGAAGATGATCCAGGCGTCGTCGGTGGGCTCGGGGCCGGCCTGGTCTCTTCGTGCGTCCGTCGTACCGGAGGCGTCCATCCGGGCGCTGTAGGGGTAGTCGTAGTAGCCGTCGGCGTTGTCGTTGGCGAGGACTGGCGCGGGCTGCGGGCGGGTGACCGTGAGCTCGAGGTCGTCGCCGACCGTAGCCGCGACATCGGCTTCACCGAACACGAGCTCGGCTCGCTCATCGGGGTCATCCGCGTCCACCGGTACGTACGCCGCTCCGGCTTGCAGTGTGCCGAGGATGGCGACATACAGATCGTTGTGGCCGGACGAGATCCGCACGCCGACGCGGTCGCCGGGGCCGATGCCCGCGGCGGTGAGGCGGGCGGCGAACTTGGTGGTCTGGCTCAGCAGTTCGCGATAACTCAGGCTGACACTGCCGTCGTCGAGCGCCGGCTCGTCGGCGTACTGCGCCGCCGTTTCCTGCAACACGTCCACCAGCGTCCGCGCGGGTGGCGCCATCTCCCCGCGTCGCAACGTCACGGCCGGATAATACGCCGCCGGAGTGAACCCAAGCCAAGGCGCGCACTCCCACGCGGCGGGTCGTTCATTTCTGCGTGGCTCACTCGCGACGCTCCCACCACGCGGCATGTCTGCTCGTGCCCGCGCGCCGGAGTCCGGTAATCAACCGATTGCTGTAGGTCTGAAGGTTGGGTCGCGTTGCCGTTCTACCGGCTCGCCACCGAATCGTCGCGGTCTAGTCGTCGGTGCCGGACTTCGGTGCTCTCCGGGTGCCGTTGGGGTCGACGTGGAAGGTGAATCCGTGGGGCGTGGTCCATTCCAGGGTCTTGGGGTCGAGGCGCTGGACTGACCAGCCGCGGCCGTGGGTTTTGACCCTGTGGCTGAAGCGGGCTAAGGGTGCGAGGTTCTGGGTGTTGGTTTGGCCTGGTGGGCCGAGGGGGTCGTAAGGCTGGAGGTGGTCCAGGTCGGTGGTCCCGCTGGTTTCGCGGGTGCCAAATGGAAAGACCTCCACCGGATGTGTCAGCTTCACGCGTTCACGGATGCGGTCGGGGATCTCGTACGCGTTGACGCTCACGGCGTCGTTGAGGTCGATGACCGGTTTCACGATGTACGGAGCGTGGCCGACCAGTTCGGTCAGCTGCGACGCGAGCAGTGGACCGAGGCCCTCGACACGGAGTACACCGGTCCCGGTGGCGAGGACGTGTTCGGTCAGGTGCACGTAGATCTCCGTCTTGCCGGGCAGCGTACGTCCACCCGATGGGCTGCTGTGGGCGGCGAGCTTGATCTGTGCGAGGCGTACGTCGAGAGCGCGCAGGGCGGCTGCATCGACGGGCTCGACGGGCTCGGGTACGCGGTGGTGCCTTGGCCAGTTTGGGTCGACCTGCCCACTCGATGGGGTGTCGAGTGGATCGGGTAGATCGCTGTGGCTGGGATGGGGCGCGTCTCGGTCGGCCTCGTCATACGGTTCGGGCTCCACATACTCAGCCGTGAGGTCGGCTTCGTCGTGCGGGGTCAGCCCGTTGTGCCCATCCGCGAGGTTGACCGCGTCGTGCTCGTCCGAGGAGGCGGCGTCGGTGTTGGTTGGGGGTGGCTGGTGGGTGCGGGCTTGGTGGAGGAGTTCTTCGGTGTAGGCGGGGTCGGCGATGATGCCGATGGCTTCGGCGCGGCGGGTGTCGAGGGTGCCGGGGTGGCCGAGGAGCTTGAGGGCCTCGGCGATGCTGGCGACGGTGGCGTCGAATCGGATCACCGAGCCGCTCGCGGCGCGGATGTAGATGGCTTTGGTGCCGTGCTCGTCGGAGTTCCCGACGAAGACGCCGCGTTCGTTCGCCTTCTCTTCGGCTTCGGCGCGGGCCAAGGCAGCGTCGGCGTACATCTTGGCGGCCTTGACGATCTTGTCCAGGCGGTAGGGCGTGATCGAGTCGACGATTCTGGCGACGCGTTGATCGACGTACTGTGCAGCTTCCTCAGAGAGTTTCACGCAGGCTGCGGCGATCTGCCGGGCCTTCCAGGGCGTCGCCTCGCCGTTCAGTACGCGGGCCCAGGTGAACGGGAAGCGGTGTCGCAGCGCCAGCGCCTGTCCGATGTAATCGGCGGCCACGCGGGCCGAGATGCCGAGCATGACCCCGAACTCGACTGGGGCGAACTCCACGATCTCGGGACAGCCCTCACCGCCCAGGACCACGGTTCGTTCGCGGCCGTCGCAGGATCGCCGGCCGGGTCGGGATGGGCAGGTGTCGGGATGATGCCGGTCGGCGAAGATCTGGGCGTGTACGAGCAATCGGGCCTCGACGCGATTGACCTCGGCGCGGTGCCCGGCGGCCGACTCCAGCAGGTCGGCCGTCGACAGCGCAATGAGATCTTCGTCGAACATGCGTTCTAGTCTAGGCATCGGACCCGTGGGGTGCAACTGCACGAAGGTGGAAAATCCCTTATCCACAAGGGGAAACGTCACATCGCCGCGGCTCCTCAAACCTGATAGGCATCAGCGTCGAACCCACTCGGCGATGGCTGACGCGGTGGTCGCTGGGGTGGCGTCGTCGGTTTGTAGGACAGTGGGGATCTGCGTGCGGAGGTACGCGGCGAAGGAGAGCTGCCGGTCGGTGTTCTGGTCTCGCCAGGAAGGTCTGCTCTTGAGACGCCTCACGCGGGCGGCATCGGTGCAGTCCAGGAGGGCGAAGTGGACGTCAGTGATCCAGCGCCGAGCGGGGAGGTCTTCAAGTTGCTCAGGCATGAACGTGGACAGGAGTACCGTCGCGCGTCCGCCCTGCGCGACTCCGTGGGCGACGCTCAGCCAGGCGTCGCGGAAGGCGACCCAGTTGATCGGTTCGGGGGCGCAGACTACGCCGATGGGGTCGATGAGCCAGTCGACGTCGAAGACGGCGTACTCCGGCAGTTCCGCAGCCAGGAACGGGAAGATCGACGTCTTGCCGGCGCCCGATGCGCCGGTCACGACGTACAGCGGCAGTCGTCTGGCCGGCTCGCTGTAGTGGCCGGCTGGACAGACCGCGCGGTCACCGTCGGGTAGCAGCGTCACGGGCGGGTCGCAGAGCTGGCAGTAGTGCATGGTCCAGCGTTTCACCGCGTACGCCGACGAGCCAACGGTTATCGGACGTTTGCGATGGGCAACAAAAAACGGCGAGGAGTGGAACTCCCTGCCGTGCCTAATTTATAGCGTACTGGGGGACTTGCCGCAAGGCCCGGGGGATGGCGGAGAATCACTCGCCGTGGCCGGAAAACACGACGACTTCGGGGATTGTGACGTGCGAGTGATGGATGCCGACGTGATCATCGTGGGCGCTGGGCCGACCGGGCTGATGCTTGCCGGTGAGCTGCGGCTGGGCGGCGTACGAGCGGTGGTCCTGGAGCGCCGGCCGGAGTTCCGGGAGACTCCGAAGGCCAGTGGTCTCGGTGGGCAGATCCTGGACCTGCTGCACTATCGGGGCCAGCTGGAGAAGGTCACCGCGGCCTGCAGCGGCCCGATCCCGGCTCCCCGCTTCCCGTTCGGCGGTGTGCATGTGGACCTCAGCCGCCTGCCGGATCCGCCACTACACGCGCTGCCGCTCGCACAAGCGCAGCTCGAGCGGTTGCTCGACGAGCGTGCCCGCGAGCTCGGGGCCGACGTACGACGGGGTCATGAAGTGATCGCGGTGGAGCAGGACGACGCCACGGTGACCGCGGATGTGCGCGGTCCGGACGGGCCGTACCGGGTGACCGCCCATTACGTCGTGGGTTGCGACGGTCCGCGCAGCCGGATCCGTGACCTGGCCGGGATCGCGTTTGCCGGTACGTCCTATCCGGAGGTCAACCGGCTTGGGATGGTCACCTTGCCGGATGAGGTGACTGTGCTCGACAACGGGGACCTGGAGGTTGCTGGGCTGGGCCGGATTCCGGCGGGGTTCACCCGGACGGAACGAGGTGTGTTCGCGTTCGGGGCGATGGCCAAGGGGGAGTTGTCGGTCTTCACCACCGAGGACGATCTGACCGACTACGACGACGACGTACCGATGACTCTGGAGGAGTTCCAGGGCAGCATCCGTCGCGTGCTCGGGGTGGATCTGCCTTTGGGAGAGCCGCGTCGGCTGTCGCGCTTCACCTTTCACGCCCGGCAGGCTGAGCAGTACGGCAAGGGGCGGATCTTCCTGGCCGGCGATGCGGCCCATCTGTTCCCCGCCACGGGCGTTGCGATCAACGCCGGTACGCTCGACGCCGTCAACCTGGCGTGGAAACTGGCAGCGGCGGTCAACGGCTGGGCGCCGGCAGGTCTGCTGGACACCTATCACGCCGAGCGCCATCTGGCTGGCGCACGCACACTCCGGCATACCCAGGCGCAGGTGGCGCTGAGGCGCGGGCTCGACCCGGCCGCCGATGCGCTGCGGGAGGTCTTCGAGGAGCTGCTCACGGACGAGCAGCCGGCGCGTCGGATCGGAGCCATGATCGCGGGCACCGACATCAGGTACCCGGTGGCGGGCGCGGATCCTTTGCTCGGCACGTTCGTACCCGATCTCACGTTGCTGACCGAGCAGGGGACCACCAGTGTCGCGGAGCTCATGAGCACCGCACGGCCCGTCTTCCTTGACCTTGCGGATCGCGCGGATCTTCGGGAGATCGCTCAACCGTGGCAGGGCCGCGTCGACATCCACACTGCCAAGACCGAAGACCGGCCCGCTGACGCACTGCTGATCCGTCCGGATGCTTGCATCGTCTGGACTGCAAGCACCGACGGGCCAACGCTTCAAGAAGCTCTGACTACCTGGTTCGGTCAGCCGCTACTTCACTAGGTCTGCTGATACTGCGAAGGTGTTGCAGGCTTTGTTGGCGCCGATGTTGAAGCCGTTCTGGATCCAGAAGCCCTGGCTGGTTGCCAGGCCGTGCGTACGCTCGTCCTCGGGGGTGTCTGCCGATTCGCCGAAGCTGTTGCTGGACTGCTCTTTGAACTCGTCCAGCCGGTTCGTCAGCGGATAGGACTTCTCGACTGCCTTGCTGAACACGCCGCCGAAGCATGAGGCCTGCAGTTCGTTGCGGCGCGAGCTCTCCAGTTGCTGATCCGGATGGTCCTGCAGGTAGACCGCACGGGCGTAGAAGAGACCAGTGACGCCTTGGACGTGGTGGCCGTACTCGTGCGCGATTGTCATCAGGTACGCCAGGTCATGCTGCGGTCCGAAGGCGCGGTTCATCTGCTTGACGTCGGTGTACATCACCTGGTTGCCATAGCAATAAAACGCGAGTACGCGGCCGGACAGCGGCTCGAATCTGCCGCACGGCGTTGTCACCGGCTTGTCGAACACGACCAGACCCGGGTCCGGCTTGTCCTGGCCGAGTTCCTTGAAGATCGGCCGCCATGCGTCGTTCAGGCAGGTGAAAAGCTTCTGGTAGTAGACCTTTTGAGCCGCCAGGCTGCCGGTGCCCAGGTTCGCGGCCGTGCAGTTCTGCTCCGGCAGCGGACCGGTGCGGTAGATGTCGGCGTTGAGCAGATAGTCCTCCGCCGTACCCTTCTGCGGGTTGCTGGTGGGTGTCGGCACGATCGACGGACCGGTGACCCCGGGCCGGGCGGTGTTGTCGTCGCTCGTGCCCAGCAGCGAGCCGAGCACGGCCACGGACACTGCGAGGAAGATCAGTAGTACGAACGCCAACACGATGACCCGGACCGCACTGCCCCGGCGCTTCGGTGGCTGGAACCCGTTGAACTGGCCCGGACCGCCGTAGTACGGCTGCTGGCCCCACTGGCCTGGGTACTGCTGCTGCGGGTACGGCGCTCGCTGGGGCGGACCATATTGCCCAGAAGGTGGCCATGGCGCGGACTGCGGCGGTGGCAGTACACCCGGAGGCGGGCCGGGCGGATGACCGCCGTAGCCGTACGGGCTGCTCACAGGTACGGCCTCCTGCCGCTGGGTTCCATGGGTTCGCTGCACGAACCGGCACGAGACTACTCTCGACCCATGTCACTGAAGCGCCGCCTCCTGCCGGCCGCCCTGCTGATGTCCTTGTCCGCCCCGATTGTTGCCTTGAGCACGTTGCCGGCCCAGGCCGCCGACGACCAGGTCACGGCGTACTCCGCCCAGGCGACCCTCACCAAGGACGGCCGGCTGCAGGTCAAGGAGACGGTCGACCTGACCGCCGGCGGTACGACGTTCAGCCGGACGCTGGCCACCCGGGTTCGGGCCGACGCCGAGCGGGACCGCACGTATGGTCTGAGCGACGTGTCGGCCACAGTGAACGGCCAACCGGCACAGGGATTGAAGAACGAGAGCACCGACGACGGCCGCAAGCTCACTGTGAATGTGTCGGGCCAGTCGAAGATCGTCTACAGCTACACGGTCGACAACGTGGTGGCCGACTCCACCGAGGGTCTCGAGGTGAGCTGGCCGGTCGTGCAGGGCTTCGGTACGTCGATCCCGAAAGCCGAACTGACTGTCAACGTCCCGTTCGCCACCTGGGTCACGTGTTTCGCCGGCAGGATCGGCTCGAGCATGCCGTGTACGTCGTCGCAGCTGGCCGAGTCCGCCGCGTTGCAGATCGAGCAGAACGGCGTACCGGCTGGTGGTCGGGTGACCGTCCTGACCGGACTGAGTGACCAGGCGACTGTTCAGCCGAATGCGCAGTTCCAGACCCGCTGGACGCTTGGCCGTGCGTTCACCGCGGACTCCAGCACGATCGGCCTGGCAGTGATCGTGTTCGGCATCGGACTGCTCGGTGCGGTAGCGCTGTGGTTCTTCCGCGGCCGTGACGCCGCCAAGGTGGGCGACGGTGCGCCGGAGCGTCCGGTGCTCGACGGTGCCGACGGACCGCAGTTCGCCGCACCGGATGGGATCCGGCCAGGCCAGGTCGGCACGGTGGTGGACGAGACGGCCGACGTGGTCGACATCACTGCAACGCTGCTGGACCTTGCCGTGCGCAACTACCTGACCATCGTCGAGCTGCCGCGGGAGTCGCACTTCGGCAGGTTGGACTGGGAGCTGCGCCGGCTGCACCAGGGTGGCCCCGAGCTGCTGCCGTACGAGAAGGCTCTGCTGGATGCGGTCTTCGCCGACGGCGAGGCGGTGGTCGTGTCCAACCTCGGCCCGTCGCTGCGGCCGCGGCTCAACCTGGTCCGCGAGCAACTGTACGCCGATGTGGTCACGCAAGGCTGGTTTGCGACCCGTCCGGACGCCGTCCGGAACCGCTGGACCACTGCGGGCGTGGTGCTGCTCGGGGCGGGCGTTGTACTGACCATCGTGCTCGCGATCGTCAGCAAGTACGGCCTGGTCGGTTTCGCGGTGATGGCGGCCGGTCTGGTGCTCGCACTGGTCGGACAGGTCGCACCGGCACGCACCGCGCGCGGAGCCGCCGTACTGGGCCGAGTGGCCGGCCTGCAGCGGTACCTGGTGGACGAGACGTCGGCGAACCTGCCGCAGAGCCACCGTCTCGAGTTCGCGTCCCGCTGCCTTCCGTACGCCGCTGTCCTCGGGCTGACCGAGAAATGGGCACTGGAGATCGCCGCGACCGATGACGACCCCGACCCCGACGCCGGCATCGGCTGGTACTCCGGTCCGGAGAACTGGCACCTGTCCGACATCGGCGAGTCGCTCAGCAACTTCGTCACCGCGTTCGGCGGCACGCTGACGACAGCGCGCCGCCTCTTCTGACGAGAGTCAGGACACGCGGATGTCCGCGGCGGTGAAGGTGTTGCAGGAATTGGGCTGCTTGCTGTTGAACCCGGCGATCGACCACTGGTAGTTGCTCACCCGGTTGCCGTGGTCGTGGACGCGCGGACGGGCGTAGTCGTCGCCGGTATGGCTGATCAGGAACTTCCAGTTGGCCAGCAGCGGGTCACGCATCGGCGTGAACACCGCGTTCGCGCCCAGGTACACGGCGCCCAGGCAGGTCGCCTGCAGTTCCCGGCGACGGCTCTCCTGCAGCTTCTGGTTCGGCGTCATCGACTTCGCCCGAGTCACCGAGGAGACGAGAATGCCGCTCAGGTACTGCACGTGGTGGCCGTACTCATGGGCGAACGTGTTGAGCATGATCGCGCGGGTGTACATCGGGTTGGACCGGTAGTACGCGTTGTCCACCGCGTACGGCAGGTAGATGGTCTCGTTCGCAGCGCAGTACGCCGCTCGTGCGCTGCGCTGGATGCCGCACGGGGAGGCCAGCTTGCCCATGTACACGACCGCCTTCGGTGCGCGGAACGGCAGACCGGCCTTCTGCATCGCCAGCAGCCAGGTTCGGTTGAGGCACGGCAGCAGGCGGGTGTAGTACGCCCTGGCCGCGGTGACGGTGACCGGCGCGAACGCCGGCTCCACGCACTTCGAGGCCGAGACCGGCCCGACGGTGTAGAGCTTGTTGGCCTTGACGACGTCGTCGGCTGTCGGGGCAGGTGGCTTGGTCGCAGTCGGCGACGGTGACTCCGACGGCGTGGCGGAGGTGGTCTCCGACGTCGGCGCCGATGGGGAGTCCTTCGCCTGCGGGTCGTCGTTGCCGGTGTTCCGGACGAGCAGTGTGATGCCGGAGCCGACAACCAGTACGGCGAGCACGACCAGACCGATCAGGAGACCGCGGGAGGTCTTCTTCGGCTTCCGGCGCCGTCCGCCCCCGCCGGGTGGCTGCGGGATCGGGATCGGTGGGTACTGCCAGTTCGGTGCCTGCTGCACCCGCTGACCCATCGGACCGAGCTGACCGCCGCCCGACGCATGCCGGGGTCCGCGCTGCTGCTGTGGCGGAAGGGCGTTGCTCCACGGCGAGGCCGGCTGCTGGGGGCCGGGCTGGTTCGGAGAGCCCCACAGGTACGAGTCCTCGGAGCGCGGCCCGCCCTGCTGAGGCGGCGGACCGGATTGCGACGGAGCCGACTGCCAAGCACTGGACTGCGACTGCCAGGTACCGGACTGCGGCGGCCGGCCCTGCTGTGATGGACGCGGCTGGGCTGGACCGGGCTGGCGCGGACCGGACTGCGGTGGACCGGACTGTTGGGCACCGGACTGCGGTGGGCCGGACTGCTGCTGCGGACGGGCCTGCGGCGGTGGGGTCGGGCGGGACTGTTCCGGGTTGGTTTGCCACGTGGACGGCTGGTCGGGGTTCTCCGGCCGGCGGTTGGCCCAGCCTTCACCGAACCAGTTGTTCGGCGGGCGCTCGCCCGTGGCCGGGTCCTGGAACTCGCGCTTGGCCTCGGCCTCCCCGACCCACCATTGGGCCGGCTGGCCCTGCCGGCCCTCGCCAGGACCATGCTGCGGCGGGACCGCCGGCTGCTCCCCGTCAGCCGGTTCGCTCCCCGGGGGCGGTGGGTTCCTGTCCGACATCGATACTCCTCACGACCTTGCTGGGTGTAGCCGTCAACGTGGTGCATCCGGCGCTGTTCGGGGTGCCGAAGCCGCGCCAGGTCGATTCTTCCCCCCGGACAACTGCGCAGTCCCCGGACATACTTTGCGCGATCAGGGACCCACCAGGCTAGCCACCCCGGCCAGTCGGTTCGCAGTAGACCAGTATCCGGGCCCAGACGGACCCCGTTGGTTGCCTGACACACCGAAGACGCCGATCCCACTGGTTACCTGACACTCGCCAGGGGCTATCGTGCCCGTGTCAACCTGACCCTCTCTTTACGGTGTGATTGGGCAATGCGTTCACGACTCCTCGGGCTGTCCCTGTGTGCCCTCGGCCTGCTCGGCCTGACTGCTGTCCCGGCCGCCGCGGCCGGCGCAGGTGCTGCTGCCGACCCGGTGGTCACCAACTTCGACAGCCAGATCCGGGTCGAGCGCGACGGCCTGCTCAAGGTCTCCGAGACCTGGAAGCTGAGCAACGTGACCGGGACCTTCACCCGGTTCATCGTCACCCGCGACCACCAGCCCGACGACGTGGACCACGTGCAGGAGATCTCGGACCTGCAGGTCAAGTCCGGCGGCCAGGACAAGCAGTCCGAGGTGAAGACCGACGGCGACGTCACCTCGGTGGCGGTCGCGGACGTCAGCGGCAACACTGAACTGAACTTCACCTACACGGTGAAGGGCGCGGTCGCGAAGACGCTGAACGGCACCGAGGTCCGGTTCGCCCCGCTGACCGGCATCAACCTGACCGTCCAGCAGGCGAACATCATCTTCAGCACCCCTGAGGTCTCGCACGTCTCCTGCTTCGCCGGAGCGATCGACAGCAACACCCCGTGCACGCTGGCGCAGATCGGTGAGACGTCCGGTCCGACGTTCCAGCAGCAGGGGCTGCCGCCGGGCAACACGGTCCGGATGACGATCGGTTTCCCCGAGGGCGAGATCGCCGCGAACTCGATCGTCGAGTACCGCAAGACGTTCAAGCGCGCGTTCTCCGCCGACACCGCCCAGCTGCTCACCGCGCTGGCGATCCTGCTGCTCGGTGTGATCGCGCTGCTCGTGCTCTACCGGGTCCGCGGCCGGGACCGGGTCGACCCGCGGCGCGTCGTACCGGCGTCGCTGTTCAGTCTCGGCACCGACACCCGGATCGACTTCACGCCGCCGTCGGACCTGCGGCCCGGCGAGGTCGGCACGCTGATCGACGAGCGGATCGACCCTGTCGATGTCACCGCGACGATCATCGACCTGGCCGTCCGCGGGCACCTCACGATCATCGAGCTCGAGCACCAGACCGAGTACGCACGGCCGGACTGGGAGCTGCGCCGGGTCGCGAACGCGCCCTCGGAGGAGCTGCACCGGTACGAGAACGTCCTGATCCGCGCGATCTTCGGTGACTCGGACTCGGTGCTGGTCTCCGAGCTCGGCCGCCAGGTGCGGGCGAACCTCGCCCAGGTCCAGGACGCCCTGTACGACGGAGTGGTCAAGCGCGGCTGGTTCAACGAGCGCCCGGACCGCACTCGCTCGCTGTGGGCGACGATCGGCATCGGCGCCACCGTGCTGGGCGTTGTCCTCACCGTTGTCCTCGCGCTGCTGTCGACCTGGGGTCTGGTCGGAGTCGCGGTCACCCTGGTCGGCATCGGCCTGATTGTGGTCGGGCGCTACATGCCGGCCAAGGCTCCGGCCGCCGGCCGCGTCCTCGGTCAGGTCGCCGCGATCCGCGGTGAGCTGCTCGAGATGGACGTCAGCGAGCTGCCGATCGACCAGCACGCCGAGCTCTGCTCACGCGCTCTCCCGTACGCCGTTGTGCTGGGCGGATCGGAGCGCTGGATCGACGCACTGGTCGCGACCGACTCCACGCCGGACCAGGAGGACGAGGGCTTCACGTGGTACCGCGGACCGCGTGGCTGGCACCTGCAGTACCTGCCGGACTCGCTCCGCAACCTCACCACCAACCTCACGGGTGCACTCTTCGCCCGCTGAGGCTGCTTACCAGTTGTGCTGCGGATCCGAAGGCGCAGGCAACGGCATGCCTTCCGGGTGGATGACGTACACGAGTCCACCGGAATGTGGCACCCACGCGTTCTCGAAGGCGGCCCGGTCGTACGTCGTCCGCACCTGGCCGTTGCTCGGGATCAGGTGTGACGCCGGATCGTTCACGACGACGTTCCCGGCCTGGTCGAAGCCGACGATCACCATCAGGTGCCCGTTGGTCCCGTAGCCGGCGCCGGGCAGGTCGCCCTTCTTGAACGACAGCGACGCCACGAGCGGGATCCCCGCCTTGATGAACTGCTCCGCCTCGGTCAGTGATCGCAGCCGGGTGATGAACCCGTCCACTCCGCGGGAGCCGGCGTACGCCGTGTTGAACGGCCAGTTCCCGGCGCCGTCGTAGGAGTAGTCGAAGACCGATCGGGCCGAGTGGTCGACCTGCGGGTCGGCGTCGGACGGATCGACCCACGCGGTCTCGGCAGGGGTCGGGCCGGCGCCGTAGTAGTCGAGCACCATCGCGGTCGAGGTTGCCGAGCACCACGCCTCGCCACCGCCGTCCCACTGTGGATAGTGGCCGAGATGCGTCTCCTGCGAGTACGTCGGTACGTCCAGGACGACACCCTCCGCACCGCCAAGGGGGCTTGCGGCAACTTTCTTGTCATCGGGCAGCCGGGACGCCATCGCACCGACGGACCGGACCGCCGGCGACTGCGTCGTACCACTCAACCGGTACAAGGTGACCTTGAGCTGCCAGCGATCCAGCCAGGCTCCGCTCGCGGCCACGAAGGTGTCGACGGCAACGGATCCGTTCGCGTCGCCCTGGCTCGGGACCGACGTGCGGTGGATGTCGCCGGCAGCGGTGTCGTCACCGCCGGACCAGCGGCCGAGCACGTACCACTTGGTGGCGGTGCCGGCATTCGTCGTACCGGCCATGGAGACCTCGACCCAGGTGCCGGGCGGCGTGGTCGCGTTCCAGGAGGCGACGAGCTCGGTCAGCCCGAACCCGGTGCTGACGTGCGGCGAGACCCAGCTGGTCTGCTCGTAGCTCTTGGCGGTGCCGTCCCCGAACGGATCGACGTACGACGTGGTGCCGGTCGACGTACCGAACGTGAGGGCGCCGTCGGTGACGGTGGTGCCGGACAGGGCACCGGTGAGGAAGTCGCTGGTCGACGTCCACGTGCGGTAGGCGATCTGACGCGGTGGGGCTGCTTTGACGGCCTCGGTCGGCAGGGAGCCGGCGCTCAGCACGACCACACCGAGAATCAGGGCGGTGACGGAACGGGCGGTGGTCATGAAATCGACGGTAGACCCGCCGACCGCGGCTGTCGCGGTGAACGCGTGCCGCGCTTGTGGTCTAGAGGGTCAAATAGTTACGAGCCCATCTAAGACTGACGCAGCTTCCACTCGTCGGCGAGCATGGCGAAGACCAACTCGTCGGTCCACTCGCCCTTGAGGAACTCGTTCTTCACGAAGTGCGCCTCCTGGCGCAGGCCGAGGCGCTTGAGCAGGTTCGCGGAGCTGGTGTTGCGGCCGTCCAGCCGGCCGATGATCCGGTGCATGCCGAGCTGTTCGAATCCGAGCCGGAGCAGCTCGACCGAGGCCTCCGCGGCGAACCCGCGGCCGTGGAACTCCGGATGGAACACGAACCCGACCTCCCCGGTCCGGTGCTCGACACTGTTCATGAACAGGGTGACCTCGCCGACGTGCCGGCCGGTCTCCCGCTGGATCGCGGCGACGGTGAGCGCCTGACCGTCGGTGTCCATCGGTACGTCGGCCAGCCGGCCGGCGAGGGATTCCCGCACCTGCTCGGGCGTCTTCGGGTCGTACAGCAAGAACCTGGTGACATCCACACTGGATTGCAGCTCGAGCAGGTCGTCGTAGTCGGAGTCGAGGTAGCGGCGAAGGGTCAGGCGGTCGGTCTCGATCGGCAGCGAAAAGCTCACCGATCGAGACTACGAGACCGCCGCAACCCAATAAACCGCAGCCTCACCCGTTGGCGAGGGCAACCAATCGGGACTGGTCGCCGTTGAACCGATCCTGGTCGATCGGGCTCGAGCTGTACTGCCAGATCGTGTAGAAGGGCCAGCCGCCCGGCAGGGTCCCCGGCGCCGAGGCGTAGCGGGCCACCCAGAGCGGGTTGGTGGCGTTGAACGCGGTGCTGTTACCGGTGCACCGGCTCCACCAGTCGAGGTTGGTGTAGATCACCGCGTCCCTGGTGGTGCGGGCCTTGTAGGTGTTGAGGAAGTCGCGGATCCAGTTGACCATCGCGGCCTGGCTGAGTCCGTAGCAGGTCGCGCCGTACGGGTTGTACTCGATGTCGAGCGAACCCGGCAGGGTCTTGCCGTCGCGGGACCAGCCTCCGCCGTGGTCGACGAAGTAGTTCGCCTGGTTGGCGCCGCTGGAGTCGTTCGGCGTGGCGAAGTGGTACGCGCCGCGGATCATCCCGACGTTGTACGAACCGTTGTACTGCTGGGCGAAGTACGGGTTCGTGTAGTAGTTGCCTTCGCTCGCCTTCGTGTAGGCGAACCGCTTGCCGGCACTCCACTGCGCGGCCCAGTTGACGTTGCCTTGGTGACTGGAGACGTCGATGCCTTCGACGGACGCGGTGGGTGCCATGACGGCCGGCGCGGCGGCTGCCGTCGTGGTGTTCGTCAGCCACCCCATGTAGGCGTCGCCGGCCTTGTCGATGCCGTGCTGACGGGCCTGGGGTGTGGGCTGATGTGATGCGGGTGAATCGGCGGAACTGGCTTGGGCGGAGCCGATCGAGGCCAGAAGCAGGCCAAGAGTGACGGCGGCACCCGTGAAAAGGGCGGACTTCACGGTGGACCTCCACGGAGCGATGAGGGGCGGACAGAGCGCTCGGCGGAGGTTTTACCCGGCTTTGGTAAGAATCAACCACTCAATCTGAGTCGAATGGTGAGTATTTACCGTACGAATTTCGGGGACGCCGTGTAGGTGTTGCAGGAGCCCGGGTTCCGGGTGACGAAACCGGCGTTCGCCCAGCGCGGGATGATCGCCCGGCTGCCGTGGTCCCGCTGCGTCATGTACTCGTCGCCCTGGTGGGAGTGCAGGTAGTCCAGCTGCGACTTCAGCAGCCCGGTCATCCCGTAGCTGCTCTTGTTCGCACCCATGAACACGTTGCCGAAACAGGTCGCCTGGATCTCCAGCCGGCGGCTCATCTCCAGCGACTTGTCACCGCTGAACTCGTACCGCAGGTTGTACGTCGCCTCGAGGATGCCGGTCATGTTCTGGATGTGGTGCCCGAACTCGTGGGCGACCGTGTCCGTCATCTCGGCCCGCAACCAGGCCATCGCCTGCGTCCGGTTGTTGTAGCTCAGGTACATCTGGTACCAACGCAGGTCACTGTTCGTGTCCATATAGATGGTCCGGTTCGTCGAGCAGTAGAAGGAGCTCGGCGAGTTGCCGCCACACGGGGACGTGGCCGTCCCGGAGAAAGCGACCAGGTGCGGTGGGACGAACCGCGCACCGGCCAGCGTGACCTGCTTCGGCCAGGCGCGGACCAGGCAGGCCAGGACCGAGTTGTAGTACTTGCGCGCGTTCGTGGCGCTGTTGGCACGGGCGCCCGACTCCCGGCAGTTCACCGTCTTCTGTACGCCGGTCTTGTAGAACCGGTTCTTCGCGACGATGACGGTGTCCGACGGAGGCGGCGGCGTGGTCTTCGTCGGCTGCGGCTGGGTCGTCCGGGTGGTGGCGGGCGCGGTCGGTTCCTCGGTGGTGGGACTGGACGTCGGCTCCTCGGTCGCTGAGTACGTCGGCTCCGGTTGCGTGTAGTCGTCGTCGCCGTTGTGCTTCAGGATCGAGCTGAGCACCCCGAACCCGACGACGGCGAGGCCGATCACCACGATCGGCACGATCACCCAGGCGGCTTTGCCCTTCTTCTTGGGCGGCGGCGGGAACCCGTTCGATCCCCAGCCGAAACCCGGGCCTTGAGGTGGACCTTGCGGCGGGGCCCAGTACTGCGGACCGCCCGGTGGGGGACCGTACTGCGGGGGCCTGTACTGCGGGGGTGGCGGCCCCTGGTACTGCCCTGCTGGCGGTCCGTACGGCCCTTGGTTCGACAAGGAAGTCCTCCTGGTGAGCGTCGCTGCGGATATTTTGTCAAGAGGGGGTGTCAGTTCCCGTTACCCTTGACCGGTGACACTTCGCTTGTACGACACCGCGACAGCAGCAGTGAGGGATTTCGTGCCGGTCCACCCGGGCCAGGTCGGGATCTACCACTGTGGGCTGACGGTGCAGGGTGCCCCGCATGTCGGGCACATCTACAAGGAGGTCGTCTTCGACGTCCTGCGGCGCTGGTTCGAGCGCTCGGGCTACCGGGTCACCGTGATCGCGAACGTGACCGACATCGACGACAAGATCCTGGCCAAGTCGGCCGACCGGGACGTCCCGTGGTGGGCGCACGCCTACGAGTTCGAGCGCGAGCTGCACTGGGCGTACGACGTGCTCGGCTGCCGCCCGCCGACGTACGAGCCGCGCGCCACCGGCCACATCCCCGAGATGCTGGAGATGATCGGCGAGCTGATCGAGCGCGGGCACGCGTACGTCGCTCCGGACGGTTCCGGCGACGTCTACTTCGACGTCAAGTCCTGGCCGGCGTACGGCGCTCTGTCGCACCAGAAGATCGAGGACATGGAGGCCGCCGAGGACGCGGACCCACGCGGCAAGCGGGACCCGCGTGACTTCGCGCTGTGGAAGGGCTACACCGAGGACACGCCGCGGACGGCCTCCTGGCCGACGCCTTGGGGCCGCGGTCGCCCGGGCTGGCACCTTGAGTGCTCAGCTATGGCGGGCAAGTACCTGGGTGACGAGTTCGACATCCACGGCGGCGGGCTGGACCTGCGCTTCCCGCACCACGAGAACGAGTTGGCCCAGTCGACCGCGGTCGGGCAGAAGTTCGCCCGGTTCTGGATGCACAGCGCGCTGGTCACCGCGGCCGGCGAGAAGATGTCCAAGTCCATGGGCAACGGCGCGATCGTGCGCAACGTGGTCCAGCGGGTGCGGCCGATCGAGCTGCGGTACTACCTGGTCCAGTCGCACTACCGGTCCGTGGTGGAGTTCTCGTTCGGTGCGCTGGATGAGGCCTCGACGAGCTTCCAGCGGATCGAGGGCTTCGTGGCCCGGGCCCACGAGGTGACGGGCGGAGTCGAGCCGTCGGTGGAGTTGCCGGCGGACTTCGTGGCCGCGATGGACGACGACCTCGGGACACCGGCGGCGGTCGCCGTACTGCACAACACTGTGCGGGACGGGAACAAGCTGGTCGCCGACGGCGATTCGGCCGCGCTGCGGGAGGCACTGGCCTCCGTGCGCGGGATGCTCGGCGTGCTCGGTCTGGACCCGCTGGCAGAGCCGTGGGCATCGCGCTCAGCGGCCGGTGACGAGCTCACCGAGGTCGTCGACGGGCTGGTGAAGGCGCTGCTCGAGCAGCGGCAGGCCGCCCGGGAACGCAAGGACTACGCCGCGTCGGACGCGATCCGCGACCGGCTGAAGGCGCTCGGCGTCGTCGTCGAGGACACCCCCCAGGGGCCGCGCTGGTCGATCGCGGCCCGGGATTCTGCACCGACAACCACCGACGAAGGAAGCTGACGTGCCGGGAAGTAGCCAGCGCAAGGGTGCCATCCGCAAGAAGCCGCGGGGGAACCCGACCGCCGGATCCGGTGGCCGGGTCCGCCGCGGTCTGGAGGGCAAGGGCCCGACGCCGAAGGCGGTGGACCGGACCAAGCACCCCGCGCACAAGCGGGCGAAGGCTCAGGAGCGGGCCAAGGAGCGCGAGCGCAACCGCCCGGCGCGCAAGTCCGCCGACTCGGGTACCGAGTGGGTGTACGGGCGCAACCCGGTGGTCGAGGCCCTGCGGGCCGGGGTCCCGGTGGCCGCGCTGCATGTTGCCGAGGGCACCGAACGGGACGCCAGGCTGCGGGAGGCCACGCTGCTCGCGGTCGAGCACGGCATCTCGGTGCTCGAGGTGCCGCGGACCGAGCTCGACCGGGTCACCGCCGGTGGCGCCCACCAGGGTGTCGCGGTGCAGATCCCGCCGTACGAGTACGCGCATCCCGACGACCTGCTGTCCCGGGCATACGACGCGGGACAGGTGCCGCTGATCGTGGCGCTCGACGGCGTGACCGATCCTCGCAACCTGGGGGCGATCACGCGGTCCGCGGCGGCGTTCGGTGCGCACGGCGTACTCGTGCCGGAGCGTCGCGCGGCGTCCATGTCGGCGTCGGCGTGGAAGACGTCGGCCGGCGCGGCGGCCCGGATTCCGGTCGCGCGGGCGACCAACCTCAACCGCGCGCTCAAGTCCTACAAGGACGCCGGCCTGCTCGTCATCGGTCTGGACATGGACGGCGAGGTGGACCTCCCCGACCTGGAAGCCGCCACGGAGCCGGTCGTCCTCGTCGTCGGCTCAGAAGGCAAGGGTCTGGCCCGCTTGGTCCGCGAGAACTGCGACCTGATCGTCTCGATCCCGATGACCAGCGCCACCGAGTCCCTCAACGCGGGCATCGCCACCGGCGTAGCCCTCTACGAAATCTCCCGCCGCCGCGCGGGCTGAGCACAACGAGGACGGCGCCCCGGACCAGGTGGTCCGGGGCGCCGTTGTGTGTTGGGTGTCAGTAGACGCTGACGCCGTAGCGGGAAAGGGCTTCGGTGACGGGCTGGAAGTAGGTGGTGCCACCGGAAGAGCAGTTGCCGGAGCCGCCGGAGGTGAGGCCGAGGGCCACACTGCCTGCGAACAGGGCACCGCCGGAGTCGCCACCCTCGGCGCAGACGTTGGTGCGGATCAGGCCGGAGACCTGGCCCTCGGCGTAGTTCACCGTCGCGTTGACGCCGGTGACGCTGCCGCTGTGCACACCGGTGGTGCTACCGCTGCGCTTGACCGCCTGGCCGACGCTGGCGTTGCCGGCGGACGTGATGTCCTGCGAGGAACCGTTGTACAGATCCACCGTGCCGGGGTGGTTCGTGTACGACGTGCTGTACTTCACGATCGCGTAGTCGTTCCCCGGGAAGCTCGACCCGTAGGTCGTCCCGAGCAGCGTGGTCTTGCTCGAGTTCGAGTACCAGCTGGACGCGATGTTGCCGCAGTGACCCGCGGTCAGGAAGTAGTACGTGCTGCCACTGCGGACGTTGAAGCCGAGCGAGCAGCGGTACTGCCCGCCGTAGATGGCGTCTCCGCCGGCGATGTACTTGGTCAGCTTGCCGGAGATCTTCTCCAGCGTGACCCGGCTACCGAACTGCTTGGTCACACCGGACAGCGCCGACAACTTCGAGCCGGTGACCGTGTCGTCATACGACACGATGATCCGGCCGTCCGGGTTCGTCTGCCAGGCGGTGCCGGGGATGGCCGCGTCCTTGTTCAAGGTCGCGGTGATGGCGGATGCCGACAGCGTCGACGGGGTGATCGGCGCGGCCGAGGCCTGGGTGGCCAGCAGTCCGGCGGCAGCGAGCCCGGCGGCGGCCAGGATCGCAGCGGTACGGCGAATAGGCGAAAATGTCACGGTTTCAGCCTCCTCACGATGAGGACGCGCTCGGGGCGGGTGCGTCCTTGACTTCAACCGTGACCACCCTTACCCACTCTCTCCCTGAGTATTCAGGCAAACTCGGAGAGTAGGGGAAACCTGCACTCAGTAGACGGAGACCCCGTACGCCTTGAGGGCCTCGACGACCGGCTGGAAGTAGGTGACGCCGCCCGACTTGCAGTCGCCGGAGCCGCCCGAGGTCAGTCCGAAGGCCCATTGCCGGTAGAACAGCGGCCCGCCCGAGTCGCCCGGCTCCGCGCACACGCTGGTACGGATCAGGCCGGCCACCCGGCCGTCGCCGTAGTTCACCGTCGCGTTCAGCCCGGTGACCCGGCCGCTGTGCAGGCCGCTGGTGGAGCCGCTGCGGTACACGTACTGCCCGACGCCCGGGTTCATCGCCGTGGTGATGTCCTGCGAGTGCCCGTTGTAGAGGTACACGCTGCCGCCCGGCGGCTTGATACCGGTGCGGTAGACGACCAGCGAGTAGTCGTTCCAGGGGTAGCTGGGTTGATGCACCGTGCCGGTGAAGACGGTGTGCTGGGCGTCCTGGTACCACTGGGTGGCCTCGACGCCACAGTGTCCGGCGGTGAGGAAGTAGTACTTCCCGCGCCGCTGGACGTTGAAGCCCACTGTGCACCTGACGTCACCGCCGTACGTCGCCATGCCGCCGCTGATGTACTTGGTCAGCTTGCCGGGCAGCTTCTCGACGGTGATGCCCTCGCCGAGCCGCTTGGTCACGTTGGTCAGCGCGGTCAGCTTGCTGCCGGTGACGGTGGAGTCGTAGGACACCAGGACCGTGCCGTCCGGCTTGGTCATCCAGGCGGTGCCCGGGGTGTTCACCTGTTCGTTCAGGGCGGAGGTGATCGCCTGCGCGGACAGCCGCGGTGGCTTCACCGGATCGGCCTTGGCCGGTACGGCGGCGGCCAGCGTCAGCGCCGCGGCGGCGAAGACGGCCGCGGAGCGTCGGAATGTGGAGGATTTCATGGCCATCAGCCTTCCGGGGCGTGCGGTTCTGATGAGCTTCAGGACTTGAATGTCTAGTTGAGGAAGTCTAAGCGTCCGCCGAGGTCAGTCCAGGCGGAGTGAGTGCAGGACGAAGGACGCGAGTTCGCGGTAGGCCTCGGCGTCGTTCAGGCCGGTCCGGCGGGCGATGTCACCGCGCTGGATCGCCTGCATGGTGTGCGCGATCATCTCGGCCGCGAACGCGATGTCGACCTGCCGGAACATCTTGTTGTTGATGCCGTCCTCGATCAGCGTCCGGACCCGGTCGGCCGCGATCCGGGTGTTCCGCTCGTACACCGACCGGGCCGGCGCGAACGTGGCCACGTCGTCGAGGAAGGTCCGGCTGGCCGGCCGGAGCGCGTCCGCGACCGCGTTCAGGTACGCCGCGATCCGCCGGTCGTGCCGGGTCTGCCGGGCGACGGCCGATTCGACCTGGGCGGTGGCATTCTTGAAGTAGTGCTTCACCACCTCGACGGCGAGCTGTTCCTTGCTCGGCGCGAGTGCGTACAGGGTCGTCTTGCTGCAGCGCAGCTCGGCGGCCAGGTCGTCCAGGGTGAACCGGCTGAAGCCTTGTTCGAGGAACAGGACCAAGAGCCGGTCGAGCAGCTCGGACTGCCTGCGGGTACGGCGCCCCGGCACGACTGTTGTCATATCGAGACAGCATAGAACGATACTGGCGTATGGTCCTCAGTATCATCCGTAGTATCATTTCGTCAGCCGTTGAGAGGGGTACCTGATGGCTGTCGATCGTCTCCTGCCGACCGAAGAATCCATTGAGCTGCTCGCCCTGGTGCGTGACCTGTGCGAACACGAGCTCGCGCCGCACGCCGCCCGGGCCGAGGAGAGCGAGACGTTCCCGCGGGACGCGTTCCGCACGCTGGGCAAGGCCGGCCTGCTCGGCCTGCCCTACCCTGAGCAGTACGGCGGCGCCGAGCAGCCGTACGAGGTGTACCTGCAGATGCTCGAGGAGATCGCCGCCGCCTGGATGTCGGTGGGCGTCGGGGTCTCGGTGCACACGATGACCAGCTACGGACTGGCCACCTTCGGCGCCGAGGAGCAGCGCGCCCGGTTGCTGCCCGGCATGATCGGCGGCGAGCTGCTCGGTGCGTACGCGCTGTCCGAGCCGCAAGCCGGTTCCGACATCAGCGGGATGACCACGCGAGCGGTCCGCGACGGCGACGAGTACGTCCTGCGCGGGACCAAGGCGTGGATCAGCCACGGCTCACACGCCGACTTCTACACGACCTTCGCGCGTACCTCGGACGACCCGAAGCACGGCATCTCCGCCTTCCACGTCCCGGCGTCGGCCGAGGGGCTCAGCTTCGGCGCGCCCGAGCGGAAGATGGGCCTGACCGGATCGACCACCACGCTGGTCAACTACGACGACGTCCGGATCCCGGCGGCGAACCTGATCGGTGCGGAGGGTCAGGGCATGCGGATCGCGCTGTCCGCGCTGGATTCCGGCCGGCTCGGGATCGCCGCGTGCGCGACCGGACTGGCCCAGGCCGCACTCGAGGTCGCCGCGTCGTACGCGAAGGGGCGGCAGCAGTTCGGGCAGCCGATCGCGGACTTCCAGGGGGTGCAGTTCCTGCTCGCCGACATGGCCGCCGCGGTCGAGTCGGCCCGGTCGACGTACCTGCAGGCCGCGCGCCGGCGTGACCTCGGCCGGCCGTTCACCCAGCAGGCGGCGATCGCCAAGCTGATCTGTACCGACGCCGCGATGAAGGTCACCACGGACGCGGTCCAGGTGCTCGGTGGGTACGGTTACACCCGCGAGTTCCCGGCCGAGCGGTACATGCGCGAGGCCAAGGTGACCCAGATCTTCGAAGGAACCAACCAGATCCAGCGGCTCGTCATCAGCCGCGACCTACTCAGGAGCGTTTCATGAAGTTTGGCCCGTCCGACGTCGCTCTGGTCACCGGTGGTGGATCGGGGCTCGGAGAGGCGACGGTACGCCGGCTCGCCGCCCACGGACTGGGGGTCGTGATCGTCGACCTGCCGTCCTCGGCGGGCAAGGCGGTCGCGGACGAGCTGGGCGACCGGGTCGTGTTCGCCCCGGCCGACGTCACCGACGAAACCGCGGTCGCGGCCGCGCTGGATGCGGCCGCGGCCCTCGGGACGCTGCGGGTGGTGGTCACGTGCGCCGGCATCGCGACCCCGGGCCGGGTCGTCGGCCGCAAGGGTCCGTTGCCGCTGGCAACGTTCCGGCAGGTGATCGAGGTCAACCTGATCGGCACCTTCAACGTGCTCCGGCTGGCCGCCGAGCGGATGATCGCGTCCGAGCCCGGCGACGACGGGGACCGCGGTGTGGTGGTGATGACAGCGTCGATCGCGGCGTACGACGGTCAGGTCGGGCAGGCGGCGTACGCGGCCAGCAAGGGCGGCATCGTCGGCCTCACCCTGACCGCGGCCCGAGACCTTGCGGACAAGGGCATCCGCGTGGTCACCATCGCTCCGGGCACGATGGAGACCCCGATGCTGGCCGGCCTTCCCGAGGAGACCCGCGCCGTGCTGGAGCAGCAGGTCCCGCACCCGTCCCGCCTGGGTCGCCCCGCTGAGTACGCCGCCTTGGTGCGCCACATCCTGGACAACCAACTCCTCAACGGCGAGGTCATCCGCCTCGACGGCGCCCTCCGCATGCCACCTAGGTAAGCCGCAACCACCGCACGCTGCTCGGTGATTGGGTGAGTTGCGCCGTCACCATTCGGCGAAGGAGCCGTCGTCGTGCCGCAGTACCGGTGATCGCCAGGTGTGACCTTCGGCGGCAGCGGCGCGTACGACGTCCTCGTTGACCACGATGCCCAGACCGGGACCGGTGGGTCGCTCGATGTGGCCGTCGACGAACGAGAAGACCTGCGGGTCGACCAGGTAGTCGAGCAGCGCGTTGCCGCCGCCGTACTCGATACCGAGGCTCTGCTCCTGGATGAGGAAGTTCGGTATGGCCAGGTCGATCTGCAGGCTGGCCGCCAGCGTGATCGGGCCCAGCGGGCAGTGTGGTGCGACGGATACGTCGTACGCCTCGGCCATGGCGGCGATCCGCCGGACCTCGGAGATGCCGCCCGCGTGGGAGATGTCCGGTTGGGCGACCGCGATGCCGGTGGTCAGCACGTCGCGGAAGTCCCAGCGGGAGTAGAGCCGTTCACCCGTCGCGATCGGGATGCTGGTCGACTCGGTGATCCGGCGCAGGTCCCGGGCGAACTCGGGCAGCACCGGCTCCTCGACGAACATCGGCAGCAGCGGCTCGAGCAACGGCAGGATCTGGCGGGTGGCCGCAGTACTGAACCGGCCGTGGAAATCGAGCGCGATGTCGACACCGTCGCCGAGCGCCTCGCGCAACGCCTCGACCCGGCTCACCGCGGCACGGAGCTGAGCGGCCGTCGGGATCGGCGGGAGAGCCTCGGAGAGGTTGAGCTTGACGGCCGTGAAGCCCTTGGCCACCTTGGCCTGTGCCTCGTCGACGAGTCGGGCGTTGTCGCTGCCGTGGACCCAGGTGTAGATGCGCACCCGATCGCGGACCGGACCGCCGAGCAGCTCGTGCACGGGAGTCTCGTGGTAGCGGCCCTTGATGTCCCACAGGGCTTGGTCGATGCCGGCCAACGCGCTCGACAGCACCGGACCGCCACGGTAGAAACCACCCTTGGCCATGGTCTGCCAGTGATCCTCGATCCGGAGCGGATCAGAACCGACGAGGTACTCCATCAACGCCGCGACCGCGCCCTGGACCGCCTCCGCCCGCCCCTCGACGATCGGCTCACCCCAGCCGCAGATCCCTTCGTCGGTATCGATCCGCAGGAACTGCCACCGCGGCGCCACCAGGAACGTCTCGTATCCGACGATCTTCACATTGCCTCGTTTGCTCGGAGGTCCGTGCTGGTCAACAGGGAGGTGACCAGCTGGTCGGTTTGGCGCAGTACCAGGGCGGCGGCGCCGGACGCGCCCGCGCGGGCGCCGAGGTCGAGCTCCGCGGCGACCACCTCGACGTCACGGGTGAGGGCCATCGCGGTCCGGCGCAGGGTGGCGCGGATCGGCTCCAGCACCAGGTCGCCGGCACGGGCGAGCTCACCGCCGACGATGATCCGCTCGGGGTTGAGCAGGTTGCAGATGTTCGCCAGCACCCGCCCGGTCAGCTCCCCGGCCTCGCGCAACACCCGCACGGTGTCCGGCTGACCGTCCGCGGCGGCTGCGAGCAGGTCGTCGAGGCCGGCGTCCATGCCGAGCACCGGCGCAAGAGCAGCGAGTACGGCGGGCAGCGACGCGTACTGCACCAGGCAGCCACGATTCCCGCACGGGCAGACCGCGCCGGTCGAGTCCGCCGACAGGTGGCCGATCTCGCCGCCGCCACCACGCGCGCCCCCGTGATGAAGGTTGCCGTCGACAAGCAATCCGGAGCCGATGCCGGTGGACAGCCCGAGATACAGCACGTCACGCGCAGCCCGGCCCGCGCCCCAGGTGAACTCGGCGACCGCCTCCAGGCGGGTGTTGTTGTCCACCAGCACCGGTACGGCGAGATGCCGGCGGAACTCGGCCGCGACATTCACCCCGGCCCACGCCTGGCCCGGCAACGACGGACCGACCACGCCGGTCTGCAGGTCGATCGGCCCGGGGACCCCGATGGCGACGCCGACCAGGCTGTCCCGGTCGAGTCCGGCGCGGCCGAGCAAGTCGTCGAGCAGGGTGAGTCCGGCGGTGAGCCGCTCCTGCCATGGGGTGTCGCGAGCGGCGGTAGCGCCTTCGCTGGCGAGCGTCCGTCCGGACAGGTCGGTGAGGTGACACCACGCCCGTTCGAGGGTGAAGTCCAGCCCGGCGGCTGTGCCGGAAGCCGGGTTGGCCCGCAGGAAGCCGCGGGCCCGGCCGTCGACCTCGGAAGCGTCGATGCCGGCCTGCGCCACCTGGTCGCCGACGACCTCGATCACGACGCCGCCGGTGATCAGGTCGGCCACGATCGTGGACACGGTCGTCCGGGACACGCCGCAGATGCGCGCCAGCTCGGCCCGGTGCAACGCCCCGTGCTCCATCAGGGCGGACAGCATCCGTTCGGAGTTGGTGCGCCGCAGCGCTCGCAGTGATCCGGTCTCCTTCGCAGCCACGGGACGAGTATCGATGGAGCGCCGTCTCGTCGTCAACAAAACGGACATTGTGTGTTCACACTCTTGACACAGACCGGTAAGTGCTCGAACAATTTCGCCACAGTTCGGGCATCCGTCCCGGGCCCGGCGACCTGGATGACGACATGGACGCTGTGCGGAACGACCGTGCGCCGCTGCTGGTGGTCACCGGCGGGCTGGGGCGCGTCGCCACGGTGCTGGTGCCGTGGCTGCGGAAGCACTACCGGCTTCGGTTGGTCGATCGGGCCACGCCGACCGCGCCGACCGACGAGGTGGTCCAAGCCGACATCGGTGATCCCGAGACGGCGTACCGGGTGTTCGCGGGAGCGGACGCGGCCCTGCACCTGGCGGCGAACAGCAGTCCTTGGCAGACCTGGGACAGCGTGTACGCCGCCAACGTGCGGACGACCCAGACCGTGCTCGAGTCCGCCGCGGCCCACGCCGTACCGAAGCTGGTGCTGGCTAGTTCGCTGCACGCATTGGGGGAGTACAACCGGCCGGCGCACTGGCCGGTCGATCCACGGCTCGACCCGCGCCCGTGCTGTCCGTACGGGCTCGGCAAGGTCGTGCTGGAGGCGCTCGGCCGGACGCATGCGGAACGCACCGGCGCGTCCGTCACCTGTCTGCGGCTCGGCCTGACCGGTTGGGCGCCGACCGAACGGCGCTACCTCGGGCAGTGGCTGTCCGACGACGACGCCGGCCGCTTGGTGCTCGCTGCCTTGCAGACCGGCGAGCGGTACGGCGTGCATTTCGGCGTCTCCGCGAACACTCGAAACCACTGGGACATCACCTCGGCGCGGCACGAGCTCCGCTACCGCCCCGAGGACGACAGCGAAGCGCTGGCAGACCGGGCCGGGCCTTCCTCCGGCCCGGTCTGCCGGCTCTTCGATCCAGAAACTTCAGATTGAGAGGTTGGCCATGACCACTACGAACCCAGGGCTCTCCCGCCGCCGGTTCCTGGCGCTGAGCGGCGCGGCCGCAGGCGGTGCGCTCGCAGTCGGTTGCTCGCCGGCGTCCTCCACCAACACCCCGGCCGCCGTCGCCTCAGGCTCGGCCGCCAAGGGGACGGTGACCGTCATGTCCCAGTCGGGCGAGTTCGGCCCGAAGGAGGCGAAGGCGGCCGGGCAGGCGCTCGGCATCACCGTGAAGACGGTCGAGTACGACCTGACCAAGCTGACCGCCATGCTGGCCAGCGGCAACCCGCCGGACGTCGTTCGCGGCATGGGTGCGACGGACACGGCGTACCTCGCGGCGCGGCAGGTCGCCGAGGACCTCGATCCGTACTTCGCGAAGAGCACGCTGATCAAGGCCGACGACATCGACCCGGTGAACGACCTGTGGCGGTTCGACGGCCAGAAGCAGGGCTCGGGCCCGCGGTACGGGTTCGCGAAGGACTACTCCCAGGACGCCATGCTCTGGTACAACTCGGCGCTGTTCGACGCCGCGAAGGTGCCGCATCCGACCTCGGCCGAGCCGTTGTCGTTCGACGAACTGCTCGACCTCGGCAAGCGGCTGACGAAGCGGCAAGGAGCGAAGGTCAGTGCGTACGGCCTGAACGCGAACGGCTTGAGCGTGTTCATCACGCTCTGCGGGATGACTGCTTCGGCCGGTGGGAAGGTGCTCGCCGACGACCTCGCCTCGGTCGACCTGACCAGTCCGGAAGCGCTGCGCGCGATCACCTGGTACCTCGACTACGCCAAGGCCGGCATCGGCCCGACCGTGCTCAACCCCGACCCGAACGGGTGGGATGGCCCGACGTTCCAGGCGGGCCGGATGGCGGTCGCGACCGACGGCTACTGGTTCGGTGGCCTGTTCGGTACCGATGCGAAGAACGCCAAACTCGCCCACCTGCTGCCGGCGCCGCAGTTCGGCACCGGGGCGCGGATCAGTCCGTGTTACGGCGCCACCGGTCTGTGGATGCCGAAGGCCGGCAAGAACAAGGACGCCGCCTGGGCGGTGATGGAGTGGTTCCTGGCCGGCGACCCCGCCAAGGCGCGAGCGACGGGCGGCTGGGGCATCCCGCCGTTGAAGTCGCTGCAGAAGCTGATGCCGCAGACCCAGCCCTTCCAGAAGGAGGCGTACCAGGTCCAGATGGCCGAGCAGAAGTACTTCTCGGTCATGACCTTCACGCCGTACGTGCGACTGGACGCGATCGACGGCGTGATCGGCCGGGAGTTGCCCAAGGCAATCAAGGGAACCCTGTCGCCGGCCCAGTTCGCCGACAGCCTGAACACCCAGATCAACGCGCAGCTCGCCGATGGAAAGAAGCGGTTGCGGTGAGCTCGGCACTGACCGAGGTACGTCGGCCCGTCCCGGAGCCCCCGGTTGAACGCCGCGCGGACCGCCGGAAGAAGCCGCCGAGTCTGCGGAAGGCACGGACGTTCTACCTGTTCGTCGCGCCGTGGATCATCGGGTTCGTCGCGCTGACCGTGTTCCCGCTGGGGTATGCGTTCTGGCTCAGCCTGACCGACTCCGACGGGCTGTCGCCGAGGACCCACTTCGTCGGCTTCCAGAACTACGTGGACATCTTCCACGACCCGCTGACGCTGAGCTCACTCGGCAAGACCGGACTGTTCGCACTGGTCACGGTGCCGCTGTCCATCTTCGCCGGGCTCTTGCTCGCAGTGATTCTGAACCAGCCACTCAAGGGTCGCGGGCTGTTCCGGGCACTGATCTACCTGCCGGCCGTGGTCCCGCCTGTCGGGGCGGCGTTGACCTTCCGGCTGATCTTCGACCGGGACGCCGGCGCGGCGAACGGCGTACTGAGTGGGCTCGGGGCGAATCCGATCACCTGGCTGGTGGATCCGAACGTGCGCTATGTGCTGTACGCGCTGGTGTTGTGGGGTTGTGGCGGGTCGATGATCATCTCGCTGGCCGGGCTGCAGGACATTCCGCGTGAGCTGCTCGAGGCGGCCCAGGTGGACGGGGCGTCGTACTGGCAGTCCTTCACCCGGATCACCGTGCCGTTGCTGTCGCCGGTGATCCTGTTCCAGGTGATCACCGGGGTGATCGGGTCGCTGCAGTCGTTCGCGCCGTTGCTGCTGTCGTCCGGGTCGCTGAGCGGGGCCGGCACGGTTCCACAGGGCAACTATCTCTACATGATCCACGTCTTCGCGCAGTACTTCAGTGCCTCTCGCTTCGGGTACGCCTCGGCGATGCTATGGCTGCTGTTCGCGGTGATCCTGCTCGTCACGCTGGTGATCATCAAGGTCAGCGCCCGGACCGTCTTCTACACCGTCGAGCCGGAGGGCAAGCGATGACCAGGACGAACCGCTGGGCGCTGTACATCGTGCTGCTCGCCGTCGTCCTGGTGATGCTGAGCCCGATCCTGTGGCTGGTGTCGACTTCGCTGAAGTCGCCGGCTGAGATGGCGTCGTTCCCACCTACCTGGTGGCCGTCCACGCCGCGGTTCGCGAACTTCACCGACGCGATCAGCCAGGTGAACTTCCTCGGCGCGACCCAGAACTCGCTCACGATCGCGTTCATCACCACCACGCTGACGACGCTGAGCTCGGCCTGGGTCGGGTTCGGGTTCGCCCGGCTGACCGCGCCCGGGAAGAAGCAGTTGTTCGTCGTTCTGCTGGCCACGATGATGCTGCCGGGGATCGTCACGCTCGTTCCGACGTACCTGATCTTCGCGAAGCTGCACATGGTCAACACCTACTGGCCGTGGGTGGCTTGGGGGCTCGGCGGCAGTGCGTTCCTGATCTTCCTGTTCCGGCAGTTCTTCGCCGGCATCCCGCGGGAGATGGAGGAGGCGGCGATCATCGACGGGTGCGGGTACGTCGGGATCTTCTGGCGGATCTTCCTGCCGCAGTCCTGGCCGGTGATCGCGGCCAGCGTGATCTTGTCCTTCACCGGTGCCTGGGGCGATTTCGTCGGCCCGGCCATGTTCCTCAGCCAGGACAGCACCACCCTGGCCGTCGCGATGGCCACCGGCTACGTCAACGACAAGGGCCTCCCGATGAACAACCTGGTCGCCGCCGGAGCCGTCATGTACGTCCTCCCGGTCCTGGTCCTCTTCATGTTCATGCAACGCCGTTTCGTCAGCGGCTTCTCCACATCCGGAATCAAGTGATGGAGGGTTGATATGACCGCACGATCTCGCGCCGTGGCAGTGGGCATCGCCGGACTGATGCTCGCGGCCGCGTGCCTCACGAGCACAGTTACGGCGCAAGCAGAACAGAGCACAACTCCGGCTGCGCAGGCTGTTGGCGCCACCTGCAAACAGCCCAGTACTCCTCGCGGGCTGCGGCTCACCTGGCACGACGAGTTCGGCGGTACGACGCTGGACCGGCGTCGGTGGAGCACGGTGATGGACTTCCCTGGGCGGGCCGGCGGGCACTACCACAACACGTCGTACGGGAGTTACGCCGTCGACGAGAACGTCGTCCTGTCGCGTGGACGGCTGCACCTCGTGGCCGACAACAAGCCTGTTGCCGGCACGGATCCGGCCGGGACGTACCAGTACACCGAGGGGTTCATCTCCTCGCACGACAAGTTCTTTCAGACCTACGGCTACTGGGAGATCTGCGCTCGCTTCCCTGCAGGTAAAGGTTTGTGGCCCGCCTTCTGGCTCATTCCCCAGGACCGCAGCTGGCCGCCGGAGATCGACGTCGCCGAGTGGTTCGGCAGCATCGAAGGCATGCACAGCGGCCTCGCGTCCGGCACCTGGCCCGACGTCCGCTGGGACAGCCACTGGTCCTACGGCCTCACGCCTACGACCGGCTGGCACACGTACGGCGTGCTGTGGTCACCCGGCCGCATCACGTTCACCGTCGACGGCAAACCAACCTCCACCATCACCGGCTCCCAAGTCCCCGACAAACCCATGTACGTCGTCCTCAACAGCGGCACCTGGGCCAACCCCGACCGCGGCGGCCCACCCGACGCCACCACCAAGTTCCCCAACACCTTCGACATCGACTACCTCCGCGTCTACCGGCCGAAATAGGCCTGTGGACAAAGGCATTGCCGGCTCGGAACACCCGTATCTTCCCTGGCGACAGACCGAGGAAGGCGGTGTCAGACAAAAATGTACTATGCTGAGGCTATGGCTGAAGTTCCGATCCGGATGCTGAACCAGGAGACGGCCCGGGTGCTGGCCCGGGTCAAGCAGGGCGAGGAGATCGAGATCACCGAGCGCGGCATTGTCGTCGCGCGGCTGATCCCGGCAGAGCCGTCGCCGGTGGCGCGGCTACTCGCCAGCGGCAGCTTCCGGCCGCCGCTGTACACGAACCCCATACCGCGTCCGAAGGGCGAGCTGCGCACCGACAACGAGGCCGGTGAGCTGCTCGAGCAGATGCGGGACGAGGAGCGGTACTGATGATCTACCTGGATACAGCGGCTCTGGTGAAGCTCGTCCGGCGCGAGGTGGCGTCGGACGAGCTCGCGGATTGGCTCGCCGAGCAGGAGGATCGCCTGCTCGTCTCATCGGCGTTGGCAGAGGTCGAGCTGCCTCGCGCGCTTCGGCGGAGCGAGCCGGCGCTGCTCACCAGTGCTCCAGTCGTCTTGTCACGGATCGGCGTCTGCGACGTCGACGTGGCGGTTCGCACCACCGCAGCGGGGTACCAGGATCCATCGATCCGCGCGCTCGACGCGATTCACCTTGCTACGGCGGACGTGGTCATCGGCAATGACTTGAGCGCCTTCGTAACCTACGACCGGCGTCTGCTTGTCGCGGCCGCCGCGATCGGCTTGCCTGTTGCGAGTCCTGGGATGGCCTGATGGTCAGCGCGGAGAGGGGGTGAGGGGGCGGGCTGGGTCGAAGAGGTCGCTGGGTTGGCTGGGTTTGTGGACGCCTTGCTGGAGCAGGCCGAGGGTGGTGGCGTCGGCGCGGCGCTGGGTGGTGCCGTCGTCGGTGGAGAAGGTGTGGTCTTCGACGCAGTCGTCGGCGATGAGCCAGACCCGGTAGGACTTGCCGCGGCCGTGCAGGGTGACGACGAACGTGCGCTGGTCGGTGTCGCCGCACCCCTCGGCGCGGGCTGATTGTGGGCCGTCCGGCGAGCTGTTGACTCGCTGCGCGAACGCGGTTGCAGGTCCGGCGGCGAGCTGCGATCCAGAGATCAGCGAGCCATGCCAGTACTCACAGATGTTGGCCGAGGTGATCGGATCCTTCGCATTCAGACCCGTGCCGTGCGGTCCGAGGTCCGTCGGCGCGCAGCCGTAGTAGTCGGTGCCGGTGATCGGGCGCGCCGAATCGAGGATGCGGCGGCGGAGTGCGTCGTCCTTGGTCAGCGCACTGATCTTCGTGCCGGCGACGAGGCGCGTCTCCTCGGTCCAGCCCGCGTCGTACAGCTTGATCCCGGGTGCCTGAACGTCGTTGAACCACAGGTACGGCAGCCGGCGATCCAGCGGGAGTACGGCGTCCTCACACGTGTGGCCGTACTTTCCGAGCCATTCGTTGAACCGTCCGATCACCGGCGGGCTCGACGTGGAGAACGTCGTACAAGGAGCCGCGCCGGAGATGTACTGCGTCCAGGACGAGGGGACCTGCACTTGCGCGGTCTTGTACGACTCCCAGCGCCAGCCGGGATCGGGTGTGCCGGGGCGGGCGACCTGCGGGTCGGTCCGGAGGTCGGTGGTGAGCGAGTGGGTCGCGGTGATCGCGGTCGCGACCGCGGCGCAGGCGAGGACGACGGCTCCGATCGCGCGGCCGGTACGGCGCCGGCGGAGGCGGTGGTGGAGGGTGGACAGCAGGTGTTCGTCCGATGGTGCGTCTGCCGCGTGCTTCACCAGGCTCGCCGCGATCAGGTCCTCGGTGGTGTCCATGTCAGGTGGCCTCCTCGGCCGTGGTCAGCGTGGTGCGCAGGGTGGCCAGCGCCCGGTGGATCTGCGAGCGGACGGTGGCGGGCGAGCAGTCGAGGATCTCGGCGATCTCGGCGTCGGGCAGGTCCTCGTAGTGGTCACGCGTGAGCAGATAGGCGAACCGCAACAACGCGGCACCCCGTTGCGCGACCCAGTCGTCGAAGTCGGGCGTCTCCATCCGGCACCTCCCACCCTTATCCACGCTGGTGGGCCGCCGGACGTTGCAGACGTCAGTCGGCCTCGGGGATGGCGGGGGTCGGGAGGGCGAGCTTCTCGTCGGGCTTGGCTCTCAGGACGTCCTCGACGTAGGAGCGCGCGGCCTCCATGGTGTCGATCTCGTGGCCGGCTTGTTCGGAGAGGAACCAGCGGTGCTCCAGCACCTCGTGGAACACCTCGGCCGGCTCGAGCTTGCGCTTCAGGTCACGCGGGACCGTGCGGACGACGGGTTCGAAGACCTCGGTCAGCCACTGGTGGGCGACGATCTCCTCGTCCTCGTTCTGCTGGTCGGTGGCGGCGGCGAACGAGTCCAGGTCGTTCAGCAGCCGGCGGGCCTGGTTCTCCTCGACGTCGAGACCGGTGAGCCGGAGCAGCCGGCGGGAGTGGTGACCGGCATCCACGACCTTCGGCTGGATCCGGACCTGGCTGCCGTCCCAGTCGGTGATGATGTCGATCTCGGCGACGTCGAAGCCGAGCTCGTTCAGCCGCCGGATCCGCGAGTCCAGCCGGTGCATCTCGTCGGTGGCGAACTCCTCCGGCGCGGTCAGCTCCTTCCAGAGCGCCTCGTACCGCGCGGTGATCGACTCGACGGTCTCCAGTGGATCGATGTCGGCGTCGAGGAGACCACCTTCCTGCAGGTCGGACAGTTCCCCGAACAGGTTGATCTCGGCGGTGTAGAGGTCGTGCGCGCGCTGCCCGTCGGAGATGTCCTGGTGCAGCTCGCCGGTCTCGGCATCCACCAGGTACGCCGCGAACGCGCCGGCGTCCCGGCGGAACAAGGTGTTCGACAGCGAGCAGTCGCCCCAGAAGAACCCGAGCAGATGCAGTCGCACGATCAGGGCGACCAGGGCGTCGATCAGCCGGTTGACCGTGTCCGGCCGGAGCGTGCTGGAGAACAGTGCGCGGTACGGCAGCGAGAACTGCAGGTGCCGGGTGATCAGGATCGAGTCGATCGGCTCGCCGTTGCGATCCAGCCGGTCGGTGATCACGCCGACCGGCTCGACCGAGGGCGACTCCAGCCGCTCGAGGTCGCGCAGTAGCCGGTACTCGTGCATGGCGAGATGCTCGAGCACCTCCTTGATCGCGTACACGGTGCCGTTGACCCGGACGAACCGGACCACGTGCCGCGAGATACCGCGCGGCAGCGCGACCAGCTGGTCCTCGGGCCAGTCCTCCAGCGGCACATCCCACGGAAGCGACAGCAGACCGGTGTCCGGGCGGGTGGCGACGAATCGGGGCACGAGCCCCAGTCTGTCAGCAAGCTGACCTCGCAGGCAGTGGATCCGGTCCGCGAAACGTCGGACGCAAATGCTTGCAAATTCTTGCGTGAACAGGCGTAGAGTTTGCGTCATGACGCGACGACTTGCTGAGGTGGCCAAGAAGGTCGGGGTCAGTGAGGCCACGGTCAGCCGGGTGCTGAACGGCAAGCCCGGGGTGTCCGAAGCGACCCGCGAGGCGGTGCTCACCGCGCTCGACGTTCTCGGGTACGAGCGTCCCACGCAGCTGCGCGGTGATCGTGCCAGGCTCGTCGGGCTGGTGCTGCCGGAGTTGCAGAACCCGATCTTCCCCGCGTTCGCCGAGGTCGTCGGCGGCGCGCTGGCGCAGCAAGGTTTCACGTCCTTGCTCTGCACCCGGACGGTCGGCGGGGTGTCCGAGGCCGACTACGTCGACCTGCTCCTGCAGCAGCAGGTCTCCGGGGTGGTGTTCGCCGGCGGGTTCTACGCGCAGGCCGATGCGCCACACCAGCACTACGAGCTGATCAAGGAGCGGAAGCTGCCGACCGTGCTGGTCAACGCGGCCGTCGACCACCTCGGCTTCCCACAGGTGTCGTCGGACGATGTCGTCGCCGCCGAGATGGCGATCGGGCACCTGCGCGCGCTCGGTCACCGCCGGATCGGGATGGTGCTCGGGCCGCGCGACCACATCCCGTCGCGGCGGAAGCTGGACGCGTTCCTCGCCTCGGAGGAGGCGGATCCGGAGCTGGTCGAGCACACGATGTTCTCGCTCGAGGGCGGGCACGCGGCCGCGACCCGGCTGGTCAACAACGGCGTCACCGGCATCGTCTGCGCCAGCGACATCCTCGCCCTCGGCGCCATCCGCGCGGTCCGCCGGGCCGGCCTGACCGTCCCCGACGAGGTCTCGGTGATCGGGTACGACGACTCCGCGATGATGAACTGCACCGACCCGCCCCTCACGACCGTCCGCCAGCCCATCGATGCCATGGGCCGGGCCGCCGTGGACATGCTGGTCGCCCTCATCGAGCGCGCCGCCGTCCCCGCCGACGAACTCCTCTTCGAACCCGAACTGGTGGTCCGGGCCTCCACCGCGCGCGCCCGCATCTGATCCACTCCACCCGCAGCCGCTGACCGCTCGTCGGTCGGCGGCTGCTGTCGTCTGCCGTGCGTACGGGCAACCTTCCCAGGTGAAGTCACGATTTTGCAATCTCAAATCCAACTATTGCGTTGGACTGTCGAGTTGCCTACGGTGTGCGCAAGATCGAGGGAGAGGGTGGATCGATGAGGACAACGCGCCGCGGGCTCAGCCTGGTTTTGGCGGTAGGACTCGGGCTGGTGGCCGCGTCCTGCGGATCGGGGGAGGAGAAGAAACCGGCCGCCGAGGGCTCAGCGGACGGGCCGGTGACGATCACGGTCGGCTGCCAGCCGCCGAAGAGCAACCCGAAGGAACGCACGGCCTGGGACGCGGATGTGGCGGCTTTCCAGAAGCTGCACCCGAACATCACCATCCAGAGCAAGGACGCGTTCCCCTGCATCAACCCGGACACCTTCCAGGCGAAGCTGGCCGGCGGGACCCAGGAGGACGTCTTCTACGTCTACTACACCGACGTCCAGAAGATCATCAAAGCCAAGCAGGCCGCGGACATCAGCCAGTACGTCGGCAGTGTGAAGGCGGTCAAGGACCTGCGCCCGGACGTGATGGGCGTGTTCAAGGACGGCGACAAGAGCTACGGCCTGCCGCGGAACAACTACAACATGGGCCTGGTCTACAACCGCAAGCTGTTCACGCAGGCCGGCCTGAACCCGGACAGCCCGCCGAAGACCTGGTCCGAGGTGCAGGAGGCGGCGAAGAAGATCGCCGGACTCGGTGCGGGGTACGTCGGCTACGGCGAGTACTCGGCCGGGAACACCGGCGGCTGGCACTTCGCCGCGTCGCTGTATGCCCGTGGCGGCTCGATGGTCAGCGATGACGGCAAGACCGCCGCGTTCAACAGCGACGAGGGCAAGGCAGTCCTGGAGAACCTGAAGAAGATGCGCTGGGACGACAACTCGATGGGCACCAAGCAGCTCCTCCAGTGGGAGGACCTGATGCGGATGATGGGTTCCGGCAAGCTCGGCATGATGATCGGTGCGCCGGATGTCGTGCAGTCGGTGAACAACGACTTCCAGGGCAAGTTCGAGGACTACGGCGTCACCGCCGTACCGGAGTCCGACGGGAAGGCGTCGCTGAGTGGTGGCGACGGCTACATGGTCAACCCGAAGGCGACGCCGGAGAAGATCAAGGCCGGTCTGTTGTGGCTGGAGTTCCATGAGCTGACGCCGGGCCAGGGGCAGTTCAACTACGAACGGTCCAAGGAGCAGGGCCGGCCGGTCGGGCTGCCGATCCCGGACCTGTACGGCGACTCCGCGCCGGGCAAGGAGATCGTTGCCCTGCGCAAGCAGTATGCGACGGTCCCGGTCGACCACTTCACGCCGTACGTCGAGGCGCAGTCGAGCATCACCAACAAGCTCGAACCACCGAAGGCGCAGGAACTGTACGCCGTCCTCGACGTGGCGATGTCCGCAGTCCTCACCCGCAAGGACGCCGACATCAACAAGCTGCTCTCTGACGCGGAAAGCAAGGCGAACAAGATCCTCGCAAAGAACACGTGATGGCTGACGACACCAGGATGCACACCCGCCGTCCCCGCTCCGCGGGGACGGCGGGTGGTGGGGGAGCGGCGGGTGACACCCGGCTCCGGCCGACCGGTCGCCGGTCCGGCTCCCGGCTCCGGCCCGGGAACCGCCGCCCCGCGGCGGACCGGCGCGGCTCGGCCGCCGACCCGTCTCTCACCCCCGATCACGCCGGCGCTGTGCGGCGGGCGGTGGGGCGGAACCTCACGGCGTACGGGTTTTTGTGTGGGGCGCTGATTTGTTTTGCTTTGTTTTCCTGGTATCCGATGGTTCGTGAGGTGGTGCTGAGTTTTCAGCAGAACAACTTCGTGGATCCGGGGAAGTGGGTCGGGTTCGACAACTTCCGGACGGTGATCGAGGATCCGGCGTTCCGGTCGGCGTGGTTGAACACCGCGGTGTTCAGTGGGCTCGCGCTGGTGATCGGGTATGCGGTCCCGTTCGTGCTGGCCGTCGTACTCAACGAGCTCAGGCACGCGAAGGCGTACCTGCGGTTCGTCGTCTATCTGCCGGTGATGCTGCCGCCCGCGGTCGCCGTGCTGCTGTTCAAGTGGTTCTACGACCCCGGCGCGGGCCTGTTCAACCAGGTGCTCGACGTCTTCCACCTTCCGCCGCTGAGCTGGCTGGACTCCACGAGTACGGCGCTCGTCAGTCTCGTACTCGTGTCCACCTGGATGAACCTCGGCACCGGCACGCTGATCTACCTCGCCGCGCTGCAGAGCATCCCCGGTGATCTTTACGAGTCGGCCGAGCTCGACGGTGCCGGCCTGTTCCGTCGCGTCTGGCACGTGACGGTCCCACAGACCAAGCTGATCCTGCTGGTGATGCTCCTCCTGCAGGTCGTCGCGACCATGCAGGTGTTCATCGAGCCGTACCTGCTGACCGGCGGCGGCCCGGAGAACGCGACCGTCACGGTCGCCTACCTGATGTACCAGTACGCCTTCAACTTCGGCGACTTCGGCGGCGGCAGCGCGCTGGGCCTGATGCTGATGATCGTGCTGCTGGTGTTCTCCACGATCTACCTGCGCGTGTCGCGTGAGGAGGACGCCCGATGAGGACCCTGGTCTCACCCCTCGCGCTCCGGACACCGCACGGCCGGGTCATCTATTGGGCGGTCCTGGCCGTCGTGGTCATCGGATTCACCGGAGCCTTCGTGTTCCCGCTGTACTGGATGGTGACCGGCGCGCTGAAGTCACCCGACGAGCTGGCGCAGATCCCGCCCAGCTTCTTCCCGAAGGACTACGACTTCGGTGTCTACAAGGAAGCCTGGGACCAACTACAACTCGGTATCTTCCTGAAGAACACGGCCCTGTACGCCGGTGGCGCGTGGCTGTTCACCCTCGCCGTCGACGTCACCGCGGCGTACGCGTTGTCCAAGCTCCGGCCGTTCTTCGGCAAGCTGATCCTCGGCGCGATGCTGGCGACTCTGATGATTCCGCCGATGGTTCTGCTGCTGCCGACGTACCTGGTCGCGAAGGATCTGCCGATCTTTCACTTCGACCTGCTGAACACCCCGTGGGCGATCTGGTTGCCGGCGGCAGCGAACGGGTTCTTCGTCTTCCTGCTCAAGAGGTTCTTCGACTCGATCCCGCGGGAACTGCTGGAGGCCGCGGAGATCGACGGGGCCTCGCCCGGCAGGATCCTCTGGTCGATAGTGCTGCCGGTGTCGCGGCCGATCCTCGGCGTGGTGTCGATCCTGTCCGTGGTGACGGTGTGGAAGGACTTCGTCTGGCCGCTGCTGGTGCTGCCGGAGACGGACAAGATGTCGATCAGTGTCGGCATCGCCTCGCTGTCCGCGCAGATGCCGCAGAACGTGCTGATCGCATCGCTGGTGATCGCCAGCCTGCCCACCATCCTCGTGTTCTTCGTGTTCCAGCGGAGCATCATGGCCGGGCTCACCGCTGGAAGCCTGAAAGGTTAAGGAGATTTGATGGCCGACGAATGGTGGCGTGGAGCCGCGATCTACCAGGTGTACCTGCGGAGCTTCGCCGACGGCGACGGCGACGGGATCGGCGACCTGGCCGGTCTCCGCCAGAAGCTGCCGTACCTGGCCGAGCTCGGCGTGGACGCGATCTGGCTGAACCCGTGGTACCCGTCCCCGATGGCCGACGGCGGGTACGACGTCGCCGACTACCGCGCGATCGACCCGGCGTTCGGCACCCTGGCCGAGGCCGAGGCGTACATCGCGGAGGCGCACGCGCTGAACATCCGCACGATCATCGACATCGTCCCGAACCACGGGTCCGACCAGCAGGACTGGTTCGTCCAGGCGTTGCGGGCCGGCCCGGGCTCACCCGAACGCGAGCGGTTCCTGTTCCGGCCAGGCCGTGGTGACCGGCCGCCGAACGACTGGCAGTCGATCTTCAACGGTCCCGCCTGGACACAGGTCGCGGACGGTGAGTGGTACCTGCACCTGTTCGCACCCGAGCAGCCGGACTTCAACTGGCGCAACCCCGAGGTGGTCGAGGAGTTCCACGCGATCCTGCGGTTCTGGCTGGACCGTGGCGTCGACGGGATCCGGATCGACAGTGCCGCCGTACTGTTCAAGGACCTGGACAGCGTCGAGGAGTCGTACACCGACCACGACGAGGTGCACGAGGTGTACCGCGGCTGGCGGCGGATCACCGGCGAGTACGCCGACCGGTTCCTGGTCGGCGAGATGTGGATGCCGGACCAGGAACGGTTCGCCCTGTACTTGCGGCCGGACGAGATGCAGACCGCATTCAACTTCGACTTCCTGTCCCGCCCGTGGGAGGCCGACGAGCTGAAGGCCTCCATCGACCTGACGCTGTCGACCCACGTCCCGATCGGTGCGCCGGCGACCTGGGTGCTGTCGAACCACGACGTCACCCGCCCGGTGACGAAGTACGGCCGGGCGGACACGTCGTTCTCGCATCAAGACCGGAAGCATGGGATGCGTACCGACCTCGTCCTCGGCGAACGGCGTGCGCGCGCGGCTGCGCTGCTCGCGATGGCGCTACCCGGCGGCCTGTACGTGTACCAGGGCGAGGAGCTCGGGCTGCCGGAAGTCGAAGATCTCCCCGACGAGCTGCTGCAGGACCCGATCTTCACGCGGTCCGGCGGCACCGACCGCGGACGTGATGGTTGCCGAGTCCCCCTACCGTGGTCCGGCAAGGAGCCACCTTTCGGCTTCAACACAGGCACGGGTACGCCGTGGCTCCCGCAACCCGCCGACTGGAAGAACCTGACCGTCGAGTCCCAGCAGCACGACCAGAACTCGATGCTCACGCTCTACCGCACCGGACTCCACCTGCGCCGCAGCTACCTTGGTGACGGAATGCTCACCTGGCTCGACACACAGCCCGGAGTACTCGCGTTCAGCCGCGAGAGCCTGATCTCGGTGACGAACCTGACCTCCGAGCCGATCGATCTCCCACCGCATCAGGAACTGCTGCTGGCCAGCGTCCCGTTGGAGGACGGGAGGCTGGCCGGCGACAGTACGGCGTGGATCAGGTAAGTGGCCGGAAGCGGCGTAGGCGGAGGCTGTTGGACACTACGAAAACGGAGCTGAAGGCCATCGCTGCGCCGGCGAGCATCGGGTTGAGGAGCCCGGCCGCGGCCAGCGGTAGGGCGGCCACGTTGTAGGCGAAGGCCCAGAACAGGTTGCCCTTGATGGTCCGCAGTGTCCGGCGGGACAGGCGAATGGCGTCGGCCGTGACCCGGAGGTCGCCGCGAACCAGGGTGAGGTCGCTGGCCTCGATCGCCACGTCGGTGCCGGTGCCCATGCTCAGGCCGAGGTCGGCCTGGGCCAGGGCAGCCGCGTCGTTGACGCCGTCGCCGACCATGGCGACCACGCGACCCTCGTCCTGCAGCTTCTTCACCGCGTCGACCTTGCCGGCCGGCAGGACCTCGGCGATCACCTCGTCGATGCCCACCTCGCCGGCCACCTTCAACGCCACCGCCTCGTTGTCACCCGTCAGCAGGACCGGTCGCAGACCCAGCGACTTCAACTGAGCGATCGCCTGCGACGACGTCGGCTTGACGGTGTCCGCGACGACCAGCACGGCCCGCGCCATCCCGTCCCAGCCGACGGCGACCGCCGTACTGCCCTCGGCTTCCGCGTGCTCCTTGGCGTGCGCGAGGTCCTCCGGCAGGTACTGGCTCCACTCCTCCAGCAGCCGCGTGCGGCCGACCAGTACGGCGTGCCCGTCGACGATGCCCTGCACACCGAGGCCTTCGACGTTCCCGAAGTCTTCGACCTCGGGCAGCTTGCCGACCTCGGCCGTGGCGCCGCGAGCGATCGCCTGCGCGATCGGGTGCTCACTGGAGTGCTCCAGCGCCCCGGCCAACCGCAGCACGTCGGCCCGCTCCTGCCCGGGAGCCAGCAGTACGTCGACCAGCTCCATCCGGCCCGTGGTCACGGTGCCCGTCTTGTCCAGTACGACGGTGTCGACCCGGCGCGTGGACTCGAGCACCTCCGGCCCCTTGATCAGGATGCCCAGCTGCGCACCCCGCCCGGTGCCGACCATCAGCGCGGTCGGCGTGGCCAGCCCGAGCGCACACGGGCAGGCGATGATCAGTACGGCGACCGCCGCGGTGAACGCCACCTCGACCGGTGAACCGTTGCCGAGCCAGAAGCCCAGCGTGGCCAGCCCCAGGCCGATCACGATCGGCACGAAGAACCCGGACACCTTGTCTGCCAGCCGCTGCACCTCGGCCTTGCCGTTCTGCGCGTCCTCGACCAGCCGGGCCATCTGCGCCAACTGGGTGTCGGCGCCGACCCGGGTTGCGCGAACGACGAGGCGCCCGCCGGCGTTGACGGTCGCGCCGACGACCGCGTCGCCTGGTCCGACCTCGACCGGTACGGACTCGCCGGTCAGCATCGAGGCGTCGACCGCGCTGCTGCCCGTCACGATCACCCCGTCGGTCGCGATCTTCTCGCCCGGGCGGACCACGAACTCGTCACCCACGACCAGTTGGTCCGCCGGGATCCGGGTCTCCGACCCATTCCGCAGTACGGCGACATCCTTCGCGCCCAGCTCCAGCAGGGCGCGCAACGCGGCCCCTGACCGGCGCTTGGCGCGGGCTTCGAAGTAGCGCCCGGCCAGGATGAACGTGGTCACGGCGGTCGCGACCTCGAGGTAGATCTCCTCCGCGCCGGTGCCGCGGGATGGAATGAGGGTGAACGGCATCTTCATGCCGGGCTCACCCGCGCCGCCGAGGAACAACGCGTACAGCGACCACAGGAACGAGCTCACCACGCCCAGCGAGATCAGGGTGTCCATCGTCGTGGCGGCGTGCCGCAGGTTCGTCCAGGCGGCCTTGTGGAACGGCCAGGCCGCCCACGTCACCACCGGGAAGGCGAGCGTCAGCGACGCCCACTGCCAGAAGTCGAACTGCAGTGCCGGGATCATCCCGAACGCGACCACCGGCACGGTCAGCACGATGCTCGCGATGAGGCGGTCCCGCAGCGGCTTCAGCTCGTCAGGCTCGTCATCCGAACGCTCGACGGCGGGCGCCGGCAGGGTCGCCGTGTAGCCGGTCTTCTCGACGGTGGCGACCAGGTCGTCGGTGCTGATCCCGTCCGCGTACGTCACCTTCGCCTTCTCGGTGGCGTAGTTGACGGTCGCCGTGACGCCGTCCATCCGGTTCAGCTTCTTCTCCACCCGAGCCGCGCACGAGGCGCACGTCATCCCCCCGATGACGAGCTCAACGGACTGCCCGGTCTGAGTGTTGGTCACTAGGGCACCATCCTTGCTGTGGGCACCGATACGGTGCCTGCTGTTGGGACTCGGCGGCAGCCGGGGTGACGGTCTGAGTTGGTCGCTC
>NZ_JBVHFT010000010.1:0-367634 GCF_055562215.1 Kribbella sp. NPDC020701 | reverse complement strand
GGTAAGCCGTGTGCGGGAAAACCGCACGCACGGATTGAAAGGGGACAGGGGAAACGGGTCCAACCTACGGACACCGCGCCCCTAACTACCAATGGGTGTGACGGTGAAGGTTGGGGAGCAGGACGCTTATCTGGCGCGGGTGGGCCGGGCCGGCATGTTGTTGCTGCCGATGATCACGGGGATCGGGGAGCAGGTCCGGGTCTGGGCCGATGAGCTGGCGGGGGAGGGAATCACGGCGCTGGTGTGGGATCCGTTCAAGGGGCGGAGTACGGACAACTCGACGCGCGAGGAGCTCAGCGCGTTGCTGCGGGAGATGGACGACGACGCCGCGTTGGCCGAGCAGGCCGAGTTGCTCGACTACCTGACCGGTGAGCTCGGGTGCGCCAAGTCCGGAGTGATCGGGTGGTGCCTGGGTGGGCGGTTCGCCTTCCTGCTCAGCGCCCGGGACCAGCGAGTCGCGAGTGTCGTCGCGTTCCACCCGACCGTGCCGTCCAAGCTCCCACCGCATCACACGTACGACGCGATCGCGGAGGCCGCCGGGATCACTGCGCCGGTGCTCGTGAGCTACCCGAGCGCGGACACCGCCGTACCGAATGCAGACTTCGAAGCGCTGCAGACCGTGCTACAGGCGCGGACGACCGGCGCAACGTTCACGCAGTACTTCCCTGGGGCGGACCACGGATTCTCCGACAAGTCGCGTCAGGACAAAGAGGTCAACGCCAACGCTTACCGTCTGGCGTGGCCGCAGGCGCTAGCGTTCATGAGGGCGACAGTCAGCTAACGGTCAGGCGGCGCGGCGATGCGCGGTGGGCGTGGTGCCGCGCACTCGCTTGAAGGCAACGCTCAACGCGAACGCGTTCGCGTAGCCGACGCGCCGGGCGATCGTCTCGACCGTGTCCCGGGTCGCGCGCAACTGATCCGCAGCCAGGGTGATCCGCCACCCGGTGAGGTAGCTCATCGGCGCCTCACCCACCAGCGCGGTGAACCGACGGGCCAGCGATGCGCGCGAAACCCCGACTCGATCCGCCAGTTCGGCGACGTTCCACGGGTACGCCGGATCCTCGTGCAGCAACCGTAATGCCGTGCCGGCGACGGGATCGGTCTGCGCCTGGTACCACCCTGGCGCGTGCGACTCCGGCCGGGCGAACCACGCCCGCAACGTGGTGATCAGAGCAAGATCCAGCCACCGATCCAGCACACTCTGCTGCCCCGCCGCATCCCGCTGGATCTCGCCGATCACCATGTCCGTCACCGGGCCTGCGACCTCCGCCGCCGGTACGACGAGCACCGGCGGAAGTGCCGTCACGAGCCGCCGGCTGACGTCCCCGGCCACCTGATAGGTGCCGCTGGCAACCATCACTTCTCCGGGCGCACGACTGCCGTACGTGCGTACTCCGAGCCGGGCCGAGTAGTCGACCGGTGCCCCAGGCAACGGTTCGCACACGCCGCCCGGGTGGATCCGCAACTGCGGCGCGGTCTCGACACTGTCCCCGACCACGTACGGCGCAGGCCCGGTGAAGATCGCGACATCGCCCTGGTCCATCCGCAGCGGCTCGATGCCGTCGCGGGTCACCCAGCCCGAACCGCGAACGAGCGTCGCCAGCGCAAGCGGCGCCTCGTCGCGGATCTCGATCGCCCACGGCGGATCCATGATCGTCAGGTTGAACACCCCGTCACGGGCGCGGGTCCCGGCCAAGAGGTCGTCGAGCACGTCCATGCTCCGATCTTAACCCGGCTGAGCGTCACAGACATCGAACTGCGTCGAACAACCATGGTTTGTCTCACCGCATCCCGGTGAACTAGGGCCATGACAACGACACCGATTCTGATCCTGAGTGGTAAGGGCAAGACCGGCCGCCGGGTGGCGGCGCAGCTCGACGCACGGGGCGTCCCGTACCGGCTGGCATCCCGGTCCAGCGAGCAGCGCTTCGACTGGTACGACGACAGCACCTGGTCGGCGACGATCGCCGGCGCGGACACGGCGTACCTGGCGCCCCCGGTCGGGCCGACCGGACTCGCGCAGGCCGGCCGGTTCGTCCAGCAAGCGGCCGCCGAAGGTCTGCGCCGAGTCGTCCTGCTGTCCGGCCGCGGCGTCGGCAGCCCGGGACGCGACTTCGCCGTGTACGACGGTTCGCTCGAGCTGGAGCACGCGCTGAAGGCGAGTGGCGCGGACTGGACCATCGTCCAGCCGGCGTGGTTCGCCCAGGGGTTCAGCGAGGACTTCCTGCGCTACCACGTGCTCGCCGGCGAGATCCGGCTGTCGGCCGGGACTGGCGCCGAGGCGTGGATCGACACCAACGACGTCGGCGATGTGATGACCGCGGCGCTGCTCGACGAGTCGTACACCGGCCAGGTCCTCGCGCTGTCCGGCCCGCGTCCACTCACCATGACCGAGGTCGCCGACGCGCTCACGACCGCGACCGGCCGGCCGATCACGTACGTCGACCTCGATCCCGAGAAGCACGTCGCCGAACTGATCGAGCAAGGCCTCACGCCCGAGGACGCCGAGGCTGTCCGCGACCTGTTCGCCGTGATCCGCAACCACCGCTCCGAGTATGTCTCCGACGGCGTCCAGAAGGTCCTCGGTCGCGCACCCCGCGACTTCACCGACTGGTCCCGCGACACGGCGGCGACCGGGATCTGGGCAACTGAGTAGGGCGGACGCCCAGCACTCATCAATCGACACATCGCGGGTCGTCGCGCGCTCAGCCGTCACGTCCGAGGACGATTGTGGAGTGGTGGAGATCCGCCTCCCCGCCCACCTGAAGGCGGGGAGGCGGATCGCCGTCAGCGGTGCAGGGAGGTCCACTCGTCGTGGGTGAGCTCCTGCACTTCCGAAGCCGGCGCCTTGGACTGGACGGTGCTGCCCTGGCCGACGGCGCCGCCGCCGAAGACGAGGCTCGCCCAGTTGTTCTGCGCGGTCAGCGAGGACGTGACGTTGTCGTCGTTGATGTCCGCCGCGGTGGTGTCCACGGAGTCGCCGTCACAGTTCCAGTCGATCGGGCCGCTGGCCGCGCCGGCCGTGGTCCGGGTCGAACCGTTCGGGCATTTCCAGCTGGTCCTGAAGGCGGACGCCGTACTGCCGAGGCCGGTCGACTCCTTCAGGCTGGCCTCGTTCAGGGCCGGCGGGGCGACGTTCGAGTAGCCCCAGTAGGTGCTGCCGTCGGCCTTGAGCACGCCGCCGAGCTGGAAGAAGTAGTTCATCACGCTCAGGTAGTTCGGCTTGTAGTTCAGGTTGTCGGTGCCGCCGTGCTTGAGGCCGATGTTGTGGCCGAGCTCGTGCACGAACGTGCCGACGTTGTAGTTGTCGGTCGCGTTCCAGCCGCACTTCGGGCCGACCGTGACGATGAACGTGTCGTTCGGGATGTTGAAGGCCTGGCCACTGCTGCAGCCGCCGTCGTAGCTGTCTCCCCAGATCATGTAGTGGAAGACGGCCTTGCGGACCGTGGCGAAGTTGGCGGCCTTGATAGCGTTGGTCTGCGTCGCCGACGGGTTCAGGTCGGCGTCGTACGGCACCTGGTTGCCGCCACCGAGGTTGTACGCCGTGCCGCGGGCGGAGCCTGCGTCCAGGTGGATCTTGACGCCGGTGGTGCCGTCCGGGTTGCTGACCGGTGCGGTGGCGAAGACCTGCACGATCCGGTCGAGAGCGGCCGTACTGGCGAGCCGGCCCTCCATGTAATCCATCTCGACGAACAGATCCTTCTTCGTCGGTGACGCGCCCAGCGCGGGCAGGTTCACGTCGATGACGCCGTCACCGTTGGCGTCGTACCCGTTCGTCTCCCAGGTGTCGGGGAGCGAGTCGCCGTCGGTGTCGGTCGCAGCCGGTGCGGCGACGGTCCGGACTCCGTCGGCGGACGGAGGAACGGCCGCCACCGCACTCGTGGCGGCGAGCGCGGCGACGGCCAAAGAACTCAGCATGGTCAGAAAGGCGGGGCGGGGCCTCATCAGATCTCCTTGGGGGCGGTGGGTGATCTGCCCGCTACCGTAGGTGATCCGATTCAGGTCGCGCGGCTCAGAAGAGCCACTGGCGCAATTGGGTCAGGTCAGCCCCCCGAGCGCAGCATCGCCCGGATACCGACGGTCAGACCGAGGGCGGCGGTCACGATCGCGGCGACCCAGCCCCACAGCACCGCGCTCGAGACCACATCACCGGAGAACAGCGTCCGCTCGGCGTCGACGACGTACGACAGTGGGTTGAACTTGGCCGCGATCCGCATCCATTCCGGCCCGGTCTCCAGCGGCAGTAGCATCCCGGACAGGATCATCAGCGGGAACAGGAACGTCTGCTGCACGACCCAGAACATCCAGTCCTGCTTGCGCACCGCGATCGCCAGCGCGTAACTGAACGAGCCCAGCCCGATCCCGAAAACCGCCAGCAGCGCCAGCCCCACCAGCGCGCCACCGACATGCAGGTCGAACGCGAACGGCGTCATCACCGCGATCACGATGATCGCCTGCCCGAACAGCGGCACCATCTCCTTCAGTGCGCGCCCGACCAGCAGGGACGACCGCGACAGCGGGGTGACGAGCATCCGTTCGTGGGCGCCGGTCTGGAACTCGAAGAGCAGGTTGGCGCCGGTGGTCGACGTACCGAAGAGCGTCGTCATCACCAGGATCGACGGGACGAACCACTGCCACACGCCGTCGCCGAACGAGCCGCCCATCGATCCGGACAGCAGCGGGCCGAACAGGGCGAGGAAGATCAGCGGCTGAATCATCCCGAACAGCAACGAGAACGGGTCACGCAGGACCGGCTTCAGTTCCCGCGTCATCACGATGCGGATGTCGCGCAACAGGTTCCGCGACGGCTGGTCGGCGGCCGGAGCCTGCAGGTTTGCAACAGTCAGCGTGGTCATCAGGCTGCCTTTCCGTTCGAGTCTTCCCGCAGGCTGCGGCCGGTGAGGTTGAGGAACACATCGTCGAGCGTCGGCCGATGCACCTGTGCCGCCGCGACCGGTACGCCGTTCTGCTGAGCGACCGTGATCAGCTCGGGCAGCGCCGCCGGACCGTCCGCGACCCGGACACTGAGCTCGTCGCCGACGGCAACCACTTCACGAGCTTCGGGCAACTTCTCCGCCAGCCTGGACAGATGTGCGAGGTTGCTAGGAGCAACAGTCAGGGCGATCCGATCCCCGGCCAGCTTGGCCTTCAAGGCGTCGGCGGTGTCGTCCGCGATCACCTGACCGTGGTCGACGACCACAACCCGCTCGGCCATCGAGTCGGCCTCGTCCAGGTAGTGCGTGGTGAGCACGATCGTCATCGCGTACCGCTCGCGCATCCGCAGGATGTGATCCCACAGGTTCGCCCGGTTCTGCGGGTCGAGGCCGGTCGACGGCTCGTCCAGGAACAGCAATGACGGCGCGTGGACGAGCCCCATCGCGACATCCAGCCGGCGCCGCTGACCGCCGGACAACTCCGACACCTTGCGCTGGGCAAGTTCCCTCAGCTCCAGCGACTCCAGGAGCTCGGACGTACGCCGCTTCGCCGCCCGCCGGTCGAGTCCGTAGATGACCCCCTGGCCGACCAGTTCGCCGGCCGCGCGCTGGTTGTGCCCCGCGCCGTTGCCCTGGCCGACGTACCCGATCCGCCGGCGAACCTGGCTGGGTTGTGCGCTCACGTCGTACCCGGCGACCGTCGCCGTTCCCGACGTCGGGGTGATCAGGGTGGTGAGCATCCGCAGGGTGGTGGTCTTGCCGGCGCCGTTCGGGCCGAGGACGGCGACGAGCTCGCCGGGTTCGACGTCGAGGCTGATGCCGCGGACCGCGTGCACGGTCTCGGTACGGCTCACCACGAAGTCCCGGGTGAGCGCTCGGGTGCTGATCACGATGTCTCCTTCGGTCTTGGCTTGATGCCTGAGACACTTCCAGCAGAAGAGGACAGGTCTTGACCGTTACTCGTGGCAATCTGAAGTCATGTCCGAGACCTCAGCCCGCTTGCTCTCGCTGCTGTCCCTGCTCCAGGCCCGCCGCGACTGGCCTGGCGCGCTGCTGGCCGAACGCCTCGAGGTCAGCCCGCGCACGGTCCGCCGCGACGTCGACCGGTTGCGCGATCTCGGTTATCCCGTGCGCGCGAGCAAGGGGCCGGACGGCGGCTACCGCCTCGATGCGGGGGCGGACCTGCCTCCGCTGTTATTCGACGATGACCAGGCGATCGCCGTCGCGGTCGCCCTGCAAACCGCGACGACCACGGTCACCGGGATCGAGGAGGGCGCGTTGCGCGCGCTCGCCACGGTCCGTCAGGTGATGCCCGCGCGCCTGCGCCAACGGGTCGACGCGCTGCAGGTGACGACCGTCGATCGGTACGCCGACACCCGCCGTACGACGGTCGACTCGGACCAGCTGATCGCGATCGGGATGGCGGTCCGGGCCCGCGAGGTACTGCGGTTCGACTACAAGTCACCGGGTGCGTCGGAGGAGGAGTGGTTGCCGCCGCGCAAGGTGGAGCCGCATCACCTGGTGACCTGGGGTGGGCGGTGGTACCTGGTCGCCTGGGACCTGGAGCGGAAGGACTGGCGGACGTTCCGGGTGGACCGGATGAATCCGAAGACGCCGACCGGTCCGCGGTTCACCCCGCGGGAGTTGCCGGCGCCCGACGTGGCGACGTACATCTCCAGCCGGTTCAAGACCGGGGACCAGTTGACCTGCCGGGGCGAAGCGATCCTGCAGGCGAAGGCGTCCGACATCGTCCAGTGGGCCGGTCGCGGCGCGATCGTCGAGGAGATCACCCCGACGAGTTGCCGGCTGATCCTGACCGCCTGGTCGTGGACCGGGCTGGCCGCGACCTTCGGGATGTTCGAGTGCGACCTGGAGTTCGTCGGGCCGCAGGAACTGAAGACCGCCGCCGCTCACCTCGCCGCCCGCTACCACGTGGCCGCGTCGTGATCGCCGAACTGATCGTTGCCGACGCGATCGCTTGGCGGACCTGGCTCGGCGAGCACCATCAGGAGCCCGACGGGATCTGGTTGGTCCTCGCGAAGAAGGACGTGACCACGCCGACGAGCCTCACCTACGATCAGGCGCTCGAGGAGGCGCTGTGCCACGGCTGGATCGACGGTCAGCGCCGGAGCCGGGACGAGAAGACCTTCATCCAGCGCTACACGCCGCGACGCTCGCGCAGCATGTGGTCCCAGCGGAACGTCGAGATCGTCGCGCGACTGGCACGCGAAGGCCGGATGCTGGCGGCCGGTCACTCCGAGGTCGAGCGGGCCAAGGCGGACGGACGCTGGGACAAGGCGTACGGCGGCTCGGCCAGTCGTGAGGTCCCGGCGGACCTGGCCGAGGCGCTCGCCGCCGAGCCGCGGGCGCAGGCGATGTTCGAGATCCTCACCAGCGCGAACCGGTTTGCGGTGATTCACCGGGTGACCAGCGTGAAGCGGCCGGAGACCAGAGCCAAACGGATCGCGCAGTTCGTCGAGCAGTTGGCTCGCGGCGAGACGATCTACCCGCAGAAGCGCACGCTCTGATCAGTACAGCAACGGGTTGAAGGGTGACGAGACGGTTTCGCCGGGCTGGTTGCCGGGCATCCAGGCGGCGAGGTCGGCCTCCTGGAAGCTGTTGGCCGGCGGGGCAATCTCCATCGCGGCGTCGACGTAGATGACCGTCATCACCCGGCGCGGTACGTCGGTCTGGTTCGCCGGAGCGTGGTGGAAGGTCCAGCCGAGGTGGTAGCTGACCTCGCCCAGTTCGTACGGCTCGGAGACCTCCGGGAACTCCTGCTCGGCCAGCGCCTCCTGCAGGACCCGCTCGGACTCGTCGCTGATCGGCAGATCGCGGCCGTGCTCGAAGACGTGACTGCCCGCGGCGAACGAGAGCGGACCCATCTCCATTGGCGTCTCCTGCAACGGCACCCAGACCGTCACACACCGGTCCGTCGCGAACGGCCAGTAGTACTGGTCCGCGTGCCACGGCGTGACGCCGCCGCCGGACTCTTTGTAGAGCGCCTGGTCGTGGTACAGCCGCACGGACGGGACGCCCAACAGTTGCGCCGCGATTCGCGCCAGCCGCGGTGACGACACGAACTCCAGCACCCGCTCGCTGTCCTGCCACAGGTTCATCACCTGCAGGAACGCCTTCCCGTAGGTGTCGCGCTCCTCCAGCGGCAGGTGCTGCGTGTTCAGCTCGATCACCTTGCCGGTGATCTCCGGCTCGTACGCCGCGATCGTGTCGGGACTGAGCACGTTCTTCAGCTTGACGAAGCCGTGCTCGGCGAAGTGCGCGATGTCGGACCGGCTGAGGGTGTAGTCGGTCTCGAGCTCTGGGCGGGTCAGAGTCATGGGACCTAAGCGTTCCGGTGTGCTTTATCGATGTAAAGATCAGTGATCAAATCTTTGCCCTATTAGTTAACTGATTCAGTCCCCTGGGGCGAACCGGTCCAGGGCGGTGAGGACCAGGTTCCGCGTGCTGCTTCCGCCGGCGCCGTGGCCCTCCTGTTCGACCAGGTGGAGCTCGGCGTCCGGCCAGGCCTGAGCCATCCGCCAGGCGGTGTCCGGCGGGCTGCTGATGTCGAGCCGGCCGTGAATCAGCACACCCGGAATCCCGGCCAGCTTGCCCGCTTCACGGACCAGCACATCCTCGTCCAGCCATGCTGCGTGGCCCCAGTAGTGGGTGACGAGCCGCGCCATCCGCAACCGGAAGACGGGATCGTCGTACCGGGAGTCGGGCCGCCAGTCCGGATGCGTCCGCACGTGCGTGTCCTCCCAGTCGCACCAGTCCCGCGCTGCCGTGTCCCGGACCGCGGGATCCGGATCGTGCAGCAGCCGGCTGTAAGCGAGCGCCAGGTTCCCGTCCCGCTGGTCCTCCGGTACGCCGTCGCGGAAGCGCACCCACTCCTCGGGGAAGATCCGGCCCATGTCCCGGGTGATCCACTCGACCTCACGCCGGGTCGTATTCGTGACGCTGAACAGGACGATCTCCGAGACCGACTCCGGGTGCAGTTCGGCGTACGCGAGACCGAGCGTCGCGCCCCAGGACGCACCGAGCAGCAGCCACTTCTCGATCCCGAGCCGGCGGCGGAGTTGCTCGAGGTCCGCGATCAGGTGCGCGGTGGTGTTGGTGCTGAGGTCCACGTCCGGCTCGGCGGCGTCCGGCGTACTGCGGCCGCAGTTGCGCTGGTCCATCAGGACCACCTTGTACTTGGCGGGATCGAAGTACCGTCGCCACCACGAACCGGCGCCGGAACCCGGGCCGCCGTGGATCACGACCGCCGGCTTGCCGTCGGGGTTGCCGCAGACCTCCCAGTAGACGCGATGTCCGTCGCCGGCATCGAGCATTCCGTGGTCGTAGGGCTCGGTCTCTGGACACATGCCGGGATTACAGCACCCCGGTGTAGGTCAGGGCGAAAGTGCCACAGGGGAAGAGGAACAGCGACGCCAGCACGATGATCCCCTTGAAGGACTGCGTCGGTCCGATCAACTTGCGGTACGCCGCGATCAGCACCGGGACCATCACGACCTCCAGCGCCAGCATGCTTCTCGGGATGATCGTGTCCGTCGCGGCCAGGATCACCGAGAGTGCGGCGGCCGCGATCCAGGCGCCATACCCGATCAGGTACGTCGTACGCCCGCCGAAACGGACCGCGATCGTGTCGTACCCGGCGGCGCGGTCGGCCTCCAGATCGGCGAGGGTGGTCGGGAGGTAGAGGCCTACCGCGGCGAGGGTGCCCTGCAGGCCCATCAGCCATGGGAAGTCGCTCAGGTCCGGGTTGATCGCGGCCCAGCCGGCCAGCGGTCCGAACGCGCCGAGGGCTAGGGCGTTCACCGCGACATCGAAGCCGGCGCGGGTCTTCAGTCGTACGGGCGGGACGCTGTACGCATATCCGAGCAGCACGGTGAGGAGCACGCCGAGGGCGAACACGATGCCGACGTGCAGGCTCAGCCCGACGGCCGCTACCGCTGCCGCGAAGGCCAGGCGTTTCGCGGCGCGCAGGGTGATGCGGCCGTCGAGGAGCGGCGACTTCGCCTTGCGGGGGTTGAGGCGGTCACTCGGCAGGTCGTACGCGTCGTTGACCGCGAGCACGGCCAGCCAGACGAGCGGCCCCATCACCACCGCGCCGACGATCAGCCGCGGCCACTCCTCGAGGGGCGGGATCAGCTCACGCGTCGCGAGCATGATGCCGGTGTAGTACGGCACGATCGAAACAACCCAGAACGCCGGCCGCCCCACCGCCAGCACATCCCGAACCCGCGGTCCCGCAGCCCTCAGCCCCACCACCGTGGTCACACCACCACTGTCCTCCCGTGGAGCTCACCCAGTCCTCCATCCCGAGAGTGAACCCCCTCACTCCCACGGCTGACTGTGGTCTTCCCCACGCGCCCGCCCTGCTTGTGCGTGCTGCCGCCCGCCTGCCACCAGTGGAGTGGGGAGGTTTCTACCCCCGACAAGGGCCAATAACCTCCCCACTCGACCGTGAACGGGTGAGGTGACCGGAGTCGCGGGATGGGAGAGCACGCGAAGCCGGGACTGCGGCAAAGCCAGTCATCGCCCGAATGATCGGTCGTTCGTCCAGGGTGGGTCAGCTGGTCACGTGGGCGACTGAACCCTTCTCCAGGGCGACCCAGATTGAGCCGTCTGTGTCGACGGCCAGGCCGTGAGGCTCGGAGCCTTCGCCTAGGTCGTACTGGGTGACGACGTTGCCGTGGGCATCCAAGCGGGTGAGGGTGGATGCGCCCCACAGGGTGATCCAGCAGCCGCCGTCCTCGGTCGCGACGACCGCGTGTGGCTTGGATCCGTCCAGCAGCGGGAACTCCTCGAGCTTTCCGTCCGGCGTGATCCGGCCGGCCTGGTCTGCGAGGATCTCTACGAACCAGATCCCGTGAGGTCCGGCGCTGATCCCGACCGGTCCGGCGGCTTCGGTCGGCAGGGGATAGGTGGTGATCTCGCCGCTCGTGCTCATCCGGCCGATCGCGTTGCCCTGGTTGAGCGTGAACCACAGCTCGCCCTCGGTCGCGGTGATCATCGCCGGAAACGCCCCGGTCGTCCCGATCGGGAACGTCGACACCTCACCATCGACAGTCACGCGCCCGATCTGATCCGTGCTCATCAGCGTGCACCACAGCGACCCGTCCGGTCCCACGCACAGCCCGTACGGCGCTCCGGTGATCGCGATCGCCGACGCGGTTCCGTCGTACCCGATCCGCCCGAGGTGATCGTCGCCGTTGCGGGTGAACCAGACAGCGTCATCCGGCCCGGGCACGATCACACTCGGCCGAGACCCAGGCGCATCCAGATCAAACTTCTGGTCGACGGCGCTGGACACCTTCGCGACCAGGCCGGTGTGGACGAGGGTTGTCCACACCGCGTCGCCGGCGACCGTAACGCCGTACGGGCCGTCGACCGTGAACTCAGTAATGGGCATCGCAGGTCTCCTCTCAACTCTCGCGGGTTCTTGAGCGAACGGGCGGGTCAGAAGATCACGACTGCCTCCACTAATGCGATGAATGTTGCGTTAAGATGATGCCATGACAGACGTCGTACCCGCAAGCAGGCCCGGTGGCCGCACCGCGCGGGTGCGCGCTGAGGTACTCGCCGCGGTCGAGGCCGAGCTGGCCGAACATGGGTACGACGGCCTCACGATCGACGCAGTCGCCGCCCGCTCCGGCGTCCACCGCACCACGGTCTACCGCCGCTGGAAGTCCGTCGCCGGTCTGCTCGTCGACCTGCTCCAGGCCGGAATCGACGACACCTGGGAACCACCGAACACCGGCGAACTCGAGGGCGACCTGATCAAGCTCAACCGCGAGGTCCACGCCGCCCTCACCGCGAACCCGTCGATCACCCAGGCCGTCATCGCCGCCTCCTTTCGTACGCCGGAAGCCGCCGAGGCCCTCACCGAGTTCTGGTCCGACCGCTACACCCGCAGCGAGGTCGTCGTACTCCGAGCCGTCGATCGCGGCGAGGTACCACCGGGAACCGACGCCCACCAGGTGGTGATGACCGCCACCGCTCCGCTCTATCACCAGCTCGTCCTGCTTCGGCGACCGATGCCTCGTGCAACCGCTGACCGCTACGCGAGAGCGGCCGCCGCAGGGGCGCGAGCGGGACTAGGGTCGTCTCACACCTGAGTTGAGGAGACTGTTTTGACTGGACGTCTGGTGAATGAGGTCGTACTGGTGACCGGGGCCGCGCGGGGGATCGGGCGGGCGGTTGCGGTGAAGGCCGCCGCGGAGGGGGCGGCGGTCGCGCTGGTCGACGTACTCGCGGATCAGTTGACCGCGACGACCGCGGAGATCGCCGAGTCCGGGGGCAAGGTGGCGGCCGCGGTCGGCGACATCACCGACGAGGTGTCGGTCCGGCAGGCGGTGGCGAAGCTGACCGACGACCTCGGCAAGCCGGTCACCGTGCTGGTCAACAACGCCGGCAAGAACGCGTACGCCGATGCGACCAAGATGTCCGTGGCCGAGTGGGACAGCGTGTTCAACGTGGACCTGAAGGGCGCCTGGCTGATGGCGCGCCAGGTGCTGCCGCCGATGATCGAGAACCGGCACGGCGCGATCGTCAACATCGCGTCGATCCACTCCAGCCTGACCACCGCCGGGATGTTCCCGTACGCCGCGGCCAAGTCCGGCCTGGTCGGGATGACCCGGTCGCTGGCCCTCGACGTGGCGCCGCACAACGTCCGCGTCAACGCGGTCAGCCCCGGTTACATCGGCACCGACCTGCTCGAAGAGTTCTTCGACACCATCCCTGGCGAACGCGAGAAGGCCCTCGGCGTCCACCCGCTCGGCCGGATCGGCACCCCCGAGAACGTCGCCGAGGTCGTCTGCTTCCTCGCCTCCGAAGCCGCCGCCTTCGTCACCGGCGCCAACTGGGCCGTAGACGGCGGCCTCGGCGTCCGCTACGCCTAGCCAGCGCGCGCACAGCCCTAGCGCGGCGGACTCATCCCGGCGGGCCTGGTTTGTAGGCGCAGGCTGAGGTGAGGTCGCCTGGGTCGGTGGAGGGGGTGGTGGTTGGTTTGGTTGTTGTTCGGTGGGTTGGGGCGGTGGTGGGCGTGGTGCGGCGAGGTGTGGGGGTGGGGTTGAGGGCCTGCTGGATCAGGGTGCGCATGCCGGCGTAGTTGGGGTTGCGGCCGTTCGGGTAGTTCTTCTTCTTGTCGAGGTCGATGTTGGTGATCTTGGCGGTCTTGACCCGCTGGCCGAGGGTGACGAAGTCGCCGAGCAGGTTCTGCGGGATGTCGGTCTTGATCAGCTGCTCGCCGGCCTTGGCGATGGCCTGGTAGTTCGCGAGGACGTTCTGCGGGGTGGCGCGCTCCACGATCGCCTTGACCGTGCACCGCTGGCGGGCCTGCCGGGCGAGGTCCGCGGTCGGCACGTTGTACCGTCCGCGGGCGAACCACAGGGCGTCGGTGCCGTTCAGTTCCCGGTTCGGACCGGGCTGGAGGTACCGGCTCGCCGGGATCTTCTTGTCGTCGTTGCCGCCGACCGGGACCGGGTAGTTGATGTTCACCGTGATCCCGCCGAGCGCCTCCACCAGTTGCGCGAACCCGGCCAGGTTGATCTGCACGTAGTAGTGCAGCTTCAGCCCGAGCGCCTCGCCCACCGACAGCTTCAGTACGTCGGCGCCCTCGTTGTCCGACGGCCCGAGGATGCCGTGATGTTGCGCCGGGATCATCCGGTACATCGCATCCAGGTAGAAGTTCGGCTGCTCGACCGGACCGTTCGGATCCCAGAATCCGGTCGGGTAGATCTTGTGCAGCGGCGAGTCCTCCGGGAACGGCATCCGCATCCAGTTCCGGGTCAGCGAGATCAGTGCGGTGTCGCCGGTCTTCGTGTCGATGCTCGCGACCATCACCGAGTCGGTCCGGGTTCCTTGGCGGTCCTCGCCGTCGTCCGCGCCGAGCAGTAGCACGTTCAGGCGCGGCAACTGTTGCCAGACGTCCTTCTTCGGGTTGATCGTGGGCCGCGTCTGGCTCTTCGCCTTCTTCCCGGAGAACACGTTCTGGACCAGGCTCCGCTGTGCCATCAGCGTCTGCGCGCCGGTCGCCGTACTAGCGGCCATCGCGAAGCACACCACCCCGATCACCAGCGACCCGAACATCCGCGAGCCCGGCCCGGAGGTGAGCGGCCGCAACATCTTGTACGACGTGACGAGCACGACGACCCACACGAGCGCGACCACGCCGAGTCCGACGACCATCCACAGCAGCAATCCGGGATCGAGGGCCCAGGTGATCACGTCGTCCCGGCGTCGCAGACCGACGTACGCCGCTGCGCCGTACAAGGCGATGCTGCACGTCGTCACCATGGTCCCGAGCCAGGCCCGGCGGGCGATCAGGTACGCCGTACCCGGCAGGAGTGCACAGACGACCGCGAGCGCCAGCGCGCCGACGGAGGTCCCCCGCCGAGGCCTGGCCCGACGGGCTCGACCGGGCGCGGCACGACGGGCTCTGCTGCTCGGGGACATGCGCTCCCTCATCGATCGACGACAGAAGAAGTGGACGCGTCCCCGGTGCGCGTCCACCTCCTTCGATTCACTGACGCGGCAAAAAGTTGGCATGATTTCGGCTGTGACCGACATTCAGGTACGCCGGGCCAAGCCGGACGACGCGGAAGCGCTGGTCAACCTTCGAGGTCTGATGGTCGCCGCGATGGGCACCGACGTCGGCGGACCGGATGCTCCGTGGCGCTCGGCCGCCCTCGAGTGGTTCGCCGGGCAACTCGCGTCACCGGACACGTTCGCGGCGTACGTGGTGGACGACCCGGCGGCCGGTGTGGTCGCGGGCGCGGCGGGCAACGTGTACGTCCACCCGCCGGGCCCGAACGACCTGACCACGGTCCGCGGCCACGTGTACAACGTCAGCACCGAGCCGGCTTTCCGGCGCCGCGGTCTGGCTCGCGCGTGCATGGTCGCGCTGATGGACTGGTTCCGGGACGAGACCGCCGTCGGCGTGGTCGAGCTGCATGCGACCGACGACGGCATCGACCTCTACCGCGCGCTCGGCTTCACCGAGTCGCGCTACCCGACGCTGCGCTTCCGCCGGAGCTGACCCACCACGACGCCGCGCGGCGAACGGCCGGTCGGTGAGCGACAACCCCTTGACCAAGCCCGAGGTGTCATTGCCTTCAGCAAACCTGGTCTGCACGCGTGGGCGGAGAAGGGTTTGTGGGCACAGAGGCAAGTAGTCAGTGAGGACGCGCCCGCCTGGGCGCGGTGTGAGGAGCTCACCAGATGCGCCGCTGGACTGTAGTCAGGACGATCGGGTCGGCGATCGCGGTCGTGGTCGTGATCGGGGCGCTGTACCAGCTGCCCGCCAGCCCGTTCGCCCGCCACGGCTACCCGGATCGCCGCTCCGCGGAAACCGGCTCCCCCGAGGCGACGACAGGTGCTCCCCGGCAGTCGCCCCCCGGCCCGGTGGAACGGTCGTCCTCCGCGCCGCCGGTGAAGCCGCAACCGGTGATCACCTATCCAGTGGCAGGGACGCGCTCGTACGCCGTTCTGCCCGGCAACCCGGCCGTGATCGGGCGCGCCGGGCGGCTGATGACGTTCCAGATCGCGATCGAGGGCGGGATCACCGGGATCGACCGGACCGGGTTCGCTCAGTTCGTGCGAGCGACGTACGGCGCGCCGCAGGGGTGGGCGTCGCACGGGCTGTGGAGGTTCCGGCAGGTCGGGCCGCGACAGGACCCGGACTTCAGATTGATGCTGGTCACGCCCGAGACGCGTGACACGATCTGCGGTGCGGCGCCGGATCGCTACACCAGTTGCCGGATCGGCGATCGCGTCGTGCTCAACGTCGCCCGGTGGGCGCACGGCGTACCGAAGTACGGTGCGCCGCTCACGACGTACCGGCAGTACATGATCAACCACGAGACCGGGCACCGGCTCGGCCGCGGGCACGAGCTGTGCCCGGGGCCTGGCCGACCGGCGCCGGTCATGCAGCAACAGACGCTCGGTCTGCACGGTTGCACGCCGTACGCGTGGCCGTATCTCGACGGCGTCCGCTACACCGGGCGCTTGGGTCAGTACGACGACCCGGTTCCTCAGTCCTGAATGATCGAGAGGACGTTGCCGGCCGGGTCCTTGAACCATGCGATCAGCGGGCCTTCATCGCCGCCGCGAACGATGCCGAGCTCGTCGTGCTGGTCGCTGTACCGCTCGAAGGTGACGCCCCGCGCGATCAGCTCCCGCGCGGTCGCCTCGATGTCCGTGACCGGGAAGTTGAGGACCGTGTACTCCGCCGGCACGTGATTCTCCTTCGGATAAACCAGCACCGGGTTGCCCCCGGCGATGTTCAGCCGCAGCATCCCGTTGGCCTCACCAACATCCAGCCCAAGCGTCTGGCTGTAGAACGCCTTGGCCGCCGGGATGTCATCCACCGAAAACCCACTGAACGCCTTCGTGTCCTTGAACATCTGATGTCCTCCTCGCTTGCCTGACATCAGTTACGTCGACACCGCCGACGCGATTTCGACACTAGTTGTGCAGCGCGGCCTGCGGAATCGCCTGGTTGACGGCGGCGGCTACCGTGGCGGACTCGAGGCCGTCGGCGACGGTGTTGAGGAGGCGGACCAGAAGGGCGGCGTCGGTCGGGCCGAGGATGCCGGTGACGACGTCCAGGACGCGGACCGTCAGCCCGTCGAGCTGGGACAGCCGGGCCTGACCCATCCCGGTGACCGTGAGCCGCGGCGTGGTCCGGACCATGCCGAGGGCTTCCAGGTCCGCGATCGCGAGCTCGGCCTCACCTGACGTGATGCCGACCTGGTCGGCCACCTCGTCCGGGGTGGTCCGGCCGTTGGAGATCGCGTTCAGCACCAGTGCGGCCGGCATCTTCATCCCGACCGCGTCCTGCAGACCGAGGATCAGTGGGTGAGCGTGGCCGCGGACGCGTTCGACCGCGTCCAGCAGCCGGAGCGCATCACCGACGTTCCCGATCAGCTGCTCGGTCTGCACGGCCTCGAGTCCGGACGGACCGCGCCGGTCAGGGGATTGAACGACTCCGCCGATCACCCGCTCGGGCACCGCCAGGGCCTTCGCCTCGACCACGGACCGAGGCTTGATTCCAGCGTCTTCGATGGTCACGCCTCCAGCGTACGGAGTGGTTCTGACAGCTCGGCGTGTCGTTCCTGAGGAAACCCTGTGAATCTGAAGACATCGATCATTCAGGGCATGTCTGACGATGCCCTACCCTCGCGAACATGCAGCTGAGCGGGAAACGAGCACTGGTGATCGGCGGCGGTGGCGGCGGGATCGGCCGGGCGGTGACCGAGGCCTTCGGCAACGAAGGGGCGGCGGTCGTGGTCGCGGACCTCGACCCGACCCGGGCCGAGGAGGCCGCCGAATCCGTGCGTCAGCAGGGCGGTACGGCGTACGCGGTGTCCGGCGACGTCCGTGTCGCGGCCGACGTCGAGGCGATGGTGGCCGGCGCGGTCGAGAAACTGGGCGGCCTCGACGTCCTGGTCACGGTGGTCGGCGGGCAGGTCGCGTTCGTTCCCGCGGTCAAGCTGCACGAGATGGCCGACGAGGACTGGGACACCATCTACGAGGTCAACCTCCGCTACGTGGCGCGGGCGGTGCGCGCGGTGCTCCGAGTCTTCCTGGAGCAGGGTGGCGGCGGCACGATCGTCAGCGTCGGCTCGGTCACCGGTTTCATGGCTGCGCCGAAACAAGCGGCGTACGGCGTGATGAAGGCCGGCCTGCTCAGCCTGGCGCGGACCGTGTCCGCCGAGTACGCCCGTGACGGCATCCGGATGAACGTCGCCGCGGCCGGCGCGATCGCGACCGCGGTGGCGAACGCGGCCGTAGCTGCCGACGTGGTCGAGGAGATCCCGGTCGGTCGCTTCGGCCGGTCCGAGGAGGTCGCCGGTGCGGTCGTCTACCTCGCCTCGGACGCCTCCGGCTACATCACCGGCCAACAGGTCGTCCTGGACGGCGGCGTCTCCGTCCGCGGCCCGTTCGACGAGTAATCACGACAGTCGAAGACCTGCTCGAACAATTGGGGTCTGCCCGGTTCCGGAAAAGTTTGCCCGGAGGCGGACAAATCGCGATCGGGGCGTGACTTAGCGTCTCGGTCCTCCGTTGGATCTGACGTGACGGTGAACACCCGGCGCACCGACACCGCGCTCGCTCCGCGTCCCAGGCCGACCATTTCGAAAGACAGCCAGGAGGACCTGTGACAACCGCCACCGCCACCCAGACGTCCGAGCGCCGACGCGTCCGAGTCTGGTTCGGTGAGCACGTGATCGCCGACTACAACGCCGAGCCGGCGTTGGCCGAACGGTACGCACACGCCATGAGCCGTCGGTTCGCCGGACTTCGGGTCACCAACGACCCGATGCCCGCCGTCGACCGGCTCCCCGACCCCCTGCCCGGCGAGCGCATGTGGGACGTAGCACCCCGCTGAGCAGAAGCCCCCGGTCCCTTTTCGCGTTCCGTTCCTCACCAGACAACCCACCCGGAACACGGCACCGGTCGAGAACCTCACCTCGATCACCTAAAGGCACCGGTCTAGTGCGAGGAGCACCGGCGGCAAGGCGAGTGTTGGGCAGTCTCCCCCTCGCTTGCCGCCATTTCTCTCCTGTCAATGCGCCTGACAAAACTGAAGACATCTCACCGTCCGCACCGGATCCCCAAGTCCGGTGCGGACGTTCTTTTACAGGTTCGCGTAGTACTCCGGCTTCATCTGGATGAGCTGGACGTAGTTGCCGTCCGGGTCGATCAGCGTGGCGAACCAGCCGACGCCGCGGTCCTCCGGGTGCACCAGCCACTCGACGTCCAGCGTGCGCAGGTGGGCGGCGGTCGCCTCGATGTCCTCGACGGCGAAGTTCACAATGCAGCGGCCGGGCTCGACGGTCTTGGTGGTGACGTCGTCGCGCTGCTCGATGACCAGGCCGAACCCGCCGAGATTGAGGTTCCCGTACCCGTCGACCTCAGCGCGGAAGCCGTCGCGGTACCACGCCTTCAACCGCTCCGGGTCGGTACTGCCGAGCAACATGCTGTTCAGAACGGGTCGAGCCACGATCTCTCCTCAGTCCACCGAGCTGCCGATCAGCTCACACACCCGGTACGTCGGAGCCCGCTCAGCCCTCTCGACATCCGGCGACGAACTCCTCCACGATCGGGCCGAGCACCTCGGGGTCGACGTCGTGCGGCTGACCGTCCATCGTCAGCCGCCGCCCGCGCGGCAGGAGGTCCGCCACGACCTGCGCGGTGTTGCGCCGCCACTCCCGGCTCTCCCCGCCGTCGATCACCAGCGCCGGCACGGTGATCGCGCTCGCCCAGTGATCCGGAATGCTGAAGTCGCCCATCAGCAGGACGTCGTACGCGAGCGTCGGCGCCAGCGCCTCCAGTTCCTTCCACAGCGGAGCCGTTCGCATCGGCGCGACCACCTCGGCCGGCATCTCCACGGCCGTGACCAGGAACAGTTCGGTCGCATCGCCGTACCTGTCCTGCCCGACCAGCTCCTGCAGCCGGCCCGCAAGGTCCAGCGGCACGGATCGCGTGTCGTCGATGATGAACGGCGGCTCGATCAGCAGCAGCCCGCGGATCGGTACACCCCGCGCGGCCGCCTCCGCCGCGAACACCGCACCCGTCGAAACCCCCAGCGCGTACGCCGTACCGCCCACCAGCTCGACCACCGCCGCGAGATCCTCCAACTCACGTTCGACTGCCCACGGCTGCACGTCACCGCTGTCACCACGCCCACGCCGGTCGTACGTCGCCACCGTGAACGCACCCGCCAGCCGCTTCGCCAGCGGGATGAACGTACGCCGGTCGTTCAACGCCCCACCGACGAGCACGATCGCCGGCCCGCTGTCGCCGTACACCTCGACGACGATCGGCGTACCGTCGGCCGACAGCACGGTCTCCACCCGCGGCCTCATTGCCGTCGGCAACGACCGCTGGGACGTGGCCGTGCCGTACAGACCGCCTAGGTAGGCGAACAGCTCGCTGTGCCCGTAGAGCCGCGGCTCGGTGTGCTGCGCCAGGCCATGGAAGTAGCGCTCGTACCGCCACCGCACGATCTCGACCTCGCCCGCCTCCTCCAGCCGCTGCAGGCAGAACGCGCGGACTGTTTCGAGCAGCCGATACCGCGATCCCGAGGTCCCGTCGACGCGGACCACGAGGGATCGGTCGACCAACCTGCTCAGGAGTTCCGCGACGTCGGCCACCGGTACGTCGTCACCCGTGCAGACAGCCTCGGCCGCGGCGAGCGTGCACCCGCCGGGATGTGGAGCGAGCCGGCGCAGCACCGCCTGCTCGCGATCGCCGAGGAGATCCCAGCTCCACTCGACCATTGCTGACAAGGTCTGCTGGCGATCCGGCAGACCGCGCTGCCGGTACCGATCGTCAAACCGGTCGGCCAGGTCGCGAACATCCATTGCACCCACCCGGCTCGCGACCAGCTCCAACGCGAGCGGCAGCCCATCCAGCCGCTCGCACAGAGCCACCACCGCGGCGGTGTTGTCGCCAGTGAGCCGGAAGCGTGGATCGGCGGCCGACGCGCGAGCGACGAAGAGCTGCACTGCCGTGCTGTCGGCCGGGTCGCTCCCGGCGACCGGAAGGTCAAGCGGCGGCACCGGGTAGCGGCGTTCGGCCGCGACGGAGAGCGGCTCCCGGCTGGTAGCGAGGATCCGCACACCGGGCAGCTCACGCAGCAGCCGGTTCACCACCTGCGCGGCGGCCTCGATCACGTGCTCACAGTTGTCGAGCACCACCAGCAGGTCAGCGCCAAGCTCAACAGTGCCGTCGACCACGTCCAACACTGCGCCGGCGACGGGCTCGATCGTGGCGTCGACCAGGTTCGACACCGCATCCGCGTCGGCGCCCGGATCAAGAGTCGCCAAGTCTACCAACCAAGCCGTGCCTACGCGGCGACCAGCGGCGACGGCGAGGCTCGTCTTGCCCACACCTCCTGGGCCGGTCAGTGTCACGAGCCGCGCCGTCTCGAGCTGCGCCACCACCTCGTCCACCGCGGTGTCCCGGCCGATCAGCTCGGTCAGCGCGGCCGGCAGGTTGGTCCTACGCGGCGCCGACGCCGCTGGTTCCGACGTCAGGATCGTCTGATGTAACGCAACCAGGTCGGCACCCGGATCCAGCCCGAGCTCCTCGCGCAGCCGATTGCGCAGTTCTGTATAGCTCTCCAACGCCTCCGCCTGCCGACCGGCCTGATGCAACGCCTTCATCTGTACGGCGCGCAACCGCTGACGCAACGGGTTGCGGGCAACGAGCTCGGCCAGCTCCGCGACCAGTTCCTCGTGCTCACCCAGGACGAACCGGGCTTCGGCGTACGCCTCCTGCACCGCCAATCGCTCCTCGTCGAGCCGATCGATCGCCGCGCGGGCGAACGCATCCCCCGCGACATCGCCGTACGCCGGACCGCGCCACACCGTCAGCGCGTCAGCCAGAGTCGCCGCACGCATTCGGGCATTGCCGGTCTGCCGAGCCCGAGCGGCCAGCGCCCGGAAACGCCCCGAGTCGACCGCCTCGGGCGCCACCGAGATCAGATAACCGGCCGGGCTCGTCTGGACCAGCTCACGGGCACCCGGCTCGGCGTCGTCGAGCGCGCGACGCAGCTGGGACACGCGAGTCTGCAAGGTCGCGGTCGGATTGACCGGGAGCTCATCCCCCCACAAGTCGTCGATCAGCGTGGCCGCGGCCACCGGACGCCCGGCGTGCAACAGCAGATCGGCCAGCACCGCCCGTACCTTCCGATCCGGAAGCCGCACGGCCTGACCGTCATCGGTCCACGCGGTAACAGGTCCCAGTACGCCGAAACGCATGCGGGCAGCCTAAGTCCAAAGAGTTTCCAAAGGGGCTGATCGCAGGCTGGCCGGCATGACAACCACTACGCAGCAATCGGCACCGTCACTCCTGCTCGCAGGCGCTCTCGCCGGCCCGCTGTACGTCGGCATCGGGACCGTCGAGGCGATCGTCCGCGACGGGTACGACATCCGCCGGCACTCCCTCAGCCTGCTCGCGAACGGCACCGGCGGCTGGATCCACTCCACGATGATGGTCGTCACCGGCCTGCTCACCGTCGTCGGCGCGCTCGCCCTCCGCCGCGCCGGACTCCAGTCGCGCTGGGCCGTCGGAGGCATCGCCGTGTACGGCGCCGGCGTGGCAGCCGCGGGACTGATGCGCGCCGATCCGGCCGATGGCTTCCCGATCGGTACGCCGCTCGGACTCCCGGAGACCGTCTCGTGGCACAGCTTCGGTCACGTCATCGCCGGGTTCATCGGCTTCATCGGCCTGATCGTCGCCTGCTTCGTCCTCGCCCGCAGGTTCGGTCGCGACAGCGATCGCGCCTGGTCCCGCTTCTCCCTGATCACCGGCATCGTCTACGTCCTCAGCCTGGTCGGTCTGGGCGCCGGTGCCGGCACGACGGCCGGAAACCTGGGCTTCACGGTCGCCGTGATCCTGGGCTGGGCCTGGTTGACTCTGTTGATGATCCGCACCCGCACGGAGGAGATCCGATGAAGTTCACCGCCGAGCTCGAGTCCAGCGGCAAGAACACGGCCGGCTTCGTGGTTCCGGCCGACGTCGTCGAGGCCCTCGGCGGCGGCGCGCATCCCAAGGTCAGCGTCACCGTCAACGGGTACACGTTCCGTACCTCGATCGCCCGGATGGGCGGCCGGTTCATGCTCGGCTTCAGCGCAGAACGCCGTACCGAGGCCGGTGTCACCCCGGGCGAGGTGCTCGACGTCGAGGTGGAGCTCGACACGGCTCCGCGCGAGCTCGACGTACCCGAGGAACTGACCGCGGCGCTGGCCGCGGACGCGAAGGCCAGGGGGTTCTGGGACACGTTGAGCTACAGCAAGCAGCAGTGGCACGTCTTGCAGGTGACGACGGCGAAGACCGACGCGACCCGGGACCGGCGGATCGAGAAGTCGATCGGGATGTTGCGCGAGGGCAAGGCGCGCTGATGCGGTTCATCGCCGTACTCCGGACCGCCGAGGCGCACGGCTTCCCGCCACCGGAGCTGGCGGAGGGAATCGCCGCTCTGGGAGCGGAGGCAGCACGCCGCGGGATCCTCATCGACACGGCCGGATTGTTGCCTGTTGCAACGGCTGTCCGCGTCGGAGTCTCCGCCGGCGAACTGACGGTCACCGACGGCCCGTTCGACGACCCCGCGCCGCTCGGGGCCTACGCGGTGTACGACGTGGCAACCCGCGACGAGGTCGTCGACTGGACCAAGCGTTTCATGGACCTGCACCGCCGCACCTGGCCCGGCTGGGAAGGCGAATCCGAGATCCGCCAGGTCTTCGGCCCGGAGTTCTGAGACTCTACGGTTGCGGTATGGGGTGGCCGGACGGGGTGATGACGGGACCGCTCCGGCCTGAGCACACGCCGGCGGCGGTCGAGGTGGCGAACGCGATCGCCACCGCCGACGACAGCGGCGCGTACGTCGTCCTCGACGACCTCGTCGAGTCCCTCAACGGGGCGGAGTCCTTGGGCGTCTGGCTGGACGGCCGGCTCGCGGGGTACGGCCTCGTCTTTCCGCCGGACATCGTGGACGGGCAGCCGATCGTCACGGTCAAGGGCGGGATCGACCGGCCTTCCGGCGTCGCGGGCTCGGTGGTCCGCTCCTTGATTGGCAGCTGCGGACAGCGGGGGAGCACGCGGAGCTGGTCGACGTCGGGGTCGAGGCAGGCAACGCGGGTGGCCTCGCCTTGGTCGCATCCCGCGGGTTCCGGCCGGTCCGCTACTACCGCGTCATGCAGCGCTGGTACGACGATCGACTGGTACAGGTGCCGTCACCGCCGAACGGTTTCGCGATGATCGCTTTCGAGCCGTCGTACGACGAGCGGCTGCGGCTCGCGTACAACGAGATCTTCGCCGGCCAGTGGGGAGTCCTGCCCCATGACGAGGACCATTGGCGGACCTGGTTCACCGGTCACCGCGCCTTCCGGCCGGACCTGTCGAGGGTCGTGCTCGACGGGGATCGGATCGCGGCGTTCGCGCTGGGCTATGAGTTCACGGTCGACACCGAGCACACCGGCGTACGCGAACTCTGGATCGGCCAGGTCGGCGCCCGCCCGGAGTACCGGGGCCGCGGGCTGGCCCGGGCGGCCATGAGCGGCGTACTGCGGGCTGGTCAGGAGGCCGGGTTCGAGCGGTCCTCGCTCGGCGTCGACGCGGACAATCCCACGAGTGCCTCTCGGCTGTACGACTCGCTCGGCTTCGTGATCGTGTCGAGCCAGATCCAGCACCGGCTCTCCCTCGTACGGCGGAGTGCCGAGGGGTGATGTCCGTCGCGGGAGCGAGGCCCGCGGCCGGTCGGTGAGTCAGACTGAGGGCGTGGGTGGACTCGAGCGGCTCGGCATCCCGGGCCCACGGACCGTGGACCGGGTGATCGATGTCGCCGTGGTGATCGCGGTCGCGATCGCGTCCTCGGTGCCGTTCCTCGAACGCGCTCCGGGTGAGATCACGGTGCTAGGCCTGCTCCTCAACCTCGGGACCGTGATCCCGCTGCTGTGGCGGCGGCGCTGGCCGTTCGGCGTGATGGTGGTCGTCGGTACGGCCGCGACACTGGTCTCGCTGCATCACCGGCCGGGGCAGTACCTCCAGTACGGCGGTCTGGTCGCGATCTACTCGCTCGCGAGCCTCGGCCGGAAGCGGTGGCAGCGGATCGGGCTGCTCGTCCTCATCCTGGTCACGTTTCCGCCGGCGTCCTTGCTGCTGAAGCACAACGATCTGGCCGAGTTCATGTTCACCTTCCTGCTCCCGGTCGCCGCCTTCCTCGCCGGATCGCTCGAGCGCAGCCACCGCGAGCGCGCTTCGGCGCTGCGTGAGCGGGCGAACCAGCTCGAACGCGAACGGGTCGCCGAGGCCGCCCGCGCCGCAGCCGAGGAGCGCGCCCGGGTGGCCCGCGACATGCACGACATCCTCGCCCACGCGGTCAGCCTGATGGTCGTCCAGGCCGAGGCCGGTCCGGTGGTCGTCCGCACCGACCCGGACCGGGCCGAGCGAGCCTTCGACGCGATCGCCGACGCGGGCCGGGACGCGATGGTGCAGCTCAGGCGGCTGCTCGGCGTACTCAAGGCGGGTGAGGACCGGGCACCGCAGCCCACGCTGGCGTCGCTGCCCGAGTTGGTGCGCGACGTGACCTTCGAGGAGACCGGCGTACGTCGTCCCGTGCCGCCGGACACCGAGGTCGCGGTCTACCGGATCGTCCAGGAGGCGTTGACGAACACTGTGAAACACGCCCGCGCGACGCAGGTCGCCGTACGCCTGACGTGGTCGACGGACGAGGTGGAGCTGTCGATCACCGACGACGGCATCGGGGGCGAGGCGGCGCCGGGTGGGCACGGGCTGGTCGGGATCCGGGAACGGGCCGCGGCTTGTGGAGGTACGGCGGAAGCCGGGCCGCTGAGCGGTGGCGGGTTCGAAGTAAGGGCCAGATTGCCTTGTCTAGAAGGGGTTTCATGATCCGGGTGGTACTGGCGGACGACCAGGAGCTGGTCCGCAGCGGGTTCGCGATGATCCTCGAGGCGCAACCCGATATCGAGGTCGTCGGCGAGGCGGCCGACGGCGCCGAGGCGGTCTCGTTGGTGCGCTCGCTGGCCCCGGACGTCGCTCTCCTCGACGTCCGGATGCCCCGTGTCGACGGGCTGGCCGCGGCCCGCACGATCTGCGCGAGCACGCCTGCAAAGGTGGTCATGCTCACCACCTTCGACTCCGACGACTACGTGTACGACGCTCTGTACGCCGGGGCTAGCGGGTTCCTCCTCAAGGACGTCCGGCGGGACGACCTGGTCCACGCGGTCCGGGTCGTCGTGGCCGGTGAGTCGTTGCTCGCACCCAGTGTCACGCGGCGCCTGATCGCCGACCTCACGCGCAACCGGCCGCGCACCACTCCGGCCGCGGCCCTCGACGTCTTGACCGGCCGCGAGCGCGAGACTCTCGTCCTGCTCGCGCGCGGTCTGTCGAACGCGGAGATCGCGACGGCCCTCACGGTCAGCGAACACACGGTCAAGACCCATGTCAGCAACACGCTGACCAAGCTCAACCTGCGTGACCGCGTGCAGGCCGTGATCGCGGCGTACGAGACCGGCCTCGTCACTCCCACGAACCAGTAGGTGCCGCAAGCTCCCTCTCGTCGGCGATGTGCCGCCGCGCGCAGTCGCCGAGGCTGGAGGTATGAAGAAACTCGGCCTCACCGCCGGCGGCCTATTCGTTGCCTACGGCATCATCCGCCTGATCGACGGCGCGAACGGCGACCGCGGCCCCGGACTGGCTTGGACCAGTGGTCACCTCCTGTTCCTGGTCGGCCTCCTGCTGTTCGGCGCCGTCCTGTTGCTAGCCCGGCGCACTCTCACCCGTCGCCGCCCACTCGCCACCGCGGCCCTGGTCGTCGGCCTCATCGGCGTTGCGGCCTTCGTCCGCGTCATCCTGACCGACCTGATCGTCGGCTTCCGCGCCGAGGACCACGCCGACATGTCGCGCGTCAGGCTCGAGTACGACGGATGGCCGGGCCACCTGGCCATCTACGAGCCGCTCCAGACGCTGGGCCCGATCCTGTTCCTGGCCGGCTTGCTGACCCTCGCTGTACTCCTGACCATCGAACACCACCTGACGATCTGGTCGCCGGTTCTCCTCCTGGCCGGCTTCATCGTGATCAGCGCACAGCTGGATCTGATGCCGCTAGGTGGAGCGATGCTCGGCGCGGCGTTCGCGATCAGCAGTACGACCGGCACCCGCGATCGACGCCGTACGAGCGCCGCGTCCTCGCGGTCAACGTAACGGGTGAGAGCTGGCCGCCGTCGTGCCAACTGTTGAGGAACGCCTGCGGCGGCACGACACCACGCCGAATCCACCACTTACCCGCGGTCGTCGGCCAGCTGATCGCAAAATGCAGATGCGGCGGGGTGACGCGAGCACTCCCGGTCTTCCCCGTCAGCCCAAGCGTCTGCCCGGCACGCACGGCTACCCCAGGCCGGATCCCCGCCGCGATCGCCGACAAGTGCGACCCGTAGTACCGCACCCCATCAACCCCCACGACCGACACCGACAACCCACCCCGATCGGCCCCCACGTTCGTCTTCGGATCCCACCGATCCACCCGCGTCACCTCGTCAACCCGCCCGTCCACCGGCGCCACAAACCGGCACCCGGCCTTCGCGAAGATGTCCGACGCCGGGTAGTCGTGATGCTCCTGCGAAGCATCCGCCCGGCACCCCGCGATCGGGAACATGTACCGCGGCGGAACCTGGATCGTCGGGGTCGGTGTCGGCCTCGCGGGCGGTGGCGGGCTCGGGGGTGGTGTCGGGCTCGGGGTCGGGCGCCGGGTCAGCGAAGCACTTGGCGTCGGAGACGGACTCGCGGGAGCCGGACCTGCCTGGTCGCCCTCGGTGGTCGCGCAACCGGTGACCGCGGCGAGTGCCACAGCCACCAGCCAGACCATCCGGGCCGAACGCATCGCCACAGCGTACGCCGAGCCGCTCCTGCGAACGGGTCGCACAAGGGCTGAATGGTTCATCGGGACAACACCTGGTGGTCATCAGAACGGGCGATGATCCCGGCGGATTTCCGCCGGCCAGGAGGACACACACATGGGGCACTCGCACGACCACTCGCACGGTTATGGGCACGGTCATGGGCATGGGCACGGGCACAGTCATGGGCACGGGCACGGGCACAGTCATGGGGAGGACCATCACCATCCGAACGGCGAGCTGGACGCGTCGACGCTGGCGGCGTTGGACGAGTCGGTGCCGGACAGTGATCTGTCGCCGGCTGAGGTGACCCGCCGGGGGTTGTTGCGGTCGGCGGGCATCCTCGGAGGTACGGCAGCGCTCGCGGTCAGTGGCGCGCAGTTCGCGGCGGCGACCGCGCCGAAGGACGGGTTCGTGTTCAAGCACGGCAACCGCCCGAACGTCTGGCTGGCCGGCGACCACCACATCCACACCCAGCTCAGCTCCGACGGCATGTACCGGGTGATCGACCAGGCTCGGCACGCGGCGGCGTTCGGCCTGGACTGGCTGGTGATCACCGACCACGGCGGTGCGACGCACGCCCGGATCGGCGTCGACCTGGTCAACCCGCAGATCAAGGCAGCACGGTCGGAGCTCAAGAACACCCTGATCTTCCAGGGACTGGAGTGGAACATCCCGGCCGCCGAGCACGGCACGGTCTTCGTCGCCCCGGGCAGCCGCGAGGTCGACGTACTCAAGCAGTTCGAGAACAGCTACGACGGCAGCGTGAACAACGCGGGCGCGAACTCGCCTGCCAATGAGGCGCTCGCGGTGTCAGGCATCCAGTGGCTCGGCCAGCAGGTCGACAAGCGCCGCGTCGCGGACGCGCTGTTCCTGGCCAACCACCCGGCCCGCAACGGCATCGACAGCCCGCACGAGATCCGCAACTGGCGGGACGCCGACCCGCGGATCGCGGTCGGGTTCGAGGGCGCGCCCGGCCACCAGGCCGGCGGTCTGCCGAAGGGGATCGGCGCGGGCGGCCCGCGCGGCCTCTACGGCAACGCGCCGAACCCGAACTCGTTCCCCGGCTACCCGGCCGAGAGCTACCGCACCTGGGGCGGCTTCGACTGGATGACGGCGACCGTCGGCGGCCTGTGGGACAGCCTGCTCGCCGAGGGCAAGCCGTGGTGGATCAGCGCCAACTCCGACTCACACGTGAACTGGAACGAGACCTCCCGCCGGCCCGACGGCTCCTCCCAGGAGCAGTTCGACCGCGACGGCCGCTACATGGACCCGGTCTACGGCAACGCGGTCAACTCGACAGCGAGCGACTTCTGGCCGGGCTTCTACAGCCGCACGCACGTCGGCGCCGACCAGCGCGACTACCTGTCGGTGATGGATGGCCTGCGCAACGGTCGCGTCTGGGTCGATCACGGTGCGCTCGTCAAGGGCGTCGAGGTCGAGGTCCGCGAGGTCGGCAAGCGGTACGGCGAACCGCTCGGAGGCGCGCTGGTCGTGCGCAAGGGCCGACCGGTCGAACTCGTCGTACGCATCACTACGCAGACCGTCCCGAACTGGGCAAACTTCGTGCCGACGCTGAACCGAGTCGACGTGATCAGGGGCTCGGTGACCGGCCCGGTCAGCGATCGCGACACGTTCACCACGCCGAACACGAAGGTCGTCAAGCAGTGGGACACCTCGGGTAAGCGCGGCACCTTCGAGCTCGTGTACCCGCTGGGCAAGGCGGAGGAGGCGCACTACGTGCGCGTCCGCGGTTCCGACGGGCACCGTAGCCAGCCCGGCTACCTCGGTGCGGCGGTCGACCCGGCCGGACCCCAGCTGGACGTGGTCGGCGATGCGGACCCGTGGGTCGACCTGTGGTTCTACACCAACCCGATCTGGGTGCTGCCGAAGTAGGGACCTGACGTGATCATCGCGATCGACGCGGACAGCCAGGACACGGCCGCGGCCGACCACCTGCTGTACGACCTGCTCGACGCCGTGGACCAGCCGGTCGTCGCCTGCACTCATATGATTCCAGCTATGGTGTCAGGCGCCGACCGGCCGCACGTGGCGGTGTCACTCACCAGCACCGCCGACCTGGCCGAACCGATCCGGTCGGCGGTCGCCGGGCGGGACGTCGGTCTGGCCATCACGCGACCTGGTGCCTCCGAGCCGGAGCTGGCCGGCCCGAGCCGTCTCGTCCGCGGCGCGTACGTCGCCGCCGTCGAAGCAGCCCTGGGTACGACGGGACGCGTGGTCCGCTGGCCCGGTCACGAGCTGGGCCACGGCGTACTGCCCGCCGCCGAGCTCCGCACCCGCTGCGGCATCGACCACCTGGAAGGCCTCGGCGGTGTGTCCATCGAGGACGACACGTTGATCGACACCCTCGACTTCCTCCGCCCACTACGCCGCGACGGCCGCCTGGTCCTCCAGGTCCAACCAGCCGCCGGCGATCTACTCATCCCCTTCGAACTCCAACACCAACAGAAGTGCTGCGCCGACCACTGACGCACAGCGAGCTACTGTCGGAGCATGGGCAGTAAGACCGGAAAGTTCCTCGGCGTCCCGTATGACTGGCGACGCCCGACCTTGGACCGGACAAGGTCACGCTGGTGGAATCCCGACGACCCGCGGTTGTTCACTCCGAAGGTCCTCGGCTGGGGCTACGACCTCAACTTGGCTCGGCTCTTCGGCCGGCATCCGAAGAACTAGCTCCACGCAGTCGAGTCCCGCAGGACGTCGGGCAACTCGCCGATGACGCCTAGTCGTTGGGTGCAGCGGGTGAGGGCGACGTACAGGTCGCGGAGGCCGCGGGGTGACTCGATCACGATGCCGTCGGGGTCGACGACGAGGACGGAGTCGAACTCGAGGCCCTTCGCCTCGCGGGCGCTGAGAACCGTGACGCCGGTGAGGTTCGCGACTGCCTCCTGGACGAGTTCGAGCCGGCTGCGGGACGTGATGATCCCGACCTGTCCGTACTGCGTCTCCTCGGCGGCGATCTTGTCGACGTACAACGCCTGCTCGGGCGCGGGTACGTCGGCGTGCCACGGCTTCACGCCGGTCGACCGTACCGACTGTGGTGCCCGCGCGGACGGATCGACCGCTCGCAAGACGTCCTGAGCGAGATCCATCACCTCGGCCGGGGTGCGGTAGTTCAGGGTGAGCTCGGCCAGCCGCCAGCGATCGCCGAACGTCTCGCCGAGTGCGGCCGACCAGCTCGTCCCGCCGCCGATAGCACCGGTCTGCGCGACGTCGCCGACCACGGTCATCGAGCGCAGCGGACAGCGGCGCGCGATCGCCCGCCACGCCATCGGGGTCAGCTCCTGCGCCTCGTCCACGATCACGTGCCCGTACGTCCAGCGCCGATCGGCCGCGGCCCGATCCGCCAGCGTGCGGTCGTCGTCCGCCTCGTACCGCTCGGCCAGCGCCTCGGCGTCGAGGATGTCCTTCGCGGTCAGGATCTCCGCGTCGTCGTCATCGTCGAAGTCGGTCGAACCCGAACCGGACAGCACGTCGAGCGCGCCCTGTGCGTAGGCGACCGCCCGCGCACGGGCCGCCCGTTCGCGCGCCGCCTCGGTGCCGTCGTCGCCGAGCAACTCGGCTGCCTCGTCGAGCAGTGGCACGTCGGACGGACTCCAGTCATCGCCGTACCGCAGGAGATGCTCCCGCTCGAGTGCGCTCAACTGCGGCGCGGCCAGCGCCAGCCGATCCTCGTCGCCGTACAGATCCTCGAGGAGCTTTCGCGGGCTGAGCAGCGGCCAGAGCTGATCGAGGAGCGCTTGGATCGCGGGCTCGGCCAGCACCTCCTTGCGCAGTTCGGCGAGGTCGTACTCGTCGAGGATCATCTCGCCGTCGAGCGGGTCGATGCCGATCAGTTCGGCGTACTGGTTCGTCAGGTGGTCGACCATCTCGGTCTGGAAGAACGGGCGGGCCTGGTTGTGCGTGAGGTTCCGGTTGCGGGCCCTGGTCTGCGCTGCCAGGCAGACGGACGGTTCGAGGCGGAGCTCGGTCCGGTCGACGGTGACGTGGATCGGGCGGTCCGGGAGCCACTGCCGGTCGGCGACCGCCTTCGCGACCACCTCGGCCATCACCGTGCGGCCCTTGACCTCGGCGCTCTCCGGCGTCTCCGGCCGGGTCGCGGTCAGGCCCGGGTACAGCTCGGCGATCGTGACGAGGCGGACGCCGTCCTCGCCGAGTGACGGCAGCACCTGGCCGATGAACCGCAGGAACGCCGCATTCGGCCCGACGACGAGAATTCCGCGCTTTTCCAGTTGCTCACGATGCGTGTAAAGCAGAAATGCGGCCCGGTGCAACGCGATCGCGGTCTTTCCGGTCCCCGGACCGCCTTGGACGACCAGGATTCCGGGCAGCTCGGAGCGGATGATCCGGTCCTGGTCTGCCTGGATCGTCTGCACGATCGACTCCATCCGGCCGGTCCGGCGGGCCTCCAGCGCCTTCAGCAGGACGGCCTCGCCGATCACGCCGGTGCCGGGCTTGGACGCGTCTACGGCGTCCCGCTCCAGGTCGAGCTGCTCGTCCTGGACGTCGACCACTTTCCGCAGCCGGGTCTGGATGTGCCGGCGCCGGACGATGCCGTGGTTCGCCACCGCGGTCGCGACGTAGAACGGCCGCGCGGCGGGGGCACGCCAGTCGACCAGCAGGGGTTCGTAGTCCGCGTCGTGCAACCCGATCCGGCCGAGGTGCAGGATCTCGCCGTCGGCGCTGTCGAGGCGGCCGAAGTACAGCCCCTCCTCGGCCGCGTTCAGCCGGGCCTGGCGCAGCTTGAGATCACGGATCCGGCCGTCGCGCTGGTGCAGGGCCTGGGCGTTGCGGGTCTGGACCAGTTGGGCGTCGTTCGCGCGCTGTTCGGCTCGCTCGCGCTCGGCGTCCAGCGCGGCGTAGAACGTGGTCAGGTGCGCCTGTTCGGCGTGGACCGGATTCGGCAATTCCTACCCCTTGTGTTAAAATACGTCCCGTTGGTTATCAGGCCACATTTCGGTATTTCCAGTAGCAGCCAACAAATCCTTGAGTTTATCTCCTCCAGCGGCTTTTCTGTACCGCGCTCTGTCCCGGGATCGCCCCCGTGGTGCACCATCGGGGGATGGTGTCCCACTACATCGTCCCGCCGTACCTGCTCGAGCAGCTCGCGAGCACCGTGGACGACCCCAACCTCCGTGCCCGGTTCCGGCAGTCGCTGCAGCACGACGCCGTACTGCGAACACGCCCCGCCGCCGGGCTCGCTCGGGCGACCGAGGCCGGCGGCCTGCAACGCGCTGTGTACGACGCTGAACACGAGACGAACCTGCCCGGCACTCCGGCCCGCGCCGAAGGTGAGGACCCGGTCCAGGACGAGGCCGTGAACCAGGCGTACGACGGGACCGGCGCGACCTGGAAAATGTTCAGCGAATGCTTCGGCCGCGACTCGATCGACGGCCAGGGACTCGTGCTCACGTCGACCGTGCACTACGACCGTGGGTACTCGAACGCGTTCTGGGACGGCGCGCAGATGGTCTTCGGTGACGGGGACGGCGAGATCTTCGCCGGTTTCACGGGGTCGGTCGACGTCACCGGACACGAGCTCACCCACGGCGTCACGCAGTACACCGCGAACCTCGCGTACGAAGGCCAGTCGGGGGCGCTGAACGAGAGCATCTCCGACGTCTTCGGCTCCCTCGCCAAGCAGCATCACCTCGGTCAGAGCACCGAAGAGGCCGACTGGCTGATCGGCGCAGGCTTGTTCATGCCCACCGTCCAGGGTGTCGCACTCCGCTCGATGAAGGCCCCGGGAACGGCGTACGACGACCCGCGACTCGGCAAGGACCCACAGCCCGACCACATGTCCGGCTACATCGAGACCGATAACGACAACGGTGGCGTCCACCTGAACTCCGGTATCCCCAACCGCGCCTTCTACCTGACCGCCGCGGCCATCGGCGGCAACGCGTACGACGATGCCGGCAAGATCTGGTACACCACGCTGACCTCAGGCGGGCTTTCCGAGACCAGCACCTTCCAAGACTTCGCCGAGGCAACCCAGGCCAGCGCACGCCAGCTGTACGGCGAGGACTCCGACCAACTCGCCGCCGTCACCGAGGCCTGGCAAACCGTCGGCGTCCTCCCCGGCGCGACCTCCGACGAACCTGAGACACCCGAAGAACCTGAGACCACCGCTCAGCCCGATCTCATGTCCGCCGCCCAGACCGAGCTGCAACCCAGCACTCCACCCTCCCTGCCGCCCACAGTGAAAGACAAGGATTGACCTCAAGTCCTGTTGAGGTATTAGCGTCGCCCGCGTGACTGTTCATCCGCTGCGGCTGGCACTGCTGACGCGCAACCTGGACGCCGGGCGGTTCGGGACGCTGGTGACGCAGTGGTTCGCCCAACAGGTCGAGCGCAGCGACGAGTTCAAGCTCGACCTGGTCGATCTGAACGCAGTCGGCCTCGCGGACCTGCCACGCCGGATCGTGGATGCGGATGCGGTGGTGATCGTCACGGCAGAGTACAACCACGCGTATCCGGGCGACCTGAAGACCGCGATCGACGCCGTACGGCGGCCTTGGTACGGCAAGCCGGTCGCATTCGTGGTGTACGGCGGCCGATCGGGCGGCGTGCGTGCGGCCGAGCAGCTCCGCCTGGTCTTCGGCGAGCTGCACGCGGTCACGATCCGCGACACCCTCGGCTTCCACGAGACCGACTTCACTCCGGCCGGCGAGCCGGTCGACCCCACGACGCCGGGTGCCGCCGCCGCACTGCTCCGTCAGCTCGCCTGGTGGGCGCGCTGTCTCCGTGACGCTCGAGCGCAAACGCCGTACCCGGAATAGGTCGCGATCGCTCGCGGTTGCTGATTGAACGTGACAGCCGAACCGATGCCCCTGTCCGTGCTCGACCTCTCGCCGGTGCCGACCGGCTCGCGGCCGTCGCAAGCGCTGCTCGAGACGCTCGAACTGGCCCGCACCGCCGAGGCCGCCGGCTACCACCGGTACTGGCTGGCCGAGCACCACAACATCCCCAGCGTGGTCAGCACGAGCCCTGAGGTGATGATCGCGGCCGTCGCCGCCGCCACCTCCAGCATCCGGGTCGGCTCCGGCGGCATCATGCTGCCGAACCACTCACCGCTCAAGGTTGCCGAGACGTTCCGCGTCCTGGCCGGTCTGTATCCGGACCGCATCGACCTCGGCATCGGCCGAGCCCCCGGCACCGACCAGCGCACCGCGCTCGCCCTGCGTCGCAGCCGGGAGGCGCTCGGCGCCGACGACTTCACCGAGCAGTACGCCGAACTCCGCGCGTACGCCGAAGGCTTCCCGGCCGGCCACCCCTTCGAGCCGATCTCGGCCCAGCCGGACGACGTACCGCTGCCGCCGGTCTGGATCCTCGGTTCCAGCACGTACGGCGGTCAGGCGGCCGCCATCCTCGGGACCGGGTTCGCGTACGCCGGTCACTTCGGGACCCTCGATCCGGCCGGTGTCATCTCGGAGTACAAGACGAACTTCCAGCGGTTCGAGCACGAGTCCGAGCCGCACGCGATCCTGGCGCTCGCCGCGATCGTTTCGGACACCGAGGAGCGGGCCCAGCAACTCGCCCGCGCCAACGCGCTGTCGATGCTCCGCCTCCGCTCCGGCCGCCCGGGCCCGCTGCCGTCCCCGGAGGAGGCCGAGGCCTACCCGTGGTCGGACGGCGAGCTCGCCGCCGTCGAGGAATGGGCCGGCCTGGTCTCAGTCGGCACCCCCGAGCAGGTGGTCGCCGACCTGAGCCGCCGAGCGAACTCGGCCGGCGCCGACGAACTCATCATCACGACCAACATCCACGACCCGGCGGAGCGCCGTCACTCGTTCGAGCTCCTGGCCGGCGCCTGGGGCCTGAAGCCGCGCTAGCCCCCAGCACCCCGGACGTGCTCGAAGATCAGGCTCGTCTCGGCGTGCACCACGGCTGGATCCGCGGTCAGGTGGTCCAGCACGAATTCGCGCAGCGCGTCCGGTGACGCGGCTGACACGTGCAACAGGTAGTCGTTCGCGCCGCTGACGTGGAAGAGCGACAGCACCCCCGGTAGCCCTGGGACTTTGCGACGGAACCGGTCGATCTCGTCGCGTGAGTGCGCGCCGATCCGGATCGCGACCAGCGCCTGCAGCGGCTGACCGAGCGCGCCCAGATCCACGTCGGCGTGGAACCCGCGGATCACTCCGCGCTCGCGCAACGAACGCACCCGCGTCAGGCAGGTCGACGGCGCGATGCCGGTCGCCTCGGCGAGAGCGTTGTTCGGCATCCGGCCGTCGGCGGCGAGCAGCCGGACCAGCTCCCGATCCACCTCGTCGAGCCCGCCGGGCAGCGGCCGCGGGGCCGGTCCGGGGCTCCGACGATCCTTCGGCATGGCACCACTGTAGAGCGCGTCCACAGAATCCACAGCGTGTGGACAGGCCTGTGGATGAACTTTCTTCGGAACTATTGCACTCAGTCCGCAGAAGATTCCATCCTCGACCTCGACCGCAGCTGTGGAGGAGGCCACGGATGACCGTGTTTTTGGCCTCGCCCCCGGCTCGGCGGGTCATGGGGCTTTACTCCCGGCCTTCCCTCGTCGCTCCAGTCGCTGCGCTCCCTCCGCTCCTCAGTCCAGGCCGGGAGGCCCCATGACTGTGCTTTTGGCCTCGCCTCCGGCTCGGCGGGTCATGGGGCTTTGCTCCCGGCCTTCCCTCGTCGCTCCAGTCGCTGCGCTCCCTCCGCTCCTCAGTCCAGGCCGGGAGGCCCCATGACCCAGTTCGACACCCGGTCGGTGCACGCCGGCCGCGACGACCTGACCGCTCTCGGCGTCCACGTTCCGCCGATCGACCTGTCCACGACCTACCCGCTCCCCTCGGTGGACACCGGCGGGACGTCGTACGACGCGCTTGCGGAGGGCCGCGGTCCGGACGGCGGCAGCCTCGTCTACCAGCGGCTGTGGAACCCGACCGTCGCTCGCTTCGAGGACGCCCTGGCCGAGCTCGAGCACTGCGACGGCGCGGTCGCGTTCGGCTCCGGCATGGCCGCGCTCACCGCCTGCCTCCTCGCTGCCGTCGCCGCGGGCCGTCCACATGTGGTCGCCGTACGACCGCTGTACGGCGGATCCGACCACTTGTTATCCACAGGCCTCCTGGGGACAACGGTCACCTGGGCGGAGGTCACGGACGTCGGCTCGGCCGTCCGGGCCGATACCGGCCTCGTGATCGTGGAGACGCCGGCCAACCCGACCGTGGACCTTGTGGATATCTCGGCGGTGGTGCGCCAGGCGGGCGACGTACCCGTGCTGGTGGACAACACCTTCGCGACCCCGGTCCTGCAGCAGCCGGCGCGGCACGGGGCGAGCCTGGTGTTGCACTCGGCAACCAAGTACCTCGGTGGTCATGGCGACGTCATGGGAGGCGTCGTCGCGGCCGGCGTGGAGTGGGTCGGCCGGCTTCGGCAGATCCGCGCGGTGACAGGTGGTCTGCTGCACCCGTTGGCGGCGTACGAACTGCACAGGGGACTGCAGACGCTGCCAGTTCGAGTACGGGCGCAGCAGGCCACCGCCATCAAAGTCGCCGACTGGCTCTCGGCTCAGCCCGCCGTCGAGCGGGTGTATTACCCGGGACTGTCCGACGAGCAGGGACTCATCGGCCGCCAGCAAGCCGGCCCAGGCGCGGTCCTGGCCTTCACCCTCGCGGACGGCTACCCCGCCGCCGCCCGCGTCGCCTCGTCCCTCCGCCTGATCACCCACGCGGTCTCACTCGGCGGCGTGGACACCCTGATCCAGCATCCGGCGGCAGTCACCCACCGCCTGGTCGCCCCCGAGGCCAAGCCGCCCGAAGGCCTCCTCCGCCTCAGCCTCGGCCTCGAAGACCCAGAGGACCTCACATCTGATCTCCAGCAGGCATTTAGCCAGGTACTGCGACCGGTCGGGTGAGAACCCGGTCGATGATGCCGTAGTCGCGGGCGGCTTCGGGGGTGAACCAGCGGTCCCGGTCGAAGTCGGTGGTGATGCGGTCGAGCGACTGCCCGGTGCGGTCGGCGATCAGGTGGGCGAGGTCCTCCCGCGCCTTGATCGCCTGTTCGGCCTGCACCTTGATGTCACTCGCCGTACCTCCCATGCCACCCGTCGGCTGATGCATCATGATCCGTGCGTGCGGCAGCGCGTACCGCTTCCCGGGCGTGCCACACGTCAGCAGCACCTGCCCCATCGACGCGACCATCCCCATCGCGTACGTCGCCACGTCGTTGCTGATGAAGTTCATCGTGTCGTAGATCGCCAGCCCGGCCGACACGGAGCCGCCGGGGGAGTTGATGTAGAGCGAGATGTCCGCCTTCGGGTCCTCGGCGTTCAGCAGGATCAGCTGGGCGCACAGCGCGTTGGCGTTCTCGTCCTTGATCTCGTCGCCGAGGACGAGGATGCGCTGCCACAGCAGTCGCTCGTAGATGTGCCGGTCCAGGTTGTTCGGTAGCTCGCTCATGCTCCCCAGCCTGCGGGCGGAGCGTCCGGAAGTGGTCAGGAATCTGCCCGTGGCAGATCTGCCCACTGCAGACCCGGCCGGGATGGCACACTCGATACAGGACATCCGGAGGCGAGGAGGGCCACGACGTGTTGCTACGCCAGGTGATCGGGAACGTCTTTCGCCGGTTGCGGCGCGAGCGGGGGATCACCCTGCGCGAGCTCGCCGAGCTGGCTCAGGTGTCGGTGCCCTACCTGTCCGAGATCGAGCGCGGCCGCAAGGAGCCGTCCTCGGAGATCCTCGCCGCGATCTGCCGCGCCCTGGACCTCGAGCTGACCGACCTGCTGGCCGAGGTGCAGTTCGACCTCGCCACGGCGGTCCGCGCCACGCTGCCGATCCACCTCCAGACCGCGTCCATCCGGGTCGAGCAGTCGTCCCCGCACCGCATCCCGTCGTCTCCGCACGCGCACTCCGCTTCCGCCCAGGCCTTCGCCCTGGTCGCTTAGTTGGTGCGCTGGTACGAGAACCCGGCCGCCCGATCCTGGCGTACGGCGCCTGCACCGGCGGAGGTACTGGCGTTCCACCAGAGCCTCCCCGGCTACCGGCCGACCCCGCTGACCGCTGTCCCGTCGCTGGCGTCCGAGCTCGGCGTCGGCCAGGTCCTGGTGAAGGACGAGTCGCACCGGCTCGGCCTGCCCGCGTTCAAGGCGCTCGGAGCGTGGTGGGCAATCCACCGTGCGCTCCAGGATCGCCCAGGTCCGGTGGAGCTCGTCACCGCAACTGACGGCAACCATGGCCGGGCCGTCGCGCGCCGGGCCGCGATGCTCGGTCTGCCGTCCCACGTGTTCGTCCCTGATGTGGTGAGTGACGCGGCGATCGACGCAATCCGGTCCGAGGGAGCCACGGTGACCGTCGTACCCGACTCGTACGACGCCGCGGTCGCCGAGGCAGCGTCGTGCGCGTCGGATGACCGGCTGCTGATCCAGGACTCGGCGTGGCCTGGGTACGAGGTGGTGCCGCAGCACATCGTCGACGGGTACTCGACTCTGTTCCGGGAGATCGACGCACAGCCCGATCTGGTCGCCGTACCGATGGGAGTGGGCTCGATCGCCCAGGCCGCCGTCACCCACTACCGCAGTGGTCCGATCACACCCGCCGTGCTCGGAGTCGAGCCCGCCACCGCGTCCTGCGTCACCACCAGCCTCCTGGCCGGTGAACTGGTGACTGTGCCTACTGGCAAGACGATCATGGCCGGCCTGAACTGTGGCACCCCATCCACCCTCGCCTGGCCCGTACTGCGCTCAGGCCTCGACTACGCGGTCACCGTCTCGGACGAGGAGGCTTTGCGGGCCGCGGACGACCTGAAGGCATCCGGCATCTCCTCAGGCCCGAGCGGCGCCGCCACGCTCGCCGGCCTGCGCGCAGCTCGCAACCGCTTGGCCCTCGCCCCGGACACCACAGTCATCCTGATCAACACCGAGGGCGCAGCCGCGGGGGTGCTGTCGTGAAGTACGTGGTCAGGTTCCCGGTGGACGATCGGGAGTTGTCGACGTTGCATGCGCTCGCGTTCCAGAGCGAGCTCGAGGTCAGTGCGTGGGCGGAGCGGTTGGAGCGGTGGGCGCTGACCTGGGTGGGGGCCTTCAGCAACGATCAGCTGGTCGGGTTCGTGCAGGTGTGCTGGGACGGCGGTGCGCATGCGTTCGTACTGGACACCGCCGTCCATCCGGATCACGGTCGGCAGGGGATCGGGAAGCAGTTGGTGCTGACCGCGGCCGAGGAGGCCAAAGCTGCCGGGTGTGAGTGGTTGCATGTCGACTACGAACCGCAACTGAAAGCCTTCTACGAGGACGCGTGCGGCTTCCGGCCGACCGACGCCGGGCTGCTCAAACTCCGATAGCCGTCAGGCGCTCGGTCGAGATACACGAGGTCAGGCAGCGTTCCTTCTGGTCGCCCAGGAGATCCGCGGTCCACGTGGTGAAGCCGCCGTCGCCCAGCTCGGACCCGTCGCGGCCGATGCCCAGCGCCGTACCGGAGTAGTAGTTCGCGCTCTTCGTCCGCTCGGTGTCCTCGGCGAGCTCGACCTTCAACGCCGGCCGGACCGTGTCGTCGATCCGCTCGCGCACCGCCGACGGCGTGAACATGGTGAAGCTGAGGTCGGCCTCATCGCCCAGTACGTCGTGCCAGAAGCGCAGGTGATCGACCAGCAGCTCCGCCTCGGTCCGCCCCGAGCCCGTGTCCCGCGCACTCGACACCAGGACGAACAACTCGAAGTGCGCGAACATCCCCGGTCCGTCGACCGCCTGCGCGCGTACCACCCGCTGGCACGCGGCGAGGTCGACCCGGGTCTGTCCGGCCCGACGCCGTACGGCGGCCTCGATCGCGAGCTCGTTGGTCGGGTCGCTGGCGACCTCGGTCCCGCGGATCGTGCTGAGCACCTGGTGCTGGTTGATGGTCGCCATCGCCGAGCTCGTGCCGAGCGGCGTCACCGGCGACAGCTCGACGCCCGCGAACTTCGCGGGCAGCCGCTCCCAGAGGTGCTGGTGAGTCTTCGCCAGCCGGCGCGGATCGGTGGTCGACGGCCGGACGAACCGGTCCTGCTGCCACCGCTGCAGCAGCCTGGCGGGCGTCACCTTGGCGGCGCGCTCGCGACTCACGTCCAGCAGCACCGACTGCAGCTCGGACTGGCTCAACTCGTCGACGAGGGCGTCCCGGCTGCCATCCGGCAGCTTCGCCCAGAACCGCGCGCTCACATCTCCCATCGCCCCACTGTGACGGAACGCGGTCTCCCGGCGCTCCCCATTTAGCTCTGTACCTACTAGTATGTTCAGCATTCGACCGAGAGGGTGGACGCCGTGTACGCGATGCAGTACGAAATCTCGTTGCCGACCGACTACGACATGGGGATCATTCGTCGCCGGGTGGAGACGACCGGGCATCGGCTCGACGACTTCGACGGACTCGGCCTGAAGGCGTACCTGATCCAGGACCGGGCGAACGGCGCGATGGTCAACCAGTACGCGCCCTTCTACCTGTGGAACGATCCGGCCGGGATGGGCCGGTTCCTGTGGGGTGGAGGCTTCTTCACCGCGATCTGTACGTCGTTCGGCCGACCGCCGGTGCGGCACTGGACCGGGGTCGAGGCGCTGTCCGGGCCGGCTGTGGATCAGCCGGCGCTGAGCGCCACCAAGCACACGCAGTTGCTGACTCCGGACGTGGACCCAGCGGATCCGGTGGCGGCGGCGGTGGAGACGCTCCGCGAGACGGCGGGTCTGGCGCAGGTGCACTCTGCCGCGCTGGCAGTGGATCCGACCCGGTGGGAGCTCGTTCACTTCACGCTGTGGAGCAGTGCGGAGCCGGGTGCGGTGCCGGGAACTCGGTACCAGGTCCTGCACTTATCCACACCTGGCACAAAAGACCTGCTCGGCGGCTGACATCGCCGTATCTTCTTGGACATGAGATACCCGAGCCCGCACCTTTGACGTTCTGACCGACCCGACCGCCTGCCACGCGGCTTGTCCGCGCGCATCGTCGCCTTCGAGGCGCTGCAGGACTTCATCCCGCTGTATCCGCTGTACCAGTTGCTGTTCGCCGATCACGGACTGTCGGCGGCCCAGATCTCGACGCTGTTCGTCATCTGGTCGACGACCGCGTTCGTCCTCGAGGTGCCGTCGGGTGCCTGGGCGGACACGTACTCCCGGCGCAAGCTGCTGGTTCTCGGTGCACTGATCAGCGGGCTGGGCTACGCCGCGTGGATCACGCTGCCGTCGTTCGCCGGCTTCGCGCTCGGCTTCGTGCTGTGGGGTACGTCGTCGGCGCTGATCTCCGGCACCTTCGAAGCCTTCGTGTACGACGAGCTCGCGGCCCGCGACCGCACCGACCGTTACGCGAGCCTGCTCGGCCGAGCCAGGTCCGCGTCGTTCGTGGCGAACCTCGTGGCAACCGCGTTGGCGACGCCGCTGTTCGACCTCGGCGGTTACACGTTGGCCGGTGTTGTCAGTGTCGCCAGCTGCCTGACCCAGGCAGTGGTGGCGTGGTCCCTGCCCGAAGCCCGGCCGGTGGAGACCGCTCGAGAGTCGGATGAGCCGGGCGCGAAGGCAGCCTTCACCAATTACCTTCGCATGCTGCATTCCGGTGTGACGGAGGTGTTGACCAGTCGTCTGGTCCGGCGAGCAGTGGCGCTGGTTGCGTTGCTCGGTGGATTCCTGGCGTTCGACGAGTACTTCCCGTTGCTTGCCCGAGAAGCCGGTGCCAGCACCAGCGCGATCCCGTTGCTGATCGCCGGTACGGTCGCCGCCCAGGCGATCGGCGGTGCGCTCGCGGGACCGGCGTACAAGTTGCCTGCAGCAACCTTTGCAGTTGGGTTGGCCGCAACGGCGGTGCTGATCGCGGCCGGCTCGCTCAGCCGGTCGGTTTGGGGCTTCCTGCCGATCGCGCTCGGGTACGGCGTGATGCAGCTGGTGATCGTGATCGCCGACGCGCGGCTGCAGGACTCCATCGCCGGACCGGCGCGGGCGACCGTCACGTCGGTCTCGGGGTTCTTCGCCGAGGTCTTCGCGGTCGCGGTCTACGCGGGGTTCGCGGTCGGGTCGATCTGGTTCACGATGTCGATCCTGGTCGCCGCGTTGACGATCCCGGTGGTGCTGACGGCACTCGTCGTACCGTTCGCGCTCCCGGCGCCGCGCGATTCGGTGAGCGCCGAAGCAACCGACACCTAGCCTCACATCATCAGCAGAGAGAGCGTTCCAACAGCATGAGGAAACAGGGTGTGCCGGCCGCCGGCGCGGCCGCGGTGACGGTGGTGTTGTGGGCATCGGCGTTCGTCGCGATCCGCCACGTCGGTCAGGAGATCTCGGCCGGCGCCCTGTCCCTGGGCCGGTTGCTGGTCGGCAGTGTGCTGCTCGGCATCTTCGTGTTCACCCGGCCGCGGCGCTGGCCGGCGCGGGCGGACTGGAAGTTCCTGCTGATCTGCGGCCTGCTCTGGTTCGGCGTCTACAACCTCGCGCTGAACGAGGCCGAGCGCCGCCTCGACGCGGGGACGACGGCGATGCTCGTGAACATCGGCCCGCTACTGATCGCACTGCTGGCCGGCGTACTGCTGCACGAGGGATTCCCGCGCCAGCTCCTGATCGGCAGCGTCGCCGCGTTCGGTGGTGTCGTCCTGATCGGTCTCTCGTCGTCTTCGGGGACAACCGAGACCTGGGGTGTCCTGCTCTGCCTGGTGGCCGCTGCGGCGTACGCGATCGGTGTCGTGTCGCAGAAGCCGTTGCTCGCCCGCCTGCCCGCGCTCGAGGTGACTTGGCTGTCGTGCCTGATCGGTGCGGTCGCGTGCCTGCCGTTCGCGCCGACGCTGGTCCGGGAGGCGGGCGACGCCAAGCCTTCGACCATCTGGTGGGTGGTCTTCCTCGGTGCGTTCCCGACCGCGATCGCCTTCACGACCTGGGCTTACGCGCTGGCCCGGACCACGGCCGGTCGAATGGGGGCTACGACGTACCTGGTTCCGCCGCTGACGATCTTCCTCGGCTGGCTCCTCCTCGACGAGAGCCCGGCGCCGCTGGCGTACCTCGGCGGAGTGCTCTGTCTGATCGGTGTCGCGATCTCCCGTTATCGGCGGCGGACCGTGGCGGCGACCCCGGCTGTCAAGGTGGCCAGTCCGGATTCGAAGCCGCTGTCGAAGTCGTAGGCGAGCCCTTCGGAGCCGAGCTCGCCGACGATCCGGGCGAGGGTGGGTGCCTTGCCTGCAGGCAGCCCTTCCACGCGGGTGAGCAGATCGGGAGCCAGTTCGAAGGTGTCGGCGCGGACCGAGGCCTCGCCCAGACTGAAGCCGTGGAGGAAGTCGATGAGTGTGTTCGCCGCCTCGAAGACTTGGCGCGGTGACAGACCGGCCCGGTCGAGCGCGCGATAGAACGGCTCCATCGTGACCACCACGACGTCCGACACCGCCGAGGTGTCCGAAAGCACCTGCAGGGCGAGGTTCGGATGGGCCCGGAGTGCGTTCCGGTAGACCCGCGCGGCGTCCTTCAGCTGTTCGTCCCATGGCACGGTGTCGCCCGGGTCGGGGTACTCGAGCCCTGCGAACACCAACTCCGCGAGACCGGCCAGGACGGCAGCCTTGTTCGGAAGGTGGTGGTAGAGCGACATCGGGTTGACCTCGAGCGTCGCGGCGAGCCGGCGCATGGTCAGCGCGTCGATGCCCTCGTCGTCGACGATCCGCAGCGCCGCGGTCAGGATCGCCTCCCGGCTGAGCCGCTCCTCGCCGGCCCGGGGCCGTCCGGAGCGCTTGCCAGGGTTAATCATACGTCGTATGGTACATAATCATACAGTGTATGGAAAAGGAGGAGGCGGCATGAAGCCGTTGGCGGGGAAGGTGGCGCTGGTGGCCGGCGGGAGCCGGGCGGCCGGGCGGGGGATCGCGGTCGAGCTCGGCGCCGCCGGCGCGACGGTTTACGTGACCGGCCGCAGCACGCGGGCCGGGCGATCCGAGATGAACCGGCCGGAGACGATCGAGGACACCGCGGAGCTCGTCGACGCGGCCGGCGGCCACGGCATCGCCGTACCGGTCGACCATCTCGTGCCCGACCAGGTACGCGACCTGATCGACCGGATCGAGCGTGAGCAGGGCGCGCTGCACATCCTGGTCAACGACATCTGGGGTCAGCACGGCCAGCCCGAGTGGGACAAGACGGTGTGGGAGAGCGACCTCGAGGGCGGCCTGCGGTTGCTGCAGCTGGGCGTACACACGCACGCGATTACCAGCCACTACGCGCTGCCGCTGCTGATCAAGTCGCCCGGCGGCCTCGTCATCGAGATGACCGACGGGACGAACGACTACAACGCCGACCACTACCGCGTGTCGTTCTTCTACGACGTCGCGAAGGGTGCCGTCAGCCGGATGGCGTTCGCCCTGGCCCACGAGCTCGCCCAGTACGACGCGACCGCCGTACTGCTCACCCCCGGCTGGCTGCGCTCCGAGGCAATGCTCGACGGCTTCGGCGTGACCGAGGCGACCTGGCAAGACGCGACCGAACGCATCCCGCACTTCGCGATCTCCGAAAGCCCGTCGTACGTCGGCCGCGCGGTAGCCGCCCTCGCTTCCGATCCCGACGTGCGCCACTGGAACGGCAAGTCCACCTCCAGCGGCGAACTGGCTCAGCTCTACAACTTCACCGACCTGGACGGCACCCGCCCCGACGCCTGGCGCTACATCACCGAAATCCAAGACCCCGGCAAACCAGCCGACACCACCGGCTACCGCTGAAGCCGGATCACGTCGCCAGCTGACGCCGACCGCTGAAGCTTGCAGGCGGACAGGCCATGTCGCCGGCTGACGCCTACAACTTGTAGGGCGGACAGACGACGTCGCCGGCGCCCGCCGCTGCAACTGGCCGCGCATCTGCCGACAGGGCCGCATGCGGATGTGATGCTGCGATCGGGATCCCCAGCGTCGCCGCCATCGCGAGCACCTCTCGCCGCGACGTCACGGCCACCGCCGGATCCCGCTCGTACACATAGGTGAGCTCAGGCCACCGAGCCTGCGCGGGATGCACGAGCACATCACCCCCGAGCACCGCCCGCTCCGTCACCACCGACTGATGTCCAGGCGTATGCCCCGGCGTCGGCACCAACCGCATCCCCCGCAACGCGGTCTCCCCTTCCACCACCCGCAACTGCCCCGCGTCCACGATCGGCCGAATCATCCGCTCGTACGTCACCCCACCCCGCACGTGCTCGACCTCGTCCCGCTGCACGACGTACTCCGCCCGCGGAAACATCGGCACCGCCCCATCCGCAGCCCATCCCACGTGATCCAGATGCACATGCGTCAACACCACCGCATCAACCTCATCCACCCCCACCCCCGCCAACCCCAACAACCCCGGCAACCGCCCCGAAACCCCCAACCACTCCCCAGCCTCACCCCCAGCCGGCCCCACCCCCGCATCCACCAACACAACCCCCGAATCCCCAGCCACCAAGAAGCTATGAAAATGCAGCCACCACCCGTCCCCCCGCACGTTCCCCGGCATCACGTCAGCAGTCCACCCGGCATGCTCAGCCGTCCACCCAGGCAACGCATCCGAAACCCCCTCCGGAAACACCGCCACCGCATCACAGAGCACCGTCACATCCATCCGCAACCTCCCCTCACCCGACCCACGGCCGCTCAGCTGCCCAGCCGCTGGGAAAGCCCAGCTCATGAAGACCGCGTCCGCAGGCAGTGATCTCCTCGCTCAGCAATTCGCTGACCTGCGCCGCCCAGTGCGGTCCTTGGCCGACGCGCGCCAGCAGGAAGGCGACGATGCACAGTGTCGAGTAGATCCGGAAGTGCGACACCTCACGATCGGCCAGATGATGCAGGTCCGGGATCGAGCGCAGATGGCTCGGCGCGATCTGATCGACGAGGTTCCTGTTCCACAGTCGAGAATGGTGGGCGCAGACATTGCGAACGTAGTTGAGCACCCGCAACCAGTTGGCCTGTGCGCCGCCGTTGCCGTCGCTGTGCCTATCCAGGATGTCCAGCCTGGCCGCGATCTCGTTCCGATCCGACGACTTCAGTCCTTGGAACAGGTAGCTCATCGAGCCGAAATCCAGGATCTCGGTCATCACCCAGACCGGGAGCCGCCCGTCGTACTTGTGCTGGAAGTGCAGGACGAAATCCTCCGACGACCTGGTCTGTGCGGCGAGCATCTTCCGCAGCCATCGGTCGTAGGTGCTCGGCCGGCCGCCGCTGGACCGGGTGAAGCGACCGTCGAGATTCCCTGCGTCCAAGTGCGCATAAGCCCCACGTCGTCCGAGCGTGAATCCGATCAAGACGCGAACACCGATCTCGATCCGCTCGAGAGCGTCGAGGACGTGCAGTTTCAGTCGGCGATCGGCGTCGTACAGCCTGACCACCTGTCGGAAGGTGGTGCCCTCGACGAACTGGTCGTCACGGTCAGGGCCGTCGAGGCGGCGGCGGTAGGAGTACCAGTAGCCACTCAGCCGGTAGTAGCCGATGGCACGCAGCAGGCGCTCCGCGTCGGCCTCGTCGTCGACGATCAGTCCTCTGCTCTTCAGCAGGCTGACTTGGTCGGCGAACGCGAGGTGGGGCTTGGTGTAGGCAGTCACGGAAATCCCCCAGGGACAAAGAAAACCAGCCCGTGCCTCGAGGGGCAGAGGGGCTGGCCGTGTTGTGAACAAGCATACACCGACGGCTTGTCCGCGTGCGGCAGGAAATCCAGGATTGTGGATATCAGGGCACGAGCATCCAGGTCGCGAGGGTGGCCATGAGTACGGCTATGGCTGTGTCGAGGAATTGCCAGGAGCGGGGGCGGGCGAAGAGGGGGGTCAGTTTGCGGGAGAGGAAGCCGAGAGTGAAGAACCAGGTGAAGCTGGCGGTGACGGCGCCGAGGCCGTAGAGCCAGCGGCCGTCGGTGCCGCGTTGGTTGGCCAGGGAGCCGAGCAGGACGACGGTGTCGAGGTAGACGTGCGGGTTCAGGTAGGTGAATCCGAGGCAGGTCAGTACGACGCTGCGGAGGGCCGCGGGGGCGTGGTCGGCGGGGCTGATGGAGCCGGGGTTGAGGGCTCGCTTCGCGGCGAAACCGGCGTACAGGAAGAGGAACGCGGCGCCGCCGAACTTGGCGATGTCGAGGGCCAGTTGGCTGCGGGTGAGCAAGGCGCCGAGGCCGGCGATGCCGCCGGAAATCAGGAGCGCGTCGGACAGTGCGCAGGTGAGGACGACCGGCAGTACGTGTTCACGGCGCAGGCCCTGACGGAGCACGAAGGCGTTCTGCGCGCCGATCGCGACGATCAGGGTCAAGGACGTGGCAAAGCCGGCGAGGAGGGGCATGTCGTCGACGGTAGGAAGTTTCAGCTGTACAAACCAGCTAAAGATTCTCACGCACCATTAGAATTGCTTCATCATGCAGTTCGACTCCGCGCAGCTCGAGACGTTCGCGGCCGTCGTCGACGAAGGCAGTTTCGACGCGGCCGCCCGGCGTCTGCAAGTGACGCCGTCCGCGGTCAGTCAGCGGATCAAGGCCCTGGAGAGCCGGCTCGGCCAGGTCGTGGTGATGCGCGGGAAGCCCGCGCGACCGACCGAGGCCGGCCAGGCGGTGCTCCGGCTCGCCCGCCAGGTCTCGTTGCTCGAGCTCGAGGCGATCACTGCTGTCCGGGGTACGGTCGACGCGCTCCGGCTCCCGATCGCGGTGAACGCGGACTCGCTCAACAACTGGTTCCTGCCCGCCATGCTCGACCTGTCGCAGAACCATGACGCCAGGTTCCTGGTTCACCAGGAGGACGAGGAGCACTCCGCCGAGTTCCTCCGCAACGGCACGGTCCTGGCCGCGGTGACCGCCGATCCACGGCCGGTCCAGGGCTGCCGCGTCGTACCGCTCGGCAAGATGCGGTACCTGCCGGTCGCCACCCCCGAGTACGCCGAACGCTGGCTGACTGGCAAGCCGCTGGCCGATGCGTTGGCGGACGCCCCGATGATGGTGTTCAACGCCAAGGACATTCTCCAGCACCGCCTGATCCGCAAGGTCACCAGGCGGAAGCTCGATCCACCGACCCACGCGGTCCCGGCGCCCGGTGCCTTCCACCAGGCCGTCCGGATCGGGCTCGGCTGGGGAATGATCGAGGACGAGGTCGCCGAACCCGAGCTGGCCGCCGGCCGCCTGGTGGATGTTGCCCCAGGCAAGTACATCGACGTGCCGTTGTACTGGCAGCACTGGAAGCTCGAGTCCGGCATCCTCGACGCGCTCACGGCCGCGGTGCTGCGGGCCGCTGCGACTGGTCTTCGTACGTCCTGAGGTCGATCGCGTTGCCCACCTTCAGCGGCAGCTCGTCGATCAGCTTCCGCCACGGCAGGTACGGCAGCATCCGGAAAGTGAGGTTCCGCAGCGCCGCGAACCACTTGCCTCGATCCGCCAGGTTGCGGACCGGCTCGAATGCTAGCCCCAGCGGACCGGCTCGAGGGTCAGTCCCAGCGCATTGCCATCGGGTTGTCCGGCGGGATCACACCGGCGGACATCAGCGTGGCGCTCAACGGGTGCACCAAGTCGTGCAGCTCGGCGGTCAGTTCGTCCCCCAGCGCTCGCCACCCCTGCTCGGCCAGCGCGTCCGTGGTGTCCTCGACCTGCTGCCGCAACGCTCGCCCGGCGTCCGTGAGCGCGCCTGCAGAGTCGAGCAGCCCACGATCGCGCAGGTCGTCCTCAGCGGCGGCCCAGTCCTCATCGCTCCACCGCCTGTTGACCTGGAAGACCTCCTTGGACGGGCCACCCGCGGCGGAGATCGTCACGCACGTCTGACACGGGCTGAGGCCCGCGCCGACCAGCGCAGCCACATGCCCGTCACCCCGGGACTCCCGCAGGATCGTCGTCGCCTGCCACAACACCAGATGTGGTTCGTCCGGCCATTCCAGCGCCGCGTTAGCCGCGGCGATCGGTCGCCCGCCAACAGGCGCCAGCTCGGCGGCCCGACGAGCCACCTCGGCCGCGCGACCGAACGAGGCGCTCGGGAAGAGACGCCGTACGGCGCTGTCGACGGCCGACAACCGTGCGTCGAGCAGCTGTTCCGGAGTCGCATAGCTCCAGGCATCCGGCAACGCACGAGCGACCATCGCCGGGTGGAAGTTGTAGAACACCGCGGCGACGAGAGCCGGGCCGACCGGACCGAGAGGAGCTGCCCGGCAACCGAAGTAGCTCATCCAGCCACCCTTCAGACCGAGGGCGTCCGTGGCCTGCCTGGTGTCCGGCGAGAAGTACGTGATCGCGTGAAACGGCTCAAGCGCCTTCCACATCCGGCGAGCCCGGTTGTCGGTCATGGGGCCTCCCGGCCTGGACTGAGGAGTGGAGGGAGCGAAGCGACTGGAGCGACGAGGGAAGGCCGGGAGTAAAAGCCCCATGACCGCCGGCGCCGGAGGCCCGGCCATTAGCGCAGTGGGCGGTACATCACGTGCAGACCGACGTACCCGAGCTTGGGGTGGTTGAACGCCTCGGGGACGGTGCCGGCGATGCGGAAGCCGAGGGTCTGCCAGAGGTGCACGGCCGGCTCGTTCGTCTCCACCACGGCGTTGAACTGGATCGACCGGAAGCCCTCATGGCCGGCCCACGCGATCATGTCCTCGCAGAGCAACCGGCCGACACCCTTGCCGCGGGCCGCACCGTCGACCATGAAGCTCGCGCTGGCGACATGCGCGCCGGGGCCCGGCCGGTTCGGATACATGTTGGCGCTGCCCAGAACGGTGCCGTCGGCATCGACCGCAACCGTGGTCCGGGCCAACGGCGAACTCGACGGCGACATCCACAGCGCCCGCGCCTGCTCCTCGGTGAGTTCCGGATCGTAGGTGTACGTCTCCCGCGCGGTGACGATCTCGTGAAAGAACGGCCAGATAGCGGGCCAGTCAGCGTCGGTAGCAATCCTGATCTGCACAGTCATCGTGCGAGAAGCATCACCCGTCAGAGACCGGATGCCAAGTGGATTGCCGATAGGCTGTCCGAGGATGACAAACACCGTGGTCCAAGGGCTGCCGCGCTGGAGTCTGGCCGTCCCCCCGCTCGCTTTCGTTGTCCTGCTGCTGTCCTGGGGCCGTGACCTGGGCGCGGTGCTGCTGATCCTGGTCTGCGCCGGGCTCGGCGCGGCGGTGATCGCCGCGGTCCATCACGCTGAAGTCGTCGCCCATCGGGTCGGTGAACCGTTCGGGACCCTGATCCTCGCGCTCGCCGTGACCATCATCGAGGTCGCGCTGATCGTCACGCTGATGGCGTCCGGCGGTGCCAAGGCTGCGTCGCTCGCCCGCGACACGGTGTTCGCCGCGGTGATGATCACCTGCAACGGCATCCTCGGACTGTCTCTCGTTGTCGGCTCAGTGCGGCACCACGTCCAGGAGTTCCGGGTCCACGCCTCCAGCAGTGCACTGGCCGTGATGACCGCGCTCGTCACGCTGAGTTTGGTGCTGCCGACGTTCACCACGAGCGCGCCGGGTCCGCAGTTCAGTCCGCCGCAGCTCGCGTTCGCCGGCGTCACGTCCTTGATCATGTACGGCGTCTTCGTCTTCGTGCAGACGATTCGGCACCGGGACTACTTCCTCCCGGTCCAGTCGGACACCGACGCCGCCGACGACGAGGAGGTGCACGCCCACGCGCCGAGCGGGAAGGTCGCGCTGGCCAGCCTTGGCTTGCTGTTCGTCTGCCTGATCTCGGTGGTCGGCCTGGCCAAGACGGTCTCGCCGAGACTGGAGTCGGCGGTCGAGTCGGCCGGCGCGCCGCTGGCTGTCGTCGGTGTCGTGATCGCGCTGCTGGTGCTGCTGCCGGAGACGGTTGCCGCAGTACGCGCGGCACTGCGGAACCGCCTCCAAACCAGTGTCAACCTGGCGCTCGGCTCGGCCCTCGCGAGCATCGGCCTGACCATCCCGGCGATCGCGGTCGCGTCCATCTGGCTGAGCGGACCGCTCGTGCTGGGGCTTGATGGCAAGGAACTGGTGCTGTTCGCGCTGACCGTGGTGACCAGCACACTCACTCTCGCCACCGGTCGGGCCACGCTGCTTCAGGGCGCCGTCCACTTGATGGTGTTCAGCGCGTTCCTGTTCCTCGCGGTAAGCCCTTGAGGTAGTCGATCACCGCTTGCTGGTGACTGTGCTCGGCCCAGCCCAGCGCGTTCCCGCCGTACGACGGATCACGCCGCTCCGGGTCCGCGCCGAGCTCGATGAGCTTCTTGACCGTGTCCAGGTGACCGTTGATCGCCGCCTGGTGGATCGGCCCTGACCCGCCCATGATGTCGAGGTCGAAGCCCAGGTTCCGCAATGGCTCCAACGCCTCGGTCCGCCCGATCTCGCCTGCCCGGATCGGCAGATAGGGATTGCGTGCGACGGCCCGCGCGGCGAGCTCGGGGCTGACGTCCGGGGTCTCGCCCCGCATGATCGCGGCGAACACCTCGTGGACCTCGTCCAGCGGAGCCGCACCGCGAGCGCGGAGTAGCTCGGCGATCTCGGCGTGCCCCTGTACGGCGGCCAGCTCGTACGCGCGATGCCCGCAGAACACCGGATGTTCGGTCCCACGGCCCTCCGGATCGGTGCCCTGGGCAAGCACTAGCTCGACCCGATGGAGGAGGCCGGTCGAGGATGCGAAGACCAGTTCGTCCTCGAGGAGCTGCTGAGGTGCCGGGTGTGCGGTCGTCATCCGCTCGTGCCACGGACCGCCGTCGCCCCGGCCCAGTCCGTACTCGAGGAGGAGCTCCAGGTGCACATCGTCGTACGGCGGGGGAGCCCCGGGACCGCAGTTGTACATGGTCTGGCTGTCGTTCGGATCGGCGCCCGCCTCCAGCAGCAGCCGGGCGAGCTCGACCCGGTCGCGATGCGGTGGCTGATCGCCTTCACCTCGGCCGAATACGCCGGTCAGGGCGGTGAACGGTGACGGCAAGCCCTGCCACAGATAGCCCGCGTTCGGATCCGCGTCGTGCTCGAGCAGCAATCGAGCGATCTCGACCTGATGGGGTGCGTCGAGGCGGCTGTAGGTCAGATACAGCAACGGTTCCCACCGGTACGGTCCGCCTTCTGCCCGCGCGTGCTGTGGAAGCTCCGCCCGTACGGCGTCCAGCTCGCCGGCCACCACCTTCGTGTAGATGTTGCTCTGGGCAACCTCTGGGAACCGGTCCAGGAGATCCCGGGCGGATTGCTGCCGGGCCGGATCGTCCTGGCCGTAGTGCAGTGTCGCCAGCCGGAGGAACTCGTCAGCGCGTTGCTCCGGCGTGTCGAGCGGCCCACCGATCGTCTGGCGATGCGGGGAACGGCTGTACTTGTCGACGAGCTCGAGATGGCGCACGATCCGCGGCCAGCTCGGGAACCCGTAGCTGCGGGCGATCACCAATTGCGCGTCGGCCAGCGATTGCACGGGATGGAACTCGTCGGCCAGGGCAACGGCTTCGCGGTCGCCGGATCGGACCTGCTTGAGCAACGTCTTGGCCTGCTTGCGCAGGTGCTCCAGGTTCGGGTCGTCCGGGAGATTTCGGGTCGGCATCGCGACCTCCTCTCTACGAGCCTGCTGTCCGCGTGGTCAGGCGAGAAAGGAGGTGAACATCTGCCACATCGCTCCGTGAACAGGTGGGCTGAGCCCTTCCCGCGGACCGGTGGCACCCTGCGTGCCTACCCGGAAGCCTAACCGACTAAGGCTTTTCCATCCACCACTCGATGAACTCGTGCGCGCGATCCCGGTCGAGCCGGATCACCCACAGGTTGCTGAACTCGCCCGGTGGATCGGTCTGGTACGTCGTCCAGCCGCGCACGAACCCGACTCCGTCACCGAAGCCGAGCACCTCGTACTCGAACAGCGACTCACCCGGAGCGTCGGCGACTTCCAGCCAGGCCTGCACGATCGCATCCCGGCCCAAGACCGGCTCCTCGTCCGGGCGCCGGTACCACGCCGCGTCCTCGGTCCAGAGCGCTGCGATATCAGCCGGATCGTTGGACTCCCACGCTTTGCGGTACCTCGCCACCCATTTGTCGAGGTCCTTCTCCTTCATGAGATTCGGCGGTGGTTGAGGACGATCGCGGCCGGGGTCGCCAGGACCTCTGGGTGCTCGCGCGGATCCGCGTCGTACGTGACGAGGTTGCCGTCGCCGGACAACCCGAGGTAGTCCTGCGCTCCGGTCGACGCGGCCACCAGGGCCTGGCCGACCGTCAGGCCGTGCTTCACCAGTAGGTCGATCTCGCCGGCAACGGTCCCGACGACATCGGATCCGGTCAGCACCCGAACGCCGTACCGATCGGCGAGCTTGAGCATCAAGGCGAGGTACTCCGACTTGGCCTGGCGTCGCTTGACCTGCTCCGGCGTGGCGTCCGGCCGCTCACCGACGGACGCGCACAGCGTCGGCGTCCACGCGCCGCCGCGAGCTCCGAGCACCTCGAGGTCCTGCTCGGTGATCGACGTACCGTGCTCGATCGAATCGACCCCGACGCGGATCAGGTCGCTGACGATCTCGGTGTTCGTGTGCGTCGCGACCCGGGCGCCGCGGGCGTGGGCGAGCTCGACCACGGCCCTGACCAGGTCGGTCGGGTAGGTCTGCTCCATCGGGCTGTCCCGGACCGGGCCGTCCGGGCCGACCGCCGGGAAGTCGGCGACGAGCTTCAGCCAGGTGGCGCCGTCGTCCAGCTCGGCGCCGACTGCGGTGAGCAGTTCCTCCGGCTCGACCGGCTCGTGCATCCGCGGGAAGTAGCGACCGCTCGGCGCGAGGAATCGTCCGGCCGCGAGGACAACGGGACGGGCGTCGTCTTGGGTGGCCGCCAGCTTCAGGGTGACCGAGCGGTCCCCGCCGACGTCGCGGACCGCGCTCACGCCGGCCGCGGCGAGTTGCCCGAGCCGCTCACCGGCGAAGTCGGCCCCGAACAACCGCGGGCCTAGCTCGTCCGTCCCCACTGTCAGGTGGCAGTGCGAGTCCACCAGCCCCGGTACGCCGAACCGCCCGGGCAGCAGGTCCGTGGCACCGGTGGCGTCCGTGGTGCCCGGGATGCCGAACTCGAGCCGCGCGGTGTCACCGGCCGGGAGGACGGTTCCTTCGAAGACCCAGGTCGTCATGATCGCCATCCTGCCGCAGCAGGAGACCCAGCTCACGTTCTCGATGACTTGAACGTGTTCAAGAGTGGGGACGAGATGAACCTGAACGTGACGACGTACCTGATCTACCTGCTGGTCGCGGTGCCGCTGACGATCTGGGTGGCCCGGACGCTGAGCCGGAACGGCCGGATCTTCCTGGTCGACGTGTTCCACGGCAACGAGGACTTCGCCGACGCGGTGAACCGGCTGCTGGTGGTCGGGTTCTACCTGGTCAACCTCGGTTTCGTGACGCTGTTCCTGCGCAGCGGCAGTGCGGTGCTAGACGCCCGCGGGGTGTTCGAGCAGCTGAGCGTGAAGCTCGGGACCGTGATGGTCGTGCTCGGGGTGCTGCACCTGTCGAACGTCTGGATCTTCAACGCGATCCGCCGCCGCAGCCGGATCGAGCAGATGACCACCCCGCCGGTCCCGCCGAACGACACCGTTGCGACCGCTCCCTTGACCATGACCGAGACGGTCGCCCGCTACGGCTACTGAAGGCCGCGTTGATCATGCAAGAGCTGACCGTTCTGTACGACGCGCATTGCGGTCTGTGCCGCCGCTTCAAGGACTGGCTGGCGGCGCAGCGGCCGGCGCCGAACGGGAGGGGAGGGGTGGTGCGCCTGCGGTTCGTCGCGGCGGGGTCGACGTACGCGCGGGCGCTCTACCCGTCGCTGGACCATGAGGCGACGCTGCGGGAGGTGACGGTGGTCGCCGACGACGGGTCCGTGTACGTCGGCGACCGGGCGTGGATCGTGTGCCTGTGGAGTACGTGGGAGCACCGGCACACCGCCGTACGGCTGGCGAGTCCGGCCATGCGGCCGGTGGCGTGGGCGATGGTCCAGGCGGCCGCGGGGCTGCGGCGCTTGAACGGAGGTGACTACGCTGACCGATGTGACGGACAGTGCGACCGCCAAGGGTGAGCAGACCCGGGAGCTGATCCTGTCGACGGCGCTGCGGTTGTTCCGCGAGCAGGGGTACGGCAAGACGACGATGCGCGCGATCGCCACCGAGGCGGGGGTCTCGGTCGGCAACGCGTACTACTACTACGGCTCCAAAGAGCACCTGATGCAGGCGTACTACGACCACCTGCAGGTGCAGCACCGTGAGGCCGTCGAGTCGATCCTGACGACGGAGAAGGCGTTCGTGCCGCGGATGACCGGCGTACTTCGGACGTGGCTCGACGTGGCCGCGCCGTACCACGAGTTCGCCGGCACCTTCTTCAAAACGGCGGCCGATCCGAAGAGCCCGCTCTCACCCTTCAGTGAGGAGTCCGAACCCGCCCGTGAGGCAAGCGTCGAGGTCTTCCGCCGTGTCGTCGAAGGCTCAGACCTCAAGCTCCCCGCCGACCTGAAGGCCGAACTCCCCGAACTCCTCTGGCTCCTCCAGATGGGCATAGTCCTCTTCTGGGTCCACGACAACAGCGAGGACCTACGCCGCACCAAAACCCTGATCGACCGCTCAGTCCCCTTGGTCGACCGCCTCCTGAGGCTCACCCGAATCCCGGGCGTCCGAGGCGTAGTAAACGACCTAGTGGGCCTGATCCGCTCGATCAGACCCTGAGCTACTCGCCGGTTGTGCCGTCCACGCGTTCGCGGAGGAGGTCGGCGTGGCCGTTGTGGCGGGCGTATTCCTCGATCATGTGGATGTAGAGGTAGCGGACGGAGTAGTCGCCCTCGTGGTTGGGGCGGGTGAAGGTGTCGTCGAGGGTGTAGCGGGCGGCTAGTTCGTCGGAGGTTTTGACGGTCTGGCGGTAGTCCTCGAGGTCCTGCTCGGCCTGTGCTGGGTCCGCGAGGTCGAAGTCGCCGTCCGGGTGCTCGGCGGTCCAGAACTTCGGCTCGGACGGCTGCTGGGCGAGGGCGCGGTGGAACCAGTACTTCTCGACCTCGGTCAGGTGCCGGACCAGGCCGATCAGCGACATACTGGACGGGTCGACGGCGCGCTGGACGAGTTGCTCGCCGGTGAGGCCGGACACCTTCCACAGGAGCGTGCCGCGGTGGAAGTCGAGGAAGCCCTGCAGAAGTTCACGTTCGCCGGCAGCGGTGGGCGGATCCACCCGGAACTGTGTCGTCACGAGCCAGAACCTAGTCCATGTGACGAGCGTCCCGTGAAACAACTGCTGGGGACTGGACCCGCGTGCCGTAGACTGTCCGTGACGGCCCGCCCAGTTCTGCCTCGGGCCGGAGAGCGCAAACACCTTGCGCCAGCAGTCGACCACCACGCGCCGCGGCACCCAACTACAGCCGCGCCGGGCAGGACGACCCACGACTTTCTTTGGAGCATTGCATGGCGGCCAGCCGCCCCACGTCTACATCCCCCCAGAAACAATCCACCTCTCAGCAGTCCGGTCCGCGGAGCTCGACAGACGCCCCGCGCGGTGGCTCGGCGCAACCGCGCCGCCGCAGCCGTTCCGGTGCCCGGCGCAACAAATCCGCCGCCGGCGCCCCGCTCTTCAGCCCGCCCGCCGACAACGGCAAGCGGACGTCGAAGGTTGCTGACAGCAACGAGTCCGTCACGTACGACGAGGTCGCGCCGCTCGTAGTCCCGGACGACCTCACGTTCGCGGATCTCGGCGTCCCCGAGTCTTTGGTGGCCGCCCTTGCGACCACCGGCGTGACGAAGCCGTTCCCGATCCAGGCGGCGACGTTGCCGGATTCGCTGGCCGGCAAGGACGTTCTCGGCCGCGGCCGGACCGGATCGGGTAAGACCTACGCGTTCGTCCTGCCGGTGCTGGCGCGCCTCGCGGCCAGCCGGACCAAGCGCCGCCCGAACCATCCGCGCGCGCTGATCCTCGCCCCGACCCGCGAGCTGGCGACCCAGATTCAGGCGTCGATCACGCCGCTCGCCGACGCGCTCGACCTGCGCACGATGACGGTCTTCGGCGGTGTCGGTCACGGCCCGCAGATCAACGGCCTGCGCAAGGGTGCCGACATCGTCGTCGCCTGCCCGGGCCGGCTCGAGGACCACGTCCAGGCCGGGCACGCGAAGCTCGACGCGGTCGAGATCACCGTCCTCGACGAGGCTGATCACATGGCGGACCTCGGCTTCCTCCCCGCGGTACGGCGGATCCTCCAGGCGACCCCGTCGACTGCCCAGCGGCTGCTGTTCTCGGCCACGCTGGACGCCGGCGTCGACGTACTCGTCCAGCGCTTCATGACCGACCCGGTCACGCACAGTGTCGACTCGGCCCAGTCGCCGGTCTCCAAGATGACGCACCATGTCCTGCACGTGAAGGCCGACACCCGGCTGCCGGTGCTCGTCGACCTGACCGCCGCGCCCGGACGTTCGCTGGTCTTCACGAGGACGAAGTACGGCGCCAAGGCGTTGACCAAGAAGCTGATCGCCCTGGGTGTTCCGGCTGTCGAACTGCACGGGAATCTGTCGCAGGGCGCTCGTACGCGTAACCTCGAGGCCTTCTCGGCCGGTACGGCGAAGACGCTGGTCGCCACCGACATCGCCGCGCGTGGGATCCACGTCGACGACGTCGCGCTGGTCATCCACGCCGACCCGCCGATCGAGCACAAGGCCTACCTGCACCGGTCGGGGCGGACGGCTCGCGCGGGTGCCGAGGGTACGGTCGTCACGCTGATGACCGACGACCAGGTGCGCGATGTCCGCGACCTGACCCGCAAGGCCGGTATCGCGCCGACCGTCACCAGACTCGCCTCCGGCGACCCTCTGCTGACCGAGCTGGCCCCTGGCGAGCGCACCTTCGTCGAGCCGGCGGCCAAGCCGGTCGAGCAGGAACGGGGCGCGGGCTCGGGCGGTCGTGGCGCGGGCGGTCGTGGATCGGGTCGGGGCAACCGCCGCCGGCGCGCCTCGGGCTCCGCTCCGCAGGCGACCGAGCAAGGCTCAGCCCGGTCGGGCTCAGCGCCATCGGGCCGCTCATCCCAGTCGGCCGCGTCGGGTCGCTCGTCCCAGCCGTCTCGCGGAGCGCGGGGCGCGGGCCGTTCCAAGGCTCGTGCGGGCTCGGGCGGGTCCAAGACCTACACCACGAGCACTCCGGGATCGACGAGCCGTCCAGCCGGTGCCGCAGCGTTCTCCGCAGGTTCCCGCGCCGGCACCTCCCGCCGAGGCCGCTGACCTCATCGGATGTGCCGGTCGGCCTCACCGCCGGCCAATCGGCGCACTGCTCGAGCTGAAGGCCCAGTCATTGTGACTGGGCCTTTCGCGCGCGGTGGGCGCGGACTCGGCCGCGGGTGGCGAAGGCTGGGTTGGGACACCAGCGGCGGCGCCCGGTGGTGTCGATGAAGACGCCTCGGCAGTCGGACTCGGAGCAGGCGAAGAGAAAGGCGCGCTCCGGGCCGGTCAGCTGATCCACTGCCTGCCGCGCGATCCGTTCTCACCCATTACGTTGGTAACGGTTCAACCGTTACAGGAGGATGCGATGCAGGACGCCGGCGACCGCAGCGTTCGAGGAGGAGTCGTGATCCGCACCGTCCTGGGTGATCTACGGCCGGAGGCGCTAGGTGTCACCGACTCCCATGACCATCTGTTCTTCCGTTCGGTGGTGATGCCCGGGCAGGAGCTGGACGACGAAGCCGCCGCGGTCGCTGAAGTCGAGGCGTTTGCGGCGGCCGGCGGACAGGCGATCGTGCAATGGACGCCGTACGGACTGGGTCGCCGGGCTGAACTGCTGCCTGGAATCGCAACCAGCACAGGGGTTTCGCTGATCGCGGCGACCGGACTGCATCGGCGGGAGCACTACACGGAGGGCTTCGTCGAGAAGGTGCGGGATGATCTCGCCGAGATCTTCGTGCGCGAGCTGACTGTTGGCATCGGCAACAGTTCGGTCCGGGCCGGACTGATCAAGGTGGCCGGTGGGTTTCACGTCCTGGATTCCCATGCCGAGTTGGTGATGCGAGCTGCGGCCGAGGCGCACCACGCGACCGGTGCGCCGATCGCGGTCCATCACGAGCTCGGGTCCGCGGCGGACGCCGTACTGGATCTGCTGGTCGACGAGCTCGACGTGCACCCGGAAGCCGTCATCCTTGGTCATCTCAACCGGTTCCCGGATCACCGTGTGCATCTCGAGTTGGCCGGGCGGGGCGCGTGGCTGGCGTTCGACGGGCCGTCGCGGGCGAACAACGCGACCGATCCCCGGCTGATGGACTGCCTGGCCGCGCTGGTCGACGCCGGGTACGCCGATCGGCTGCTGCTCGGCGGTGACACGACGACCGCCCGGGCCCGTGCTGCGACAGGTGAAGGTCCCGGTATGCCGTACCTGCTCACGCACCTCCGACCCCGGATCGAGCGTCACCTGGGCGCAGACGTAGCCGAAGCCGTGTTGAGGACCAACCCGGCGCGAGCGTTCGCCGTCGAGTGGCGAGGCTGACGGCGGGTCGCGGGTCGCACCGGGCCGGCGACTGTACGGTTCCGCCATGAGCGAGCGAAGCGAGGTCATCATCAAGCAGAGTGCGTCTTGTGCCTCAGCCGCGCCCGGAGCGAAGCGAGGACGTGGATGAGTCTGATCGCGCAGGTCTTCGTGGTGCTGGCCGGGCTGTTTCATGTCGCGGTGTTCGCGATGGAGAGCCTGCTGTTCCGCAAGCCGAGCACCTACAAGCGGTTCCTGGTCAAGGATGAAGCCGAGGCCGCCGCGGCCGCGCCCTGGGCGTTCAACCAGGGTTTCTACAACCTGTTCCTGGCCATCGGCGCGCTCGGCGGTCTGATCTGGGGCGGTGACAAGGGACACGCCATCGCGCTGTTCGCTTGTGCGTGCATGGCGGGCGCCGGCATCGTGCTGGTCGCGTCCGACCGGCGGATGGTCCGCGCCGCCGCGACCCAGGCCGTCCCGCCGATCCTGGCGCTGGTGCTCGCCGCGATCCTCTGATGCGCTTGACTTAAAGTCCACTTGATGTCCGAAGGTTCTCAGCATGACCACCACTGCCGAGCCCGGAACCGCACCTGCCACCGATTCAGGCGGCGTACTCGCGCCGCAGTACCGGGCACTGACGGTCGGGATGGTCGCGCTGATCACCCTGGTCGCGTTCGAGTCCCTCGCCGTCACGACCGCGATGCCGACCGTCGCGCAGGCACTGGACGGACTAAGCCTGTACGCGCTCGCGTTCGGCGGCCCACTTGCCTCCGGAGTGGTCGCGATGGTGGTCTCCGGAACGTGGAGCGACCTCAAGGGCCCGACCCGCCCGCTCTGGCACGGGACCGCATGGTTCCTGGCCGGTCTGATCATCGCTGGGCTGGCTCCGAGCATGGAGGTCCTGGTCGCCGGCCGGATCATCCAGGGCTTCGGCTCCGGCTTGCTGACAGTCGCCCTGTACGTCGTCGTCGGGCAGCTGTACCCGGCCCGGTTGCGCCCGCGGATCTTCGCCGCCTTCGCGACCGGCTGGGTGGTCCCATCACTGGTCGGTCCTGCGATCGCCGGCCTGATCGTCGAGCACTCCAGTTGGCGGATCGTCTTCCTCGCCGTACCGGCGATCGCGATCCCGGCCGCGGTCGTGATGCGGCCCGGTCTGGCTCGCAGCAGCGCTCACGAGGCACGTCCGGGACGGCTGTGGGACAAGCGGGCCATGTGGGCGATCGCTGCCGCGGTCGGCGTCGGCCTGCTGCACTACGGTGGCCAGCAACGCGGCGTACTGCAGCTTGTCCTGCTCGGGGTCGGATTGGCCGGCGTGATCGCGTTCGCGCCGCGGCTGTTGCCGAGTGGGACGTTCACGTTCGGACGCGGCTTGCCGTCGGTGGTCGCGCTGCGCGGTCTGGTTGCGGCAGCTGGTTTCGGCGCTGAGGTGTTCCTGCCGCTGATGCTCACCCGGGAGCGCGGCCTGTCCCCGGCACTCGCGGGGTTGGTGCTGACCGTGAGTGCGTTGAGCTGGACCGCCGCCTCCTGGTACCGCGGCCGCCCGAACCAGCCGTTCTCGCACGCTGTCTTCCTGCAAGCCGGCATGGTCTCGATCCTGCTCGGCATCGTCACCGCGGCGCTGACGCTCAACTCACAGGTGCCGGTCGTCGTCGGCATCCTGGGCTGGAGCCTCACCGGGCTCGGAATGGGTACGGTCTTCCCGACGCTGTCCGTACTCGTCCTCGAGTACTCGGAGTGCGATCAGCAGGGGGCGAACAGTTCCGCACTGCAGCTGAGCGACTCGTTGGCCACGGCAACGGTCCTGGCGGTCGGTGGGTCGCTGTTCGCCGCACTCGAGCCGCATTCCGCGATCACGGCGTACCTCGTGGCCTTCGGGCTCCCGGCTCTGCTCGCGCTGCTCGGCGTACAGGCGGGCCGGCGGACTGCTACTCCTTAGAACCCGTCACGGCGATGCTGGCACCGAGGCCGATGATCATCAGGCCGCCGGTGCCGCCGACCAGCTCGAGCCGGCGCGGTGAGCGGGCGAACCACTCGCGGGCGGTGCCGGCGACGACGGCCCAGACGCTGTCGGAGCAGAGCGCGATCAGGATGAAGATCAGGCCGAGGACGAGGATCTGGGCCCAGGCCGGGGTGCTCGCGCCCTTGTCCACGAACTGCGGCAGCACCGCGGCGAAGAAGACCGCGGTCTTGGCGTTGGTGAGCCCGACCAGGAAGCCCTGGCGGAGCGTCCGGCGGGTGGTGCCCGGCTTCACGCCACTTGTCATCGCCTCGACCAGCGACTTCCGGGTCCGGAACGCGTGCACGCCGAGATAGATCAGGTACGCCGCTCCCGCCAGCTTCACGATGGTCAGGGCGATGGCGCTGGCCGCGATCAGGGTGCCGAGACCGAGCGAGACCAGGACGAGCAGCACCGACGCGCCGACGGTGTTGCCGACCATCGTCAGCACCGCCTCCCGCCGCCCGACCGCGAGCGCCCGCCCGACGATGAACAGCACACTCGGCCCGGGTACGACGATGATGATGAACGCGGTGATCGCAAACGCGACCAGATGATGAGCGGACGGCATCTCCTCAGAGTAAGTGCGACCCGATCGCGCCGCACCACCGATTTCGCCGGGTGGGACAGACCACCGCCACACCGTCCGCCCCCGCGTGCTCCGCAGGCGCTTTCCTCGTCGCTTCGCTCCTCAGCGCCGCCGGCGGAGCACGCGGGGGTGATCGGGCGGGTGGGATAGATCACCGGCGCGCCGTGATGCGTTGACCGGGCTCTCGGGCGGGCTCTACGGTTCGTAGGACAAACTGCGGTGCCATGAGGGAAGCCGGTGGAAGTCCGGCACGGCCGCGCCACTGTGAGCGAGCTCTGCTCGTGAGTCAGGACGCTCGGGTACCAGCAGCCTTTCGAAGGGGACGCGCACTTCCCCAGGAGGTACAAGATGGCAGCTCCTGCCCGCTCGGTCGCCGTACCGGCATTCTCACCCCGGCTTCTCGCCCTCGCCCTGCTCAGCGTCGGTCTGATGCTTCTGCTCGCCTACCTGGTCGGGTTCGACCAGGGCGCGGTCTCCCAGTCCGGGATGTACCTGCACGAGCTGATGCATGACGGCCGGCACCTTCTCGGCGTGCCCTGCCACTAGATCTCATGCGCACCTTCGGATCGCTCCTGGTGCGCGGACTGATCGTCGGACTCTTCGCCGGCCTACTGGCCGGAACTTTCGCGTACGTGATGGGTGAACCGCGTGTCGACGCGGCCATCGCGATTGAAGAGGCCGGCTCCGCGCACACCCACGACCATGACAACAACCACGGCGACAGCACTGTGCCTGCCGCCGAAGAAGAGAAGCCGCTCGTCAGCCGCGAAGGCCAGAAGGCCGGCCTCTTCCTTGCCACCAGCCTGTACGGCGTCGCCCTCGGCGGCATGTTCGCCGTCGGCTTCACCCTGCTCCGGCGCAAGCTCCGGACCGAGAACGACGCGTACGCCGCCCTCGGCCTGGCCGCGGCCGGGTTCGTCGGGATGGTGCTGGTGCCGTTCCTCAAGTACCCGCCGAACCCACCCGCGGTCGGTGACCCGGACACGATCACCCGGCGGACCGTGACGTACCTGCTCACGCTGGTGATCGGCCTGCTCGCGGTCTGGGCCGGTGTCGCCGCGTCCCGCTGGGCCGAGCGGTACGGCGACCTCGCCCGGCTCGCCGGTGGGGTGATCGGCTTCCTCGTCACGATCGTGGCGGCGTACCTGATCCTGCCGCGAATCAACGAGGTTCCGGAGACGTTCCCCGCTACGCTGCTGTGGCAGTTCCGGTTCGCCTCGCTCGGTACGCAGGCGACGCTGTGGCTCCTACTCGGCTTCGGGTACGCCGCCACAGTCGACCGCCGGCTGGTCCGACAAAAGGTGGTCGCCGCTTGACGGCATTGACGCTGATCGCGCATGCCTTGACACCCGCGCTGCGTGGACTCGTGCTCGGCGGCGACGCCGAGCCGGATCCGGCGAGTGTCGAGGCTGCCCGCGAGCTCAGGCTCCACGCCGATGTGGTGTACGCCGGTCCCGAGCGGGCCGCCGTACGCACCGCCGAGGCGCTCGGCCTGACCCCGGTCGTCGAGTCGGCCCTCCGGAACCGCGAGTACGGCGACTGGGCAGGCCGCGGGCTCGAGGAGTTGCTCGCGGCGGACCCGGAGCGGGTGTCGGCATGGCTCGAGCGCCCGCACACCGCGACCCCGGGCGGCGAGACCGAGAACGACGTCCTCGGCCGCGTCGCCGACTGGCTCGGGGACCTGGCCGAGCGCCACGACGATCGCAGCACGGTGCTGGCCGTCGTCCATCCCGCGATCGCCCGGGCCGTCGTCCTGTACGTCGTCGATGCGCCCGCTGAGTCGCTCCGCCACGTGGACGTTCGTCCGCTGGCCACCGTGAATCTCTCCCATCACACCGGTAACTGGTCCCTCGCCTTCCACTGACCGGCTGGTCCTCTGACGTGTCAGACTGCCGGTGCCGGTCTCACGCCCAGGTGACCGGCAGTCACGGGGAGTCGCGATGGATCAGCTTGCCGAGCGTTACCGCGCCAACCACGCACGACTCGTAGCCGCCCGGGACCGCCTTCAGGCCGCGGTCGATGCAGGCACCGCGACCGACGACGAACGACGGCGGCTGGACACTGTTCTTGAACTTCTGACTCCGGTCACCGTCACGGCGGTGGATGCCGACGGCAAGGTCGTCGAGGTCCAGCGACCACGTCAGTTCCTCGAGGTGGATCCCGACGGCCAGGGCCGGGCGGTGGAGGTGCACGGCGAGCTCGACCGGGCGCGGAACGTCGCGGTCCTGGTCCCTGGGATGGGCAACAGCCTGGACACGTTCCGCGGGCAGTCCGACCGCGGCGACCTGATCCGGGAGGAGTCGGGACCGGGCACCGCCATGGTGGTGTGGCTCGATTACGACTCGCCGCAGGGGTTGCCGGCGGCAGCGAGCAAGCAGGCGGCGCTGGACGGCGGGCCGCGGCTGGCGACCTTCCTGACCGACCTCGATCACCTGAAGGCGCCCGACGCGAAGACCACGCTGATCGGTCACTCCTACGGCACCGACGTGGTCGGGCAGGCGCTGCTGAACGGTGGCCGGGCGGACCGGGTCGTTCTGACCGGATCGCCCGGAATCACGAAGTACATCGACGAGGCGGCCGATTTCGTACCGACCCCGACCCGCCCGTACGTCGAACGCGCGCCGGGGGACTATGTCGCGTACAGCGAGTGGCACGGCCCGGATCCGGCCACCTTCCCGGACGCGATCAGGATGGCGACCAACGATCCACTGGCCAACGACGAGGCGGTCTCGGTGCACTGGCACAACGAGTACTACCGGCCCAACAGCGAGGCCCTGCGCAACATCGGCCGGGTGGTCCGGGGCGACCTGGCCGCGATCACGACGACGAACACCAGTCGGTCGGCCGAGACCAAATTGGTGCTCGGCGCATCGTGGGGTGGCGCCCTGAACGCGGTCGCGGGCGCCGCGTCGAAGGTGTACGACGGGGTTGTGTCGCTCACCAAGCCGTCGCAGGACTCCGCCCGGGCCGCCGCGTCGCAAACCTCCGCCCAAGGCGTCACGTCACGCTCCCGGCAGCAGGAAGGGCCGCGCCGATGACCGCCGGACGGGAGTTCCTCCGGAACGAGCTGCTTGCGGTTGCGGCTGCCGTCGTACCGGATCAGCGACCGGTGGTCACGCACGACCCGGGGCCGGTGAATCCGGGCGTTCTGTTCGACGGTCGTGGTCCGGCGACCGTCTTCAGGATCACCGTCGAGACCGGCGACCCGCGGGCCCCGGACCCGGCCGCTGCGGTCGACGCCGCGGCGGAAGCGTTCCGGGCCCGAGGGTGGACGGCCGAGGTCGCGCCCGAGGAGAGCGGTCACTACCGCGTGATCGCCGCCCGCGACGGGTTCGACGTCGCGGTACACGCCTGGTCGACGGACTGGCGGATCACGTTCACCGGGGAGACCCCGGTCGCGCCGTGACGCATCACGCCGTGACTCGGCGAGCCGTCAGGTTGTGGCGGCTCGTTCGGCGGCGCTGCGGAGTACGCAGAACTCGTTGCCTTCCGGGTCGTGCATGGTGACCCAGCCGGTGCCGTCGGGTTCGCGGTGGTCGTGGGCGATGGTGGCGCCGAGGGTGAGTAGCCACTCGACCTCGGCGTCGCGTGGGCCGTCCGGTTCGAGGTCGAGGTGGACGCGGTTCTTGGCGGCCTTCTCGTCGTTGTTCCGTTCGAACAGCAGCGTCAGCTTGTCCGTCACCACCGCCGCGTAGGGATCCTCGGGGTGGTCGTCGTCGGGACGCGGTGCCTTGAGCACCTGCAGCCAGAAGCCGGCCAGCTCGTAGGGGTCATGGGCGTCGAAGGTCACGGTCCGCACGCGCGAAGTCATGCGCCGAAGACTACTTCCGGAACGCGAGGCGGTCAGGCGGAATTTCGCCGTCCACGTACGGCGTGAAGCCGGCCGTGACCGCGATCTCGGTGAGGCCTTCGGGAAGCCAGCGATGGACGTACAGATCCATCGGCAGATCGCCGTACCCGGAAGTCTTGTGCGTGCTCTCGGTGCCGACGTGGAAGCCGAGCAAGAGGATCCCGCCGGGCGCGAGGACGCGGTGGAACTCGGCGAACGCCTGGGGTACGACGTCGCGCGGCAGGTGGATGATCGACCACCAGGACAGGACGCCGCCGAGCTCACCGTCGGGGAGGTCCAGCCCGGTCATCGACCCGACCCGGAAATCCAGCTCGGGATGATCCCGCCGGGCGACCGCGATCATCCCGGGGGACAGGTCGATCCCGGTCACCTGCACACCGCGCGCGGCCAGCAGCGCCGTCGTCCGGCCGGGCCCGCACCCGACATCGATGACCGGACGACCATCGGCGAGCTTGGCCAGCAGGTCGAAGCCCTCAGGCTCCCAGTCCGCGCCGTCCTGCACGATCTCGGCGTACGAGGTCGCGACGGTGTCGTACGAAGTGCGGATCCCGGCGAGATGATCTGTCATGGCGCGACCTTAGAAGGCCGCGCCGACAGAAATCAGGCCTTGCCGAGGGACTGCTTCTGCTTGCCCAGGCCCTGGATCTCGAGCTCCATCGTGTCGCCGGGTGCCAGGTACGGGAAGCGGCCGGACAGCGCGACGCCCTCCGGGGTGCCGGTGTTCAGGATGTCGCCGGGGCTCAGGACCATGTACTGCGAGAGGTCGCGGATCAGCGCCGCCACGGAGAACACCATGTCCCGGGTGTTCGAGTCCTGCCGCGCCTCGCCGTTCACCCAGGACTTCAGGGCCAGGTTGTCGGGGTCGACCTCGTCGGCCGGCACCAGCGCCGGGCCGAGCGGGTTGAACGTCTCGCAGCACTTGCCCTTGGACCACTGCCCACCGGACTGCTCGATCTGGAAGGCGCGCTCGGACACGTCGTTCGAGACCGCGTAACCGGCGATGCAGGCCAGGGCCTCCTCGTCGGTCTCGACGTACCGGGCCTGCTTGCCGATGATGACGGCGAGCTCGACCTCCCAGTCGGTCTTGGTCGAGCCGCGCGGGACGAGCACCTCGTCGTCCGGCCCGACGACGGTGTTCGGGTGCTTGAAGAACACGATCGGCTGCTTCGGCGGCTCGGATCCGGACTCGGCCGCGTGGGCGGCGTAGTTCATCCCGATGCAGACCACCGCGCCCGGCCGGGCGATCGGGGCACCGACCCGCAGTCCGGCGACGTCGGCCGCCGGGAGTTCGCCGGCGTCGAGTGCGGCGCGCGTACGGGCGATGCCGTCGGAGGCGAGGAAGTCGCCGTCGATGTCGGCGGTGAGCGGGCTCAGGTCGTGAACGGTGCCGTCGGCGGCGCGCACGTACGGGCGCTCCTCACCGACCGCGCCGAGGCGCAGCAGTTCCACAGAAATCTCCCTGATGACGGTTCTGGTCCTGGGTGGCGGTCTAGTCCTGGTCGAAGATCGGGCGCAGCCGGGCCCGGGAGGCCTCGATGTGCGCCCGCATCGCCGCGGCCGCGTCCTCCGGATCGCCCTTGCGGACCGCGGTCACGATCGTCTTGTGCTCCCGCAACGCCTTCGTCGCGATGCCGCCACCGTAGTACAGCCGGAACAGGTGCAGGTGGCAGTGTGTCCGCGCAAAGGACAGCCGGGCCGTCTCGTTGCCGGACAGCTCCAGCACCAGGTCGTGGAAGCGCTGGTCGTGCGCCGCCATCGCCCGGTAGCTCTCGTACGCCGGCCGGTCGGGTACGTCGGTGTAGCTCAGCATCTCGGCCTTGAGCCGGGACAGGTCCTCGGCGCCCGCCCGCTCGGCGGCGCGCCCGGCACCCCACGGCTCGACGTGCAACCGGTACTCGAACAGGTCCTCGAACTCGGCCCGGGTCAGCCGGGAGGACACCCGGTACCCGCGCAGGGGCTCCTTGATCACGAGGCCGTCGGATTCGAGCCGGGCCAGCGACTCCCGGATCGGGGTCTGGGAGATGCCCAGCTCACGGGTCAGGGCGTCGATGTTCAGCCGGGTGCCCGGCTCGACCACGCTGTCCATGATCAGGCCCTTGACCGTCTCGTAGACGTCGTCGCTCAGCACCTGTCGCTGGGGCAGGCGCGCGAGCTGCCCCGCCAGACCCACATGCGCATCCGTCACAGTTGCTCCTCCCGAAGCCCTATTCTGCCCGACTCGCATCGTTACCTGGACGAGTCTTGACGCGTCCAGTGTGAGACGGCAGCATCAGGTTGGCAATATCCTATAGGATCTGGAGCCGCCCCGTGACCGTGTCACCCCGCCGGACCCCGCTTGCGGCGAGTACGGCGATCATCCACGCCGAGGCCTACCTGGTCGACCTGGAGGTCGAGACGGTCCGGACGGACGCGGTCCAGTCGTTCCTCAAGCAGGAGACGATCTTCGTGTCGCTGGAGACCGCGGACGGGCTGACCGGCCTCGGGTACTCCTACACGATCGGTACTGGCGGCACCGCCGTACTGGCTCTGCTGCGGGACCACCTGCTGCCCCGGCTGGCCGGTGCGGACGCCCGGAACGTCGAGGCGCTGTGGTCGGACCTGTTCTGGTCGACGCATGCGACCACGGTTGGTGCGATCACCTCGCTCGCGCTGGCGGCAGTGGACACGGCCTTGTGGGACCTCCGCTGCTTGCGCGCCGGTGAGCCGTTGTGGCGGCTGGCCGGTGGGTATCGGCAGCAGGTCCCGCTGTACGACACCGAGGGCGGCTGGTTGCATCTGACAACGGATGAGCTCGTCGCGGGCGCGCTCGCCTCGCAGAAGGCCGGCTGGCCCGGAGTGAAGCTCAAGGTGGGCAAACCGCGGGCGCACGAGGATCTGGAGCGCTTGCAGGCGGTCCGGGACGCCGTGGGGCCGTCGCTGGACATCATGGTCGACGCGAACCAGTCGATGACCTATCCCGAGGCTCGGCGGCGGGCCGCGGCCTTCGAGGCGGTGGATCTGTCGTGGTTCGAGGAGCCGCTGCCGGCCGATGACGTGACCGGGCACGGCAGGTTGGCGGCGTCGACGTCGATCCCGATCGCCGTGGGGGAGTCGCTGTACTCGGTCTCCCAGTTCCGGGAGTACGTCGCCTCCGGTGGCGCCGGGATCGTCCAGGTGGACGTGGCCCGGGTCGGCGGGATCTCGCCCTGGCTGAAGGTCGCGCACCTGGCCGAGACGTTCAACCTCGAGGTGTGTCCGCACTTCCTGATGGAACTGCATGTCAGCCTGACGGCCGCCGTACCCAATGGGCGGTACGTCGAGCACATCCCGCAACTGCGGGCGATCACGTCGTCGGAGATGGCAATCGTGGACGGGCACGCGGTGGCACCGGACACGCCCGGGCTCGGGATCGACTGGAACCAGGACGCGATCGATGACCGGAGGGTTGGATGAACGGCATGAGCAGAGTCGACGCCCACCACCACATCTGGGACCTGACGATCCGCGAGCAGTCCTGGATGGTCGGGCCGGAGCTGGATCCGATCCGGCGCAACTTCTCCATCGACGACCTGGCTCCGCTGGCCGCGGCAGCGGCCGTCACCGCAACCGTGCTGGTCCAGACCGTCGGCCTGGTCGACGAGACCGTCGAGTTCCTGGAGGTTGCTGCTAGCAACGACCTGGTGGCCGGCGTGGTCGGCTGGGTCGACTTGACCGCGGACGACGTCGCCGAGGCGCTGGACGGTCTGCGCTCACGGCCGGATGGCACCTACCTCAAGGCCATCCGCCACCAGGTCCACGACGAGCCGGACGTCGACTGGCTTCTGCGTCCCGACGTACAACGCGGTCTCGCGGCGGTCGCCGACGCCGGCCTGGCCTACGACCTCCTCACCAAGACCCCCCACCTTCCGGCCGCGATCCAGACTGTCCGCAACCTCCCACAACTGACGTTCGTCGTCGACCACATCTCCAAGCCGGTGATCGGCGAGCCCTTGGAGCCGTGGGCCGGCCATCTCCGCGAGCTGGCCGCCCTCCCCAACGTCACCTGCAAACTCTCCGGCATGGTCACCGAAGCCCCCTGGTCCACCTGGAAACCCGCAGACCTCCAGCCTTATGCAGACACGGTCCTCGACGCCTTCGGCCCCGACCGAGTCATGTTCGGCTCCGACTGGCCGGTCTGCCTCCTGGCCGCGACCTACGCCGACGTCACCGAAACCGCCGAGACCCTGACCACCGCCCTGACCCCCACTGAACGCCAGTCCGTCTTCGCCACCACCGCCACCCACACCTACAACCTCTAGCTGTACTAACGCTTGACAAGCGCCGCGCCGGTCGGGGAGATTGGCCGAACGGCGCCGACCGGTCGCCGAGCCGTGGAACATCTGCCCCAGTCGGAGTTCCGTCGGTGAAGGGGAAGAGCCCTCTCGGTCGTCGATGTCAGCAGGCCATCTCTCAACACCGCGTCGCTGGGGGGCGAGGGTGTCATGAGGAGGCTTGTCATGACCAGGGACGGCAACTTCAAGAAGGTTGTCCGGCGTCACGCCGAAGAGACGGGGCAGCGCTACACCGAAGCGCTGACCGATCTAGAGGGTCTCAGTACCCGCATGCATCACGAGCCCGTTGCCGAGCGGCTGCTCGCCCACCTTCGGGATCACTACGGCATCGACCCGGTCGCGGCGACGAAGGTCAGTGTCCACAAGACCTACGTCTTCCGCATCGATCGGAATGACGGCGAACCATGGATCGCGCGTGCGTTCCCTCCGGCCCGGCCGAGGGCCGGCGTCGAGGGCGACGCCGCGATCCTGCGATTCCTGGAGCGGCACGACTTCCCCGGTGAGCGACTGGCGGTCGACGACGCGGTGTCCGACTTCGATGGCAGCGCGGTCCTCGTGACCCGGTTCATCGAAGGCACCCCGCTTCCTGATGGTGCCGAGAAGTTCGCCATCATGGGCGAGTTGCTCGGACGGCTGCACGCGCTGCCGCTCGACGAGTCCGTCAGCCGCCCCGGTGGGGCCAGTGGTGAGGATCCCAGCCGTGAGGGCAGGCCGCGTCAGGACCTGCTGGCCGCATTGGCGTTTCTCGACGCGGTGGACACGAAGGTCGCGGCGGCCGATCGCAAGCGATTCGAGCAGCTCCGCGACCAGGTGCGCTCGGCCGACGACGGTCAGGGTCTTCCCGAGGGCCTGCTCCACGGCAACCTCCTGCACGCCCCCGATCACGCGATCGTGAGCGCGCAAGGACCGATGGCGATCAACTGGAAGGCGTCTGGACGCGGACCGCGCCTCGCCGACTTCGCGTACCTGATCTGGGGCACCGGGAACTGGTCTCCTTCGAGACACACCAACGAAGAGTGGATCGACGCGGCCGTCAACGCCTACCGCCGGCACGTCGAGCCGACCGACGACGAACTCGACCGGCTCGAGGCGATGATGTACATCCGGCCGCTCTACCTCGTTGGCTTCAGTTACCGGCGTGCACTCGCCAACGGCGTGCCGTTCGACGAGTGGGCCTTCATCGAACCACCGGAGTACTTCAGCTCCACTGCTGCCGCGACCAGAGCCGCGTTCCGCAGATAGACGGCGTCCGCGGCGATGGTGGGAAAGCTGAAGGTTCTCGGCGCGTCCGAGCACAACCTGCTCGACGTCGACGTCACATTCGGTCCCGGAGTGACCGCCGTCGTCGGTGTGTCCGGCTCGGGGAAGTCGTCGCTGGCGTTCGACGTCGTCTACGCCGAGGCACGGCGCCGGTTTACCGAGTCGTTCGCCCTCGGACGTCGAGGGGCACGCGTTCCGGCCGCACAGGTACGCAGCATCGAGGGCTTGGGACCAGCGGTCGCGATTGCCCAGAACGTGCTCAACAACAACCCGGCTTCGACGGTGGCGACGTCGGTTGGCTTGCACCCGTTCCTGCGCATTCTGTACGCGCGATTCGCGGATGTCACCTGTCCGCGGTGCGAGGTGCCGGTCCGGTCGGTGTCGCGCGAAGAGCGGCTCGCGATCGCCTTGGACATGCTCGCGACCGCCGGCAGCCTGGACGTAGAGGTCGCCGTGGTGCGCGGGCTTCGCCGGAGCCACGCGCGTCTCCTCGCCGGCCTGCGCGGCCAGTTCGACGCGGTCACGATCGACGGCCGACCGTGGGCTGCAACCACGTCGAGCCGCGTGCCGCGGCTTGACCCGGCGGTGCCGCACGATGTCGTCGTACGCGTCGCCACGCTCCAAACGGGAGCGTCCGCGGCGGACGTTCGCGCCACCCTCGAGCGTGCTGACGCGTTGGGCTCGCCGGAGGTTCGTCTCGGCGGCACGCCGGTGCTGCGTACGCCCGTCTGCCCGAGCTGCTCGGAGTGGGTCCGGCCGCTGGAGCCGATGGCGTTTCGAGACCCGGCGGTGGACACCTCGTCGCATCGCATCGCCGGCGTGACCTTGCCCGAGTTGCTGGCTTGCTCGGTGAGCGAGGTTCTCGAGTTCGTCGAGCAACTTCCGGTCGGCCCCCGCGCGGCACGCATCGAGGACGAGCTGTTGCGGCGACTGCGGCCGATGGTCACGTTGGGGCTCGGCCACGTCACCCTCGACCGGTCGATGCCAACGCTGTCGCGCGGAGAGGCGCAACGGACCCGGCTCGCGGTCGTGCTCGGGGGCAGGCTCGAAGACCTGCTGCATGTCCTCGACGAGCCGACCATCGGGCTGCACCACACCGATCTCCAACGACTGCTGGATGCCATCGCATCGCTTGCCGGTCCCGTACTCATGGTCGAACACGACCGGGCCGCGATCGCGATGGCAGACGACGTCGTCGAGATCGGCCCGGCCGGAGGCCGTGGCGGCGGCGAACTCGTCTTTCAAGGAACCCCCGCCGCGCTGTGGCGCGCCGACACCGCATCGGGCCGCGGCTTCTCGGTGCCAACCAGTGTCCGGCGCGCCCCCCGCGCGATCGGTGATCAGCGGATCGGCATCAGCGGCGCCGGCTTGCGCAACCTTCGCGGGGTCGACTGCGAGATTCCGCTCGGAGCGCTCACCGTCATCACGGGTCCGTCCGGAGCCGGCAAGACCACCCTCGCTCGTGACGTGTTGCTCGAGTCGATCCGAGCGCATGCGCCAGTCGGCTGCGCGACGTTCGAGGCGCCCACCGTGCGCGCGATCGCTGTCGACCAGAAGCCGCTGGGCAACAACCCGCGGTCGAATCCCGCGACATACACGAAGGTCTTCGATCGCATCCGCGAGGTGTTCGCGAACGAGACCGGGCGGTCCGCGTCGGAGTTCACGTTCAACCGGGCCGAAGGGGCCTGTCCCGAGTGCGAGGGGATGGGTTCGGTCGCAATCAGCCTGAGCTACCTCGCGCCCGTGTGGGTCCCGTGCGAGACCTGCGAGGGCCGGCGCTACCGGCCCGAGGTCCTCGAAGCAACGTGGTCGGAACTCTCGATCGCCGACGTGCTGGCGTTGAGCGTCGACGAGGCCCACGCCTTGTTCGCCGAGCACCGGTCGGTGACGCGCATCCTGGAGACCTTGCAGGAGATCGGGCTCGGCTACGTGACGTTGGGCCAGCCGTCGCCGAGCCTGTCCGGCGGTGAAGCACAACGGGTTCGCCTCGCCCGCGAGGTGACCAAGGCCAAGACGGGCGACCTCGTGCTGCTCGACGAGCCCACCACCGGCCTCCACCCCGCTGACCTCGGCCGGCTGCTCACTGTGCTCGACAAGCTGACGGCCAACGGCTGCACTGTGGTTGTCGTCGAACACCACGCCGACGTGATCGCCTCCGCCGACTGGCGCGTCGATCTCGGCCCGGGCGGTGGCCCTGATGGCGGACGCCTGCAGCACTGCGGCCCACCCGTCGCCGAGAGACAACCAAGGGTGAGGCCCCGCGCGAAGCCACGCGCCGGCCGACGCTCGAGCGACGCGATCCGCGTGCGCGGGGCCCGCGCCCACAATCTGCAGGGCGTGGATGTCGACTTCGCGAAGGGCCGGTACACCGTCGTGACGGGGGTGTCGGGGTCCGGCAAGTCGTCGCTGGTCCGCGATGTCGTCGCGGCCGAAGCAACGCGGCGGTTACTCGAGTGCCTGTCGGTGTACGAACGCCAATCGGTGCGCGAGGGACCCGAAGCCCCGCTCGACTCGCTGACCGGGCTGGGGCCGACGATCGGCATCGACGCCTCCGGCATGATTTTCGACTCGAGGGGACCCGGCTTCCATGTCTGGGATGCCGCCCGAGCGACCGTCGGCCGGTCGAGCGACCTCGACCGTCTGATCGCGCTGGTCATGGCGCGCGCCGGTGTGCGCACGTGCCTCGTGTGCGGCGGCGACGACGTTCGCCGAGATTCGCTGAGGCCCGATTCCGCGTGGACCTGCAGCGGTTGCGACACAAGGGCGGCGCCGATCGAACCGCGCCACCTCGTGGGATCGCCGGCATCCAGCTGTCCCCAATGCGTGGGACTCGGCGTTGAGCGGCAGTACGACTGGGACAAGGTGATCGTGCGGCCCGACGCACCACTCGCCCGCTGCTTCGGCAGGGGCCTGGCGTGGTTCTGTCCTGAAGTCGTCGGCAGCAACGAGGTGTTGCGTGCCCTCGGTACGCGCTACCGGTTCGACCCGAGCACCAAGCCGTGGTCCGAGCTGACAGACGAAGCGCGCCACGCGGTCTTGTACGGCGACTCGTCCTGGGTCGGGCTGAACGACTGGGCTCAGCACGACCTGGGCGGCAAGGAGACGAATGCGTTCCCGTGTCGGGAGTGCGACGGCAAACGGCTGCGTGCTCCCTACTTGGCGATTCGTCTTGACGGTCGCGACCGTCAAGACTTGTTCTCGGCGTCGTTCGCCGAGCTCGAAGACGTACTGGTATCGATGGACGAGCCGGACGACGAACACGCGGCGCACGCCCGCACAGTTGCGTTGCGTCGCCTCGGATTCCTGGGCTCTGTCGGGCTCGGCTACCTCCAGCTGGACCGGACGACCTGGACGTTGTCCGCGGGCGAGGCCCAGCGGATCAAGCTGGCGTCGGTGGTCGGCGGTGGCCTCATCGGCATGACCGTTCTGCTCGACGAGCCATCCCGCGGCCTGCATCCCGCAGAAGTGGGTGCGCTCGCTCAGACCCTGGCCGAGTTGCGCGACGCCGGCAACACCGTCATCGCCGTCGAACACGATCCGACGCTCATCCGCGCCGCCGACGACGTCATCGAGATCGGCCCTGGGCCCGGGCGAGCGGGCGGCCGCATCATCGATCTCGACAGTGCGGAGTCGGTCACCCGGGCAGTGCGCGACGGACACAACTCGATCCCTCGCCGCGACTGCCGCGAGCCAACAGAGTGGATGCACGTCACCGGCGCGCGGGAGAACAACCTGCGCGGCCTCGACGTGCGCATCCCGCTCGGCGTGCAGGTCGGCGTGTGCGGTGTGTCGGGTTCGGGCAAGTCCTCACTCGTCGTCGACACGATCGCCCTGGGCCTGGTGCGGCCGAAAACCGACATCCCCCACCGCGGTGTGGTCCGCGTGGAGCCCGGCATTCACGACGCCATCTCCGGCGCGCCGGAACGCACCGTCGTGGTCGATCAATCGCGTGCCGAGATCACCTCGCCGGGCGTCTTCCTCGGGCTGATTGACGGCGTCCGACAGGCATTCGCCGCAAGCGAAGCGGCCATCGAGCAGGGCATCACGATCAAGGACCTCGCCTACCGCTGCGATGCGTGCCGTGGCAAAGGTACCTGGCAGGAGGACATGTCGTTCCTCCCGTCGGTGACCCAGACCTGCGAGGCGTGCGGCGGCTCCGGCTATCGCCGCGAGGTCGCTGCCCTCGTCGAGCGGGGCCGAAGCCTCGCCGATATCGAAACCCTCACCATCGGCGAACTCGTCGAGGAGTGGGGCGATATCGACCGGGTGCGCCGCGTTGGCGATGCCGCCATAGCGCTCGGCCTCGGCTACCTGATCGTCCGCCAGCCCGGTTGGAGTCTGTCGGGAGGCGAAGCCCAGCGGCTCAAGCTCGCCAAGGAACTCGCCCGGTCCACGAAGGCCGGCACCCTGTACGTACTCGATGAGCCCACCGTCGGTCTGCAGGTCACCGATGTCGGGGTGCTCGCCCGCGCCCTCGACACGATCGTCGACGCCGGCAACACCGTGCTCGTCGTCGAGCACGACCCGATGTTGCTCGCCACCTGTGACTGGCTCATCGAACTCGGTCCGGGTGCAGGACCCCAAGGCGGCAAGACCGTCTTCGAAGGCCCACCGGAACAACTCGCCAAGGCCGACACCGCAACTGCGCCCTTCCTGCTCGAGGTCCTCACGTGAACACGCTGCTGCTCGGAGACCCGTCCCCGTCGCTGCAATGGCGCGCGGCGGTCGAGCTCGAGGGAATCACCGAGGACGATGACGACGTACGGGCGTCGCGCGCCGAGATCCGCGAGAGCGCCGCGGTCCGGTCGCTCCTCGCCCGGCTTGAAGCCGCACGGAACCGGCCCAAAGCCGCCGGCTACCTGCTCTGCCAACTCGCGTACCTCGGATACCAGGGTCCCGAGATGCCCGCTGCGGTCGACGCCATCTTCGCCCACCAGCAACCAGACGGCGCGTGGCCACTGTGGCTCGACGGCGACAGCGACCGTAAGCCCACACGGAAAGCGCAGCCGCCACCACCAGCCGACGGCGCGCGGTTCATCACCGTGCAGACGGTCGTGCCCTTGCGGGGCATCGCCGCCGCGGGCTTTGCCACCGACCCTCGCGCGGAACGCGCCTACGAGTGGCTCCTCCGCGAACGCCTCCCGGACGGCTCCTGGCCGTCGGGACCCAAAGCCGACCTCGGCGGTCCCGGACGCCCATCGCCGGCGGAGAAGGACTACCGGCGACTGACCCGAGGCGCTGGATGCCGCTCGGCGACAACCGGCGCCGCCGCCTGCTTCGCCCTGCACCCCGAACGGAGACGATCGGACGCCGCTCGCATCGGCGTCGACCATCTCCTCGCGCGCGAGACGCGAGACGAATCGACCCTCGGGTGGGAAGTCTCCCGCCTGGTCGGGCTCGAACGGGCCATGGGACGGGTCACCTTCTACGTCACCTTCGACCCCGCCTTCCTCCTCGACCTGGCCTCCCGATGCGGCGTCTCCGCTGACGACCGCCGCGTACGCGACCTCGTCACCTGGCTCGAGACCCTTCGAGGCCCCTACGGTCTCTGGGAACATCACGCCCACCCGCAGCTCTCCCGATGGCTCACCTTCGACCTCGAATGCAGCCTCCGCCGACTGGCCGACGGCGACTGGGTCGGCAACGAGGAACCGGTCGGCCTCACCCCCTACAAACGTGGCCGCCCCCGCTACTGAGCGGAGGGGGCGAACTCGACGCGGACGCCTAGGAGGCGGATGGGGCGGCGGAGTTCGAATTTGGTGAGGAGGGCCAGGGCGGTGGTGGCTATGACTTCTGGGTCTTGGGTTACTTCGGGGAGTTTGCGGCTCTTGATGGGGGTGTAGAAGGAGATGAAGCGGACCTTGACCCAGACGCGTTGGATGCTGCGGCCCTCGGCGACCACGTCGCGGGTGACCTCGACGGCGATGCGGCGGAGTTGCTCCTCGACGTCGGCTCGTTCGACGAGGTCTTCGGGGAAGGTCTCCTCGCGGCTGCGGGATATCGGCTCGCGGGGTACGTCGGTCACTTCGGTGTCGCCGAGTCCGCGGCCGAGAGCGGCGTACCAGGCTCCCATCTTCGGGCCGAAGCGTTTGCGGAGGGCGTCGACGTCGGCGGCGGAGAGGTCGGCGACGGTAAAGACACCTAGTTCGTTGAGGTTTCGCTCCATCCGGCTGCCGATGCCCCAGAGTTCGCGTACCGGCCGGTGGTCCATCACCTCGCGCCAGTTCGCGCCGGTCAGCCGGTAGACGCCGTCGAACTCGCGATGGCCGTCCTTTGTACTGGCGTGTTCGAAGGGTGCAGCGTGCGACCGCGGTTGCTTGGCGAAGGTGGTCGCCAGCTTGGCGCGGGTCTTGTTGTCGCCGATGCCCACCGAACAGGTGAGCGTCGTCCGGGCCTGTACGGCGGCGCGTAGGTCAGCGGCCAGCTGTTCCGGATCGTCGGTCTCGGCGCCGACGAAGCACTCGTCCCATCCCCACACCTCGACCACCACCGGGAACGAGCGCAGCGTGTCCATCACCTCGGTCGACGCCGCTTCGTAGGCCGCGGGATCGGACGGCAGGAAGACCGCCTGCGGACACTTCTTATACGCCGCTCGCACCGGCATCCCTGAGTGCACGCCGTACTCGCGCGCCTCGTACGACGCGGTCGCGACCACCTGCCGCGGTTGCGTGGGATCGCCCGAGCCGCCGACCACTACCGGCAACCCGCGTAGTTCCGGCCGCCGCCGGATCTCCACAGCCGCGATGAACTGATCCATGTCCACATGCAGGATCCACCAGCTCATCAACACCCCCTGGGCTCGACAACCCAGCGTAGCCAGTCGCGGAGGCAGGGTCAGAGTTCTTTGCGCATCTGCTGGGAGGTGACGGTGTAGCCGAGGGACTCGTAGAGGCTGATGGCGGTGGAGTTGTCGCCGAAGACGTTGAGATCCAGCTGCTGGTAGCCGAGCCGGCGGCACTCCTCCTCGCCGGCGACCATGATCGCGCGGCCGTAGCCCTTGCCGCGCTGCTTGCTGCCCACCTCGAGCCCGTAGATGAACGGCACTCGTGCCTTAGTGCTGATCCACAGGCTGCCGACCGGTTCCGAGCCGTCGCAGGCAATCCAGATCAGGTGGTGCTCGGTGGTGGTGCCGTCGGGCAGCAGCCGGGCGGTCTCGTCATGGGCGAGCGTCAGCGCCTCCTCGGGGTTCAGCCCGCGGGCCGGCCCGATGCCGGCCGCGAACGACTCGGCGGCGCGGTCCTTCCAGTCGGCGAACTCGGACTCGGTAATCGGGCGCAGGCTCACCGATGGCGTGGTCACCCGCTGACGATAGCCCGCCCGCAGGTTTGCCGACGGGTACTGGAGCAAGTGGCCGCGGTTGTGGAACCAGCCGCGCCGAACCCGATCGACCCCCGAGGTGCCCGACCATGTCAGCCAAACCCAGGACCCTGTCATGAGGCGGCGGAAACCGCCCGCCGGTGTGGTGAGCAAGGCGCCAGACGGCCTGCCGTCCCCGTTGTTCGAGAACTGGGCCTGGCAGGAACGTGCCGCCTGCGCCGACGTCAACCCCGAACTGTTCTTCGCCGCCGAGGCCGAGCGCGGCCCGCGCAAGCACGCCCGTGAAGTGATCGCCAAGTCGCTCTGCAAGACCTGCCCGGTACGGCGGGAGTGCCGCGAGCACGCCCTCGTCGTCGGGGAGGCCTACGGCGTGTGGGGCGGCACCACCGAGGAGGAGCGCGAACCCACCCTGCACACCCGCCATCACTAGTCCGTCGGCACGGAGCCGCTGACACTCAGTCGAAGAGTTCCTCCAGGAAGGACTTTTTCTTCTTGCGGGGGTGCTGCTGGTTGCCGTACCGCGGGTCGTACCGGCGGTCGTCGTCGCGCCGCCGATCGTCGTCGTACCAGCGGTCGTCGTCGTACCGCTTCTTCTCCTCGTACCGCGGCTGCTGCGGCGAGTTGTACCGCAGTTCCGCGTCGACGAGCCGCTCCAGCTCGCCCCGGTCGAGGAAGATCCCGCGGCACTCGCCGCACTGATCCACCGTCACACCACTACGTTCGTACGTGCGCATCGCGCCACGGCACTTAGGACACGTCAGGCTCTCCATCCAGCAACCCTAAGTGACGATTTCCCCGCACTGCCGCGCTTTCAGCCAACTCTCAGGAACTTCAGAGCCCAACTCTCAGGATCACTTGAAGCGGGTGAGGAAGTTCTTCAGGATCGGGCCGGCGGCGTGCGAGCCGGACTCGCCGCCCTCGACGATGACGGCGAAGGCCACGTCGCCGCGGTAGCCGGCCATCCAGGCGTTGGTGATGACCTTGCCGCCCGAGACGAGTTCGGCGGTGCCGGTCTTGGCGGCGACCGCGCCGTTGCCGGCCAGCACCTTCGCGGTACCGCCGGTGACCGTCGTCCGCATGAACGTCCGCAGCGCGGAAACCGTTGCTGCAGGCAACGGAGAGGCGGCCGCCCCGGCCGCGTCCTTGCCCGGAACGAGGACCGGCTTCATCGCGGTGCCGTGGTCGACCGTCGCTGCGACCAGCGCGATCGCCAGCGGGCTCGCGGTGACCGTGCCCTGGCCGATCATCGACGCGGCCTCGGCGACGTCGTCCTTGGGTGCCGGCACCTGACCGCCGTACGCCGAGATCGACAGGTTCAGGTCCCGCCCGATGCCGAACATCGCCGCGGCCTTGGTCATCCCGTCCTTCGGCAGCCGCGCGTGCTGCGAGATGAACGCGGTGTTGCAGGACTCGTTGAACGCCTTCTGCATGGTGCCCGCGCCGTACGCCGCGAGCCCGTCGTAGTTCTTGAACGTCTTGCCGAAGACGTTGATCGTGTTCGTGCACGGCAGCGCGGTCGCCGCGGTCTCGCCACTGCCCAGCAGTGCCGCCGAGGTGACGATCTTGAACGTCGACCCCGGCGCGTAGCGACCCTGGAAGGCGCGGTTGTAGCTCGCCACCTGCGGGCCGTTCGCCGCTGCCAGGATCTGCCCGGTCGACGCCTGGACGGCGACCAGTGACGCGGGCAGCTTGCTCGTCGCCAGCGCCGCCTCGGCGTAGCGCTGCAGGTTCACGTCGAGGGTGGTCTTGACCGGCTTCCCCGCGGTGCCCTTCTGGCTGAACACCGTATCGATCGTCAGCTTGGTCTTGCCGTCGCGCAGCGTGACCGTCCCACCCGGGGTCCCGGCGAGCTGCTGCTGGAATGCGTACTGCAGGCCGGTCGTCCCGACCTGATCCTGCGCCGACGCGGTCGGACCCGCGTTCTTCAGCGACTCAGCGGTCGCCGTCTTCATCGTGCCGAGGATGGACCGGGCGAACGTCGCGGTCTCCGGCAGCGACTGCGTGCCGCCCATCGTCAGGACGCCGGGAAGCTTGCCCATGGTCGGCCGCAGCGCCTCCCACTGCTCGGCCCGGATCGTGATCGCGTCGACGAACTGGCCGGCCGGCGCGGCCTTCGCGCGGGCGGCGAGCTTCGCGCCGTCCACCTGGAGGTTCTTGGTGAAGGCGGCGTACGTCGCGGCCGTCGCCACGGTGCCCGAGGCGACCCCGACGATGACGACCGGGCGGTTCGCGGTCATCGCGACGCCGTTGCGGTCCAGGATCGAGGCACGGGCGGGCAGTGCGCGGACCCGCTTGAGGTAGTTCGCGTCGCCGAGACCCGGGTAGATGGTGTCGCCGGAGGCCTTGATCTTCCACACGTCGCCGGTCTTCACGGCGGTCGCCGTACTGGTCCACTTCATCGCGCCGATGCCGCGGAGCTGGGCCTCGACGGCGAGCTCCTGCGTGCAGTTGCTGCCGTCGCTGCACTTCGGGTCGCCCTGCGGTGCGACCGTCACGGTGCTGGCGACCAGCGCCGTGTCCACGTCGTCGAGCCGCTTGCCGAACACCGTCGGGTTATCGGTGAGCGCGCCGGCCGCGTCGGGCTTCCCGTCCGGCGCCCACGCCTTGACCCAAGCGTCGGCGAACTGCTTGATCACCGCGGCCGAGGCCTGCTTCTCGTCGTTCGGGTCTGGCTTTCCGTCGCCTGATTTGCTGTCTGAGCAACCGGCGGTGATCAGCAGACTACTCAAACAGACGATCGCAGTGGTTCGCTTCACGTTCTCAACTCTCGCACGACGACGGATGGACACCGGGCACAGTCTTCGGCGTGTGGCATTGCGGCCACGAGGGCGAAACTACTCAACCCGTGCAAGTACGACGCCGGATCCGGCGCCTGAGTTGGCAGCTACCCGGTGGATCGCCCGGATGAATCGGGAGCAAGAGGCAGAAGGTATCGGGATTCTGGAACCGTGGTCCAGATCCGGCACCCGCGGCGTATTCTGCAGCCTTGTGACCCGCCTTGCTCTGCACAGCCGGCTGATTCCCGGAACCGAAGAGGCCTACGAGCTCGAGCACGCTCGTGTCTGGCCGGAACTGATCACCGTGATGCGCGCCGCCGGCATCACCGACTGGTCCATCTGGCGCAGTGGCCACGACCTCTTCCACCTGGTCGTGTCGGACGACTTCGAGGCCGCCGTCGCCCAGCTGAAGACGGACCCGGTCGATCAGCGCTGGCAGCAACACATGAGCCAGTTCGTCGAAGGCTTCGCCCAGAACCCCGAAGGCGTCGCCGGCCAGTCGCTGCGCCACGTCTGGACCATGAGCGAACAGCAGGACTAGTACATCTCCCACACGAGGAGCTCGGCGCCGTGCGGGCCTGCGGTGATGCGACGGCCGTCCCCGTCGGTCAGTCGTACGGCGTCCGCCGTACCCAGGTCGCCCGCGGCTTCGAGGGCGGCCGAGCCCTGGGCGATGAAGAGATGCACGTACGGCGCTGCCGGGAGGGCGACCGCTTGGCCCGGGGCGAGACGGGCGACCGACATCCCGGCGGAGTGCTGGTTGATGCGGATCGCCGTACTGACGGCGTGCTGAGGGAGACCGGAGGCGATCGGGACCAGCTCGCCGGTGCTGAGGTCGAGCTCGGCCTGCTGATACGACGGTGGCAGGTCGAAACGGTCCGGGCGGACCCACATCTGGACGTAGTGGACCGGGTCGACGGCGTCGTTCCACTCGGAGTGCTGGATGCCCGAGCCGGCGCTCATCCGCTGGGCCAGGCCCGGATAGACAACGCCGCTGTTCCCTTCCGAATCACGATGCGCCAAGGCGCCACGCAGTACCCAGGTGACGATCTCGAGGTCCTGGTGCGGATGCGTCTCGAACCCGGTGCCGGGGGCAACTGTCTCGTCGTTGTGCGCGAGCAGGAAGCCGAATCCGACGTTCGCCGGATCGTAGTGCGGCCCGAACGAGAACGAGTGCCGCGAATCCAGCCACTCGGACGAGGTCACGAATCTGTCGCCCGCCCGCCGGATCTCCATGGGTACTAGTAATACCCCTTCTGGCCGTCCAGGAGCTCGCGCATGGTGTCCAGGTGCCCGACGTGCCGGGCGGTCTCCTCGACCATGTGGATCACCATCCACCGCAGCGTCGGGCTGTATTCCGGGTCCTTGCCGACGTCGTCCAGCGAGTGGGCGGCAGTGATCTCGTTCGACTGCGCGCACTGCGCCTCGAACTCGTCCAGCAGCCGTGTCAGCGGTACGTCGTCGACCATCCAGTCGGCGTCGTCCGGCAGATCCTTGCGGAACTGCGGGTTCGTGTCGGAGGGCTCACCGAGAAAGATCACGTTGAACCAGCAGTGCTCGGTCCAGCGCATGTGCGACACCAGTCCGGCCGGCGTCATCATCGGCGAGTCCGGCAGCACCGAACGGTGCTCGTCCTCGGCCCGCAGGCCCTTGAGCTTCCAGCGGACCAGCGCCCGCTGCAGATCCAGCCAGCCGATCAGCTGCGTGCGCTCATCCGCCACCAGCGGCGGCCGTTCCCGGGAAAGAGTCATGCCCGGAACCTAGCCCCCGCATGGGCCAGCCGCATGGCAATAAAAAGGGGACTGCGCCGCTCGGTGGGCGGCGCAGTCCCGGACGTGGGGTTGGGTCAGCCGGTGGGGTTGCCGTTGTCGGAGCCCAGGGTGGCGGTGACGGTCTGGGTCTTGCCGTCGCGGGTGAAGGTCACCTTGACCTCATCGCCCGGGCGGTGCGAACGGACCGCGGCGACCAACGCGTCCCCTGACGCGATCGCCTTGCCGTCGACAGTGGTGACCACATCACCAGACTGCAGACCGGCCTTGTCCGCCGCACCGCCGGACGTTACCTCGCCGAGGCGTGCTCCGTTCGTGAGCCCGTCGGACGCCTGCGCGTCGCCGACCTGGACGCCGAGCCGCGCATGCGTGGCCTTGCCCTTGGCCACCAGCTCGTCGATGATCGGCTTGGCCTGGTCGATCGGGATTGCGAAGCCCAGGCCGATGTTGCCGCCTTCGGATTGTCCCGATCCTCCGGCGGTCTTGATCGCGCTGTTGATTCCGACCACCTGGCCGGCGAGGTCGATCAGGGCGCCGCCCGAGTTACCGGGGTTGATCGCGGCGTCCGTCTGAATTGCTGGGAAGACTGTCGTGCTGTCCTGCTGCTCGTCGCCCGACGTCACCGGCCGGTTCAGCGCCGAGACGATGCCGCTCGTCACGGTCGCCTCCAGGCCGAACGGCGAACCGATCGCGACCACGCCCTGCCCGACCGCGAGCTTGCCGCTCTGGCCCAGCGTGGCCGGGGTCAGGTCGGTCGCCTCCGCGTGGATGACAGCCAGGTCGGTCAGCGGGTCGGTGCCCTTGACCGTGGCCGGTACCGTCCGGCCGTCGTTCAGCATCACGGTGATGGTCGCGCCCTGTCCGGCGCCGGCCACCACGTGGTTGTTGGTGACGATCAGGCCGTCCTTGCTGATCACGATGCCGGAACCGGTCGCCGCGCCCTGCGAGGTCGCGACCGCGATCTTCACCACGCTCGGCAGCACCTTCGCGGCGGCGTTCTGCACCGAGCCGTCCGGAGCCGAGGCGGGTGCCGCCTGGTTGCCGTTCAGCGGAGCCGTGGTCGACGGAGTGTTCGCCGTGGAGTCGTTGGTCGCCGAGTACACCGCGGCGCCGCCGACTCCGCCGGCGGTGCCGACCAGGAGGGCGGTCAGCGCCACCAGCGCGAGTCCGCGCCGCTTCGGCTTGGCCGCCGTGGCGGCCGGTGCCTGCGGCTGCGGACCGTAGGGCCAGTTCGGGCCCGGAGACGTCCCCTGATGCGTCCCCGGCGCACCGAACTGCGGGTAAGCACTCCCACCTGTTGGGTGCTGACCCGGCCGCTGCTGCCCACCAAGCGGTGCGAACTGCTGCTGCTGATGCTGTCCGTACATCGGCATCTGCTGCGTCCGCTCCGGCCCCTGCGGTTGCTGCGGGTTCTGGCCGGGCTGGTTCTGCGGCTGCTGCGGCGTGTTCTCACTCATAGCGAATACTGTGGCGGCCGGACCTGAGAAGGCCCTGAAGATCCCCTCGGAGCTGCCGAAGAACTCCATGAAGATCCTCTGAAGGATCAGTCAGGATCTTTTAAGACGGTTTGCGTACGACGTCCCGACGCGCTAGCGGGTACGACGTCCGCACGCGTCAGCGGGTCTGCGTCGCGGCGTGCGGGAGCCACAGCGTGAACTGCGCTCCGGCGCCGGGAGCGTTGCGCGCGTAGATCATCCCGCCGTGCTGCTCGGCCGCATGCTTCACGATCGCGAGTCCCAGCCCCGATCCAGGCCGGCTGCGCGCCTCGCTGGACCGGTAGAACCGCTCGAACACATGCGGCAGGTCCGCCTCGGCGATCCCCGGCCCGGAGTCGGTCACCGTGAGTACGCCGTCCAGCAGGCGGACCGTGACGAGCCCGACCGGCTGGCCGTCGCTCCGCGGCGTGACACCCTCCGGCACGCTGTACTTCGCGGCGTTGTCGAGCAGGTTCATCACAGCGCGGCCGAGCAGCCGCTCGTCACCCCACACCGGGAACGGAGTCAGCTGGACGTCCCACTCCAGCCCCGGTGCGCGGCGCCGTACCTTGATGATCGCGTCCTCGACCACGTTGGACAGCTCGATCAGCTCCGCGTTCCGCACCTGCGGGGTGTCGCGGGCCAGTTCGGTGAGGTCGCCGATCAGCGTGGTCAGCTCGTCCATCTGCGCGCGTACGTCGTCCAGCAGCTGCTGGCGATCCTCCGGTCGCAGACCACCGCGCTTGTCGGCTTGGGCGAGCAGGTCGAGGTTGGTCCGGATACTGGTGAGCGGCGTACGCAATTCGTGCCCCGCGTCACCCACGAGTCGCCGTTGCCGGTCTTGGGACCGCGCCAGCGCCGCGAGCATCGCGTTGAACGCCTGCGCCAGCCGCGAGATCTCATCGGACCCGGTCACCGGAATCGGCTGCAAGTCTTCGGTTCGCGCGACATGCTCAGCCGCCCCGGTCAGCCGCGCGAGCGGTCTGAGCCCGGACCGGGCGACCGCGTTGCCGACCAGCGCGGCGCCGATGACGCCGATCAGGCCGAAGGCCCAGAGCACGATGCCGAGGTTGTGCAACGTCTGGTCGATCGCACCCAGAGACTGCGCGACCACCAGCGCCGACGGCTGGTACTGATCCGGGTCGACCCGGCAGTTCGCCCCGTGCGGACAGTAGTGAGCGGGTACGGCGACCACCCGGAAATGTGAGCCGTTCCGGACGCCGACGGTCCGCAGACTGGCGTCGGAGCCCTGAGCCCGGGCAATGGCCAGCTCGTCCTGCCCCATCGGCGGGAGCGCGCTGTTCTCGGCGCCGAACATCTGCCCGTCCGCACTGATCATGCCGACCTGGATGTCGCTCAGGCCGAGCGCGTCGGGCGGGATGCCCTGCAGGACGGTGAGGTTGGTCAGGACGCCCTTCTGCGCGGCCTGGCTGGCCCGGAGGATGAGGCTGTCGTCCAGGTTCTGGTACATCTGCTGGCGCACGGTGACGTACGCCGCGACGCTTACGATGGCGACCGCGAGTCCGACCGCGACCGCCGCGAGCATGGTGACCCGGGCGTGCAGACTCAGCTGGTGGAGTTTCTCGTTCCACCAGGTCTGGGTGCGGGCAGCCGTCGCCACCACCCGATTCCCGTTGCCGTTGGCAACCAGCGGGGGCGCGGGCTGCTGCGGGGCGGCCGGCTCACGCCGGTCGGCGTACGAGGGGAATTCTTCGGGGTGTTGACGGCTCACGGTGGGGTGTCTCTCAGGACGTACCCGATGCCGCGGACGGTGTGGATCAGGCGGGGAAGGTCGTTCACCTCGGTCTTGCGGCGGAGGTAGCCGATGTAGACCTCGAGGGAGTTGGCGGTGGTCGGGAAGTCGTAGCCCCAGACCGCGTCCAGGATGACCGCGCGCTCCAGCACCCGGCGCGGATTGCGGATCAGCAGCTCGAGCAGGGAGAACTCGGTCCGGGTGAGCGGGATCGGTACGTCGCCCCGGCGCACCTCGTGCGCGTCCACGTCGACCACGAGATCGGCGTACTGCAGGACCTCGCCGCGCTGGCCGCCCTCACCGGGCGTGGTGCTGCGGCGGAGCAGGGCGCGCAGCCGGGCCAGCAGCTCCTCGAGCGCGAACGGTTTGGTCAGGTAGTCGTCGCCGCCGGCGTCCAGGCCGTCGACCCGGTCCGCGACCGCGTCCCGCGCGGTCAGCACCAGGATCGGCACATTGTTGCCCGCGGCCCGCAAGGCCTTGGTGGTCTCGAGCCCGTCCAGGCGCGGCATCATCACGTCCATCACGACGACGTCGGGCTCGACGTTGCCGATCACCGCGAGCGCCTCGGCGCCGTCCGCGGCGGTCACCACCTCGAAGTCGTTGAACTCCAGCGAACGGCGCAGCGAGTCCCGGACCGCCCGGTCGTCGTCCACCACCAGTACCCGCATCGTCTTCCTCGCTCCGCTCGAAGTTCCGCCTCGACAGTAGGCCGTCAGTTTGAGAATCGCCTGAGAACCCGCTGATCACTACCCCAATACCTCCTGCACACCTTAGGTTGGCAAATCGTGGACATCCTCGAATACACCCCCGAGCCCGAACAGTTCGCCTGGACCTTCGGCGGGGTGCCGCCGATCCGGCGGGTCAAGCCGGGCACCGCACTGAGGTTGTGGACCGAGGACGCGTACTGCGGCACCCTCCGCAGCACGGCGGACCTGGCCAGCGCCTCGCTGAACATGCCGTTCGTGAACCCGCAGACCGGCCCGTTCTACGTCGAGGGCGCCGAGCCTGGCGACACCCTGGTGCTGCACTTCGTGGAGCTCACGCCGGCCCGCAGCTGGGGTGTGTCCACGACCATCCCGTTCTTCGGCGGCCTGACCAGCACCGACCGCACCGCGACACTGCAGGACCCGCTGCCGGAGCGGACCTGGATCTACGAGGTCGACTCCGACAAGCAGACCGTCGGGTTCCACGCCCAGAGCAGCGGGCTGGAGCTCGCGCTGCCGTTGGAGCCGATGCTGGGCACGGTCGGCCTCGCGCCGGCCGCGTTCGAGGCTCGCTCGTCGCTGGTGCCGGACATGTTCGGCGGCAACATGGATACGCCCGAGATGCGGGCCGGTGCGACCTGTTACCTGCGGGTGAACGTCGAGGGCGCACTGTTCTCGGTCGGCGACGGGCACTACCGCCAGGGCGAGGGTGAGTCCTGCGGGACCGCGGTCGAGGGCGCGATGAACGTCGTACTGATCGTGGACCTGGTGAAGACGCCGGGACCGGTCTGGCCGCGGATCGAGAATGACGACTACCTGGCGGTGGTCGGGTCGAGCCGGCCGCTCGAGGACGCCTGGCGGGCCGGTCAGGTCGACATGGTCGGCTGGCTCGGGTCTCTGTACGGACTGGACAAGCTCGACGCCTACCAGTTGCTCAGCCAGATCAGTGAGGTCCCACTGGCGAACGTCGTCGACGTGAACTACAGCGTGGTCACCAAGGTCCCGAAGCGCCTGCTACCGAGCGCGACGGTGTACGACGGCATCCACCAGCATCTGCGCGACGCCGCCGCCTCGCTCAGCTGAACGCGGGTACCACGTCCTCCGCGAACCGCTGCATCGGCTCGTGGTCGTACGCGACGCCGGGAATGTAGACGATGACGTACTCGATCCCCGCCTCGGCCAACCGCTCGACGTGCTCGGTGAGCTGCTTCGTCGTGACGACCTCGGCCAGAGCACCAGGCGTCCCGCCGGCGCCGATCTCGGCGAACTCGTCCAGGCTGTAGCGGCCCCGGGCCTTGGCGGTCGCGGCGACCGGCTCGGCACCGGACTCGACCGGAAAGACGTTGAGGCTGGTCGACTTGACGATCTCGTCGTAGTCACGGCCGACGTCGTCGCAGTGTTGCCGGAGTACGGCGAGCTTGTGCTCGATCACGTCGACGCGACCGGTGCCGAAGTTGCAGGCGTCGCCGTACTTCGCAACGAGCCGCAGCGTGACCCGCTCGCCACCGCCGCCGATCCACAACCGTGGTTTGCGCCGCGGTACGACGAAGGGCTTGTCGACCGAGTGGTACTTACCCTCGAAGACCACGTCGTCCTCGGTCCACAACCGGTGGATCAGCTCCACGGACTCCGCGAACGACCCCATCCGGTCCTTCTGGCTCGTCCACGGGTAGCCGTAGGCCCTCCACTCGTGTTCCGACCAGCCCGCGCCGATTCCGGCGTACAGGCGGCCGTGGCTGGCGACGTCGACGGTGGCGGCCATCTTCGCGCAGAGCGCCGGGTTGCGGTAACCGTTGCAGCCGACCATCTGGCCGAGCTTCACCCGATGCGTATCGCGGGCGAGTGCGGCCGTGGTGGTCCAGGCCTCGAAGACGGTCTCGCGGACCGGCTCGGGCACCGTGTGGAAGTGGTCGAACAACCAGATCGCGTCCCACGGCCCGGCATCGGCGGCGCGGGCGACCGCGGTCATCGCTTCCCACTGCTCGACCGGATCCTCGAGTTCAGCCAGGTCCATCCGCCAGCCCTGCGGTACGAAGACACCGAACTTCATCGGGCCCTCCCGGTACGACGTGAGATCGCGACGCCGGCCAGGCACACCGCGCCGCCGACCAGTGCGAGCAACGCGGGCGTCTCGCCGAGGAAGAGCCAGCCGAGCGCGATGGCGACGACCGGAACCACGTAGACCGTGGCGCCCATCTTGCCCGCGCTGGTCCGCCGGAGGGCGAACGCCCAGGTGGTGAATCCGAGCGCGGTCGGGAAAGCGGCCAGGTAGACCGCCCACCAGATCGTCCCAGCGCTGGCGGATCCGAGTTCGTCGATCAGCGCGGGCGCGAACGGGAGGCAGACGACTGCTCCGATGGTGCAGGCGAGCCAGGTCACCTCGGCCGCGGGGAGCCGGCTCAGCAGGGGCTTCTGCGTGACCACGCCGACGGCGTACGAGATGGCCGCGGTGATGCAGAGGACGACACCCCAGGTTTCCGCGCGGCCGGTGGAGGTCGACGTACCGATCAGCAGGATGCCGCCGAACGCGACCAGGCTGCCGATGACGACCTGGCGGGGGAAGCCCTCGCCGAGGGTGAGGCCGGCCAGCAACGCGATCAGCAGCGGGGCGATGTGGACGAGCATGGCCGCGGTCCCGGCGTCGAGACGGCGTTCGGCCTCGTTGAGCGTGAGGTTGTAGACGCCGAACCAGAGCAGGCCGCAGGCCAGCAACTGCGGCCAGTCGCGCGCGGCCGGCCAGCGGCGTCCGGTCACCTCGCGCCGTGGGCGGAGGAAGAGGAACGCGCCGAGGAAGATGCTGCCGAGGCCGAGGCGGGCCAGTGCCAGAGCGCCCGCCGAGAACTCGGTGCCGGCGTGCCGGATGGCGACGAACGACGAAGCCCAGAGCACCACGGTCACGGCCGCCGCCGCGGTCGCGAGGCCGCTCCTGGGCGGAGCTTCCACGATGGTAGTCACCCTGACTACCCTAGGAACCAGCTCTCAGTTTTCCCATGCCGGATCGGAGTCGAAATGGCGGTCTTGCTTACCGAAACGAAAAGCCAAGTGCTCGATGAGCTCAATACTCGGATCTTGGCCGAACTGACCGCCGACCCGCGGCTGCGGACCACCGAGCTGGCCCGCCGGCTGGGAGTGTCCACGCCGACCGTGCGGGAACGCGTCGCGCGGCTGGAGGAGTCCGGGGTGATCCGGGGCTACCGGCTCGAGGTGGATCCGGCCGCGCTCGGACTACCGGTCGCGGCCTGGGTGCGGCTGCGGCCCGGTCCGGGGCAGATCCCGAAGATCATCGAGCTGGCCGCACGTACGCCGGAAGTCGTCGAGTGTCACCGGATCTCCGGCGAGGACTGCTTCCTGATGCGCGTCCAGGTCCCCGCGATCGCCTCGCTCGAGGATGTCCTCGACAAGTTTCTCGTCCACGGCCAGACGACGAGCTCGTTCATCGTCTCGACCCCGGTGCCCCCGCGCTCGGTGCCGTTGGGGTGAACCCCAACCACCGCTGAGGGTGGTCTGCATCACTAATGTGGTGGCGACTTAGTGACCCTTGGAAGGACCCCGACCCATGGCTGCTGACAAGTCTGTTCGCAGAGTTGCCCTGCTCACCGCCGGCGGGCTCGCGCCCTGCCTGTCGTCCGCCGTCGGCGGGCTGATCGAGCGCTACACCGAGGTGGCGCCCGACGTGGAGATCATCGCTTACCTGAACGGGTACCACGGCCTGCTCAGCGGCCGGTTCGTCGAGGTGACGCCGGAGGTCCGGGCGAAGGCGTCCGTACTGCACAAGTTCGGCGGCAGCCCGATCGGCAACAGCCGGGTGAAGCTGACCAACACCGCGGACCTGGTCAAGCGCGGCCTGATCGCCGACGGCCAGAACGCACTCCAGGTCGCCGCCGAGCGGCTGGTCGCCGACGGCGTCGACGTCCTGCACACCATCGGCGGTGACGACACCAACACCACCGCCGCGGACCTGGCGGCGTACCTGCACGAGCACGACTACGACCTGACCGTGGTCGGCCTGCCGAAGACCATCGACAACGACGTGATCCCGATCCGGCAGAGCCTGGGCGCGTGGACCGCGGCGGATCAGGGCGCGCTGTTCGCCCGCAACATCATCGCCGAGCACAGCTCGAACCCCCGGATGCTGATCGTCCACGAGGTGATGGGCCGCAACTGCGGATGGTTGACCGCGGCAACGGCCCGGGCGTACCGGGACTGGCTGGACACGCAGGAGTGGAACCCGGGCATCGGCCTGGACCAGGGCGGCTGGGACGTGCACGCGGTGTACGTGCCGGAGGCAACGATCGACCTGGACGCCGAGGCGAACCGGCTGCGCAAGGTGATGGACGAGAACGACTGCGTCAACATCTTCCTGTCCGAGGGCGCCGGCGTACCGTCGATCGTGGCCGAGATGGAGGCCCGTGGCGAGGAGGTCGGGCGGGACCCGTTCGGTCACGTGAAGCTGGACACCATCAACCCGGGCGCGTGGTTCGCCAAGCAGTTCGCGGAGCGGATCGGCGCGGAGAAGACGATGGTGCAGAAGAGCGGCTACTTCAGCCGTTCGGCCGCGGCCAACGACCGCGACCTGGCTCTGATCAAGGAGTGCACCGACTACGCGGTCGACGCCGCGCTGCGCGGTGAGAGCGGCGTGGTCGGCCACGACGAGGAGCGCGGTGACGAACTGCGCGCGATCGAGTTCCCGCGGATCGCCGGCGGCAAGGAGTTCGACCCGGGCGTCGACTGGTTCGTCGCGCTGAAGGCGGAGATCGGTCAGGCCTGAGTCGGACCACCAGACACGACCTGGAGGCGGCCGACCCACTGGTCGGCCGCCTTCTCGATCTGCGCGAGGACGTCGTCGAAGCCGGCGTCGTCGCCGTAATACGGATCCGGTACGTCGTCATCGGCGAACAACCGGGCGTCGCCACCGAGCTCGGCCAGGTGTCCTGAGTCCATCGCGAGCACGAGGTCGCGGTCCGCGAACCACCCGGGCCGGAACTGGCGGGCCCGGTGCGCGCTGCCGTCGTACCCATGCCTGCGGAGCACGGCCGCGGCCCGCGGGTCCATCCGATCCCCGACGTGCCACGCGCCCGTTCCCGAGCTCGTCACCTCGACGTCGTCGATCCCCGCCTCGGCGAGCTTCGCGCGCAGCACGACCTCGCCGATCGGCGACCGGCAGATGTTCCCGGTGCAGACGATCTCGACGTGCCTGGGCACTACTTGATCTCGGCCTTGTCCGGAAGAACGATGTTCAGCACGATGCCGACGACGGTGATGATCACCGAGCCGAGCAGCGCGGACCAGAAGCCGTCGACGTGGAACTGGACGTCCAGCTTGCCGGTGATCCACGACGTGAGCAGCAGCATCGCCGCGTTGATGACGAAGAGGAACAGCCCCAGCGTCAGGGCGATGAGCGCGCACGACAGCAACTGGAGGATCGGCTTCACAATCGCGTTCACGACGCCGAAGATCGCGGCGACGATCAGCAGCGTGAGGATCCGCCGTCCGGTGGTCGGACCCTCCAGAGTGATCCCGCTGACGAGCCAGGTCGCGATCGCCAGCGCGACCGCGTTGGCGAGGAGTCTGATGACCAAGTTCTTCATGCGGTCGATCCTCCCACCCCACCGGTACCTCTACGCCCGGTACGCGCCCTGGCCCGACCCTGACTCTTGACACCGAAATGACCAAGTGATCTGATCATTTTCATGTTCCGTCCATTGGTTGGGGTAGTCGCGTTGTCACTCACGGCAGCGGGCCTCGGTCTGCCTGCCGCTTCCGCCGACCCCTCGAGCTGCAGCGCCGTGAGCACGAACTGGACCGCCCAGGCCCAGCCGCACGCCGCGCCCGAGGGCCTTCTGAACGCCTACAGCGACACCGGAAAGGGGTGGACCGGGGCGGACAGCACATACTCCGTGCCGCTGTCGGGTGGGCGGACCGCGTTCGTCTTCTCGGACACGTTCCTCGGCCCGGTGAACCCGGACGGCAGCCGTCCGACCACGACGCCGTTCATCAACAACTCGTTCGTCATCGAGCAGGGCGGGAAGCTGAAGACCGTCACCGGCGGTACGGCGACCAACCCGACTGCGCTCGTACCTCCGCCGTCCAACGGCTGGTACTGGTTCGGCGCCGCGCAGACCAGCAACGCCGGCCGGAACCTCGACGTCATCGCATTGCGGTTCGAGAAGACCGGACCGGGCCAATGGGACTGGCACTGGGCCAGCAACTACCTCGCCCGGTTCGACAGCAAGACGTTCAAGCTGCGCAGCCTCAAGCCGCTCCCGTCGGCCGCCAACGTGCAGTGGTCCGGCTGGCTGCTGCGCGACCACGGCTATACCTACATCTACGGCGTGGAGGACCTCGGCTCCTCGAAGTACCAGCACGTCGCCCGAGTCCGCGGTGACGACCTGACCGCCAAGCCGTGGGAGTACTGGACCGGCTCCGGCTGGTCGGCGGACGAGACCGCCTCCGCGCGAGTGCTCGAAGGTGTCGCCAACGAGCACAGCGTGACCCAGTGGGGTGACGGCTATCTGCTGGTCACGCATGACACGACAGAGCTGTTCAGCAAACGAGTCCTCGGGTACTTCTCCTGCTCGCCGACCGGCCCGTTCGTGAAGCCCGTCGAGCTGTACCAAACCCCGGAGACCGGTGGGAACATCATCACCTACAACTCACATGAGCATCCGGACCTGCGCCGTGGCAACGAGCTCCTGGTCAGCTACAACGTGAACAGTCTCGTCAGCGACGACCTGTACGCCGATGTGAGCATCTACCGCCCGCGGTTCCTGACCGTCACCCTTTCGGCGGCCCAGTGAGCACCCCGGGTGGCGTCGTACGCCGCAGCCTGCTGGACGATCTGGCGACGTCGATGCTCTCACTGATCGCGGACCGGAAACTGTCGGTGGGTGACCAGTTCGAGTCCGTGCGGTCGCTGGCCGAGCGGTTCAAGGTCGCCGTACCCACCATCCGGGAGGCGCTTCGCCGACTGGAGGCAACCGGAGCGGTGGAGCTCCGGCACGGCTCCGGTGTGTACGTCGGTCCGAACGTCGGTCGTCTCGTCCTGGCCAACCCCCTGGCGCTGGCACCGAGCGCGGAACGGCTGGTGGAACTCTTGCAGGCACGCGCTCTGATCGAGCCGCCGGTCGCCGCACTGGCTGCCCAGATCCGGGCCGAGACCGCACTCGAGCAAATGGAACGGGACCTCGCCGTAGCGGCCGAGCTGATCGCATCCGGCGACCATGCCCAGCTCGCCGAGGTGAACATGGACTTCCACCGCTCACTGGCGCAGGCGTCCGGAAACGCGACCCTGGCCGAGGTGGTCGAGTCCGTCACCGTCGTCAACGCGCGCGAGCAGCTGGAGATCCTGCACATCCACGGCGACCGGCAGACCGACCTGGACGAGCACCGCGCCATCTACGACGCGGTCCGCGCCGGCGACACCGAACTGGCCGAACGCCTGACCCGCGAACACCTCGACGGCGTCCTCGCCGTCATCAACCAACGACTTCAGCATCCCTGAGCTGGAAGGACGCACTCCCATGCAACGCAAGATCAACCGCAAAGCGCTCACCGCCCTCGCAGTGGCTGGTGCGCTCGCGCTGTCCGCCTGCGGGGGCGGTGGGGCCGCCGGCGGTGCCGCCAAGGGCGAGGACAAGCCGGTCGACTCGCTGAAGTTCTACAACGACAAGGGTGGCTGGAAGGACGCCTTCACCCAGGTCGGCGCGGCGAGCAAGTCCGACATCGGCGTCGGGATGGAGCCGGTCGGCTACTCCGACTCCAACACCTACACCGCGTTCATCCGGTCCTCGTTCCGGACCAAGGAGAAGGCGGACCTGTTCAGCTGGCACACCGGCAAGGAACTTCAGGACCTGGTGGACCAGAAGCTCGTCGCCGAGACGACCGACCAGTGGACCAAGGCGGTTGCTGACGGCAACATCCCGGAGCAGCTCAAGCAGTACTTCACCTACGGCGACAAGCAGTACTGCGTGCCGCTGAACGCCGGGTACTGGGTGATGTACTACAACAAGGCCGTCTTCAAGAAGGCCGGGATCACCCAGACGCCGAAGACCTGGGCCGAGCTGACCCAGGTGTCCGACAAGGTCAAGGCGGCCGGGGTCAAGCCGTTCTACCAGACCAACATCCTGTTCTCCTTCGTCTGGTTCGAGACGCTGCTGGCCGGCAAGGACCCGGATCTGTACGACGCCCTCTCCACCGGCAAGGCGAAGTACACCGACCCGGGCGTCGTCGAGGTGATGAACGAGTGGAAGAAGATGATCGACGCCGGCTACTTCAGCGACCCGGGCTCGAAGACCGAGCCGCAGGCGCAGCTGAAGAACGGCGACGTGGCGATGATCAACTTCGGCACCTGGTTCAGCGGCAACCTGAACACGCTGAAGATGAAGGCCGGCACCGACTACGACTTCTTCGTGATCCCGAACGTGAACCCGGACCTGCCGAAGACCTCGATGATCTTCGAGACCGGCCCGGTCTGCTCGGCCGCCGGGAGCGACCACGCCTCCACGGTGAAGAAGTGGACCGACTGGTGGGTCACGCCGCAGGCGCAGACCGCCTGGGCGAACTCCCGCGGTGACCTGTCGTTCAACCCGAAGGCCGAGGTCAAGGACCCTGGCCTGGCGGCGCTCAACAAAGATGTCGGAGGCGATGGCAGTGCCAGTTACCGGCTGATCAACCGCTGGTTCGAGGCGACGCCGGTTCCGGTCGCGAACAAGGCGCTCGAGGTGTTCGGCGCGTTCGTCACCAAGCCGGGCGACCCGATGCCCGGCCTGCAGAAGATCCAGGCCGAGGCGGACGCGTACTGGGCCAAGCAGAAGTGACTTCGACGATCGAGCGGGCGCCGGTCAAGCCACGGGTGAGCGTCCAGCGCTCGGCCCGGACCGGCGCCCGCATGGCGCCGCTGTTCGGGCTGCCGGCCGTGGGCGTGGTGGCACTGCTGCTGTACCTGCCGTTCCTGTGGACGACGTACGTCAGCTTCACCGATTACGACGGCCTGGCCTCACCCGTCTGGTCGGGGCTGACGAACTACAAGGCGATGTTCAGCGACCCGGACCTGGTCGGGGCGCTGACCAACACGCTGCTGTGGGTTGTCGGCATGGTGACTCTGCCCGTGGTGCTCGGGCTGCTGATCGCCGTCATGACTTATGGACACAAGTGGGGCACGTGGTTGCGGCTGCCGTTCCTGCTGCCGTACGCGATCTCCGGTGTGGCCGTAGGCGTCATCTGGGGGTTCGTGCTGCAGCCGGACGGTGCGCTCGGTCAGGTGCTCGGGTTCTTGGGCCTGCCCGGTGCGCACACCGGCTGGTTGCAGGCCGGCCCGGGCAACACGCTGATGATGATCGTGGCCGTCACCTGGCAGGCGGCGGGTGTGAACGCCCTGCTGTTCGTGGTCGGGTTGCAGTCCATTCCGGCGGAGCCGCTGGAGGCTGCCCGCCTGGACGGCGCTGAGGGCTTCAGGCTCTTCCTGCACCAGCTCTGGCCGCAGCTCCGGCCGATCACGACGGTGGTCGTCGGGCTGTCCATCGTCGGAAGCCTCAAGACCTTCGACGTGGTGTGGGTGATGACGCAAGGCGGTCCTGGTACGTCGTCGGAGACGCTCGCGCTCTCGATGTACAAGGAGACGTTCGTACTGAACGACTACGGCCAGGGTGCCGCGATCGCGCTGTTCCTGAGCCTGGTCACGTTCGCCGCGTCGATCCTCTATCTGCGCTACCAGTTGGGGGAGTCGCGTGAGCAAGGTTAAGACTGCGATTCTCGTCGTACTGGGGCTGATCTGGCTGGCGCCGGTGTACCTGCTGGTCGTGAACGCGTCCAAGTCCGTCGACGGGTTCGACGCGAAGACGGTGTGGAAACCGGCCGGGTTCGCGCTGTTCACGAACTTCGGGGACGCGTGGAGCAAAGCCGCGCTGGGCGACACGCTGGTGGCGACCACGCTGTACAGCGTCATCGCGCCGGTGATCGCCGTGCTGATCGGCGCGGCCGCCGGGTACGCGATCGTCGTACTGCGGTTGCGACGCGGGTTCCTGTGGTTCGTGTTCATCTTCGGCGGGACGATCTTCCCGCTGCAGATGATCCTGATGCCGCTGTTCTCCGGGTACGCCGACTCCGGGCTCTACGACACCCGGGTCGGGATGATCATCGTGTACACCGCGATCAGTGTGCCGTTCTCGGCGTTCGTGATGCGCAACTTCTTCACCGGTATCGCGCGCAGCGTGTTCGAGGCCGCGATCGTCGACGGTGGTGGGCTGTTCCGCATCTTCCGCAGCATCTACCTGCCGATGGCCGGGGCCGCGCTGGCCGCGATCTTCATCCTGCAGGCAACCTTCGTCTGGAACGACCTCCTGCTGGGCTTGACGCTGAGCCAGTCGGAGTCGGTTCGTCCGATCATGCCGGCGCTGACCGGTTTGCAGAGCACGTACGGCGGTGCCGCGCTGCCTACTGTGCTCGCGGGCGGTCTACTGGTCTCGCTCCCCACCGTGATCTTGTTCTTGGCTGCCCAACGCTTCTTCTCCCGGGGCCTCGCCCTGGGGCAGTTCTGAAAGGAAACAAATGCAGGACTCTGCAGACAGCGCCGCCTTCGGCGGCGGGGGCGGGGGCCGCCGCACAGTCGTCGTCACCGGTGGCGCCGCCGGGATCGGACGAGGTGCCGTCGAACGGTTTGTCCAAGCCGGTGATCAGGTTGTTGCCCTGGATCGGGATGCCGCGGCACTTGCTGGGCTCGAGAAGGAGCTCGGAGTCCGTGGGATCACCGTGGACGTCGGAGATCGTGAGGCTCTCGCCGCGGCCGCGCAGCAGGTGGAGCACGTCGATGCCCTCGTCTGTGCGGCCGGAGTCCAGCGGTACGGGACGGTTGTGGATACCTCGTGGTCCGTCTACGACGAGGTGATGGCGGTCAACGTCGGCGGAGTGTTCTTCGCCTGCCAGGCGTTCGTGCCGCTGCTCCCACGGGGCGGCAGTGTCGTCGTGGTCGCGTCGGTGCAGGCGTATGCGGCGCAGCAGGGCGTTGCGGCGTACTCGATGGGGAAGGGCGCGCTGCTCAGCCTCGTACGGGCGATGGCGGTGGACCACGCGGCGGACGGAGTCCGCGTCAATGCGGTCTGTCCGGGCTCCGTGGACACACCGATGCTGCGGACCTCGGCGGCCCAGTTCGGAGGCGGCCGGTCGACGGATGACGTGGTCGCGGAGTGGGGCCGGTCGCACCCGCTCGGGCGGGTGGCGACACCGGGAGAAGTTGCCGAGGTCATCCATTTCCTCGCGTCCCCGGCCGCGGCGTTCGTCACGGGGGCGGACGTGAAGGTCGACGGCGGGTTGACCGCCGGGCTGGCCGTCGTACTGCCGGAGGACACGAAGTGAAGATTGTCGACATTCGCGCCACTACTGTGACTATGCCTCTTGAGGCACCGTTGCGGCACAGCAACGGCGCGCATTGGGGGCGTTTCGTCCGGACCGTGGTCGAGGTCGAGGCGGACAACGGGCTGATCGGGCTCGGCGAGATGGGTGGCGGCGGTCAGAGTGCCGAGGCCGCGGTCACCGGGCTCAAGCCGTACCTGGTCGGTCACGATCCCGCTCGCACCGAGGCGCTCCGCTGGATGCTCGCCAACCCGACCGCGAGCCTCTACAACAACCGGACCCAGCTGCTGGCCGCGATCGAGTTCGCCTGTCTCGATCTGCAAGGCCGCCAACTCGGCGTACCCGTGCACGAGTTGCTCGGTGGCAAGGTCCGCGACCGGGTGCCGTTCGCGAGCTACTTGTTCTTCCGGCATCCGGCCGACGACGGGACCGGCGAGATCCGGACGGCCGAGCAGTTGGTCAAGCACGCGCGGGAACTCGTCGACGAGCACGGGTTCAGTGTGCACAAGCTGAAGGGCGGTGTCTTTCGGCCGGACTACGAGCGCGAGTGCTTCCGCGCGCTGGCCGAGGCGTTCCCCGGGCACCGCGTCCGCTTCGACCCGAACGGCGCGTTCAGCGTCGAGGAGGCGATCCGGTTCGCCCGTGGGATCGAGGACCTCGACAACGACTACCTCGAGGACCCGACCTGGGGCCTGAACGGGATGCGGCGGGTCCGCGAGAAGACGTCGATCCCGCTGGCGACCAACACCGTGGTGGTGAACTTCGAGCAGCTCGCCGCCAACGTCCGCGATCCCGCCGTCGACGTGATCCTGCTGGACACCACGTTCTGGGGTGGGATCCGCCCGTGTATCAAGGCCGCCGGCGTCTGCGAGACCTTCCAGCTCGGCGTCGCCGTCCATTCGTCCGGCGAACTCGGCATCCAGCTGGCGACGATGCTGCACCTGGGCGCCGTCGTACCGAACCTCTCGTTCGCCGCCGACGCGCACTACCACCACCTGCGTGACGACATCATTGCCGGCGGCAAGCGTCCGTACGTCGACGGCGCGATCGCGGTCCCGGACGGACCCGGGCTCGGCGTCGAGCTGGACCGCGACAAGCTGGCCGAGTACGCCGAACTGTTCCGCGAACTCGGCCCCTACCCGTACGACCGGGATCCGGCACGTCCGGACTGGTACCCCCTGCTCCCGAACACCGATTGGGCCGACCCCTCATGACCATCCCTCGCAGTGCCGACCTGGCCAGCGACGTCTTGACCCACACGTACGACGACATGTTCAACCCGCCCGGGCTGACGAACTTCCTGGGTACGGCGCAGGTCGACCTGGACGTGGTCGCGATCCGCAGTGTGAACTTCCCGCCGTACTCGCACGGCGACTGCATCACCGGTCAGCTGTACGTCGACGGCCGGCTGGCCCGCTCGTACGGCGGGACCGTCGAGGTGGTGTGGCGGCCGGACTGCGTGGTCCGATCGACCGTCGTCGACGGGCTGACGCTTCGGTCGGTCACCGCGTGTGCGCCCGGCCGGCCGGCTGTCGTCGTACGGCTCGAGCTGGAAGGTGCGCCTGGGCGGTCGGTGCGGCTCGGGTTCGCGCTGGACAGTACGGCGACCCGGTCGGGGAGTGGATGGTTGAAGCCGGAGCCGCCGTCGGAGCCGAACGACTTGAGGGTTGTCGACAACCGGATTGCCGGCACTGGCGCATCCGCTTCCGCGGTCAGCCTGCAGGGCCTCGACGTGCCGACGGTCGTCGACCGGTCGATGCTTGAGGCAACGAGTGTTCTGGATGCCTCAGGCAAGGGGCAGCTCTCGTATGTGCACGTGCTGGCCGAGGATCTGAGTGACGCGACGACGCACTTCGACGCGTGTGTTACCGACGTACCGGCGGTGATTGCTGCTGCGGAAGGCCTGTGGGACAAGGCGTTGGCGGATGCTTTCGATCCGTCGAGCGAGGGCTTCAGCGGTTCACTGCCGATCCTGGAGACCACGAACGACGCACTGCGAAAGCTGTACTGGTGGGGCGTTCTGGGTGTGATCTGGTTCCGGCGGGACAACCCGGCGAGTGTGCTTGGACGGACCTACGACACGTTGATGCCGCGCTACTGGCAGACCACGACGTTCATCTGGGACTACAGCCTCTCCTCGCTGACCCACGCATTGCTCGACCCGGAGCCGATGCGGAAGCACATCGAGCACTGGATCGACCTCGACATCCACAAGCACTTCGGGACCGAGTGGCTGACCGGAGGCCCGGTCGGCTACTGGTACTCGGTCAACGACTTCGCCATGACTCGGTTGGTCCGCGACTACGTGCGCTTCACTGGGGACTCCGGGTTCCTGGACGCGCCGGTCGGTCCCAAGCCGGTCGCGGAGCACCTGCACGACTGGGCGACGGCCTGGCGCGGTCTGCGGGGTGAGCATGCTTTGGCGGACTACGGAGGTATCGACAACCTGCTGGAGTGCGTGAGCAGCTACGTGCACGAGGTGGCGAGCTTCAACGCCGCCAACGTGTGGTGTCTCCGCGTCGCTGCGGAGGTCGCCGATCGCTCTGGTGATGCCGATCGCGCTGAACTGCTCCGCAAGGAGGCGGACGAGCAGGCCGGCCACGTCAACGAGCTGTACATCGAGGGCGCGGGCTTCTGGCACGCTCGGCAGCCGGATGGCTCAATGGTCCCGGTGCGGCACTGCTACGACTTCAACATCATCGGTACGACGATGGCCGACGACCTCTCCGAGTCCCAGCGGGCCGAGATGGTGTCGTTCTTCCAGCGGGAGCTCCAGACGCCCACGTGGATGCGCGCGTTGTCGCCGTACGACGCCGATGCGGCCTTCAGTGTGCGCCCTGACCACCAGTGGAACGGTGCCTATCCCGCCTGGCCGGCCGATGCCTCCCGCGCCCTGTTCGCCCTGGGTCGTGGGGACGTCGCGCTCGACTGGCTCCCCGGGCTGGCTCGCACCGCGAACCAGGGGCCGTGCGGCCAAGCCCACTTCGTCGAGGAAGCCGCTCCGCTGATGTCCGGCGGCGCACGCAAGTCCCCGCCGCAGTTCCCGTACCTGATCGACTGGTCCTGCTCCTCATCAGGCTCCTGGGTCAGCCTCGTCCTGGAGGGCATCTTCGGCCTCGAGATCGCCCTGGACGGCACAGTCACCGCCAACCCCCAGGTCACAGCCCTCGACCCAGCCGCTCGCCTGACAGGCCTTCGCGTTGGTTCTAAGACGTACGACATCACTGCGGACGGAATCGCCTAGGAGCCAGATACCCCCCAGCTGCGTCGCAGATCTTGTGACTCAGCTCGGGGGCATGGCGATGGCTTCCAGGAGGGACTCCTGGGCGCCTTCCAGGTGGTGGCGGAGTTCTTCGACGCATTCGTCCAGCTCGCCGCGTTCCAGCAGGCGGACCAGCTTGCGGTGGGACGCGACCTGCTGGCGCGCGTCCTGCCGCAGCGCGTCCACCCGCGCCAGCGCGAGGCGAGCCTCCCCGGTGACCGAGTCGGCAGTCGCGATCAGCCGTTCACTGCCGGTCAGCGCGACCAGGCTCCGGTGGATCGCCAGGTGCGTCTCGGTCATCGCCTCCGGGTCAGCACCATCCTTCGCGGTCGCCGCGAACACCCGCATCGCCTCGCGGACCCGCTCCCGCGCCGCCTCGTCCGCGTCGAACCACGCCCGGATCCCGGCCGACTCCAGCACGAACCGGGCCCGGCAGATGTCCGCCACCGCGTCCGGGTGCAGGATCGCCACGCTGACACCCTTGTTCGGCTCCCGGACCGCGAGCCCTTCGGTGACCAGCATGGTCATCGCCTCGCGAACGGTGCTCCGGGCAACTCCCAGCGCCTCCGCGAGTGGCTGTTCGCGTAACGGCGTACCAGGTTCGAGGTCTCCCGCGAACAGGGCGGCGCGCAGCGCGTCGACCACCCGGTCCACCGTGGTCGAGCGGTCCACCCGCAGCCGTTCGTACATAGGACGATTCTCGTCCAGTCAAGGTCCGTTGTCGCGCGCGACCCGGCCCGCGGACCGGTCCTGGCGGCTGCCTGTGGATAACTCTCGACACAATGACCTGGTTTTAGGGCAGCATTTTCCTCTGTGGCCGCCCCTCTCCCCGGACCGGCGTGGAGAGCCACTGAGCGATCGAGGAGCACATAGTGGGTGACAGCAAAGCCCTGCCGATCCTCGGCGGCGTCATGCTGGTGCTGTTCCTGCCTCTGCTGATCGTGATCGCGCTGATCGTCGGGGGCCTCGCCGGCATGGAAGCCAGCGCGTCGGACTGCGGCACCAGTGAGACCGAGGGCAAGGCGTTCGCCTGGCCGACCGACAAGCACGACATCGAGCAGGGTTGGCAGGACCCCGACTCCGAGGGCAACAGCCACTCGGGTCTCGACTTCAACGTCGACGAGGGCAGCAAGGTGTACGCCGCCGAGGCCGGCACGGTCACCTCGGTCGCGAACGACGAGGTCCGGATCAAGCACGACAAGGGTGTCGAGACCCGCTACAAGTACTTCAAGGACATCAAGGTCAGGGTCGGCGCCACGGTCAGCCGTGGCCAGGAGATCGGCACCTCGGGCTCCGGTGACGAGGCCACCCCCGGGTTGACCGGCTCGCACCTGCACTTCGAGCTGTGGGTCGACGAGAAGAACGACGGGAACCTCAAGAACACCAAGCCCGAGGACGACTCGTTCGGCGACGACGCCGCCACCAGCGACGAGGGCGGCGCGGGCTGTTGCGGCGGAGACCTGACCGGCAACAACAACGCGCAGAAGGCGTTCAACTACTTCGCCTCCAGCGGGTACACCAAGGAGCAGGCCGCCGGGATCGTCGGCAACATGATCCACGAGTCCAGCGTCGAGCCGGGCCGGCTGCAGGGCACCCCGTCCGGCAAGGTGACCAACCCGTCCGACGCGGTCGAGAGCCCGATGGGCTGGGGCATCGTGCAGTGGACGCCGGCCGGCAAGATGATCAAGCCGTCCCGCCAGGCCGGGATCGACGACGCCACCATCGTGTCGCTGCAGTTCCAGCTGGACTTCCTCCGCAAGCAGCTCAACGGTGAGACGGCGATCCCGGAGAAGGCCGCCGGCGACCAGATGAAGGCGGCCAAGACGGTCGAGGACGCCGCCGTCGCCTTCGGCCGGTACTACGAGCGCTTCGCCGGCTCCAACGACCTGAGCAACTCGCGCTACACCGAGCGCAAGGCCGCCGCCAAGGAGGTCCTGTCGACCTTCGGCGACGGCGCACCGTCCGGTGGCGGCTGCGGCGCCGGCAGCGGCAACATCGCCGCCGTCGCGAAGACGCTGGCCTGGCCGACCTCGGGGCACGACGGCACGGACAAGTCCCTCGCGACGAAGGAGTACCGGGCGGCACTGCCGAAGTACAACAGCGAGAACGGCGACCGCGTCTGGACCGACTGCGGGCGGTTCGTCGCGACCGTGATGCGGATGAGTGGTGCCGACCCCGACTACCCGATGGTGTACACCCCCACGCAGGAGAACTACCTTCGGACATCCGGGAAGTACGACGTGTTCGACAGCATCAAGATCGCGGACCTGCAGCCGGGTGACATCCTGATCGGCCCCGGTCACACGTACCTGTTCGTCGGCCCGTGGGGCAACGGCTTCAACTCGGCCGCCGGGTCCCTGGGCGACCACGTGCCGGAAGCAGGCAATGCGTACGACGTCGGTATCCCGGGCGGGTTCGCCGCCGCCCGGCTGAAGAAGAAGTAGGGAGTAGGAACGCATGCTCGAGGAGAACCGGCGACCCGTCCTGATCGGCGCGACGGCCATCGTGATCGCTGTGGTGCTGATCGGTGGCTATCTGCTCTTCCGCGGCGCGCCCGAGTCCAAGCTGACCGTGACGTCGATTCCCAACGACCTCACGCTGACGCTCGACGGGAAGCAGATCGCGGCGAACGGCGAGGTCAAGGTGAAGGCCGGCACCCACACGCTCGCGGCGGAGCGGAACGGGTTCGAGAGCTACAGCCAGACGGTGACCGCGGAAGGCGGCGACCCGTTGAGCGTGAAGATGTACCTCTACGCCAACGGCCCGGAAGGGCGCGAGTGGGCGGAGAACCACCCCGAGCAGACGCTGCAGGCCGAAGAGGAGGCCGGGCGGCGCTACGACGAGATCAACAAGCGGCTGCGGGAGAAGTACCCGATCATGGCCGCCCTGCCGTACCTCGGGCCTGGCTTCAAGGCGACGTACGAAGCCTCGAAGTCCGACCCGAAGAACCCCGAGGCGATCTCGATCGTCATCGCCACCTACACCGCCGACGGCAAAACCAAAGCCCTCCAATGGATCCAAGGCCAAGGCTGGGACCCCAACACCCTGGACATCATCTACACCACCACCAGCTAACCGTGCCGATGGGCTGTGGATAACCCACCGGCCGATCAGCCCTCCGCCGATAGACTCGAAGCGGAAGGACAGGGGCGAGGTGATCAGGCCGGCAGGACGAGCTCGCCGCCTGGGGTGGTGATGGGGTGTAGTGGGAAGTCCAGGGGGTTGGTGAGGCAGCGGATGGAGCCGCCGCCCTTGTGGAACTCCGACAGGTCGAGGACGGCGACGCGCAGGCCCAGCGCGGTGAGAATGTCGTGCAGGCGGGGGGAGCAGGACGGCATGATGATCGTCTCGTTGACGACGATCGAGTTGGCGCTGAACGCGAACGCCTCCTCGTCGGTGAGCACGATCGGGTCCGGCACGATGCCGAAGAGCTCCGCCTGGCTGGACTCGTCGAAGGCCGGCGGGTAGATCATCGCGTGCGTGCTGTCCACCGGGCAGAACGGCAGATCCAGGTGGTACATGCCTTCGTGCGCGATCCGCAGCCCACGGACGCGGATGTTCCATTCGGTCGCCAGGTGCTTGAGCGCACCGGCCTCGGTCCGCGGGCCGTATCCCACGACCAGACTGTCGCCGAAGACGAACGCGTCACCGGACTCGAAGTGCGGCCCGACGCCCTCACTCCCGGGCCGGCTCAGGGTGAACCCGTCCCCGGTGAACCACTCGGCCGCGGTCAGCGACTCCTTCCGGCGCGGTTCGAAGCGCATGTGCGAGAGCATCGCCCGGCCGTCCGCCGCCGCCAGACCGAGGTTCATCGCGTACACCATGTCCGGCGAGTCCGCCCGCTGCGCGAGTACGTCGACCTCACCGCCGGCGTCCACGATTGCCTGCCGCAGGGAGTCCCACTGCTTCAGCGCCAGCGCCGGATCCGGCTGGTCGTGCGTGGACATGTACGGGTTGATCACGTAGTCGATCCGGAAGTGGTCCGGGCGGACCATCAGATACCGGCGACCCCACTCCAGCGGCTGACCCATGAGCACCCCTTCTGACTGGTGAGATCTATTGCCAGATCCCCTGATTGTCCGACAATCAGTCAGTTTGAGGCTCGCCGTACGCCGAGTCAAACGGTGTGCCGGAGGTCGCTCCGGAGAGGGTGGTTCTGGGGTGAGGTAAGGATTAACCTGCGGGCATGACCCCTGACCATGAGGTTCGCTTCCGCGCCTGCCTGGACGATGTTGCGGCTTACAAGCCCGGTCGTCCGCCCGCGCGCACCGACGGACGGCCGACGTACAAGCTGTCCAGCAACGAGAACCCGTACCCGCCGCTGCCGGGCGTGCTCGCCGCTGCGATCGAGGCCGCGGGGCAGATGAACCGGTACCCGGACATGGGCGCCGTCGACCTGCTCGAGGCGCTGTCGGACCGGTTCGGCGTGCCGGTGAGCGATCTCGCGGTCGGGACCGGATCGGTCGCGCTGCTCTACCACCTGCTGCAGGCGACGGTCGCTGACGGTGACGAGGTGATCTACGCCTGGCGCTCGTTCGAGGCGTACCCGATCGCCGTCCAGCTGACCGGCGCGACCTCGGTGCAGGTCCCGCTGACCGTCGACGCCCGCCACGACTTCAAGGCGATGGAGGCGGCGATCACCGACCGCACCAAGGTCGTCCTGGTCTGTACGCCGAACAACCCGACCGGCCCGGTGGTCCGACGCGACGAGTTGCTCGCGTTCCTGGACGCTGTACCGACGAACGTGCTGGTCGTGCTCGACGAGGCGTACCGCGAGTTCGTCCGCGATCCCGATGTGGTCGACGGCGTGGACGTGTACCGCGACCGGCCGAACGTCGTCGTGCTGCGGACCTTCTCGAAGGCGTACGGCCTGGCCGGCTTCCGCGTCGGGTACGCGATCGGCCACCCGCCGGTGGTCGCGGCGATCCGCAAGTGCGCGCTCCCGTTCGGTGTCAGCCACGTCGCTCAGTCGGCCGCGATCGCGTCGCTCCGGGTCGAGGAGGAACTGCTCGAGCGGGTCGATGCGCTGGTCGTCGAGCGGGCCCGGGTCGTCGACGAACTGCGTGCGGCCGGCTGGGACGTGCCGGAGACGCAGACGAACTTCGTTTGGCTGGACCTCGGCGACGACACGGCGGCGTTCGCCCAGGCAGTCCAGGCCGAAGGAGTGTCGATCCGCCCGTTCCCGGGTGACGGTGCGCGCGTGACCATCGGCGAGCGCGAGGCCAACGACCTCTTCCTCGCGGTCGCCCGCGCCTGGCGCCAGTGACGGCCAAACCTCCGTCGATCATCTGGATCTCGGGAGCATCCGCCGGGATCGGCGCCGCCCTGGCCGCGGCTCCGCCGTACCGGGACGCGCGCGTGATCGACCTGTCCCGCAGCGGCGGCGGTACGGCGGAACACCTCGAAGTGGACCTGTCCGATCCGGCTGACTGGTCGCGGGTCGAGCGCCACTTCGAGGCTGAGCTCGAGGCGTATGAGGGTGACCGCGTCGTGTTCATCCACAACGCCGGCACGATCACGCCGATCGGTCCCGCGGGCGCGGTCGACCGCGATGCTTACCGGCGCGCGGTCCTGCTCAACTCGGCTGCGCCGCAGATCCTCGGCAGCGCGTTCCTCCGTGCCTCGGCACACCTCACGTGTGAACGGCACCTGGTGATGATCTCCTCGGGTGCCGCGAAGACGCCGTATGCCGGATGGTCGTCGTACACGGCCGGGAAAGCGGCGATCGAGCAGTGGGTACGCACGGTCGCGCTGGAGCAACCCGACGGATGTCGCGTGATCGCGGTGGCCCCGGGTGTCGTCGACACTGCCATGCAAACCGAGATCCGCTCCACCGACGAGCAGGCGTTCCCCGCCGTCGAGCGCTTCCACGACCTCAAGCGCACCGGCTCCCTGAGTACGCCGACCGCCGCAGCCGCCGGCATCTGGTCCCTCCTGACCCGAGACCTCCCCAACGGCGCCTGCGTAGACCTCCGAGACCTGTAGGCGCGCCCAGCGCGTGGTGCCCGGGGGGGGCCTGTATGTCCGGGGGCAGTTCCGTGGCACGGAGGCGCCGGCTCGCGGGGGCCGGCACCCCTCCTGGTGGCCGTAGACAAGCAATAACCTGTTCAACCCCACCGGTTCCTGTTCAACCCCACCGGTTCCGGTCCAACCCACCTGGTTCCGGTCCAACCCACCTGGTTCCTGTCCGAGCCCACCTGGTTCCTGTCCGAGCCCACCTGGTTCCTCTCCGAGCCCACCGGTTCCCGTGCCGGCCCACGGTTCTGTCCCAGCCCGGGACGCAGAGAACCCGGCCCCGCTGGGACGGGGGCCGGGTTGTAGGTTGCGGCGCCGGGAGGAGTGAGGCTTGCTCCCGGCGCCGCTGGGTGGTGCTACCGAATCAGTCACCCCACCGAGGTGACTCTTTCGGGTCCCGCATCACTGACCAGGGAGGGTCAGTTGTTCTGCGCGGAGTCCTGCTCGCACGTCTTCAGCGTGTCAACGGAGTTGCCGTCGTTGAACGCGCCCAGGACGCCGGCCAGGTTGGTCAGCGGGACGTTGCCGCCGATGCCGGTCGCGGACAGCTCGTTGTGGCAGGCCTGCCACGGGCCGACGTTGTTGCGGCTGACCGAGAGCAGCCCGTTGTCGCCCCGCTTGTACCACTTGCTGTTGGCCTGCGCGTTGCCCTGCTCGCAGGTCTTGACAGCGGTGACCGAGTTGCCGTTGTTGAAGAAGCCGACGATGCCGGTGACATCGCTGGCCGGCACGTTGCCGCCGATGCCGGTGCCGGAACCGAACAGGTGGCAGGCCTGGAACGGGCCGACGTTGTTGTCGTCGAGGGCGACCAGGTCGCCGTTCCGCTTGACGCCGTACCAGCCGTGGTTGCCGTAGGCCTTGCTGGCCAGCGACGCCGCGTCGGCCAGGCCGGTGTCCTGCGCCTTCTGCTGGGTGTCGTCGAGAACGTTCGCGCTCACAACGGTGGCCAGGCCCAGCGTGGCGACGGTCGCCACAGCCGCGGCTGCGGCGATCTTGCGAGTTACCTGCATTATGCCAGGTTTCCTTTCGGGTTTGACGGATTCGTCTTAGTGCTAACGACACCTGGCGAGGGGCGTTACAAACTTTTTTGTCAGCTATTTCGGTACTCACGGGGCTCATAGCCGACCGGTGATGAGTTGGCTGACAGGGCAACGAAATCCGTTCTGACCAGGCAACTTACCGGCACCGGGCGGTCGCCGGAGTGAGCGGAAGTCGAGATGGAACGGCCCGTAACCGATGACCGGCTACCTCGTTGAGTCAGCGCGGGTGACGGATGAACCCGGTGATTCGGAAGATTGTTCTCGGTGGGCTCGGTGGTCGCCGAATAGGCAATACCATGATGAATCGGAATGTCGTTGCAACATTGCCGGAGTTTCGCACCATGTTTTTTTCGGGGCAGGGTGCCGCCCGGCAGACCAGGCCCGCTGCCGCGCGCATCGGCAGCGGTGGGAGACCCGGGTCCCTTGGGGCCCGGGTCTTTCCTTTGTCCGGAATCAGCTACGCCGGCGCTCGGCCGTGACCACGAGCGCGACCCCGATGATGATCACCGCGCCACCGACCAGGATCTGCCAGGTGATGTGCTCGCCGAGGATCAGCCACCCGAGCAGTACGGCGACCGCCGGGTTCACGTACGCGTACGTACCGATCAGCGAGATCGGCGCGTTGGCCAGCAGATACGAGTACGCCGAGTACGCCAGCAGTGATCCGAACACGACCAGATAGGCCAGCGCGACCCACCCGGATCCGTCGATCTCCCCGAGGTGCAGCCGCCCGGGCTCACCACGGAGTACGCCGACCAGGACCATCGCCGTACCGCCGAAGACCATCTCGTACAGCGCGGTCACCAGCGGGTCGCGCGGCAGTCCGAGCCGCGGGGCGAACCGGGATCCGATCGCCCAGCAAATCGTGCCGACCACCAGGATCGCCACCGACAGCGGCTTCGCGCTGGTGTTGCCGCCGGACAACGCCAGCAACGCGGCACCGCCGAAGCCGATCAGTACGCCGACCCACGTCAGCCCGCGGGGTCGCTCGCCACCGCCGACCCGCAGCAGCATCAGCCACAGGGGGATCGCGGCGACCAGCAACGCGGCCAGACCGGACGGAACCGTCTGCTCCGCGATCGCGACCGCACCGTTGCCGAAGGCAAGCAGCAGGATGCCGACCGTGGCCGCGCCGAGCGCCTCCCGGCGGGTGATCCGCAGTCGGCGCCACCCCGACTTCAGGCTCAGTGCCGCGGCCAGCAGGACGCCCGCGGTCAGGAACCGGGTCGCCATCCCGAGCATCGGCGGGATGTCCGCGTCCACGACCACCCGGATGGCCAGGTAGGTCGAGCCCCAGACGACGTACACGACCGCGAGCGCGGTCCAGATCATCGCGCCCGACGCCGGCTTGGCGCCGGTCTCGGGGAGTACGGCCGGGGCAGGCGCGGCCATCCAGGCCTCCTCAGTTGCATCGAAAGTGTCTGTCAGGGGTGTCATGCAAAGACGATGCTTACGCTAAGCCTGCCCGATCCGCCACGCAAGCCGGTATCCGGCCAGCAATCCGCTGTTTCCCGCCAGGCCATGCGTACGGGGCAGGGTGCCCGTACGACCCTGCCCGTACGACCCTGATCGTGAGGAGAGCTGGATGCGGATCGCCGGAGTCCTGGTTGCTGCGATGACCGTCACGCTGGGCGCCTGCCCGGCGTACGCGAGCGGGCTGACGGAGGTGACCGCCGCAGCCGAGACCGCGCCGAACTGGGACGACGACGCCGGCGGCAACGCGAACGCCGACGACCCGGCCATCTGGGTCGACGCCGAGCACCCCGAGCGGAGCGTCGTCCTCGGAACGCTGAAGAACGGCGGCCTCACGGTCTTCGACCTGACCGGCAAGCAGGTGCAGCGGTTCGCGACGCCGCCCGCGCCGGAGCCGGGTCAGGAGCCGGGCTGGTTCAACAACGTCGACATTGTCGACAATCTGGCGATCGTCACCGACCGCGGTCGCGACCAGCTCCGGACGTACGCCGTGAAGGCCGGGCGACTCACCGACGTGACCAGCGCCACGGCGCCGCTCGTGTTCAGCAAGGACACCGCGGAGGTCCAGGACCAGCGGACCGCTTACGGGCTCGCGGCGACCAAGATCAAGGGCCGGACGGTCGTCGCCGTGACGCGGCGCAGCGAGACCCGGGTCGGATTCCTCACGCTGGTCCCGGACGGGCACGGCAAGATCACCTACCGCTCGATCGGCGCGGTCGACCTACCGAGCAACTTCAAGCTCTCCGACGGCAGCACCTGGTCGCCCTGCGAGGAGCCTGGCGACCGGCCGCAGCTCGAGGGCATGGTGTTCGACCGCACCACCAACGACCTGTACGCCGCTCAGGAGGACGTCGGCGTCTGGCGGATCCCGCAGCACGGCAAGCCGGAATTGCTCGAGAAGGTCCGCGAGTTCGGGCAGCGAGCCGTCTACAACGAGGAGACCGAGGAGTGCGAGGCGGCCGGGCCGGTCAGCCGGGACGCCGGGAAGTACCTCAGCGCCGACGCCGAAGGACTCACGATCGCCTATCGCAACGGCGTACGGACGCTCTACGCGTCCAGCCAGGGTGACTCGACGTTCGCGGTCTACCGGATGGACGGTCGCCGACTGGTCTACCGCGCCGGCTTCGAGGTGACCGACAGTCCGGCGGCGGACGGCGTACAGCACAGTGACGGTGCGGCGGTGACGACTCAGCCGCTCGGGGCGCGGTTCCCGCACGGCCTGTTCGCGGTCCACGACGGCGAGAACACGCCCGGTGATGGCGACCGCGAGGGCACGAACTTCAAGCTCGTCCGGCTGGAGAAACTGCCCTGATCGAGACGCATTTGTGACACATCTCGTCAAGACCGGCCGAGCTCTGTAATATGAGCGCGGACATGGGACCAGTGGATGGACTGGTGTCTCATCCTGAGACCCGTTTCGGTACCGCCGTACCCGGTCGCGTCCAGACAGTTAGCGGATCAGGCACCTGCTGGGTACGGTGTCCGGCAAGATGGTGGTGAGACCAGTGAGGAGGTCCACTGCCAACAGTGCATCAACCCCTGGAATCACGCGGTCCTGCCTGCGAATGCCTCATCCGGCGCAACGGGCCGGCCCCGTGCAACGTTGCGGTCGCGGCGATCCCGCGCTCGAACCCGAGGAGTGCATGTGAGTGAGTCGGTGCCGGGAATTGCCCCGGAAGTTTTCGCGCCCGTCGAGGCGCCGGTCAGTCCGCCCCAGGCCTCCGAAGAGGTCGAGTTCGTCCAGCTGCTGACGCCCGAAGGTGAGCGCGTCGAGCACCCGGACTACGCCTTCGAGCTCGACGACGAGGCGATCAAGGGGTTCTACCGGGACATGACCCTGGTCCGCCGGATCGACACCGAGGCGACCGCCCTGCAGCGTCAGGGTGAGCTCGGCCTGTGGGCGTCGCTGCTCGGTCAGGAGGCCGCCCAGATCGGCTCCGGCCGCGCGCTGAACTCCAAGGACATGGTCTTCCCGACGTACCGCGAGCACGGCGTGGCCTTCTGCCAGGGCGTCGACCCGCTGCGGCTGCTCGGCCTGTTCCGCGGCGTCGACCAGGGCGGCTGGGACCCCAAGGACAACAACTTCCACCTGTACACGATCGTGATCGGCGCCCAGACGCTGCACGCGACCGGGTACGCGATGGGCCAGCAGCGCGACCACTCCATCGGTGACGCCGAGAACGGCGAGGCCACGATCGCGTACTTCGGTGACGGCGCCAGCAGCCAGGGTGACGTCAACGAGGCGTTCATCTGGGCGTCGGTGTTCAACGCCCCGGTCGTGTTCTTCTGCCAGAACAACCAGTGGGCGATCTCCGAGCCGATCGACCGGCAGACCCGGATCCCGCTGTACCAGCGCGCGGCCGGCTTCGGCTTCCCCGGCGTCCGCGTCGACGGCAACGACGTACTCGCGACGTACGCCGTCACCCAGCAGGCGCTGAAGCGGGCCCGGGAGGGCAGCGGGCCGACCCTGATCGAGGCCTACACCTACCGGATGGGCGCCCACACCACCTCCGACGACCCGACGAAGTACCGGCTCAGCGAGGACCTCGAGCACTGGAAGCTCAAGGACCCGATCGAGCGCGTGCACGCCTACCTGGCCCGCACGGCCGGCGTCGACCACGACTTCTTCGACGAGGTCGAGGCCGAGGCGGACAAGGTCGCCGCAGAGCTGCGGGCCGGCTGCCTGTCGATGCCCGACCCGGTGATGACCGAGTTCTTCGACCTCGTGTACGTCGAGCAGACGCCGGAACTGGTCGAGCAGAAGGCCCAGTTCGCCGCGTACGCCGCATCGTTCGGTGTCGATTCAGAGGGCGAGGGCTGAGCAGATGACGAAGATCAGCCTCGGCAAGGGCATCAACATGGGCCTGCGGGCGGCGATGGAGGCCGACCCGAAGGTCGTCGTGATGGGCGAGGACATCGGCAAGCTCGGCGGGGTCTTCCGGGTCACCGAAGGTCTGCAGAAGGACTTCGGCGAGGACCGGGTGATCGACACCCCGCTGGCCGAGTCCGGCATCATCGGGACCGCGGTCGGCCTGGCGCTGCGCGGGTACCGGCCGGTCTGTGAGATCCAGTTCGACGGCTTCGTGTTCCCGGCGTACGACCAGATCATCAACCAGGTCGCGAAGATGCACTACCGGTCGATGGGCAAGATCCGGATGCCGATCGTGATCCGGATCCCGTTCGGCGGTGGCATCGGCGCGGTCGAGCACCACTCGGAGTCGCCGGAGACGCTGTTCGCGCACGTCGCCGGGCTCAAGGTGGTCGCGTGCAGTGAGCCGGTCGACGCGTACTGGATGATCCAGCAGGCGATCGCCTCCGACGACCCGGTGATCTTCTTCGAGCCGAAGCGGAGGTACCACGAGAAGGCGGAGCTGGACGAGTCCGTGCCGCCGGCGCAGCCGCTGCACCAGGCGAAGGTGGTCCGCGAGGGCACCGACGCGACCCTGTTCTGCTACGGCCCGATGGTGAAGACCTGTCTGCAGGCGGCCGAGGCCGCGGTCGAGGACGGCCGGCAGCTCGAGGTCGTCGACCTGCGCACGATCTCGCCGCTGGACCTGCAGGCGATCTACGACTCGGTGCGCAAGACCCGTCGTGCGGTTGTCGTGCACGAGGCGCCGTACTCGCTCGGCCCGGGGTCGGAGATCGCGGCGCGGGTGACCGAGGAGTGCTTCTACCACCTCGAGGCGCCCGTTCTGCGGGTCGCCGGGTACGACACCCCGTATCCGCCGTCGCGGATGGAGGAGGAGTACCTGCCCGACCTGGACCGGGTGCTCGACGGGGTCGACCGGGTGATGGGGTACTGATGGCCATCCAGCAGTTCCGGCTCCCCGACGTGGGTGAGGGCCTGGTCGAGGCCGAGATCGTCAGCTGGAAGGTCAAGCCGGGCGACACGGTCAAGCTCAACGACACCGTCGTCGAGATCGAGACCGCGAAGTCGCTGGTCGAGCTTCCCGTTCCGTTCGCCGGCACCATCACCGAGCTCCTGGTGCCTGAAGGCGAAACAGTCCCGGTAGGTACGCCGATCATCGCGGTCCAGACCGACTCCGCCGAAGGCTCCCCCGAGGACCTGGTCCCGACCATCCCCGAGGAAGACCCCACCGGCGGCCGCACCGCAGTCCTGGTCGGCTACGGCCCCCGCACCACAGAAGCCAAACGCCGCCCCCGCAAGACCGCGGCCCCAGCGGCCCCGGCGCCCGCGGTCTCGGTACCCGCTCCGGCTCCTGTGGTCGAGGCGCCGGCTCCTGAACCCGTTGTTGCCAAGAGCAATGAACCGACCGGATCCGTGCATGTACTGGCGAAGCCGCCGGTGCGGAAGCTGGCCAAGGATCTGGGGATCGAGCTAGCGAGTGTGACGGCTACCGGGCCTGGTGGGATCATCACTCGGGCTGATGTCGAGGCGCATGCGGCTGCTCCGGCTGAGGTTCCGGTGGCACCGGCGTACGAGGCTGCTCCGGTGGTGAGCGGGCGCGAAGACACTCGCGTGCCGGTCAAGGGTGTGCAGAAGGTGATGGCACAGGCCATGGTGGCCAGTGCTTTCACGGCACCGCATGTGACCGAGTGGATCACCGTCGACGTCAGCGCCACCATGGAGCTGGTCGACCGGCTCAAGGGTGACAAGGCGTTCCGGGAGCTCCGAGTCTCGCCGTTGCTGATCGTCGCGAAGGCGGTCACTCTGGCGGCCCGGCGTACGCCGATCGTCAACGCGGCCTGGGACGAGCAGGCGCAGGAGATCGTCTACAAGGGTGCGGTCAACCTCGGCATCGCCGCGGCCACCCCGCGCGGGCTGATCGTTCCGAACATCAAGAACGCGGACGCGCTCACCCTGCCCGAGCTGTGCGGGGCGCTGAACGACCTGGTCGCCACCGCCCGCGAGGGAAAGACCCAACCGGCCGACCAGGCCGGTGGCTCGTTCACGATCACCAACGTCGGCGTCTTCGGCGTCGACGCCGGTACGCCGATCATCAACCCCGGTGAGGCAGCGATCCTCGCGTTCGGCGCGGTTCGCAAGCAGCCGTGGGTGGTCGACGACGAGATCGTCCCCCGCTGGATCACCACGCTCGCGCTCTCCTTCGACCACCGCCTGATCGACGGCGAGAAGGGCTCCACCTTCCTCGCCGACGTGGCCGGCATCCTCGAAGACCCAGCCCGAGCCCTGATGTTCTAGTACGCCGTACTCCGCGAAGGCCCAGGTGAACACCACCTGGGCCTTCGTCGTGTCAGGCGTCGAACGTCAGCACAGCGCGACGATCCTCCGCGACAACCTCGGTGAGCTTGCTGCGCAGCTCGCTGAGTTCATCAGCGCCGTCGGTGTGCAGGACCGGATACAGCTTGATCAGCCGGGCCGCGCTAGCCGCGGCGGCGAACAATGGCAGGTCAGCCAGGTCTGCCTCGGGTAGCGGCCGACGCTGCCGGTAGCCGGCGAGGAACGCGTCGAACCGTCCCTTGTACGTCGGTGTTGGTGTGCCGGCCGAGGTCAGGTCTCGGACGGCGAGAGCGATGTCCGCGACGAACCACGATCGGGCGGCATCGTCGAAGTCGAACGAAGTAGGCACCTCGCCGGCCCACGCCAGATTGTCCAGCTCGAAGTCTCCGTGAATCACCCCGTAGCGCGACGGATCACGAGGCAGTCGGTCCAGCCGGTCGACGAGGCGCCGAACTGAATCCACCAGCGGCGGGTCATCCAGCCCGGCGACCTGTTCCAGCTCGGCGAAGCCCACCGGCAGGCCATCGCCGAACTCGGCAGCCGCCTCATGCAACCGAGCAAGCTCCGTCCCCCACGCACGCGCTTGGGGGAGCGTGAGTACGTCGACCTCCAACTGCCGGCCGGGCGCGGTGGCAACACACATGGCGTGCATCGGCCCGAGGCCAGTATCAACGGTCTCCACCAGCACACCGCCGACCGATCGTCGCGGCCTGGCGACCGCAACGCCACCATCGGCCAGGCTCTGCATCAGCTCGGCCACGATGGCCAGTCCGTCGCGTGACTGCCTTGGCGCGAACCGGAGAAACGACCGCGGTCGCGCCGGGGAGTCTTCGGGAACGACGAAGACGTGCCTCGCACTGGAGCGCCACCAACGAGCAGTACCGGCCGCGTACCCCCAGCGGGCAGCGACCGCGTCTGCCACGGAGGAGCGCCCGGCCGTGTCGACCGTACGCTCCAATCTGTTGATCTCTCCGAGCGTCATCATCACTGCAACCCTGCACGAGCGGCCCAGTGACCCGCATCGGGTTTCCCCGCCCTTACCGCTGCAGACGATTAGCTGCCCGTGAAATATGGCTGAACCGTCGCAGTCCTGGGTGAGAAGGTGGGGGACGTGCTCGTACTGGTGGTGGTGCTCGGGGCGGCGGTATTGCACGCCACGTGGAACGCTATGGCGCACGGTGTGCCGGATCGGCTGGCCGGGTTCGCGCTGCTGGGGGTGGCGTCGGGGACTGCCGGGCTCATCGCGATCGTTTTCACCGGTCCACCGCCTGCAGGCACTTGGCCGTACATCGTCGCGTCGATCGTGCTGCACTGCGTGTACTACGGCGGCCTGCTGGCGTCGTACCAGCTGGGTCAGTTCAGCCAGATGTATCCGCTGGCCCGCGGTACGTCGCCCTGGGTCGTCGCCGTGGTGTCGATCGTCGTACTGCATCAGATGCTGGCGCCCGTCGAGCTCGCCGGCGTACTGCTCATCTCCGCCGGGCTGATCGGGTTGGTGTTCATCGGACGGTCGGCCGGACGTGCGCAGACCGCGGCCCTGCTCGCCGCCGCCGGGACGGGCCTCGCGATCGCCGCGTACACGGTGGTCGACGGTCTCGCGGTCCACAAGATGCCGGTGGCGACGTACATGGGCTGGGTGTTCATGATCCAGGGCTTCATCGTGCCGGTGGTAGCACTCAGCTGGCGCGGTACGGCCGTCTTCCGCCAACCCCGGTCCGCGATCCTGACCGGCCTCGGCGGCGGACTAGTGTCGATGGTCGCCTACGGCCTGGTCCTCTGGGCCCAGACCCGAGGCACCCTCGCCGCGATCGCAGCCCTCCGCGAAACCAGCATCATCTTCGGCGCCATCATCGGCGCCCTCTTCTTCAACGAACGCTTCGGCCCCCGCCGAGCCCTGGCCGCCGCAGTCGTAGTAGCCGGCATAGTCCTCATCAGCACGTCCTGACGAAGCACGCTGCAGAGGATGTCGGCGTGGCCGGCGTCGTGAGCTGCCGGTGGTGAGAGCATGTCGTGCTGACCCGTGGTCGGGTGCCGCGCTGACCGTGGCGCCGTGGCGTCGGCGATGGTCGAGTTTCGGGCTGTTAGGGGTTGCTTGTGGCTGTGGATGATGTGCGGGATGCGTATGGGCGGTGGGCGGAGGAGTACGCCGACATGTTCGCCTCGATGGAGGCTACGCATGAGCTGGATCGCAAGCTGGTATCGCAGTGGGCCGGTGGGATCACGGGCCGGATCATCGACGCGGGGTGCGGGCCTGGCCAGTGGACCGACTATCTCCGCGGCCTCGGCTGCGACGTCGAGGGTGTGGATCTGGTGCCGCGCTTCGTGGACATCGCCCGATCGCGGTTCCCTGCCGTCTCCTACCGTGTCGGCGGGCTGGACGACCTCGGCGTACCCGATCGCTCGGTAGCAGGGATCCTGTCGTGGTACTCGATCATCCACACCGATCCGGACCACGTGCCGCGCATTCTCGACGAGTTCGCGCGATGCCTGTGTGACGGTGGCGGCTTGGTTCTCGGCATGTGCGAAGGCTCGCAGGTGGAGCCGTTCGCACACAGGGTGACGACCGCCTACTTCTGGTCGGTCGAGGAGATGTCACAGCGGCTCGTGGAATCAGGCTTCCAGGTCGAAGCATCGGAAACCCGCTATGACGGGAAACGACCCCATGCCGCGATCGTCGCGCGGCGCGTACGCGTCGAACCCTGACGAGCGGAAGCCCGTCGTCACAGTCGCTTCGTGGGCACGTCCGGGTCGATTCCCAGTGCGCTGAATCGCTCGGTGAGGTCATCGACCCACTCTGGCGGTGTCCGGTGATCCGGTAGCGGGACGCCCGCTTCGCTGCGCCACAGTGCGTCCGCGAGGGCGGTTCGCAGATGCCAGGCCATGACGCGATCGACTGCCAGCTCGCGGCCGGTGATCTGCGTGTAGTGGCGCAGGGTGGCGGTGAGCAGCTCGACGCCCGGACCTGTTCCGGGGAAGGTGCGCAGGTCGTACTCCGCCTCGGCGAGGCCCGCGGTCTCGAAGTCGACGACTACGCGGAGGTGCTCGCCGTCCCATACCTGATTGCCGCCATGGAGATCGCCGTGTACCAGCACGCTCGGGCGCGGCGTCGCCAGTACGTCGTCCGCCCAGTCGCACCACCTGATGACTGCGGAACGCTGATCTGGCCGAGCCCATTTCACGAACCCGTCGCGTAAGGCGTCGCCTGTGGCTGGTTGCAGTGCGGCAGGGGCAAGTTCACCGAGGGCGCCTTCGACGCGTTCGCGGGTCGCCGGATGGTGCAACTCACCCAGAAACTGAGCGAGCTGCTGACCCACAAGGTCCCGGTCAAGCAAGTCCACGACCTCGAACAGCGCCTCGCCCGGCACCAGCTTGGTCACCAAGAGCAGTGGATCGGTGCTGCTGGCAACCACTTCCGGCAGAAACGGAACCGCCGGCTCGCGCGCCAACGCCTCCAAGACGGCGATCTCATGCGCCAACCGAAGCCCGGCAGGCCGTGACCACGCAAACTTCGCAACGAACCGCCCGCCGACCATGGCGCTCGCCGACCACCACAAGGCGTCCTCGCCGATCGATTCGCGAATCGCGATCGGGTAGTCGCCCAGCCCGGGCGCAACACGCCTCAGCGCCCCGGCGACCGCCGCGGACGAGCCGTCCGCCAACCACCGCACGGCCGAAACCCTGTCCCATCCCGCCGAAGCGATTCCGTGAAGCGTGCCCGGCAGTGCCGCGTCATCGGCCATAACCGGCAGTCAACCGACGAGACTCACACGAGCGCAACCGAATTCCACGGTGCTGCTCGTGGATTACGAGCGGGCGCGTGGGGCAGACCACAGTTGTATAGAGGAGTGGGGGTCCCGGGCGGGGGACCCCCACTCAGTCAGTTGACGGCGTCGAGGGCGTCGGCGATGCCTTCGCCGAAGAAGGCGTTGTTGGCCGTGGTGCCGGTGCAGCGGGCGTCCGGGGTGACCGGGCAGGCGGTGTCGTCGGCTTGCTTGCGTAGTGCCGACTCCAGCTGGCTCGGGCCCCACCACGGGTGGATCGACTTCATCAGGGCCGCGATGCCGGTGACGTGCGGCGACGCCATCGACGTACCGCTCGAGAGGCCGTACCTGCCGCCGGGCAGGGTGGACAGGATCGAGCTTCCGGGAGCGGCGACGTCGATCTTGTTCAGGCCGAAGTTCGAGAAGCTGCTGCGGGCCCGGGCCTGCGTGGTGCTGGCGACGGTGATGACGCCGGGCAGCTCGGTCGGCATGTCCAGACAGTCGTTGTTGATGGTCCGGGTGGCCGGGGTCGTGTCGTTCGGGCTGCCGCTGTCGGTGGTCTTGTTGGCGAGGTCGTAGTTCGAGTTGCCCGCCGCCGCGACCGAGAGTACGCCGCGACCGGTCGCGTAGGCGTACGCGCGCCGGACCGCTTCCTGCACCGCACCCTGGTCACCGTTGTCCTTGCACCAGAATTCCCACGGGTCGATGAAGTAGCTGTGGTTGGTGACGTCCATGTGGTGCTCGGCGGCCCAGACGATGCCGCAGATCGAGTACTCCGGGTAGATGAACCCGTCGTCGTTCACGACCTTGACCGAAGCGATCCGCACACCAGGCGCAACGCCGACGATGCCCACACCGTTGCGGGCCGCGGCGACCGTGCCGGCGACGTGCGTACCGTGCGAGCTGGTCGTCGGCCGCCAGGCGCCGGGCGTCGTGTTGGGTACGCCGTTGTTCACACAGTTGACCGAGTCCTTCGCGTCGAAGTTCGGCGCGAGGTCCGGGTGGGTGTCGTCGACACCGCTGTCGTTGATGCCGACCAGCACCTGCCGGGAGCCGTCGGTCACCGCGTGGGCTTGGTCCGCCTTGATCTGGACCATGTCCCACTGCTCGCCCTCACGCGGGTCGAGCACCGGGGTCGCCTCTGAATCGTCGATCGCGTTCATTCCACCCGCGGACGCCGCTCCGGAGCCGGTCGGGCCTTCCTTGACGGCGGCCGTCCGAGTAGCGCCGACGGACTGCACCTCGCGTCCGTTGTGCCCCGCGCGGACGTCGGTGCGGAAGTCCGGATTGGTCGACTGTGCGATCACCACGCCCAGCTGCTGGTACGCCGTGACCACCGTGCCACCGGCCGCCTCAACCGCCTGCTCGACCTTGCGGACGTGCCCGGGCGAGGCCTTGGTGTTGACGACGTAGTTCATCAGCGGTCCGGGCGTGGCCGCGGCGGTCTGCGGTACGGCGTGCGCCGTGGCGGCACCGAGTGTCGTCAATGCCAGCGCGGCTGCGGCCAGGCCGGCCGTCAGCCGTCGGGGACGGGAAGTTCGGGACACGCTGCCTCCTCAGGGGCTGGGCCTGGACGGACGGGTCCAGGCTCGGTACCCCGGACTGTAGAGCGGATTCCGGACCGGCGGAGTTCTTCCTCCACAACGCAGGGGAAACCCTGCACCTGTCACTACCGAGAGTCCATCCGTTCACGCTCAGTTGCCCACATGCTGTGGATCGGCCTGTGGATAACTCGTGGACAAGCTGGGGAATACCTGGCCCCGCCGGTGGATTAGCTGTGTGTGTAAGATAAATACAACAGAGATACGAGTCGTATGGGAGATCTGTGACAAGCGGGGTGCCGGAACACGAGCCGGCGAGTGTGGCGTTGGAATTAGGTGACGAAACCGCGGAGATCGCCCGGGTGGTGGTCGAGGCGGCGCCGGGGGTGGAGAAGATCCCCGCGGCGGAGCGGGTGTACGCCTACGTCAAGGCGGCGATCCTGGACCGGACGTATCCGGGCGGCGAGTTGCTGACCGAGGGCGAGCTGGCCACCGCGGTCGGGGTGTCGCGCACCCCGGTGCGCGAGGCGTTGCTCCGGCTGGAGGAGTCCGGCCTGGTGAAGCTGTACCCGAAGAAGGGTGCGCTGGTCCGGCCGGTGGTGCCACAGGAGATCGACGACGTCCTCGAGGCCCGCGAGCTGATCGAGACGCACGCCGCCGCCAAGGTGTGGCCGCGGCGCAAGCAGCTGATCGAGACTCTGACCCAGCGCGTCGACGAGATGCGCGCGCACCGCAAGACCGGTGACGCGAAGAGCTTCCTGGAGGCCGACCGGGCCTTCCACGAGGCCATTGTCGGTGCCGCCGGCAACGAAATCCTGGCCAAGCTCTACGACAGCCTCCGCGACCGCCAGGTCCGGATGGGCGTGCCCGGCATCGAGATGCAGCCGGCCCGGATGGACAAGTCCATCGTCGCCCACCAGGAGATGATCGACGCCCTCGGCGGCAACAGCGTGAAGCGGTTCCGCGACCTCGTGGTCTCCCACATCGACACCGCCGCGGCGGACCTGCGGGGCACTCGGTGACCGAACTCCTCTTCCCCCTGGGCGGACGTCGGGCCTGGGCGGTGTGGACCGCTGCTGTCCTGACTTATCTGGTGACCGTCCTGCACCGCGGCTCCATGAGCGTGGCCGGCCTGCAGGCCGCGGAACGCTTCCACATCTCCGCATCCGCGCTGGCCAGCTTCACCGTCGTACAGCTGACTGTGTACGCCGCCATGCAGGTGCCGGTCGGCGTACTGCTCGACCGGTACGGCTCCAAGCGGCTGCTGATCACCGCATCCGGACTGCTCTTCGTGGCGCAGTCGGCATTCAGCCTGGTCGACTCGTACCCCGCAGCGCTCGCGGCACGCGCCGTACTGGGTGTCGGCGACGCGCTGGTGTTCATCAGCGTGCTGCGGGTCGTCATGGCGTGGTTCCCGGCGCTACGGCAGCCGGTGATGACTCAGGCGACCGGAATGCTTGGTGGTCTCGGTGCGATCGTCTCGACCGTGCCGATGGCTGCAGCCTTCCACTCCTTCGGTTGGACCAGCACATTCGCCGGTGCCAGCATCCTGAGTCTGCTGACCGGTCTCGCTGTGCTGTTCCTGATCAAGGACAGCCCGTACGACGAGCCGCTGCGACGGACCAAGCAGTCGCTCGGCGAGGTACGGCACAACCTGCGGCGAGCCTGGAAGGAGCCCGGGACGCGACTAGGGCTGTGGACACACTTCACCACCAGCTTCTCCGGCAGCACCTTCGGCCTGCTCTGGGGTTACCCGTTCCTCGTTCAGGGCCAGGGCGTCGCCCCAACGACCGCTGCGGCGATGCTGATCCTCCCTGTGCTCGCAGGGCTCTGCTATGGCCCGTTGGTCGGGCGGTACGCCGCTCGCTTCCCGTTCTACCGGTCCTGGATCGTGCTGGCCGTGATCGGCGGCTCGGTGTTGATGTGGACCGTCGTACTGCTCTGGCCGGGCCAGGCGCCGATGCCGGTGATCCTGCTGCTGATCGTCGTACAGGCCGCTGGTGGGCCAGGGTCGATGCTCGGGCTGGACTACGCGCGGACCTTCAACCCGGCCACCCGGTTCGGTGCGGCCAACGGGATGGTCAACACCGGTGGGTTCATCGCGACGCTGCTCTGCATCGGCATGGTCGGCATCCTGCTCGACACGTCGTCGGGTGGGGCGCCGCAGACCATCGAGGACTTCAAGTTCGCACTGGCCTTCCAGTACGTGCTGTGGGCGATCGGCACCCGCCAGATCCTCAAGTACCGCCGCAAGGCCCGCGGCCACCTGGCCCGCTACAACCCCGAGGCCTACGAGGCCCTCCTGGCCAACCAGATCGTCCCCGTAAAAGGCTGATACCAGCGGGCTGGCATGGCCTGACAGCCGAGTGTCAGGGCGGTGCCAGTACGCCGGGAGACGGTAATCCCAGTGAAGTGAGTCCACTGGGAGGAACCGATGACCACAACGAACCAGGTCGCCATCGAGGCAACCGGCTTGGTCAAGAATTATGGCAACACCACCGCCCTGGCCGGCGTCGACCTGAGTGTGCCGACCGGCACGGTCCTCGGGGTTCTCGGCCCGAACGGCGCCGGCAAGACCACGGCGGTCCGCATCCTCGGCACCCTGCTCCGGCCCGATGCCGGACATGCCACGGTCGGCGGGTACGACGTCGTCCGGGAGGCCGGCAGGGTTCGCGAGATCGTCGGGCTGACCGGGCAGTACGCCTCGGTCGACGAGGACATGTCCGGCCGCCGGAACCTGATCATGATCGGCCGGCTGCTCGGGTACTCCCGGGATCAGTCCCGGGCCCGGGCCGACGAGTTGCTGGAGCGGTTCGAGCTGACCGACGCCGGTGACCGGATCGCAAAGACGTACTCCGGCGGCATGCGCCGGCGCCTCGACCTGGCCGCCAGCCTGGTCGGGCACCCGAGCATCCTGTACCTGGACGAGCCCACCACCGGTCTCGACCCGCACGCCCGCAACGGCGTCTGGGAGACGATCCGCAACCTGGTGCTCGACGGGACCACGGTGCTGCTCACCACGCAGTACCTGGAGGAGGCCGATGCGCTGGCCGACTCGATCGTGGTGTTCGACAAGGGCGCGGTGGTCGCCTCCGGCCGGCCGGCCGAGCTCAAGGCGCAGGCGGGTAAGCAGTCGCTCGACGTCCGCCCGACCGAGCCCGCGCACATCGAACGCGTGGCCGCGATCGTCGCCGAGTCGGTCGGTGCGCGGCCGACCGTCGACGTGGTGAACGCGCTGGTCAGCGTGCCGGTCACGGACGGCAGCTCGATGCCGGTCGTCGTACGGCGCCTGGACGAGGAAGGCATCGCGGTCACCGAACTGTCCCTGCGGCTGCCCAGCCTGGACGAGGTCTTCCTCGCCCTGACCGGGCACACCGCCGAAGAGCGTCCGCAGGACGCGGTCCTGGAAGGAGCGGGCCTGTGAACGAGCGAAGCGAGTTCACCATCAAGCACAGCGCGTCTCGTGTCTCATTCGCGCCCGGAGCGAAGCGAGGACGCGAATGAGCGCCGCTGTTGTCGATGCGCCGGCCCACGTGGGTCGTCGTGTCCGTCCGTTCGCCTGGGTGCAGCAGAGCCTGACCCTGGCCTGGCGGAACATCGTCCGGATCCGGCAGAACCCGGAAGCCCTGGCGGACGTGACGTTCCAGCCGATCATCTTCCTGGTGCTGTTCCTGTTCGTCTTCGGCGGCGCGATCGCCAACGGCGGGACTTGGCACGACTACCTGCCGTTCCTGTTGCCCGGCCTGCTCGTGCAAACCGTGGTGTTCTCCACGATGGGGACCGGGGTGGCGCTGAACGACGACTTCGCGAAGGGCGTGTTCGACCGGTTCCGATCGCTTCCGATAGCCCGCATCGCACCGCTGGTCGGTGCGGTCCTCGGGGACGCGGTGCGGTACACGCTGTCGATCGTGATCCTGATGACCACCGGGTTCGTGCTCGGATTCCGGTTCCACAACGGGGTCGGGAACGGGTTGCTGGCGCTGGTGATCGTGCTGCTGTTCGCGCTGTCGATGTGCTGGATCTGGGTGTGGCTCGGGCTGACCCTGAAGACCGCGCAGGGTGTCCAGGGCGTCGCCTTCCTGGTGATGTTCCCGCTCACCTTCGGCAGCAACGTCTTCGTCCAGACGAGCACTCTGCCAGGCTTCCTGCAGGCGTTCGTGAACGTGAACCCGGTCAAGTACCTGGTCGACACGATGCGCGGCCTGATGCTCGGCGGCCCGATCCAGAAGCCGCTCCTCATCACCCTCGCGTGGATGATCGGCCTGATCGCGGTCTTCGCCCCGCTGGCAATCCGCGCCTACCGCCGCCGCACCTGACGCTGAATCAACGAAGGGGGCCGGGAAACCCGGGCCCCTTTTCTGTCCGTTCCGTCCGCCAGAGTGGGCAGTATGACGACGAAGTGGACGATGACGATCGACTGCGCCGACCCGGCCCGGGTGGCGCGTTTCTGGTGTACGGCGCTCGGCTACGTGGAGTCGGATCCGCCGAAGGGCTGGGACAGCTGGGAGGCGTTCCTCACCGACCAGAACGTCCCCGAGGAGGAGTGGAACGACGGCGCCGCCATCTCGGATCCGAACGGTGTACTCCCGTCGCTGTCCTTCCTCAAGGTCCCCGAGCCCCGCACGGTGAAGAACCGCCTCCACCTGGACCTCCAGGTCAGCGGCGGCCGCGCCGAACCCCAACACCTCCGCGAACAACGCATCCGAGCCACCGCCGAAACCCTCCTCGCCGCCGGTGCCACCCTCATCCGCGAAGTCCCCGTAGACAACACGTCCACCCTCGACCACCTCTGGCTCCAAGACCCAGAAGGCAACGACTTCTGCGTGGTCTGACATCCAGGGCAACCCCAAACCCACCCGGATGCTGCTGGCCGCCCCGCCCACTGTCGGGCCTCGGACGGTGGAGGTGATCAAGACGGAGGAGAAGGGCTCAGACGTCAACCTCGCGACGTACCTGCTGGTGGATGCGTTCCGGGACGACGCCGAGGCATTCGCCGTGGTCAGCAATGACTCGGATCTGATCGAGCCGATCCGGATCGTGCGGCATGAGCTGGGGAAAGTTGTGGGGCTACTCAATCCTCAGGCGGTGGCGAGTCAGCGATTGCTGACCTGCCGGCCGACGTTCGCGAAGCAGATCCGGTCGGGGGTCCTGGGCGCCAGCCAGTTCCCGCGCCAGGTGGTGGACAGCACAGGTTCGGTGATTCGTAAGCCGGCGGACTGGTGAAAAAGCAGAAGCCCCACCGAGGTGGGGCTTCGCACCCAGCCACCGAAGCAACTGGGGGGATGTTCACAGGCTAACCGACGACCCGGTCCGGGGCAAACTCCTCAGCTTTGGAGTTCGGCGAAGGCGAGGGGGGTTCGGGTGCAGAGGTAGGTTGCCCAGTGCAACTTTTCGGGGGTGCCGTCGGGGGCGCGGGTGATGCGGAGGAGTTCGCCGGTTTCGCGGCCGGAGGTGGTGCGGTAGACGTCTTCGGAGATGCGGGTGAAGACGGCGGGGGACTGGTGCTCGGGGGCGGCGGGGGACTTGGCCTGGAGTACGCCGTTCTTGACCGAGAATTCGAACGGGCTGCCCTCGGTGAACCAGGTGCCGAGGACGCCGGCCAGCTCAGCCGGAACGGAAGAGCCGGGGACCCACGGTTCGGTGGGCAGCGGGTCGTCCTCGAGCACCTTGATGATCAGGTCGGTGGCCAGCGCGCTGGGTGCCAGTGAGGACGCGGTGAACAGTGCGATCCCCGCCGTACCGGACTCGCGGTGTACGAACGTCGACGTGATGTGCCCCGGCATACCGCCGTCGTGGCCGACGAAGACGCGGTCGCCGCGACGGAACAGCATGAAGCCGAGGCCGAAGGCGAGCTGCCAGCGGTCCACGTCGGCCATGATCTGCACCTGGCACATCTCCTCGAGGGTGTCCTTCGACAGCACCTCGTCGACCGGGTTCGCGACGAACATGCCCCACTTCGCCAGATCCTCAGCCGTCGAGGCCAGCCCGCCGCAGGCGTCCATCGCGCCGAGGTCGAGCAGTGGCTCCCGCACGGGTACGTCGGAGAACGGCGGCACGTAGTACCCGGTGGCGGCCGGTCCGCCGTCCATCCCGACCGTGGTCCGGCGCATCTCCAGCGGGTCCAGGATCCGGGCCTTGATCGCGTCGTACCAGGTCCGTCCGTCCAGCCGGGCGACGATCTCGCCGAGCAGCGAGAAGACCAGGTTCGAGTAGTGGAACCGGTGATGCGGCTTTCCGATCCGCTCGGCCTCGTTCCACCCCGACACCAGCTCGGCGCGGTCCGGGAACTGCATCAGGTCCCAGACGTCGCCGACCGGCTCGCGCTGCATGCCGCTGGCGTGGCTGAGCATCTGCCGCACGGTGATGCCCTCGTGCTTGCTCTCCGGGATCAGCTTCTCGACGGTGTCGTCCAGGCTGAGCTTGCCCTCGTCGCGCAGCGCCATGATCGCGACCGCGGTCAGCGTCTTGCTCTGCGACGCGATGAGGAACTGCGAGTCCGCCGTCGGCGGTACGCCGGGATTCGCCAGATCGGCCGAGCCGGCCCCAGCCGACCAGGCCAGCGACCCGGCGCGGGCGACAGCGCCCACCACCCCGGGGATCCGGCCCTTGGCCTGCCGTCCGGTCACGATGCGAGTAAGAGCGGTCTGCGTCTGCGCGTCGATATGTGTCACGCCTGCCGACCTTACAAGGAACCAAATGACAAAAGGCAGGGGTTTTGGTCGGGGTCATGTGCGAGGCTGGTGGGGTGCGCATAGCGGTGCTTGGGCCTCTCGCGATGTGGGCGGCTGACGGGACTCCGCTGGACGTCCGCGGAGTCCGGCTGCGCGGCCTGCTCGCACGCCTCGCGCTGAGCGCCGGCCGGCCGGTGAGCGTCGACACCCTGGTAGACGGCCTGTGGGGCAGCGCGGCGCCCAGCGCGAACGCTCTGCAGTCACTCGTTTCCCGGCTGCGCGCCGGCCTCCCGGCGACCGAGTCGAGCATTTCGGTCCAATCCGGCCCGGCCGGCTACACGCTGACCATCGGCCCGGACTGCGTCGACGCCCTCCAGTTCGAAGACCTCGTACGGCGTGGCCGCGGCCTGCTCGCATCCGACCCGGAGCAGGCGCACAAGCTCCTCACCCAGGCCGACAAGCTCTGGCGCGGTGAAGCCCTCACCGACCTGCGCGACCTGCCGTTCGCCGCGGTCGAGGCCGACCGCCTGGCCGAGCTCAGGCTCGCCGCCACCGAGGATCTGGCCGAGGCCGCCGTCACGTGCGGCCACGCCCGTGACCTGATCACCGACCTCGAACACCTCGCCATCACCCACCCGCTCCGCGAACGTCTCCACGAGCTCCTGATCAGAGCCCTGTACGCCGATGGCCGGCAAGCTGAGGCACTAGCGGCGTACGAACGTGTCCGCACCACCCTGGCCGACGAGCTCGGCGCCGACCCGGGCACCCGGCTGCGCGATCTGCATGTCGCCGTACTTCGGGGGGACTCGGTCGATCCGGCCGCGAAGACGAACGCCGTACCGGTCGCACCGCCTGCACCTCCCCGCAGCAACCTCAGAGCCCCGATGACGAGCTTCGTCGGCCGGCGCGATGACGTGGCCGAGCTGGCCCGACTGCTGAGCAACGGGACACGCCTGGTCACGACGGTCGGCCCAGGCGGCGCCGGGAAGACCAGACTGGCAACGGAGACCGGCCGAACTCTGGTGGACCAGAGTGGCGACGGCATCTGGTTCGTCGAGCTTGCCCCGCTCGGTGACGCGGCCGATGTGGCGCCGGCCGTGCTGTCCACGTTGGGTGCGAGCGAGTACGTCGATCTGCCGCGGACGAAGTTCACCCAGCCGTTCCCGACCAGCCGCGCGGCGACCCTGCGACTCGTCGAGGTGATCGGCGATCGCCGCGTCCTGCTCGTCCTCGACAACTGCGAGCACCTGGTGCAGGAGGTCGCCGACCTGGTCGACTCGCTGCTCGCCGCCTGCCCGCGGCTACGGGTGCTGACGACCAGCCGCGAGCCGCTGAGCATTCCCGGTGAGCACCTGCATCCGGTCGGGCCGTTGGGCATGCCGCCCGAGAACAGCGTCGACGACGAATACCCGGCGATGCAGCTGTTCGTCGACCGCGCCCGCGCCGTACGACCCGATTTCGCCCTGTACGACGGCAACCGCGAGGCAGTCGCCGAGATCTGCCGCCGGCTGGACGGAATGCCGTTGGCGATCGAGCTGGCGGCGGCCCGGTTGCGGGCCCTCACCCCGCCGCAGATCGTCGACCGGCTGGCCGACAGGTTCCGCTTGCTGACGAGCGGCTCGCGGACCGCACTGCCCAGGCACCAGACCCTGCGTGCCGTGGTCGAGTGGAGCTGGGACCTGCTCGATCCGGAAGAGCAGGCGGTCGCCCGGCGGCTGTCCCTGTTCTCCGGCGGCGCGACGCTGGACGCTGCCGAGCAGATCTGCAGCGATGACGAACTCCCTGCTGAGGCTGTGCTCGGCGTCCTCGCGTCACTTGTCGACAAATCGCTCGTCGAAGCCGCGGCCGACGACCGCTCGGTGCGCTACCGGATGCTCGAGACAGTTCGCGCGTACGCCGCTGAGCAGTTGAAGGCCTCGGGTGAGTACGACCGGTTCCGGCACGCCCACACGATGTACTTCAGCCGGATGCTGCGGCGGGCGCGGCCGAAACTGTTCACCGGCGAACAGATCCAGTGGATCGCCCGGCTGACCGCAGACAACGAGAACCTGCTCGACGCCCTCCGGACCGCGATCGACAGCGGCTCGGCGCGGAGCGCGGTCCAGATGGTCGCCGCGCTCGGTGAGTACTGGAACATGAGCGGCCGCCCGGCCGAGGCGGTCAACTGGATGCAGGCGGCACTCGCCGTACCTGGTCCGAGTTCTCCGCTGGACCGGGCCACGGCGGTCATGCTGCTCTCGCTCGGCACCTTGTCCACCGGTGACGACCAGGCCGGGTCGTTCCCCCGGGTGATCCGCGGGCTGGCCGAGGTCCGCTGGCTCAGCCGGCGTCATGCGCAGGTCGCGGAGTCCGGTGTCGGCCTGTTCACCAACGCGGTGTGGGCGGCGGTCCGGCGGGACAAGGCCGGGTGCTTCCGGGCGCTCGAGGCGGCGCGCGAGCACGACGACCCGTGGACCCGGAACATGGGCGTGATGATGACCGCGATGTTCCGCGAGAACGACGGCGAGGTCGAGCAGATGGCGGCCGACCTGGCCATCGCGCTCGACGGCTTCCGGGCGATCGGCGACCGGTTCGGTACGTCGCTGGCGCTGCGAGGCCTGGCCAGCTACCAGGGCAATCTCGGCGACCACGAGGATGCGCTCGCCTCACTGCGCGAGGCGATCGGGCTGGTCGAGGAGCTCGGCACCACCGAGGGCCTCGCGCAACTGCTCGGCTCCTGCGCGGCCAGCCGGATCGAGCTCGGTGACCTGGACGGCGCCCGCGCGGACCTGGAACGCGCCATGCAGTTGTCCGAGGAGACAGGCTCCCGCACCGGCCAGGCGCTCGGTTACCTGGGCATGTCGCGGATCGCGCGCCGGACCGGCCGGCTGGACGAGGCCAAAGAACTCGCGGAACGCGCGTACTCGATGCTCGACCTGGAGGCGGAGCGGATGGCGCCGCACGGGCAGGCGATGCTGCTGGCCAACCTGAGCCGGGTGCACGTCGCCAGGGACGAGCTCGAGACCGCCCTGCGCTACGACCGGCAGGCGGTCGAACTCGCCCTCACCACCGAGGACATGCCGCTGGCCTCGATCATCATCGAGGCCTCCGCGGACGTGCAGTTGCGGGCCGGCGAGACCGAGCAGGCCGCGCGTACGCTCGGGCTGGTGGCCGCGATGCGGGGCATGCGGACCGTCCCGGACGCCGACGTCCGCAGCACCTCCGACCGGCTGCACGATGCCCTGGGCAACGAAGCGTTCGACGCCGCGTACGACGCGGGCGCATCGCTCACCCCGGAAGAGGCAGTCGCCGAGCTCCGCAAGCGCCTGAGCTCGTCGTGACGCCGGTCAGCTCGTGATCAGCTGGACCGCCAGCTCCCGCAACGACGTCTGCACCTTCTGCTCGGGCGGACGCGGATCGGCCAGCATCCAGTCGTAGACGACGGTGTTGACCGCACCGAAGAACGCCAGCCCGAGGAAGCGGAAGTCCTTGCGCTTGATCTCGCCGCGATCGACCGCGGTGTCGCCGAGGTCGCGCACACTGCCGATCAGCAGCTCCCGGAACGCGATCCGCTGCTCCTCGACCGCGGGGCTCGTACCGACCACCTCGACGAACGAGATCCGGGCCCGGCGCAGGTCCGTCATGATCGTCCGCAGGTACCCGTCGACGGCCGCCGTGATCCGCTCCCGGACCGGCCGGTCCGCGGTCGCGCGGAGCGCGTCGCCAGTGCTCCGGACGGCGAGCTCGATGACCTGCGCGTGCACCGCGAGTAGCACGGCCTCCTTGTTCTGGAACTCGTGGTAGAAGTGCCGCGTGGACACTTTCGCCTGTGTACACAGGCGTTCCACGGAGGTCGCCGGATAGCCCTCGGTCCCGAACAACTCCAGTGCCGCGGCCAGCAGTCGCTCCCGGCGCGCAGCCTTCCACTCCTCGACCGACCGCCCGGAATAACGGCGTACGGAGGGTTCCCTCATCGCACCTCTTGTCGCTACCCCGTGCCAGATGTCGGACATCCTATCCACCGTGCGGCGCAGCTGTAACCGGGTCAGTCTCCGCGAAGACCGACCCGGTCAGGCTCAGTTCATCTTCTCGTAGCCGGTCGCGCCGTCGAGGAGTTCCCGGATGATGTCGAGATGCCCCAGGTGGCGGGCGGTCTCCTCGATCATGTGGCAGAGGATGTACCGGACCGACGCTTGACCGGAGTCGCGGACCTCGGCCCGCTCCACGTCGCCCAGGTCGAAGCCGGCGACGATCTCGTTGGATCGCGCGCACTCCGCGTCGTACTCGTCCAGCAGTTGGGCGAGCGGTACCTCGTCGACGAACATCTCCGCGTCGGGGTGGCCGTCGTCGGTCCACGGGGTCTGGCCGGTGTCCGGCGTACCCAGCAGGTTCATGGTGAACCAGGAGTACTCGACCCAGCGCATGTGGGCCACGAGTCCCGCCACCGTCATCAGTGGCGAGGTCGGCAGCACCTTCCGGTGCGCGTCGGTCTCGCTCAGACCTTCGCACTTCGTCCGGACGAGCGACCGGAGGTGGTCGAGCCAGCCGGTCAACTGGGTCCGCTCGTCGGCGGTCAGCGGCGGCCTCATGCTTCGTCCGGCTTCGTGTAGCCGGTCCGGCCGTCGAGGAGCTCTCTGATGATGTCCATATGGCCCACGTGGCGGGCGGTCTCCTCGATCATGTGGCAGAGGATATAGCGCAGTGAGGCGGCGTCCCCTTTGGCCGCGTACGGGCCTTGCTCGACCGTGTCGAGGGACAGCGTGGCGATGGCCTCGTTGGATCGTGTGCACTCGGCGTCATACTCGTCGAGCAGTTGGGCGAGGGGTACGTCGGCCACGAACATCTCCGCGTCCGGGTGACCACCTTCGGTCCACGGACTCTGGCCGGTGTCGGGTACGCCCACCAGGTTGAGCTGGAACCAGGCCCACTCGTTCCAGCGCAGATGCGCGGCGACTCCCGCCATCGTCATCAACGGTGACGTCCCGAGAACCTTGCGGTGGGCGTCTTCTTCGCTCAGCCCTTCGCACTTCATCCGGACGAAGGAACGCTGCAGGTCGAGCCATCCGATCAGCTGAACGCGCTCGTCGGCGGTCAGCGGCGGACGCTGTACTTCGGTCATTCGAAAGCTCCTGTGGTGATGGGAGCCACCCGGTCTCAGCCGCGGGTACGGCGGACGGGCAGCACGACTGTCGGACTCGACATCGCGCTCACCTCCTCTCCGCCGCCGGCGGTGTCGTCCACCGGCACGAGCACCGTACACCCCCACCTTGTGCACCCAGCAACCATATTTCCGGCCACGAAACGGTCGGTGGGTGCACAAAGTGATCCGGGGGTGGCATGCTCGGAGGGAGTACGGCGCCCCGCACGGGCGCCTCGTACCGCGAAATAGCCACCAAGTTCCACCTCGAAGACTTCGAGGTGGAGGCCTTGGTCCGCCCGCACATCCGCGCACCCGCCTTCCGCAAGACCAAACACGCCGTACCCCGGTCCGAAGCCCTCCTGTAGCACGCCGGGTCAGATATTGCGGTCGTCGCGGATTCGTTTGGCTTTGCCCAGGGAGCGTTCCAGGGCATGGGGGGCGAGGACCTCGACGGTGGCCGTGACGCCTACTCGGTCCTTGATGCGGCGGGAGAGGTTGGTGGCTGCGGTGGCGCGGTCGGTCAGGTCGGGGGCGGCTTCGACTTGGACAGTTAGTTCGTCGAGGCGGTTGGGGCGGGTGAGGATGCAGAGGTAGTGAGGGGTGAGGCCGTCGACCAGGAGGATCTGTTCCTCGATCTGGGTGGGGAAGACGTTCACGCCACGGACGATCATCATGTCGTCGGTCCGGCCGGTGATCTTCTCCATCCGGCGCATCCCGGGGCGGGCGGTGCCGGGGAGCAACCGGGTCAGGTCCCGGGTGCGGTAGCGCAGCACCGGGAAGGCTTCCTTGGTGAGGGTGGTGAAGACGAGTTCGCCCTCGGAGCCGTCCGGCAGCACCTCGCCGGTGACGGGGTCGATGATCTCCGGGTAGAAGTGGTCCTCCCAGATGTGCAGCCCGTCCTTGGTCTCGACGCACTCCTGCGCGACGCCCGGCCCCATCACCTCGGACAGTCCGTAGATGTCGACCGCGTGGATCCCGGTGCGCTGCTCGACCTCAGTACGCATCTGCTCGGTCCACGGCTCGGCGCCGAAGATCCCGATCCGCAACGACGTGTCCCGCGGATCCAGCCCCCGCGCGGCCATCTCGTCCACGATCGACAGGAAGTACGACGGCGTGACCATGATGATCCGCGCACCGAAGTCCCGGATCAGATCGACCTGCCGCTCCGTCATCCCACCGGACACGGGTACGACGGTGCACCCGAGCCGCTCGGCTCCGTAGTGCGCACCGAGGCCGCCGGTGAACAGACCGTAGCCGTAGGCAACATGACAAACATCGCCCGCACGCCCGCCGGCGGCGCGGATCGACCGCGCCATCAGATCCGCCCAGTTGTCCAGATCCCGCCGCGTGTACCCAACCACCGTGGGCCGTCCCGTCGTCCCAGACGAGGCATGCACCCGGACCACTTCGGACCGCGGTACGGCGAACATCCCGAACGGATAGTTGTCCCGCAGCTCCTTCTTCGCGGTGAACGGCAACCGGCTGAGGTCGGAGAACTCCTGTAGATCCCCGGGCTTGAAGCCGACCGCGTCCAAAGCGGCGCGATAGTGCGGGACGTTCTCGTACGCGCGCCGCACAGTTGCCTGTAGCAACGACAGTTGGCGCGACCGGAGTTCGTCGACGGACAGCCGCTCACCGGCGTCCCGTAGTTCCTCGGGGCAAGCCTCACCGAGCATAAAACTCCTCCTACGGACGGGCGAGCAGGGTAGCGATGCCCTGGCCGACGCCGATGCACATGGTCGCCAGCGCGTAGCCGGCATCGCGGTGGCGAAGCTCCAAGGCTGCAGTGAGGGCGAGACGGGCGCCGGACATCCCCAGCGGGTGGCCGAGGGCGATGGCGCCGCCGTTCGGATTGACGTGCTCGGCGTCGTCGGGCAGCCCGAGCTCGCGCAGTACGGCCAGGGACTGCGAGGCGAACGCCTCGTTCAGCTCGATCACGCCGACGTCGGCCAGTGCGACACCGGAGCGATCGAGAAGCTTGCGGGTGGCGGGTGCCGGCCCGATCCCCATGATCCGCGGCGGCACCCCGGCGGCCGCCGTACCGACGATCCGCGCCAGCGGGGTGAACCCGTGCCGCTCGACCGCCTCGCCGCTCATCACCAGCAGGGCGGCGGCACCGTCGTTCACTCCGGACGCGTTGCCCGCCGTGACCGTGCCGGGCGAGCGGAACGGAGTCTTCAGCGCAGCCAAGGCTTCGAGTGAGGTCTCCCGCGGGTGCTCGTCGGTATCAACGACGGTGATCGCGCCACGCTTACCCGGTACGTCGACGGCCACGATCTCTTCTGCCAGCCGCCCGTTGGCCTGCGCCTTGGCTGCCCGCTGCTGACTCCGCAGCGCGAACAGGTCCTGGTCCGCGCGAGAGATGCCGTAGTCCGAGGCGACGTTCTCCGCGGTCTCGGGCATCGAGTCGATCCCGTACTGCTCCTTGAGTGCCGGGTTGACGAACCGCCAGCCGATCGTGGTGTCGAAGATCTCGGCCTGCCGGGAGAAGGCAGTCGTTGCCTTAGGCATCACAAATGGTGCTCGTGACATCGACTCGACCCCACCGGCCACGACGATGTCGTTGTCTCCGGCAATGATCGACCGGGCCGCCGACGCGACCGCGTCCAGACCCGATCCGCACAGCCGGTTGATCGTCGTACCCGGCACCGAGACGGGCAGGCCGGACAGCAGCACCGCCATCCGGGCCACGTTCCGGTTGTCCTCGCCGGCCTGGTTCGCGCAGCCGAGGATGACGTCGTCGATCAGCGCGGGGTCGACGGCCTGCCGGTTCAGCAGCGACGAGATGGCGTGCGCCGCCAGGTCGTCGGGCCGGACCGCGGCGAGCGCACCGCCGTACCGTCCGATCGGCGTACGGACGCCGTCCACGAGAAAGGCCTCACGCGTCATGAATCCTCCGAACCAATGATCGTGCCGGACAGTTGCCGGCTCCGGCCGCGGAACTCGGCGATCACCTCGTCGCCGCGCCGGACGGTCACGTCGTAGATCCCGTTCCGGCCGAACGCCGTGCGCTCGCGGGCCTCGGCGACGAGCAGGTCCCCGCGCCGGGCCGGGGCGACGAAGACGATGTCGCAGGCCTGCGCGACGGTGACCTGGTTGCGGGCGTTGCAGGCGAAGGCGAACGCGGAGTCGGCGAGGCAGAACACGAATCCACCATGCGCGATCCCGTGCCCGTTCACCATGTCCTCGCGCACCGGCATCTCGATCCGGGCCATACCGTCGGCGACGTCCACCAGCCGCATACCCAGGCCGGCGCTGGCGGTGTCCTCCGCCCACATCGCCGCGGCCACCCGCGCCGCCAGTCCGTCACCCATCCATCTGCCCCATCGAGAAGAAGCTTGTGACACTCTATTGCCGGTTGCGTCAACGACTGTAACATCGCACTATGACCGATCTGCTCGCCGCTCATCGTGAACGCCTCGACGCCGCTCTGACCGCGATCCGCGGCCGCGGGTACCACTCTGCCTTCCCCGAGTCGCCGAGCCCGCGGGTGTACGGCGAGACCGCGGCGGCCGACGGCAAGACCGCGTTCGAGGCCCACCTCGGTACGGCGTACGCCCTGGAGACCCCCGGGACCCGCGGCACGGTCGTCACCGAGCAGTCGCCGTACGGGATCACCATGGACGTCTCCTACCCGCGCGTGGTCGAGGACGGACTGGATGAGCTGCTCGCCGCGGCCCAGAACGGCATCGCGGACTGGCGCCGGGCCGGGATCGACGTCCGTACCGGGGTGACCCTGGAGATCCTCGACCGCTTGCACAAGCGGATCTTCGAGCTGGCCAACGCGGTCCAGCACACCAGTGGCCAAGCGTTCGTGATGGCGTTCCAGGCCGGCGGCGCGCACGCGCTGGACCGGGCGCTGGAGGCGGTTGCGTACGCGTACGAGGAGATGAACCGCTACCCGGCCGAGGCGGTCTGGGAGAAGCCTGCCAAGGGCGACCCGATCCGGATGACCAAGACGTTCACCGTCACCGGCCGCGGCGTCGCGCTGGTCATCGGCTGCAACACCTTCCCGACCTGGAACTCCTGGCCGGGCCTGTTCGCCTCCCTGGTCACCGGCAACGCCGTGGTCGTGAAGCCGCACCCGCTGGCCGTCCTGCCGCTGGCGATCACCGTCGAGGTGTGCCGCGAGGTGCTCGCCGAGGCCGGCTTCGATCCGAACCTGGTCACCCTGGCCGTCGAGCGGGCCGGCGACGGCCTGGCCAAGCCGCTGGCGACCCGGCCCGAGGTGAAGCTGATCGACTTCACCGGCGGTAGCGAGTTCGGCGAGTGGCTGGAGCAGAACGCGACCCAGGCGACCGTCTTCACCGAGAAGTCCGGTGTGAACGCGGTCATCATCGACTCCACCGACTCCTTCACAGCGTTGACCGGGAACCTCGCGTTCACGCTCTCGCTGTACTCCGGCCAGATGTGCACCACGACCCAGAACATCTTCGTCCCGGCCGGCGGCATCGAGACCGACGAAGGCCACAAGTCCTTCGAGGAGGTCGGCGCCGGCATCGCGGGCGCGATGGGCAAACTGCTCGGCGACGACGCCCGCGCGGTCGAGATCCTCGGCGGCATCGTCAACCAGGCCGTGATCAGCCGGCTCGAGCTCGCCCCGGAGTACGGCGAGGTCGTGCTGGAGTCGCGCGCGATCAAGCACCCGGCCTTCCCGGATGCCGTGGTCCGCACTCCGCTGTTGGTCGCCATCGAGGCCAAGGACGCCGAGGTGTACGGGCGCGAGTGCTTCGGACCGGTGTCGTTCCTGGTCAAGACCGCCGACACCGCCGAGTCGATCGAGCTGTTCCGGTCCACCGTCACCGAGGGCGGCGCGATGACGGCCGGGATCTACTCCACCGACGCGAAGGTGCTCGACGAGGCCCGCGAGGCCGCGCTCGACGCCGGTGTCGCACTGTCGGAGAACCTGACCGGCCAGGTGTTCGTCAACCAATCGGCTGCTTTCAGCGATTTCCACGGCACCGGCGCCAATCCGGCCGCCAACGCGACCTACACCGACGGCGCCTACGTTGCGAGTCGCTTCCGTGTCATTCAGTCCCGCCGACACACTGCGTGATCTCGCTGAAAGAGATCGTGCACTCACAGTGAGTTTTGACGTAAAGACTACAGACCGCCACGGGCTCGAGAACCTCCGGGCTCACCGCCTCAACCGGCTCACCGCGCCGTACGCCCTGCAGCAGGTGGGGATGGGGCTCGGGCTCGTCTTCGTCGCCGAGCGGATCGTGACGGCTCGCCGCCGGGTTCGCGCTCCTGTTCGCGGGACTCGCGGTGTTGAAGTTGCTGCCGAAGCGTCGTTGAGCTGACCCTGAAACGGAGGATATGACAGTGGTACCGCCAGCCGCCGACCCGTCCAGGAGACCACCGTGACACCGAGCTTGACCGAGGCACTTGCCTACTACGACAGCTGGCTGGCGTTCAACCAGCGCTACCAGCGGGTGCCGGGGGTCCAGGCCGCCGTGTACGCCGGGGAGGGGATCGCGTTCTCCGCGTCGTACGGTTTCGCCGACGTGGAGAACGCCGTACCGCTGACCGAGCAGCACCTGTTCCGGATCGCGTCGCACTCGAAGACGTTCACCGCGACGGCCGTGTTCCAGCTCGTCGAGCACGGCCGGCTGCGCCTGGACGACAAGGCGTCCCAGCACGTCACTGAGATCGTGGACACGCCGCTGGGTGAGCGGACCATCCGCGAGCTGCTGGCGCACGCCGGTGGCATTACCCGGGACAGCCAGGCCGCCGACTGGTGGCAGTTGGAGACAAGCTTCCCCGACCGTGACGAGCTGCTCGCGGTCCTGCGCCAGGAGTCGTCGGCCGTGCTGCCGGAGAACGACCGCTTCAAGTACTCGAACATCGGCTACGGCCTGCTCGGTCTGGTCGTCGAGGCGGCCGCGGGAACGTCGTACAACTCCTACGTCCAGACCGCGATCGTGGACAAGCTCGGGTTGTCCGGGCTGGGGCCGGAGCTGGATCCGGCCCGGCTGGGTGAGTACGCCGTCGGCTACAGCGCGCTCGCGTACGCCGACCAGCGGGTGCCGATCGAGCACGTCGACACCCGGGCCCTGGCTTCGGCGACCGGGTTCTTCGGCAACGCCCGCGACCTGGTGACCTACTTCTCCGCGCACCTGCCCGGTGACGACCGGCTGCTCACGGACAAGTCGAAGCGCGAGATGCAGCACCCGCTGTGGAAGACCGGCAAGGAGGACGGGCCGCGGTACGGGCTCGGCCTCCAGGTGACGAATGTCGGCGACCGCGAGGTCTTCGGTCACGCCGGTGGGTACCCGGGTCACATCACCAAGACCTTCGTCGACGGCGATCGCCGGCTCGCGGTGTCCGTGCTGACCAACGCGATCGACGGCCCGGCCACCTCCCTGGCCGAGGCGGCGCTCAAGCTGATCGACCTCGCCACGTCCGAGGACCGCGGCGCTGCCGATGGCCTGGGCCGGTTCACCGGGCGGTTCGCGAACCTCTGGGGCGTGACCGACATCGTCGTGCTCGGTGGGCGGCTGTACGCGATCGACCCGACCTCCCCGGACCCGGCGGCCGAGCCCACCACGCTCGAACCCGACGGCGACAACCTGCGCGTCACCGGCGGCTCGGGCTACGGCTCGTACGGCGAGACCTACCGCTACACCTTCGACGCCGACGGCAGGCCCGAGTCGGTCCGGGGCTCCAGCGGCCTGCTCTCGCACCCCATCGACACCTTCACCCTGCCCACCCGGGTCACCGTGCGGTAAGTAAGTTGCGGGTATGACGATCCACGGCGATCACCCGTTCTTGCCGCCCGAGTCCGAGCGGAGTCCGGTACGGCGGTTGCGCGGGCGACTGCCGTCACCGGTCGGCCTCTGGACGACGGCGTACGGCGGCAAGCGGGCCGGGCTCACGGTGTCGTCGATGCTGGTCGCCGACGGCGAGCCCGGGTCCGTGATCGGACTGATCGATCCGGACTCGGACCTGTGGGAAATGTTGCGTGAGGCAAGGATCGCGGTGGTGTCGCTGCTCGGTGCGCCACATCAACAGCTCGCGGACGCCTTCGGTTTCGTCGCTCCAGCGCCCGGCGGCCCGTTCCGCCTGATCGACTGGATCGACACGGAGTGGGGCCCCGCCCCGGTCGGCGTCAGTACGTGGGCCGGGTGCACGCTGCTCTCACCCGATCCGCCGGAGGTCGGCTGGGCGCTGCAGGTCCAGCTCGAGATCGCCCATGTCGAGCTCGCCCCCGACGAGATCCCACCCCTGGTCCACCGCCGCGGCCGCTACACCACGATCTAAGGTGAACTCATGCGAGCCACCACGATTCATGCGCCGTACGACATCAGGCTCGAGGACGTCCCGGATCCGGCGATCGGCGGTCCGACCGACGCGCTGGTGAAAGTCGTTGCCTCATGCATCTGTGGCTCCGACCTGTGGCCGTACCGCGGCGAGAACAAGATCCGCCCGGGCAGCCGGATCGGCCACGAGTTCGTCGGCATCGTCGAGGAGATCGGCAGCGAGGTCAGCACGGTCAGGCCGGGCGACTTCGTGATCGCGCCGTTCGTGATCAGCGACGGCACCTGCCCGCACTGCCTGGCCGGCTACCAGAGCGCCTGCCAGAACCTGGCGGGTTTCGGCAGCGACCAGGCCGACGGCGGCCAGGGTGAGTACGTCAAGCTCCCGTACGCCGATGGCACGCTGGTGGCGACGCCCGAGGTGCCGGACGACTCGCTCGTCCCCGCACTGCTCACGCTCTCCGACGTGATGGGCACCGGGTGGCATGCCGCCCGTGCGGCCCGGGTGAAGGCCGGCGACACGGTGGTCGTGGTCGGCGACGGTGCGGTCGGGCTGTGCGGCGTACTCGCGGCGGCGCGGATGGGCGCCGAGCGGGTGGTGGCGATGTCGCGGCACGAATCACGGCAGAAGCTGGCGGTGGAGTTCGGTGCCACGGACATCATTGCCGAACGCGGTGATGCCGCGCACGACGCCGTACTGGAGTTGACCGACGGGGTCGGCGCGGACGCCGTACTGGAGTGTGTCGGCACCGGACAGGCGATGACGACCGCGTTCGACGTGGCCCGCGCCGGGGCGACGGTCGGCTTCGTCGGTGTGCCGCACGGGGTCGAGGTCCCGCTCGGGACGATGTTCCGGCGGAACGTCGGACTGGCCGGCGGGATGGCGCCGGCGAAGGCGTATCTGCCGGCCCTGATGGCCGACGTGCTGGCCGGCGAGATCGACCCCGGGAAGGTGTTCGACCTGGAGTTGCCGCTGGAAGAAGTGGCCGAGGGCTACAAAGCCATGCACGAACGCCGGGCGATCAAGGTTCTCCTGCGTCCGTAGGAAAGTTTCGCGCAACCGGACTGCGCACAGTGCCCGATCGGGCGTGGAATGTGCGCGCTCTCACACCAGTGAATAGCGTGGGGTCACGTCTGCGCAACGCGCCTGCGCGGAGCGTTGACACTCGGCGCGCGGCGTGTCCAGAGTTGCACCGTCAAGGGGGCATCGTTGTCACAGGCGGCTCCATCAACTGATCGGAGAGTGAATCATGCGTGGTGGTCTGAGTAAGACCCTGGCGCTGGTGGGTGCAGCGGGTCTTCTCGCGGTGAGCGCCTGCGGGAACAGCGACGACAGCGGCGGCAGCGGGGACTCTTCCGCGAGCAAGGACGTCACAGTCTTCACCTGGTGGGCCGACGGTGGCGAGAAGGCCGGTCTGGACGGCATGGTCTCGGTGTTCAACACCGACTGCAAGGACTTCAAGTTCGTCAACTCCGCGGTCGCCGGTGGCGCCGGGGCGAACGCCAAGCAGGTGCTGGCCAACGACCTGCAGGCGGGTAAGCCGCCGTCGACGTTCCAGGCGCACGCCGGTGCGGAGCTGAAGGACTACATCAACGCCGGGCAGGTCGACGACGTCAGCCAGCTGTACAAGGACTACGGGCTGGACAAGGCTTTCCCGCAGAACCTGCTCGACAACCTGACGGTCGACGGCAAGATCTACTCGATCCCCGCCAACGTCCACCGGGCGAACGTGGTCTGGGCGAACCCGGCGGTGCTGAAGAAGGCGAACATCGACGGTGCCACCGCACCGGCCAGCGTGGACGCGTGGATCGCGGACCTGGAGAAGCTGAAGGCCGCCGGCGTGAAGGCTCCGCTGGCGATCTCCAAGGGCTTCGCCCAGGAGATGCTGGTCGAGGCCGTGCTGCTGGCCGAGCTGAAGCCGGACGCCTTCAAGGGGCTGTGGGACGGCAAGACCGACTGGGCCGGCGCCAACGTGACCGCGGCGCTGAACAAGTACAAGACGCTGCTGACCTATACCAACGCCGACCGCGAGGCGATCGACTGGCCGGACGCGCTGGGGTACGTGAACAAGGGCCAGGCCGGTTACACGCTGATGGGTGACTGGGTCGCCGCGCAGCAGCTGGCCGACAAGGTGCCGGACACGGCGTACACCTACTGGCCGGCGCCGGGGACCGCGGGCAACTTCCAATTCCTGGCGGACTCGTTCACGCTGCCGACGAACGGCGCGGACCCCGACGGGGCGAAGTGCTGGCTGAAGACCGTCGGTTCGGCGGAGGGCCAGAAGGCGTTCAACACCAAGAAGGGCTCGATCCCGGCCCGCTCGGACGCCGACCCGGCGGACTACCCGAAGTACCAGCAGGGCGCGATGGCGGACTGGAAGAAGGACACGATCGTCCCGTCCTGCGCGCACGGTGCCGCGTGCACCCTGGGCCAGAACAACGACATCCTGTCCGCGATCAGCCAGTTCAGCGGTAGCCCGGACGTCGCCAAGCTGCAGACAGCGCTCGCCAATGCGATGAAGACGAGCTGATGTGCGGCGAGTTGAGGACCGGTGACGTGGTTGTCGTCGTGACGGAGGGCTGAGCATGCACGGAAGAATCCGCACCTGGGGACCCGGTGCCCTGGTGCTGCTGCCGACCGTGCTGCTGCTCGGGTACTTCGTGTACGGGCTGATCGCGTGGACGTTCAACACGTCACTGACCGATCGGCACACCGCCCGTAAGGGCTCGGCGAACTACGTCGGGTTCGAGAACTACACGAACCTGTTCGGTGAGGACCGGTTCCTCAACTCGCTGAAGAACCTCGGCGTGCTCACGGTGCTGTTCATCGTGGGCACGCTGATCTTCGGCCTGATCTGGGCGCTGCTGCTGGAGAAGGGGGTCACCGGCGAGGGCGTGTTCCGGTCGATCTTCCTGTTCCCGATGGCGATCTCGATGATCGCCTCGGGGGTCGTCTGGGGCTGGTTGCTGAACCCGTCCCAGGGCGACGACGCGCGCGGGCTGAACCGGCTGTTCGAGATTCTCCAGCTGCATTTCCTGGAGAATTCGTGGTGGACCGCGGGGAGCAGATGGACTACGATGGCGTCCATCGCCCTACCTGCGGTCTGGCAACTGTCCGGGTACATCATGGCGCTGTTCCTGGCCGGTTTCCGGGGCATCCCGCCGGAGCTGCGCGAGGCGGCGCGGGTCGACGGCGCCTCGGAGTTCAAGCTGTACCGGCACGTGCTGTTCCCGCAGCTGTCGCCGATCGCGCTGTCGGCGCTGATCATCCTCGGCCACATGTCGCTGAAGCTGTTCGACCTGATCTACGCGATCACCGGGCCGAACCAGTTCCGCACCGAGGTGCCCTCGATCCTGCTGTGGAACACCTTGCTGCGCGGCGACCAGGCCAAGGCGGCCGCGATCGCGATCGTGATGCTCGCGGTCGTCGCCGTCCTCGTCATCCCGTACGTCGCGTACACCGTCCGGCAGGAGACCAACGAATGACCGCCGTCGATGCCGCCACCGGCACCACCGCGGCAGCGATCCGTCACAAGCCGCGGACCGGTGCCGATGGGACGACCCGGCTGAGCCGGTCCGTCAAATACCTCCTGCTGCTGCTGTTCCTGCTGTTCGTCCTCATCCCGGTGTACGTCGTGGTGGTCGGCAGCTTCAAGACGTCCAGTGACACCACCGCCGCGGCGCAGTGGAACCTTCCGCAGATCTGGACGGTGGAGCCGTGGCGCAAGGCCTGGGACGTGCTGGCTCCGTACATGGTCCGGTCGCTGTCGCTGGCGATCCCGGCCGCGATCATCTCCTCGCTGATCGGGTCCGCGAACGGGTTCGTGCTGGCCCGCTGGCGGTTCCCGGGCGCGAACCTCGTGTTCGCGTTCATCCTGTTCGGGATGTTCATCCCCTACCAGGCGGTGATGCTGCCGCTGCGGACGACGTTCACCGAGCTGGACGTCACCCGGGGAATTCCGACGCTGATCATCGCGCACGTCATCTACGGCATCCCGATCTGCACGCTGATCTTCCGGAACTACTACGCCACGATCGTGCCGAACGAGATCATCGAGTCGGCCCGGGTGGACGGCGCCGGACTGGTCCAGACGTACGCGCGGATCATCCTGCCGATCTCGATCTCCGGGTTCGTGGTGACGCTGATCTGGCAGTTCACCTCGGTCTGGAACGACTTCCTGTTCGCGCTGTTCCTCACCACGCAGCAGAACGGCCCGGTGACGCTGGGCCTGGCGGCGCTGGCGGGCGGTCAGAAGGTCGACTACGCGGCCAGCATGGCGGGTGCGCTGATCACCTCGTTCCCGACCCTGCTGGTCTACATCCTGCTGGGCCGCTGGTTCATCGGCGGCCTGATGGCAGGAGCCCTGAAGGGCTGACGCAGCTCCACTTTGGGCACCCACCAACCACTTTCCCCGCGGGGGATTGGTTGGTGGGTGCCCAAGGTGGTGAGTACAGGCCGCCGTCGGATGGTGACGGGGTGTACGAGCGTAGTTGTCCACAGGACGCGCGCAGCGGCCTGCGGGGGACTGCTGGTGGCGGGTAATCTCACGGAGGTGACCAAGTCTCCTCGTGACCGGGACGGACGACGCAGCCATCTGCGGCTGGTCGGTTCGACCCCCGGTCCGACCCACGGACCCACGGCGGGTGTCGATGTCGACATCACGCCGAGTGTCGCCGTGCTGGAGACCCTCCTCGAGACGCTGACCCTCGACCTGGCCGCCGCACCCCGCGCGCTGCACCCGGTGATCGCCGAAGCCTCGGTGGCGCGGTCGGCGGCGATGCTCACCGACCAGCTGTGGCCGGCCGGGCGCCCGGACGAGATCGGCGAGGTGGAGCGGTTCTTCTGGGCCGACGCCGCCCGCGTGCTCGGCGAGCGCCGGGACGTGGATTCCTTTGTCCTGTTGACGAGCCTGGCCCGCACGGTCGGCCCGGCCGGACGGTTGCCGCTGCAGCGAGCCCATCTGTCCCGGTTGCGCACCCAGGCCCAGGTGCCGGAGTGGGTGACCCGGATCGCCGGGTTCCGCCTCACCAGCGCGATCGTGTCGGAGGACATCACCGGCGACGGGCTGAGCGTCGTACTCGACTACGACGACGAGCAGCATCCGCACACCGTCGTGGTGTTCATCGACAACAACCTCGGCGCGATCGTGAAGGACGTGTTCGTCGGCCCGCCGGTGGACCGGGTGCTCGAGGCGTACCAGCGCGGCGGCCGGGTGAGCATCCGGACCGTGCGCCCGCCGACCGCGGCCGGGATCATCCTGCAGGCGCTCGGCGAGACCAACGACTACGACGATCCGCCGGTGAGCGAGGACTTCGAGTTCTTCTCCGGCCTGCTGGTGAACCGGCTGACCCAGTTGCCGGAGCGCCCGATCCGGCCGCCGATCCGGCCGTTGCTGTCACCGCGGCAACGCGATCAGCTGGTCGACGAGTTCCTCGAGTCGCGGTACGCCGTGGGGTTGCCGGAGGACGCCGCGGACATCGTCCGGTTGTGGATCGACCACGCGGTGGACCATACGGTCGGCGGTCCGTTGCGGGTCAGCGCCGTACTGGTGGAGCTGTTCCTCGCGCACTGGCTGCCCCGCAAGGTGCTTGCCGATAGCACCTATTTCGAAGCGGTGCCGGTTGTGGTGAAGGCGTGGCTGGAGTTCGCCGGGGAGCGGACCCAGTTGCCGCTGGACGCCGTCGACGAAGCGGTCGACGCGGTGGACGTGTGGACACCCGCGCTGGAAGCCGCTGCGATGATAGACCCGATCGGCTCGAAACCCGGCGAGCGGGTCTTCCTCGACGACACCACCAACGACTTGGAAGACGCCTACCGGGCGCTGTCCGGCCTGGGCTCACCCCCACAGCCCGATCTGCACGGCCTGGACAAGTCCCAAGCCGCCACCCTGTCCGTCCTGGCCCCGCACGCCTGGCTAATGGCCGGCGAGACCCTCGGCAACGCGTACGCCCCCGACGCCTTCGACATCGCCGAACGCCTCGTCCGCGACGCCCCCGACCTCCTGGCCAAGGCCCGCCTCTCCACCTGGCCCCGAGCCATCGTCTGGCTCCTGGCCCACCGCCACCGCCTGGTCGGCCCCGGCGAACCCCTGACCCCCTACGCCCTGGCGGCGGACCTCTCCTCCTCCCCAGCCACCCTTCGCAAAACCGCCAAACTCCTCACCGACACCCTCGTCCTCCCCCGCTAACCCCGAGCGCACCCCCCCGCCGGCGCGTGGGGGTGGGGTCGGATGGTGGGCGGGTGGGTGATGGGATTGAGGGGCGGCGGAGAATGGGGGTATGTATCTGCGTGCGCCGGAGCTCAAGGGTCGTGGGTGGTTGAACACGGGGGGACGGGAGCTGAGGCTCGCGGACTTCCGTGGGCGGTTTCTGCTGCTGGACTTCTGGACGTTCTGCTGCATCAACTGCCTGCATGTGCTGGACGAGTTGCGGCCGTTGGAGGAGAAGTACGGCGATGCGCTGGTGATCGTCGGCGTGCACTCGCCGAAGTTCGCGCACGAGGGTGAAGAGGCGGCGGTCCGGTCGGCCGTGGAGCGGTACGAGGTGGCGCACCCGGTGCTCGACGACCCCGAGCTGGTGACCTGGCAGAACTACACGGCCCGCGCGTGGCCGACGCTCGTACTGGTGGATCCGAATGGATACATCGTCGCGCAGTACTCCGGTGAAGGACACGAGCACGCCCTGGACGCGCAGTTGGCGGAGCTGATCGCCCAGCACGAGCAGGCAGGCACGCTGACCCGCGGGAAGTCGCCGTACGTCGCTCCCGCCGCGGAACCCACGGATCTGAGGTTCCCGGCGAAGGTGGTTGCGCTGGACAACGGCTTCCTGGTCGCCGACGCCGGAAACCACAGCATCGTCGAGCTCGCCGCTGACGCGCAGACCGTCGTACGGCGGATCGGCACCGGCCACCGTGGATTCGCCGACGGCGCCGCCGACCAGGCCAGCTTCTCCGAGCCGAACGGGCTCACCCTGCTCCCGGATGACGTCGCCGCCGAGCTCGGGTACGACGTCGTCGTCGCGGACACGGTGAACCACGCGCTGCGCGGGATCAACCTGGGCAGCGGTCAGGTCACCACATTGGTTGGCACCGGCAAGCAATGGATGGACGGCGACGGCACGGACGTGCTGAGTTCACCGTGGGATGTCGCGTGGTGGCAGGACAAGGTGTGGATCGCGATGGCCGGCGTCCATCAGTTGTGGACCTACGATCCGTTCACGAAGGTCACGGAAGTTGCCGCCGGCACCACCAACGAGGGCTTGAAGAACGGCCCACTCACCGAGGCGTGGTTCGCGCAGACGAGCGGTCTGGCGGTCGACGGCGATCGGCTGTGGCTGGCCGACTCGGAGATCTCCGCGCTGCGGTGGATCGACACCGAGGTGCACACCGCCGTCGGCACCGGCCTGTTCGACTTCGGGCTGCGGGACGGTAAGGCGAGCGAGGCGCTGCTCCAGCATCCGCTGGGGGTGACCGTGCTGCCGGACGGTTCGATCGCGATCGCCGACACCTACAACGGCGCAGTACGACGCTATGACCCGCGCACCGAGGTGGTCGACACGATGGCGACCGGACTGGCCGAGCCCAGCGGTGCCGTTGTCGTGGGCAACGAACTGCTGGTGGTCGAGTCGGCCGCGCACCGGCTGACCCGGATCCCGCTGGGTGCGTCGGCGAAAGCGGACGAGTTCAGCACGCGGACGCAGCGGCCGCCGATGGACATCGCGGCCGGCGAGGTGACGCTGGAGGTCGTGTTCACGCCGCCGCCGGGGCAGAAGCTGGACGATCGGTACGGTCCGTCGACGCGGCTACTGGTGTCCTCGACCCCGGAGAGCCTGCTCCGCGAGGGCGCGGGCGACACGACCGACCTTGCGCGCCGGCTCGTCATTGACGAACGCGTCGGCGACGGGGTCCTGCACGTAGCCGTCCAAGCGGCTTCCTGCGACGACTCAGCGGAGGTCGAGTTCCCCGCCTGCCACATGCATCGCCAGGACTGGGGCGTCCCGATCCGCGTCACCCCGGACGGCCCCGCCCGACTGGAGTTGGTCCTCTCGGGAGCAACTACTCCTTGATGTCGCGGTGGTGTTCCTCGACGACGCGGTACTCCTCTTCGACCGCGGGGTCGATAGCGTCGGTCTCGACGCGACGGCGCCGGTTGGTGATGTAGAACGAGAGCACGATGCCGGCCAGACCGGCGAGCATCAGGATGTAGCCGACGACGGTCAGGTTCACCGCGTCCCACGAGTCCTGGACGGCGAACGCCAGTACGGCGCCGACCACCATCAGAAAGATCCCCACACCGATGCTCATCCGAAGAGCCTCCTCGTGAAGTCGTCCCTACACTGTCGAACCTACCCCGCCACGACGACGTAATCCATGACATCGGGTGTCTTGTGCACCACCCGGCATCCAATCGGTACCCGGCGTCAAACCTGAGCCGTCGGGACCGGCGCGGGATCAGTTGCCGCTGAGGTCGATGTCCCCGCTCACTGTCGTGGCTTCGATGGTGTGAGAGCCGTTCGCGTCGTTGCCGAGCTCGTTGTCGACATCACCGCTGCGGGTGTCGGTGGTGACCTTGTACCCGCCGGTCGGCGCAGTCACCTCGATGTCCCCGCTCGTGCCCTTGGCCCGTACGTCATTCGCCTCGTCGAGCCGGAGCTTGATGTCGCCGGAGCTGGTCTCGACCTTCACCGGGCCGCCCTTGAGACCGGAGGCCTCGATGTCGCCGGAGTTCGCCTTCACGTCCAGCTTGCCGGTGAGATCGCCGATCTCGACGTCGCCCGAAGTGAGGTCGAGCTTCACGTCGCCGGTGACGTCGTCGAGCTCGATCTTGCCGGACCGTGACTTCGCGTCCACCCCGCTGACGCCGGTGATCGAGAGGTCGCCGCTGCCGTTCTCCCCGGTGACCTTCGTACCGCGCGGGACCGTCACGACGAAGTCGGCGCTGCACTGCCAGCCGCAGTCGGCGTCGAGCTTGAGTACGCCGTCCTTCACCGAATACGTGTCGCCGTGCTTCCACAGCCAGTACGTGCGCTTCTCCTGGACCGTCGTGGTGTCGTCGTCGGACACCTGGATGCTGACGTCGGCGTGCTCGGCGGCCAGCTGGACCGTAGTGATCTTCTCGTCGATCTGGTGCCGGTCGTCGGAGTCCCGGTCCCCGAACTGCCAGAACGCCAGCCCGGCCGCGGCCACCAGAAGTATCGCCCCGAGCTGCTTGCTCTCCGCCATCGTCCGCCTCTTCTCCCGCCCCGCCCGCCTTGTCCGCTCGACAGTAGGTCGCGGACCGGCCCCGCAGGATCCGGCAGATCCCCCGAGCCGCCCCTGAGCCGGTCCCCAGACAAGCCCGAGGTCAGCGGCGCAACTCGCCCCGGGAGACGGCCGCGGCGAGGTCGTCGCCGGTCGTGCCGTAGAACGTCCGGGCCCAGAGGGTGTCGCCGTACCAGTACGGCCCGTCGTCGCCCGGTAACGACGCCGGCGCCTTCCCGCGCTTCAGCGCCTGGCGGCACTCGGCGCACAGGGGCAGCGTCATTGTCGTTCCGTCGGCCTCGACCTGGGTCGGTTTGCCGGCAGCCCTTCCGTGCAAGGGATTGAAAGCACACAACTCCGGTACGGCGTTCGCCGTCCGGCCGGCCGCGATCGCCACGGACACGTCGTACTCGCGGCGCGCCTTGTCCAGCAGCACCATCGCCCCGACCAGGTCGACCAGCGCGGTCGACGAGTCGAGGACCTTGCCCGCGGCAGCGTAGTAGTCGAGTGCGGCCTGCTGGTGGCGCAGGCCAGGACCCTCCACGGTCGGCAGCGCCGCGAGCTGCGATCCGAGGCTGGTGAGCTGGTCGGTGTTCTCGCGGACCAGCCGCCGGCGACGCTCGGCCGCGACGGTCGCCGCGACATGCGGCGGGATCCGGAACGCCTTCTCCCGCGACACCCCACCGCCGGACCTCCGGCGCAGCAGACCGATGACCAACCCGAGGGCGACCAAGGCCACGATCCCGAGGACGATGAAGAGCGCCACCTTCGCACCGGAGCCGGACGAGTCATCCGAGTCCTCGTCACCCATCGAGCCCGAGCCTGTGGAGATTGTCGGAGTGCTCGAGGGAAGGGTCGGCGACGCCAGCAGCTCGTACATGCGGGCCAGCACCTCGGTCGGCCCGGCGTCGTACCCGGTGTCGTCGAGAGCGCGGTCCCGAACCGCGCTCAGCCGGCTCTCGTCGAGCCGCGGCAGGTCGTGCGCCTCGTACCAGGGAAAACGGCTGCCGCCGTCGACGACGACGTACAGGCCGGGCTTGCGCAGGGCATCGATCACCAGGGTGAGGACCGTGCTCTCCTTGCCCTGGAACGCGTCGCTCGGGGTCAGCGGCAGCACGATCGAGTAGACCGGGTAGCCGAGCGCCGTGGCCTTGTCCCGGACGTCGGTGCGCAGCGTCTCCGGCAGGGCCGACTTGTACGCCGGATCGATGTACAGCGGATCCTTGGCCAGCGCGGTCGCGATCTGGCGGGCCCGCTCGGCCGGCGTCTGGGTGGTCCCGGCCGCGGCGGGAAGCGCCGGCAGCAACGCGACCAGCGCCGTCGTCAGCAGGATCAGGCAGTTCCGGGCTCTCATGACCGTCCTTCGCGTCGTCCGGCGACGATCGCCGCCACTCCCAGCACCAGGCCGGCCAGCAAGGCTCCACCGAGAAGGCCGAGCACGCCACCCCCGGCGCCGTTGCCGATCGCCTTGCCCACGGTGAACCGCTCTTTCGGGTACGTCCGCTCCGGCTCCGGCGGGAGGGGTTCGGTCCTGGCCGGTTCCGGCTGGTAGCGGTCGCCGACCCGCAGTTCGCCGAGGTAGTCGGACAGTTGGCCGCTCATCGCCTGCCTCGGTTCCGCCCAGGTGCTGCTCGCTGCCCGCGCGGCGATCTCGTGGGCCACACCGTACGTCGTGTCGCCGTCCATCACGACGTACAGACCCGGCTGGTGGTTACCCGCTGCCAGCCAGCCGGCCAGCAAGGCGGTGTCGCCCTGCTCGGGGAACCACTTCCCGGTCGGTACGACCGCGACGTACACCCGGACCTTGGCCGTCGCGATCGCCTGTAGCAGGGGAGCTTCGTCGACGATGCTCGCGAAGTCGGGATCGACATATAACGGGCCGGCGGACCACGCGGCCACCGCGGCGGCGATCCGGGGGTCGGCCGGCTGCGCGGCCGCGGCGGGCAGCGCCGGGCCGAGCGCGATGATCGTTGCGATGAGCAACAGTACGGCGCGCTTCACCGGGGCTCGTCCTGCCGCTCGGCGACCAGCTCGGGCAAGTCATCGGACAGCGCACCGAAGCCGGTCGCGACCATCGGGCTGTCCTCGGGATCCAGGTCCCAGTAGGAGACGATCTCGCGGTCGCGGCCGAACCGGCCGGCCTTCCGCCAGACCCGCAGCCCGAGCGGCCGGCGGCCCTTGGCCAACGCCTGGGCGCAGTGCGTGCATGCGGGCACCTCGATGTCGTCCTGCCAGGTGACCGTCCTGGTACCGGGCTGATGGGTGGGGTCGAAGAAGCACGGCGGCTTGACGGGTGACCCGCCGGCGACCTGCTCCGCCTGCCGGGCCAGAACGAAAGCGCCGGCCAACGCGAGCAGATCGTCCGGCCGGCGATTGCGCAGAGCACGCGCGGCGTCCAGCCGGCGGGTGGCATCGTCGCGCTGATTGAGCTGCCGCACGGACAACTTGGTACGCAAGCCCGGTCGCTCGATCGCCCGGTCGGCGCGGCGGATGTACTGATCCGCCTTGGTCCGCAGCTGCGCCACGCCGACCGACGGCTTGCCGAACGGTCCGCGGGGGTCCTGCTTGCGTCGCTTGCGGCGCAGGGAGAGCCACAGCGTCAGAGCGAACCCGGCCACCGCGCCGACCCCGATACCGATGTACGCGGACCGGTCCTCGCGGTCCGTGACCGACAGGCCGCGGTCTTCGCGCTCCGGCTCCAGGTCCCCGGCCGGGACCGGGGGCAGCGGGCGGCCGTCGTACGCCGTTGCCGCCTCCTGGATCGTGCGGACGATGCCGGGCGCGGGGTGATCATCGACGACGTCGTAGCGCTGTTCGTCGTCGAGTTGCACGCTCACGAGGCTGCGCCCCTTCAGGCCGCCGGCCCGGAACAGCTCCTCCTGGCCGGACCAGTAGTCGTCCGAGACCACGCGGACGACGTACAACCCGGGTTGCCCGATCCGCGCCTGCAGCAGGGTCGGGAGGTCGACCAGGTGCTCTCGCGTGTACGGCGATTGCGGCACGAGGGCGACGTACACCCCGAAGGCGGCCGTGCTGGCCGCGGTGCGGATCCGGGTCAGCTCGGCGGCCGGGAACGCCGGGGCGAGTCGCGGGTCCAGGTAGATCCGGTCGGTGCGCCAGCCGGCGGCGATCCGGTCCGGCAGTTCGGGGGTCGCGGCGCGTGCCGGGGTGATCGGGAGGACCACCAGGAGGGCGAGCAGCACTATGAGGCGGCGGAGGCGGGAGAGCATCGCAGACAGCGTACGACGAGCGGACCGGGACACGATCACACGGACGCAATACCCGGGCAGGCGGTTCCGGCCCCGGACGTGACGCGACCCTGGCTCGGACAGGGGAAGCCAAGCCAGGGTCGCGGTGTTGCCACGGGCAGAAACGCTGCTACAAACCGCAGTTCCTCACCAGGGCAGATCGTGGGGCAACCCGGGGCAGATCAATCTGCCCCGAGTGGCGGCGCCTCCGGCGCCGGCTGTTGGAGAGGGGCGCCGAGCCCTGCCCTCCAACCGGCGCCGAAGGGCGCCGAGTTTGGAAGCCTCCGGCTCGGGCCGCGCAAGGGTCCGAGCCGGAGGTGTCTGGGGGTTAGAAGGCGGACTCGGGCAGGTCCATCACGTCGAGGTCGGTGAGCTCGGCCTTGATTCGCTCCGCGCGGACCGTCGGCATCGTGGAGCGCACGAACCACTGAGCCGCGGCCACCTTGCCGGTGTAGAAGTCCTGCTCGCTCGCGGAGAGCTCGCCGCCGAGCGCGTTCAGCGCGATCTCGGCCTGCCGCAGCATCAGCCAGGAGCAGACCACGTCACCGAGGACGAACAGCAGCCGCGAGGTGTTCAGGCCGACCTTGTAGATGTTGCGCGGGTCGCCGTTCTCCGCCTGCGGGTTGCTCGCCATCAGCGCCTGGCCCATCACGCCCAGGATCTTCTGGGTGTCCTCCAGGCCCTTCGCCAGCAGCGCCCGCTCTTCCTTCAGCCGGCCGTTGCCCGCCTCGGAAGCGACGAAGCCCTGGATCTGCTCGGCCAGGTGGCCCAGCGCCTTGCCCTGGTCCTTGATGATCTTGCGGAAGAACAGGTCCTGGCCCTGGATCGCGGTCGTGCCCTCGTAGAGCGTGTCGATCTTCGCGTCCCGCACGTACTGCTCGATGGGGTAGTCCTGCAGGAAGCCGGATCCACCGAAGGTCTGCAGCGACTCGGTCCCGAGCAACGTCCAGGACTTCTCCGAGCCGTAGCCCTTGACCAGCGGGAGCAGCAGGTCGTTCACACCCTCGGCGACGGTGTCGTGCTCACCGGCGTACCGGGCCTGCTCCGCACGGTCCTGGTACGTCGCCGTGAACAAAACGAGCGCCCGCAGCGCCTCGGCGTACGCCTTCTGGGTCAGCAGCGAACGACGAACGTCCGGGTGGTGCGTGATCGTCACCCGCGGGGCGTCCTTGGCCGGCTGGGTCAGGTCCGCGCCCTGCACCCGCTCCTTCGCGTACTCGAGCGCGTTCAGGTAGCCGGTGGACAGCGTGGCGATCGCCTTGGTGCCGACCATCATCCGCGCGTACTCGATCACCTGGAACATCTGCGCGATGCCGTCGTGCACCTCGCCGAGCAGCCAGCCCTTGGCCGGGACGCCGTCGCCGAAGGTGATCTCGCAGGTCGTGGAGACCTTGATGCCCATCTTCTTCTCGACGTTCGTCACGAAGGCGCCGTTGCGCTCCCCGGTCAGCTCGCCGGTCTCCAGGTCGAAGTGGTGCTTCGGTACGACGAACAGGCTCAGACCCTTGGTCCCCGGACCACCCACACCCTCGATGCCCTGCGGCCGGGCCAGCACCAGGTGGACGATGTTCTCGGTCAGGTCGTGCTCGCCCGAGGTAATGAACCGCTTGACGCCCTCGAGGTGCCAGCTGCCGTCCTCCTGCAGCGTGGCCTTCGTACGCCCGGCGCCCACGTCGGAACCGGCGTCCGGCTCGGTCAGCACCATGGTGGCGCCCCAGCCGCGCTCGATGATGTGGTGCGCGATCTTCTGGTCCCGCTCCGTGCCGTTGCGCCAGAGGACATGCGCGAAGTTGGGGCCCGCGGCGTACATGTGGACCGGCGGGTTGGCGCCCAGCACCAGCTCGGCAGCGGCCCAGCGCAGCGACGGCGGGGTCGGCTGACCTCCGAGCTCAGCCGGCAGCTCGAGCTTGAACCACTCGGCATCCATATAGGCGTGGTAGCTCTTCTTGAACGCCTCGGGCATCCGGACCTCGTGCGCGTCCGGGTCGAAGACCGGCGGGTTGCGGTCGGCCTCGGCGAAGGACTCGGCCAGCTCGTGCTTGGCCAGCCGGTCGATCTCGGCCAGCACCTCGCGCGCGGTGTCGACGTCCATCTCGGCGTACGGGCCCTGCCCGAGCACCTCGTCACGGCCCAGGACCTCGAGCAGGTTGAACTCGATGTCCCGCAGATTCGACTTGTAGTGGCTCACAGGATTCCCCTACCTCTTGGCAGCGTCGTCGTACTCACGAGTAACTTGAGTATATACCCGCCGGTAATGAAGCAAAAGCGGGTTAGCTGTGAGCTGTGACCAGGCTGATATACGAGACCCACTCGATCACTGTCGACAACGAGAACGGCGTCGCGACCGGTTGGTTGCCGGGGGAGTTGTCCGAGGAGGGGATCCGGGAAGCGAAAGCGATGGGCCTGCGGCGGCGCGACGTCGACGTCGTCTTCAGCTCCGACCTGCGCCGGGCGGTGCACACCGTCGAGCTGGCCGAGCTGGCCGCCCCGCACTTCCAGGACTGGCGGCTTCGCGAGTGCAACTACGGCGAGCTGAACGGCGCACCGGTCGACGCGCTGCATCCGCGCGTCGACCGGGTGCGTAAGCCGTTCCCCGGCGGACAGTCCTACTGGGACGTCCTCGAGTTGACGCGGTCGTTCCTCGAGGACATCCAGCGCTGGTACGCCGGCCAGGTGGTGCTCGTGGTCGCCCACTCGGCGAACCGGTGGTCCATCGAGCACCTCCTGGGCAGCCGAGCGCCCCTCGAGGAACTGATCAATGCGCCGTTCAACTGGCAGCCGGGGTGGGAGTACGACTTCTAGGGCGTGTAGACAGTCGCGCTGCCGTAGAGCTTCTGGGTGAACGCGGACATGTAGGTGTGAGTGTCGGCCTCGGTGAGGTTGTAGGTGAGGAAGACGCCGTACCCCTCGTTGACCGTGCGCTTAGCGAGGCTGGCCGCGGTCGACGAGCTCGTCGCGGTGTACGAGACGGCAGCCGGGGACAGGCGTGACTTCGACGTCGGGCCGCTCGGGACGCTCCAGGTTCCGTAGTACGGGTTCCAGGCGTAGTTGAAGGTGTTGGCGATGCTCTGGCCGTTGTAGGTCAGCCGGTCCGCGGCCGGGCCGATGTCGTAGAGGGTGATCAGCTTGGTCGGCAGCTTCTGGCGGAGTGCCTGGACCAGGTAGACGAAGGAGAAGTCGTTCGGCTGGCCGGTGCCGTTGTTGCCGTACTCGGCGTACTCATCGTCGAAGTCGATACCGTCCAGGCCGTACTGATTGACCGTGTCGGCGAGTTGCTGGGCGAACGCGTCGGCCGCGGCCTGGGACGGGAAGTTGGCGAAACCGGCGCCCTGGTGATTGCCGAGGATCGACAGCAGGACCTTGATGCCCTTCTGCTGCAGCGGCCGGACCTGGGTGGCGACGTTGTCGAGCACGTTCTGGACGTTCTCGTTGCAGGACAGGTAGGCGTTCGTGCCGTCGTAGTTGATATTCGCCGCGAAGATGACCGCGACGTCGATCACCTGCGCGCCGCCGTTCGCCAGCGTGTACTTGCCGGCGCTCAGCATGCTGTGGTCGTTGACCTCGATGTAGGCGACGGTGACCGGGCCGGTCTTCGCCGCCCGGCAGCGTTTGGCCTGCGCCTCGGTGGGCAGCGCGACACCGGTGGTGGCCGCGACGGTCCCCGCGGCGAGAGCTGACAACAGGGTCCTTCTCCGCATGAGCTGTGGACTCATTCGATCGACTCCTCGTCAAAGGTGTGGGCGGTGCGCTATAGCGGTTAAGTTCCTGTCGCCGCCCGGCCGGGAGTCCAGGCGGCGACAGGAGATAAACCGGTATAGCGACACCGATCATCGATCGGCCGGAAACCCGGTGTCAAGGGTTCACCGCAGCGCGACCACCTCGGTCTTGCCGTCGATCTCCACCCGCACCTCGGCGTTGGCGCCGGCCGGCACCAGCAGGGCGCTCGACCGCGCTGCGCTCCATGCTCCGCCGTTGGACCGATAGGACAGTCGGGCGTCCCTGCGGGCGACGGCCCAGCCCTGGCCGCCGGGCAGTTTGATCGACACCGGGAGTACGGCGTTCCGGTCCGGGATGCCGCCGGGGACGATCGTGGTCTTGCCGGACTTGGGCGTGAGTACGGCGTACACCCGGGTCGGGTCGGCGTCGAGTTGCTGCTCGCCGAGGTAGACCGCGGACCCGTCCGCGGTCACGCCGTACCCGACCCAGATCGAGTACGCGACCCCGTAGGCGGTCTTGTCGCTCACGGCGGAGATCGCGCTGTCGAATCGGTCGCTCGCCGCACCGCGGAGGCTGTCCGCGCCGGCGGTCATCGGCCAGAACGCGTAGTCCGGGAAGCCGGTCCACAGTCTGCGGTCGTCGGTCTGTTCCGGCGGTGAGGCGTTCACATCGCCGTTGACGATCGACAGATCGGAGGATCCCTGCGGCACTGGGAGTCGGCTGATCCGCAGGTTGCTGAGGTTCTGGCCGGCGGGCAGTTTCACGACGCTCACCTGGTCGACGAACTGCAGTGGTGTGAACTCGCGCGTGACGGACCCGTTGGCGGCGTACGTGCGGCCTGCGGACCAGCCGATCTTCTTGCCGCCCAGCTGCACAGTGACCAGTGCCTTCGAACCGGCCTTGCCGACCACGAAGCCGGCGGGCGTCGACGCGCCCGGGACGGGGTAGCCGTCGCCGATCACCACGGGCTTGCCGTCCTCGTCCTCACCGACGAAACCGATCAGCGTGGCAACGCCCTCGTGGTCGAGTTGTACGTCGGAGTGCTTGCGGAGATCGGAGTACTCGACGACGATCGCGGCCCGGCCGCCGGGGGTGTTCCCGGCCCACGCGACCTTGGCGTTGCCCTGCATGCGGTCGAAGATCCCGCGGCTGTAGTTGGCCGACTTGCGATGGCTGGTCCGCCAGGCCGTGAGTGTGTCCCGGAGGTAGGCCTCGTCGCCGGCCAGGTCTCCGCGGGTCGGGCCGTTCATCAGGAAGGCGTACGGGTCCCCGGGCCGCGGTGTCGACGCGACCGGACTGTCGGTCAGGTGGTCGACGATGGCCGGCGCGGTGACGGCGACGCCACCGGCGACGACCACGCTCACGGCGGCCGCGCTCAGCGAGAGGAATCTGCGCCGACGCAGCCGGCGGGCGCCGCCGAGGCGGGCACGGTCGAGCAGGTCAGGCGGCGCGTCGATCCCGTCGACGCCGGCGCTCAGCCGCTCCTTGAGTTCGGTCTCGGTCATCGGAGTCCTTCCAGGATCGCGGGTTCGGTGATCAGGCGGAGCCGGTCGAGGGCCCGGGACGCCTGGCTCTTCACGGTGCCGAGCGAGCATCCGAGCGCGTCGGCGGTCTGGGCTTCGGTGAGGTCCTCGTAGTACCGGAGCACGATGACCGCGCGCTGCCGTGGCGGCAGCTCCTGCAGTGCGGCCAGCAGTTGCTCCCGGACTGCGAGGCCCTCGGCGCCGTCGGGCGTCGCCTGGTCATGGTCGGCCAGGGCCACCTCCGGCTTGCGGCCCTTGCTGCGCCATCGGTTCGCGGACAGGGTCGCGAGCGTCCTCCGGGCGTACGCCTCGGGCGCCGTGTGGATCCGGCGCCAGCGGATGTACACCCGCTCGTACATCTCCTGGACGAGGTCCTCGCCGGCGGCCCGGTCGCCGGTCAGGAGTACGGCGGTCCGCAGCAGCCGGGTCGAACTGCCCCGGACGAACTCGTCGAAATCGTCACCGCGCGTGACCATGCGTCCCTCCTCGGTCATCGGTCTGGTAAGGAGGTAGACACCGGCGCCGTGCGGAAGGTTGCATCCCTGGGTCGCCCTCTCGGTTAGTAATAGACGAAGATGGTTCCGGTGGTGGGGGAAAGTTACGGAGATGATCATCGACGGGAGTTGCGAGACTGACATGCGAGTCATCGGCCTGATGTCCGGGACGTCGTACGACGCGATCGACGCCGCCGCGGCGGATCTGCGACTGGACGGGGACCAACTCGTCCTGACGCCGCTGGGCATGTTGAGCCAGCCGTACTCGGACGAGCTGCGGGCCGCCGTCGCGAGTTCGTTGCCACCGGCAAGTACGACGATGGAGCAGGTGTGCCGGCTGGACACGGGGATCGGGCAGGCGTTCGCGGAAGTGGCTCGGCAGGCGGTCGAGCAGCTCTGCGGTGGGTCCGCCGATCTGATCGTGTCGCACGGGCAGACGGTGTTCCATTGGGTCGACCAGGGTTCGGTGCGCGGGACGCTGCAACTGGGGCAGCCGGCCTGGATCGCGGAGGCGAAGGGGACGACTGTCGTGTCGGATCTGCGGGCGCGGGACGTCGCGGCCGGTGGGCAGGGCGCGCCACTGGTCAGCATCATCGACGTGCTCTGGTTGCGCGGGCTTCCCGGCGTACCGGTTGCGCTCAATCTCGGTGGGATCGCGAACATCACCGTGGTGCACGACGAGCCTGTTGCCTTCGACACCGGTCCGGCGAACGCGCTGATCGATGCGGTGGTCTCGGACCTGACCGGGCGCCCGTTCGACGCGGACGGTGTGATGGCTGCGCGCGGGCGGGTGCACGAGGGGTTGCTCGAGCGGTTGCTGGCGGATCCGTACTACGGCCGGCCGGCGCCGAAGTCGACCGGGAAAGAGCTGTTCAACCTCCCGTACCTGGCCCGCGTCCTGGAGGGCATGCCGGCGATCCCGGCCGACGATCTGGTCGCGACGGTGACCACGCTGACCGCCCGGACCGTCGCCGACGCGGTCCGGGGGTACGGCGGGACCGAGGTGATCGCGTCCGGCGGCGGGATCCGCAACCCGGTGCTGATGCACCTGCTCGGCTCCGAAGTCGGGGTGCCGGTGCGGACCACGGACGAATTGGGGCTCCCGTCGGCGGCGAAGGAGGCGTACGCGTTCGCCGTACTGGGGTTCCTGACCGTGCACGGGCTGGGTGGGACGGTGCCGGGCTGCACCGGCGCGCGGCACGCGAGCGTGCTCGGCTCGGTCACTCCGGGGCTCGGTGGGCTGCCGGTGGTGCAGCGCGACGCACGACCTCCGGTGCGACTCCTGGTGGGGTGACCGCACACTAGTGGTGTGACGAGGTTGTTCGTGGTGACCGGGGCGCCCGGTTCGGGGAAGTCGACGGTCGTGCCCGAGTTGGTGCGGCTGAGTCCGGGGAACCTGGTTGTGATGGACATGGACGAGTTACTGGACGATCGCGGCCGGTTACTCGGGATCGACATCGCGAGTCCGACCGCGGTTCCGATCTGGCCGGCGTACAACGCGCTGTGGTTGCGGATCACCGAGCTGATCCGGCGGTCGGGGATCCCCGTGCTGCTGTTGTCGCCGTTGATGCCGTCAGAGCTGCCTGAGGGACGATGGCTGCATCTGGACTGCCCGGACGCGGTCCGGCGGAAACGGCTGGCCGGGCGCGGGTGGCCGCCGGCGCAGATCGAGGAGGCCCTGGCGGACGCGGCCGAGCTCCGCAAGCACGTGCCGCGGTCGGTGCGGGGCGATGTCTCACCGGAGCGGTCCGCGAAGAGCATCCTCGACTGGATTCGCGGCGAACGCTTCGGCAAGACGCTGAACCTGTGGGGACGGATCCGCGGTTGACCTTCAGGCTGGTCGAAGGAGCAGGGTCGCGGCATGTTGACGATCAGTGAGTTCGCCCGGTTGGTGGGGCTGGCGCCCAGCGCGCTGCGGTTCTACGACGACTGTGGCTTGTTGCCGCCCGCTTCGGTGGACGGCTCCAACGGCTACCGCTACTACAGCCCGGCCCAGCAATCCCGAGCCCGCCTGCTCCGCGATCTGCGCGAGATCGACCTCCCGCTGGCCGAGGTCCGCGTCGCGCTCGACGCCGATCCCGCCGTACTCGCGGATGTCGTTCGAGCCCACCTCCGTACGGTCGAGTCCAAGACCGCCGCGGCCCGGGCGGCGGCCGATCATCTCCTGACTCAGCTCCTCGCCGAGCGGACGTCGGTGGTGCTTGGCGGTGCCGAGTTCGCGAGTGCGGTGCGGCAGGTTGCGCCTGCTGCGTCTGCGTCCGATGAGTTCCCCGCCCTCGATTGCGTGCTGATCGAGCTGGCGTCGGATGAGGTGACGTTTGTGGCCACCGATCGGTATCGGTTGGCGGTGCGGTCGGTGCCGGCGGTGGAGTTCAGTGGGCCGGCTGCGCAGGTGCTGGTGCGTGCCGACGAGCTGGCTGGGGTGAGCAGGTGGGCGGCCGCCAGTGAGATCGTGCGCCTCGAGGTAGACGCGGACGGTGCCCGGCTGGTCCGGGCCGACGACGACCGTGAAATCACGGTCGTGGATGCGGACTATCCGGCGTACCAGGGGATCCTGGACGGCTTGCCGTCGGCAGGCTGTCGGGTGGTCGTGGATCGCGCCGGCTTGCTGGCCGCGCTGGCAGGCCGGGAGGTCGTTGCCTTCGACATCAACTCGGACGGCTTACGCATCGACGACGAGGTGAGCCTCGACGTCATCGGCTCAGGCACAGCACGCATCGGCTTCACCGCCGCCCTACTCACCGCCGCCCTCGAAACCAGCGTCGGCCCCGACGTCCTCCTCGAAATCGGTCCCACCGACCGGCCAGTAGTAGTCCGCTCCGCCGACCAGGGCACCTTCACCACCCTCGTCATGCCCGTCCGCCTCGACCCAGTCGATGCTGTCGAGCCTCGTACCGGGACATGACGATCACCTAACCACGTATCCCAACTACACAGTCGCCGCAACAAGTCCGCGATCACGTCACCAGCCTGGTGATGTAAGACGTTGTGTCTTACAGTGGTCGCATGGCAGACACCATCACCATTCGCACCGACTCGGAGACCGAGCATGCGCTGGACGTGCTGACGCATGACGGCAGTTCGCGTTCGGCGGCTGTCAGGCAGGCCGTGCTGGAAGCAGCGCTGCGCAAGGAGCGGGGCGCCGCGATGCGTCGCGCGGTTCTGCGGATGCCGCTAGGTGAACCGGACGGCGTCGACGTCGCCGCCGAGATCTCCCGGGATCGCGAGGGCGAGCGCTGATGATCTACCTCGATTCGGCCGCCATCGTGAAGTTGGTGGATGCCGAATCCGAGTCGCAGGCGCTGCGTGACTGGCTCGACGAACGGGCCGACGTGGGGTGGACGAGTTCCGTCGTGGCCGAAATCGAGTCGTCCCGGGCGCTGGCCCGCTACGCGCCGGACGCCGTTGTACGCCTTCATCCGGTGCTCGACCTCATCGACTTGGTCGAACTCGATGCCGGCATCCGGATCCTCGCCCAGACTGTGAGGCCTGTGACCGTTCGCAGTCTGGATGCAATCCACCTCGCGACGGCGCTTCGGATCCACCCGCGGCTCGCGTCGTTCGTTACCTACGACAAGCGTCTCGCCGACGCTGCTCGGGCTGCCGGGCTGAGTGTCGACATACCTGCTTGAGGTCAGGCCGGGAACTCGATTTCGAAAGTTGGGTAGGTGGGTTGGACGAAGGCCGCCCAGCTTGGGTCGTCGACGAGCTCCGCGTAGAGCTCGCGGCTCTCCGTCTCAGTCTTGTCGGTCCCGAACCCCTTCACCAGCGGCCACAGCTCGTCCCAGTCATCCGAGGTCAACTCTCGTACGGCCATACCCCGCAGGATCGCAAGGCGGGTGCCTGATCGGCAGCTGATGTATTGACAACATGTTGTCGAGATGACAAGGTGTTGTCCATGAAGACAGCTTATGTGGCGGTGTACGAGACGTTGGCGGACTGGGAGATCGGGCATCTGCTGGTCGAGTTGCGGACCGGGCGGTTCACCGGGGTGCCGTGGCAGGTGGTGACGGTGGGGGAGTCGGCGGAGCCGGTGGTGACCATGGGCGGGATGCGGATCGTGCCGGACATGGTGCTGACGGATGTGGACCCGGACGAAGGAGATCTGCTCGTACTCGCGGGATCGGCGTTCTGGGATGAGGAGCAAGGGGACGCGTTCGCGAAGCTGGCGAAGACCTTCCTCGACGACGGGATCCCGGTGGCGGCGATCTGTGGTGCGACGGCCGGACTGGCGCGGGCTGGGCTGCTCGATGAGCGCAAGCACACCAGTGCGGTGAAGGAGTACCTGCAGGCCACTGGCTACCAGGGCAGCGACAACTACGTGGACGAGCGGGCCGTCGTCGGCGGCGACCTGATCACGGCCGGACCGGATTCGCCGGTGCAGTTCGCGCGGGCGACGCTCCAGCGGCTCGGACTCGCGGACGAGCAGAAGCTGGATGCGTACGAAGGCGTGTTCCACCGCGCCGACCCGGCCGCCTACCCGATCCTGGTGGGATGACGGTTCCACCTCGCGAGGACTGGCCGCAGCCGGCCGGGCAGACGGAAGGTGGTGCGCTGTTGACCGACGTCATCATCGCCACCTTCCGCCTGAACGCGCGGCTGATGGAGGCCGCCCAGGACCTGGCCGCGCACGGCGGACTGACCGCCGCGTGGTGGCAGGTCCTCGGCGGCGTCCTGGACGAGCCGCGCTCGGTCGCCGACGTCGGCCGGATCATGGGCGTGAGCCGGCAGGCGGTTCAGCGCATCGCCGACCTGCTGGTCGAGCGCGGCCTGGCCGAGTACCGCCCGAACCCGGCCCACCGCCGCGCCAAACTGCTCGCCTGCACCGAGGCCGGCTACTGGGCGATCCGGCAGATCTCCGTCGCCCAGCACCCCTGGTCGGCCGGCCTCAGCAAGTCCGTCGACCTCGACGACCTCCGTACGACGCTCGCCACCATGCAGACCCTGATCACCAAGCTCGAAGAAGTCTGACCGTCAGACTGCGGCCGTACGTGTGCTGCGTGGTGAAGGTCAGCCGGGTCCCCGTGACGGTGCGCGTGACCTGCACACCGGGAACGGGTGCTTCAGGACGCAGATACTGCCCCCAGAGGTTGACGGTGATGGTGTCCCGGGCGGTGGTGGGGTCGGAGACGGCAACCGTGACGGCGTCCGCTGCGCGTTGGAGAAGGACGGACGCGGGGCCGTCGATGCGCAGGCCGGGCAGGTTGTGGTGCCCCGCGGTGAAGCTGTTGGCGGCGGTGAGGCGGAGGCCGAGATGCTGGATCGCCTGGAGTCGTGAAGTGTTCGACAGGACCGCGACCCTGCCGTGCTGGTACGAGCGCAGTCCGGATTCCGTTGCGTTAGGCACCAATGCGTAGGCCAAGGATCGAGCCGCCCCGGCCGGTTGCGCGACGGCCAGGCCGAAGACCTGCTTGGTCACCGCCGTGTCCGGGTTCGAGGTCCGCACGACCCGCCGGCTCCGCGTCACCTGCTGCAGCTCCACCGACACCTGCGTCGGCTGCAGGAAGTAGTACCCGAGCGACACCCCGCCGCTCGCATACCGCAACCACCGCGGGGCGACCTGACCGACTCCGGTCCACGATCGGCCATCCCGCCGTACGCCGGTGATCGCGACAGCGTCCCCAACACCCGCGATGCGTGTGTCGATCGTCGTGGTGACCGCGCGACTCGAGTCGCCGACTCCAGCCGCGAGTACGACGATCTCGTCATCGAGCAGGAACCACGACTTGGTCGCCGACGCGTTGCGGTAGACCACGAAGTCGTCCGGCAGGATGTCCCGCGACGCGTAGGCGAAGTCGTCCGACTGCACCCAACCGACCGCTCCAAGAGCATTCAGCGTCGCGCCGCCGGAGTGGACGTTGGTCCCGGTCGGGAAGTACACGTACGTGTTCTGCGACTCCGACGACGATGTGAAGTTCAACGGGTGCGAGGGGTTGTCGTAGTACGGCGTCCCGTACAGCTCCGGGATCGTCTTGCGGGTCTCCACCGGCGCGGTGACCCCGCCGAGCGCGTACGGCGAGACCGTCGTGAAGTAGTCGACGCCGTACGCCTGGGTCTGGTCCTGGCCGGTCAGGTAGAGGTAGTGCGCGCCGTCGCCCTGGAACCACGGCAGCAGGTTCTCGCCACTCATGTACTCGTACTTGCTGATCCTGGCCGAGTTCCGCGCCAGCGCGAAGGCGTAGCCCGGTCGCCGGTGCACGGTGCGGTCCATCGCGTTGAACGCCGTACTGCTCGCGGCCGGGTTGAGGTCGGCCGGGACGATCGCCGGGTCGGCCTTGATATCGGCGAACCGCGCGACGCTGACCGGCGACACGAACGACGTCGGGTTGATCGTCGGCCGGGCGGTGAACTTCACGAACGACTTCAGCCGGGCCGCGTCCGCACCGGTCGCGTAGTCGGCCAGGTCGACGATCGCCTCCACGATCACCGCGACATCGTCGTACCCGGTCGCCGTCCGGGACACCGCGCGGCCCTTGACGATCTCCATCATCCAGCCCTCGAAGATCAGCGGCGCGAACCCGTGCTCGACCCAGCCCTGAACCACGCCGACCAGGTCATCGCTCTGCGCGTACTCGGTGCCGGCGAGCACCTTGACGGTCTGCACGACCCGGCTGAGCAGGCCCTTTCCGTACGAGCCCGTGTAGGCGACCGACGCGTGCTGGATGAACGAGCCGTCCGCGTAGTATCCGTCGGTGACGCCGTGCTGCAGGTTGTACGGGTCGACGGTCGCGAACACGGTGAACTGATCCTGCAGCGCCTTCCGGATCCGCGCGTCGTCGCCCATCAGTGCGCCCTGCAGAACCCGGTTGGCGGTGATGTCGACGAGGTTCGCGCCGGTGTGGAAGCGCGAGTCGAGGTCGACGTCGCCGTCCTTGCCGTTGCGCAGGTAGGCGTCCATCGACGGGACGTACCGGGCGATCAGGTCGGCCGGCGCGTCGAGCAGTGCGAGCGTCTTCGACACGTACGTCGAGATGCCGATCTCCCACGTGAACCAGTTGCCGTAGTACCCCTTCGACTGGTCGCCGTAGTAGTTCTCGTGCAACCAGACCAGCTTGTCCGCGACGCGGGCGCGGACCTGCTCGTTGCCCTGCAGGTCCGAGGCCGGGCCGGGGCGCTTGGTCGCGAGCGCGATCTCGTAGAGGTGCTGGTACGACGCACTCAGATTCGGATCGCTGGCCCCGAGAGGGAGGCCCGCGAAGAGCTCACCGGTCCCGGCCCGATCCATCGAGGCCAGCCAGGTCCGTGCGGTCGTATCCATGGCGGCGAGCTTGGCCGCGACTTCCGGGCGGCTGTTGGCTTCCGCCGTACCGGCGTAGATCGCGATCGCATTGCCAAGCAACTGGCTCGCGTCGGCCTCCACGGCCTTCAGAGTGGCAGCGCTGGCACTCGGAGCTGGATTGACCGCAGTCATCAGAGCGGTGGCGGGTACGAACGACAGCAGGCGGCGGCGGGTGATGTCCACAGGTACTCCCGGGCGGATGGGAAAAACCTCACCCCGAGAGTCAACCAGCCGAAACTATCCTTCAGCAACCGCTTGCCACAGATTCGCGGGTCATGCCGTGACATCGTTCCGCCGTGACCAAGCAGACCTCACCGGACAGCCGCCTCGCCTCTGCCCTCCGGTTCACCACCGAGCTGATCGCGTGGATCGCGACCCCGTGGGCACTGGCTCCGCACTCGATACTGCTCGCAGTTGCGGCGGACGTCGTACTGATCGGGTTGCCGACGGTCTTCCAGACCCCGGGCGACAAGCCGCGCGTGGTTGTCGCCGTGCCCGGCGTCGTCACGATCCTGCTCGTGCTTCTGCAGTTGGTGGCTGCGGTTGTTGCCGCGTGGGTTGCCTGGCCGATGGTTGTCGCGGTTGTGGTCAGTCTGCTGGCTGTCGCGTGTGTGGTGACCGAGCAGCCGCGGTGGCGGTGGTTGTTACGAGCCGCCCGCGCCGACTAGTTGGCCGTCCATCGAGAGGATGCGGACGGGGGTGGCCGTCTTGGTGGGGATGACCAGGGCTACCTGGTGGAGGTAGTCCTGGTGGAGGGTTTGGGTGTACTTGACCAGGCTGCTGAAGGCGGTTGCCTCGCCGCTGGTCCAGTAGGCGTTCGAACCCGGCTCGACTCGCTGCAGGTACTGCTCGGTCAGGGAGAGGAAGACGAGCGCCTCGCCGGTCGACGTGATGAAGGCGAGCGGCTCGCCGGACGGCGCGAAGGTGTCCTCGACGCTCGCGATGTACGACTCGGCGGCGTCGGTGACCTTGGTCTTGGCCCGCAACTCGACCAGCTTCGTCATCCCGGGGGAGGGTGCGAACAGCTTCGCCTGCGGAGCCTTCGGGCCGCCGGTCAGGTACTCCGCGAGGTTCGTGCTGACCGCGGCCGGCAGGCTGGACAGCTTGTCCAGGTCGCCCTTGGTGGGGGTACGCAGGCCTTCCAGGGACGGCAGCTTCATCGCCGCCGACGGGTAGACCGAGTTCGTCAGCAGCCACGGCGTACCCGCGCTCTGCCGTTGCCAGACGCCGAGCTGACGGGTGTCGGGCGCGCCCGAGACACCGGAGTCGACCACGAACCGCATCGGGTACGACGCGAACTCGGGTGCACCGATCGTCGGCTCGGTGAACGAGAACGGCTTGTCCTTGTCCTTCCCGGCGGTGTCGAGCTTGCGGCCGATCAGGTACCCGGCGCGGGTTTGCGCCAGGGTCGGGTTCCCCTCGATGGTCTCGGCGACCTTGGCGTCGCGCGACTCGTTGGCCTTGTTGTTCAGCTCGTTGTAGCGCTGGACGACGGCCTGGGCGTCGGCCAGCGTGACGGCCGGGCGGGTCTCGACCGCGGCCTCGCTGTTCTTGGCCGGCAGCAGGCCGCAACTCGTTGTGGTGAGCAACATTGCGCCACTGGCGAGCAGGGCGGCCGTCCTCCGCACCGCCTCGTCACTCTTCTGGAACTCCGGCGACTCCGCCAGCGAAACCGTCTCCGGCTCCTCCACCGGCGCTTCCACGGACGGCACCACAGGCTGCTCGTCGTACTCGCGGTCATCGTGCGAGTGATCGTCGTACGCGCGGTGGTCGTCAGCCCGAGCGATTTGCTCGGAGGTGCCCGCGCCGACCGCGGCGAGGAACACCGGGGATTTCGCCTTGGCGACAGCGGCCGCTGACATGAACATCGGCGCGGCCGGGACGGACACCGGCGCCGGTCGCACCGGAGCGAACGGGCTGACGCGCTGCGGTGCGAACGGAGACACGCGCTCACGCGTCGGAACAACTGGCGCGGCGGCCCTGGACAGCCCGGCCGATGCTGCGACCCGAGACGATCCGACCGACGCCGCGACCTGCGGCGGCTCGAGCGCGGCGGGCAGTGCGGTGGGGGCCGCAAGCGATGTGGCGGCGGCGAGCGGTGCGGTGGTGGCGGCGAGCGGTGCGGTGGCGGCGGGCTGGTGGATGCGGGGTGAGACCGGGACGGTGAGCGGGGCGACCGCGGCGGAGTGGCGGCGGAACGTGAGGCTGAGACCCAGGGCGAGGATCAGGATGCCGGCACCCAGGCCCACCAGGGAGATGCCGAACGCGCGATGGATCTCGACGCCGAAGCGGACCTGCGCGCCGATCGCGGGACTCCCGTCCGCGTTCATCACGACGACGTCGTACCGCCCGTCCTGGATCGGCCAGGCGACCGAAGCCTGACCCGTACCGGACTTCGCGACCCACCAGTCGAGCCCGCTGGGCTGCGTCAACCGGGTGGTCCGGCCGCGGATCTCCTGGGTGCCGAACGTGGCCGGCGGGTCGAAGCGGATCAGTCGCGTGTGCGCGGACCCGGCCAGGTAGTCGCGGACGTCGAGGTCCTGCCCGATGCCGACGAACAGCGGCTTGTCGCCGGTCGCGGTCACGTGCAGGGTCGGGCCGTGCCTGTCCAGCAGGTCGGGCGCGGTGACGACGGCCAGACCTTGACTGGTCAGCTCCCGGCTCGACGTGGAGATCGTGTTGTCCGGGCCGACCAGCCAGAAGGCCGCCAAGGCTCCGGCGGCGGTGAACCCCAGGCCGGCCATGGTCAGCAGCAGGCCCAGAGCGGTGCGGGCGAAACGCATTTGAGGCTCCCGTTGTACGACGAACCCGGTCCGCGGCGGGTGGACCAGGCAACGGGCCCTCCCGTCGGGACCCTCAGTGGCCCGACGATCACCCGTTGCCACTGAATAACTGAGCGCACAAGGATCTGTTACTGTTTCATCACTAAGCGAATGGCCGTTCACAAACTCGAAGGCGGCGGAATGGGCCGGCCGCGGCTGGTGAGTGACGACGCGATCCTGGACGCGACCCGCCAGGTGCTGGCCGAGCTCGGACCGGTGAAACTGACCCTCGCGGCGGTCGGTGCCCGGGCCGGTCTCGCGCCGCCGACGCTGATGCAGCGGTTCGGTTCAAAACGCGGCCTGCTGCTCGCTTCGGCCGCTCGATCGCCGCTGATGGTGCTTCGCGCCGCCGAGGAAGCTGAGGCCCGAAACGAGTCGCCGCTCGCCGCCCTGCGGACCTTCGCGCTGACGGCCGTCGCCGACCTCAACTTCCGCGAGGAACTCGCCGACCCCGAGTTCGGGCAGCACGCCCTGGCGCACTCCGCCGCCATCGTGGACAACTGCGCCCGGCTCTACCAATCCGCTGTCGAAACCGGTGAGCTCCGCGCCGACACCGACGTACCCGCTCTTGCCCGTCACACCCTCGTCTGTCTCACCGGCGCCCGCCAGGTCTGGTCCGTGAACGGCTGGGGCACCCTTCGCGAGTTCCTCACCGACCAGCTGGACCTGACCATCACGCCGTACCGACGTTTGCCTGAGTCAACCGTTTGATGCAGACGCTCAAATAGGGGACCAAGGCAACAAAAAACCCAGGTCGAGGACCTGGGTTCGGCATGTTCTGACAAATGGAGCGGGTGACGGGAATCGAACCCGCACTGTCAGCTTGGGAAGCTGATGTTCTGCCATTGAACTACACCCGCGCAGCCGGCGGAACCGGCAGGCGCTGACGAGCATAGCCGATCGGCGGGGGCGAGGGCACGACGGGTGCGGCGCGGCGTGCGGGAACGGTGTGAGGGGCGAGCGGGACCGCTGTCAGGACGGTCCGGTCCGATGCCCCGGTGGTCGGATGGAAGGTTGTTGCGAGGTCAGGGGATCGTCGCGGCGGAAGATGCCGAACGCATCGAAAAGGGGGCTGCCAGCGGTTTGCGATCGGGGTTCTTGGGGAGTTTTCCACAAAGGGCGCGCTCAGGACTGGGCAGGGTGGTCATCTTCTGGCAGATTAGAACGCGTTGCCGGGGGCAACATTCGACGCAACGTGAGGATGCGGTCCTCGCACGGACCGGACAAAATGGTTGCGGGGCAACTGGATGAAGGGGTGAACGGTGGCAACAGACACAAGTGACGCGCTGGAGAACCTGGAGAAGGAGCTCGTCACGTTGGCACGACGGCTGCGCGGTCTGCAGCGGACGCTGTCCGACGAGGCGCATCCGGATCTGGAGCCGGCGCAGTACGCGTTGCTGAACCACGTCGAGGAACTGGCGCCGGTGCGGATGGCCGACCTGGTGGCAGCACTCGAGGTGGACAAGGGTCCGGTCAGCCGGGCCTGCGCGCGACTGGAGGAAGAGGGTCTGCTGAAGCGGGCGGCCGACAAGTCGGACGCGCGGGCGACTCTGCTGACGCTGACCGCGGCCGGCAAGCGGAAGCTGGCGGCGGCCCGCAAGAAGCGGCACAAGGTGATCGAGGACCTGCTCAAGGACTGGTCGCCGGCGCAGGTGAAGACCTTCGCCACCCAGGTGTCGAAGTTCAACAAGCTGGCCGGCTGAATTAGTTGCCTCAGGCCCGGTTTCGGTGCACCGCAACAGTGCCGGAACCGCACCCGTGACGGTCTGGTGGTAGGTCCCGCCGGAGAGCTGAGGGCTCCGGATGATCCACCACCGGCCGACGGAACCAACGACGGGCCAACGGCAGGTCCGGCCAGGCGCCGGGGATATCCGCGCGGCTCGTGCCTTCTCCCCTCCTGTACCAGGGGAGAAGGCTGCACTCGGAGGGTTGTCCCCTCGCGTGTGGACGAGGGCGCCGGCTGGGCGGATCGGCGGTGTGCTGCTAACGTGCGACCGTGCTGCTCTCCGACCGTGACATCCTGGCCGCGCTCGACGCGAAGCGGGTCCAGCTCGATCCGTTCGACGCTGCGATGGTGCAGCCGTCGAGCGTCGACGTACGGCTGGACCGGTTCTTCCGGGTGTTCGAGAACCACAGGTACCCGCACATCGACCCGGCCGAGGAACAGCCGGACCTGACCCGGCTGGTCGAGCCGGAGGGGGACGAGCCGTTCATCCTGCACCCGGGTGAGTTCGTGCTCGGATCGACGTACGAGCTGGTGACGCTGCCCGACGACGTGGCGGCGCGGCTGGAGGGCAAGTCCTCGCTGGGCCGGCTCGGGCTGCTGACCCACTCCACCGCGGGGTTCATCGACCCCGGGTTCTCCGGGCACGTGACGCTGGAGCTGTCCAACGTGGCGACGCTGCCGATCAAGCTCTGGCCCGGGATGAAGATCGGCCAGCTCTGCTTCTTCGGGCTGTCGTCACCGGCCGAGCACCCGTACGGCTCGGCGAAATACGGCTCGCGGTACCAGGGCCAGCGCGGTCCGACGCCGTCGCGCTCGTACAAGAACTTCCACCGCACCGACGTCTGAGTACGACGAAGGCCCCCAAGGTTGACCTTTGGGGGCCTTCGTCGCACCGTCGGTGGATCAGGCGGTCGGCTTCAGCACGATCAGGATCTTCTCGTTGACGACGTCGTCGCCGAGCGCCTCCTGCAGATAGGCGCCGCCGTACTTCGACACGGCGGTCGGCGACGGGGTGCCGAGCTTGGTGTCGTAGAGCGACAGGTTCGAGCCGAACGCGCTGCCCGGGTCCTTGATGCCGTTGTCCGGCGTCGGGCTGCTGTCGTCCGGCGTCGGAGTGCTGGTCGGCGTCGTGCCGTCCGACGGGGTGGTGCCGTCCGACGGGGTGACGCTCGGCGTCGCGGAGCTGGTCGGGATGTCCTCGCCGTTCGCCGCGTTCAGCAGGACCGCCTGGGCGTCGGTCTTCGCGTAGACGACGCCGTGGAAGGCCGCGGTGACGGCGGGCACGACCCGGCTGGCCGACGCGGTGGTGTAGCCCCACGTCTTCTTGCCGGTGTTGTCGTCGATGCCGAGGATCTCGTCGTCCTGGCCGTTGCTGCCGGTGGTGCAGACGACCGCGCCGGCCTGGTCGCCGAGGCAGGTGTAGGAGAGGTCGTCGTCGGTGCCGAGCTGCGGTTTGGTCTGGACCACGGCACCGGTCGCGATGTCCACGGAGAACAGCACGTTGTTGTAGACCGACGCCAGCGTCTTCGAATTCGGGACGTAGGACGAGCTCGACAGGTAGGCGCGCTTGGTGCCGCTGCCGGCCGGCTTCAGGTAGTCCTGCTTGGTCGGGATCTGCTTGCTGATCTTCCCGCTGGCCCCGTCGAAGACCACGATCGTGCCGTCGTGCACACCCTCGGCGTTCTGGCCCTTCGCGCCGACGACGGTGCCGTTCAGCACGCCGGCCGGGGCGACGAACGGGGTGATGAATGCCTTCTGCGTCTTCGGGTCGGCGTAGACGGTGAACCTCTCGCCCGCCTTCGACGCGGAGCCGGCCGAGACGCCGACCGCGAGCTGACCGGTGGTGGCGTCGTACGCCTGGCTCACGACGTTCTCACCGCTGCCACCGGCGCCGAGCGCCGGCGTCAGGTCCGCGGTCACCTCGGCGACCTTCTTGCCGTCGGTGGCGTCGAGCCACTGGAACAGCACCTGGCCCTTGGCCTTCTGCGTGCCGTTGCCCTTGTCGGTCTGCACGTAGGCGATCGCGACGACGTCCTTGCCGTCCAGCTGGACCGGCACCGGCGTGGTGTGGGCGGTGGTCGTGGTGGTCTCGGCCGTTGCCGACGGCACGGTCCACGGGTCGCTCTGGGCGGCGACGTTGCGGCCGATCAGGTCTGCGTTGGACGAGATCAGCGCGGTCTGGCCGACCATTCCGGCTGCGATCGAGTTGGCGTCGTCGGTCGGGGTGTCCGGGACACCGAACGCCGAGACGGTGGTGAGTCCCTTGGGTGGATCGAAGGAAGCGACGGGCGGTGCCGAGGGTGTGGCGGAGGTGGTGGTCTGGCCGTCCCCGGCCTTCGCGTCGGACTTCTTGTCGTCGCCGCCGCAGCCGGCCAGCAGGACGACGGCGGCGGTGACGGCGGCTGTTGCGACCATCGGACGCAGCATCGTTGGTTACTCTCCCCAGGTCGACCGAGAATGATCGCCTGAACGCTAGCAGTGTTCGCGGGTCCCGATCGCAGTTATCCACAGGCGTTGCACCAAGCTGCATCTGTCCCGCTGAGGTCAGCGGTGACCCGGGGTCCCCACCGTCACCAGTCCCAGGCGGTGCAGCAAGCTGTAGAGAGCGGCGCCCGCGCCGTTCTGCGGCGCACCGGTCGTCGGCGCGGGCGGCCTCGATCCGCCGGTGAGCGGCGGGGTGGTCAGTTGCAAGCCGTTCATCGGACGACGGAGAGGCCGTTGCCGCGGTGGCGGGGCTGCGGCTCGGCCAGCCGGCGGGAGGCGGGCTCGAGGCGGTCGGCCAGCCGGCGCAGCGCGGTGGCCAGTCCGTGCCGCGGGCCGTTCGTGGCGGGCTTGCGGTCGTGGCGCTGGGCCCGGGCCTCGGCGGCCCGCAACTGCTCGGCGACTCGGTAGCGTGCGATTTCCTGGTGTTCGGTGATCATGTCCTTGCTCCCCTCACTGTGTCCCCGTGCTGTGTGTTCCTGGCTGTTTTCGGCAGTGCTTCGCCCAGGTCCCGCCGCCGTAGCGGTGGCCGGCGGGACCTTCTGGGTGTTTGGTGTCAGACCTTGACGACGGTGATGTCGCCGGAGACGGTGCGGGCCCGCAGCATCAGTGCGCGCTCGCCCTCGGCCGGCTTGTCGCCGGGCTCCAGTTCGCACCGGATCCGTCCGGTGACGGTCTTCAGGTCCAGGTACGCCGGGACGCCGTCGGGAACCCCGATCTCGACGTCACCGCGGGCCGTCTCGGCCTGGACGCTCGGCCCGTCGGCGATCTCGACCGTGACGTCGCCGGAGCCGGAGGTGGCGACCGAGTGGTCGCGGATCCGCTCGATGGTGATGTCACCCGAGCCGACCTTGACGGTTGTCGGACCGCCGGCATCGCCGACCTTGACGTCCCCGGAGCCCGTGCTCAGGCCCAGTTGATCGGCGGCTTCGCCGATCTCGATCGACCCGGAGCCCGTGCTGGCCCGGACCGCGCCGGCGGCGTGCTCGACCTTGACGTCACCGCTGCCGGTGCTGATCCCGAGGTCGGCTTCGACCCGGTCGAGGGAGACGTCGCCGGAGCCGGTCGACAACCGCGCCGTACCCAGGGGCATCCGCGCGTCGATGTCACCGGAGCCGGTCTTGATCCGCGCGTCCAGCGTCGCCGGGGTGGCGATCCGGACCTGGATCTGCGGGCCACGGCCGCGGACGTTGCGGGGACCCTCGACGATCAGCTCACCGTTCTCGACGGTGAAGACGACGTCGTCCTCGGGGCCGCTGTCGACGTCCAGGGCGACCGCGGTCTCGGTGCCGTCGTTCGGCACGATCTCGACCTTGCCGGAGCCGATGTCGATCCGGACCCGGTCGATCTTGCCGGCGTCCTCGACGATCTGACTGCTGAAGCCGCTCACTGGACCCATCCCGTCATCCGTTGTCCCGGGCCGTGGCCACCACGGCGCTGGTGCTGCTCGCGGCGGCGGTCCTTGTCCTCGCGCCGCTGGTCGCGGTCGTCGCGCCGGCGGTCGCGGTCACCACGGTCACGGCCACGCCGGCCGCGCTCCGATCCGAAGACGCCCTCCTCACCGAAGGGACCACCCGGGCCGAAGACGCCGTCCGGGCCGAAGACTCCGTCGGGTCCGAGCGGGCCGTTCGGACCGAGCGGTCCGTCCGGGCCGAACATCCCACCGCGTGGCGGGCGCGGCGGCCGGGGCGGGCGAGGGCCACCGCGGCCGCTCAGCTCGGTCATGACGGTGCGCATCAGCCACGCGTTCGAGGAGATGCCCTCGGCCGCCGCGGCCTCGTCCACCTTGTTCTTCACCGACATCGGCAGCCGTAGCGTGATCCGCGCGGTCGGCTCGTCGGCGTCCAGGAGCACCTGCTCGGTGTCCTCGGTGTGGGGCTCGTCGTCGATGTCATCGTGCTCGTCCGGACCGGTCAGCTGGCTCGGGGCCGGCGTGACCACGAACTCGGGACGGCCACCGGCCATCCGGAGCTCGACCGAACCGGGGGACAGCTCGCGGCTGATCTCCCCGGCGGCGTCGGACAGGGCTGAGATGAGGGCCAGGCGGCCCGCGTCATCCAGCGTGGCTCCGAGGCGCTGGGCCACGGAACGAGTCTGGTCGTCGGCCAGGGCGGTGGCGTTCTCCACGCTCCGCCGGACCGATTCGAGATAGTGGTCAAGTTCCATGCCGACGATCATGACGTCATCGTGACGTCACTGTCAACCCTTTCTGATGTCATGACGTCGTCATCGTGGCGGCACAGGCAGAATGTGGATCCTTCGACGACAGGAGAAACGGTGTCCAGAGGAGTACTCGTCACAGGCGCGTCCAGGGGTGTCGGCGCGGCCACCGCGCGGGCGTTCGCCCAGGCCGGCGACCGGGTCGTGCTGCACTGCCGGGGCGCGGTCGACCGGGCTGAACAAGTCCGGGCCGGCCTGCCCGGAGACGGTCACGCGGTCGTGGCCGCAGACCTTGGTGACTCGGCCGCAATCCCTGCCCTGGTTGAGGAATCGGCCGCCAGGCTCGGCCGGATCGACGTCCTCGTGAACAACGCGGCGCTGTACGTCGACGAGCCGGTTGCCGGGTCCCGGCGGATCGGGCACTCGCCGGTCGAGACGCCGTACGACGAGTGGGTCGCGGCCTGGCGCCGTACCTTGGCGGTGAATCTGGAAGGGGCGGCACACGTGACCTGGTGCGTGGCCCGGCAGATGCTCGACACCGACCCCGCAGCGGGCGTACGCCGGGGTGCAATCGTCAACGTGGGGTCGCGCGGCGCCTACCGCGGTGAGCCGGACGTGCCCGCGTACGGCGCCGCCAAGGCCGGACTGCACTCGCTCGGCCAGTCGTTGGCGGTGTCACTGGCGCCACATGACATCACCGTGACGTCAATCGCGCCCGGATTCATCGCCACCGACATGACCGAGACCATCCTGGACGGCCCCGGCGGCGACGCGATCCGGGCCCAGAGCCCGTTCAACCGCGTCGCCACCGCCGAGGAGGTCGCCGAGGCGATCTACTGGCTCGCCTCCCCGCCGGCCGGCTGGTCCAGCGGCGCCGTCCTCGATTTCAACGGCGCCTCCTACCTTCGTTAGCTCCCGTACACCTCGAGTTCGACGATGCGGGAGTAGGTGTTGCCGTTGCCGGCCAGGCAGAGGATGCGTACGGCGTCCGCCTGGACCGGATCGAACGTCGAGGTGACGTGGCCGAGGGTGTTGCCGCGGACGTGGGCCACCGTCTGCCAGTCGGCGGTGCCGGTGCGGACCTGGACGTCCCAGTCGCGCAGCCCATTGCTGGCGGCTGGGTACTTGACCGAGTCGAGCGTGTAGAGCTCGACCCGGTTGATGGTGGCCGGCTGGGACAGGGCGACGTCGTAGTTGTCCGGGAAGACCGCGCGGGTGCCGTCGTTCCAGCCGGTCAGGGTGTCCCAGTGCTCGGAATCGTGGTCGCCGTCGACCGCACCGCAGAGGGCGAAGTTGCCGTGCGTCGACGAGGCGGCCGCCTGCTCGCCGAGAACGAGGTTGTCGCCCGGCCCCTTCGGCGGCAGTGGGTTCACCTGCACCGGCACGGTCAGCCGCGATCGGTCGACCTCGAGGGTGATCTTGTAGTTACCGGGCTGGGCGTCGCGGGGCACGCGCACCTCCACGGGCGCGCTCACCGGCTGGTCGGGGTCGACTGCCGGCAGCCAGGACGAGAACAGCTCCCGGGACAACTGGAGTGGTCCGGTCGGGGTCACCGTCAGGTCGGCGTACCTGGCCTCGCCGCCGGTGTTGGTCATCGTGAGGTTCAGGGTGCCGGGCAGACAGGGCAGGCCGACCACGCTCAGTTGTTGCGGGTCGGTACCGACCTGTACGTCGGTCGTTGCTTTAGGCACCGAAGTCGCCCCGATCAGGGACGCGGCCACCGCGGCGCCGAAGCCGACGGCCGATTGCCAACGGATGATCATCGGATGCTCCTCACAGAACCTGGATGCCGGGCTGCCCGTCCTCGACGAGGAGCTTGGCGCGAGTGCTGACGGTGCCGTTCGGGACACTGACCTTGTCGACGACGCGGTAGTCGGAGATCCAGCGCTGCGGGGTGATGCTGCAGCTGACGTAGCCGCGCTGGAAGTTGCCGAACTTGATGTGCGGGTTCTCCTTCAGCAGCGTCAGGCCGCCGGGATCGAGGTCCATCCCATCGATCCCGGACGTGATCGACGTACCGACGAACTCACTGCCGACGGTCGGCGACGCCTGATCGGTGAAGTCGAGCTTGAGGTCCGAGGCGACACTGCGGTGCAGGTCGCCGGCGATCGAGACCAGGTTGCGGACCTTGCGCTGGGCCGCACCGCCGAGGACCCGGTCACGGGAGGCCTCGTAGCCGTCCCAGGTGTCCATCGGGACCAGCACGTCCGGGCCGTCCTTGGTGTCGAGCCGTGCGATCGCGGTCTGGTGGGCCATCACGTTCCAGCGCGACTGCGAGGCCGTCCAGCCGTCGAGCAACCACTTCTCCTGGGCGTCGCCGGTGATCGTCCGAGCCGGGTCCTTCGTCTCCGGGCCGGGCGCCTTGGTGCCGTCGCCGTACGCCTGGTCCGAGCGGTACTGACGCGTGTCGAGCACACTGAACTCGGCCAGCCGGCCGTACCGGAGCCGGCGGTAGAGCTGCATGTCCGGGCCCTTCGGCAACTGCGCGAGCCGCAGCGGCATGTGTTCCCAGTACGCGCGGAAGGCGTTGGCGCGCCGGACCAGGAACTGCGCGGGCGGTGCGCTCGGATGCGCGTCATCGGCCCAGTTGTCGACCACCTCGTGGTCGTCCAGCGTGACGATCCACGGCGCGACCGCATGGGCCCGCTGAAGGTCCGGATCCAGCTTGTACGCCGCATAACGCGTGCGGTACTCGTCGAGCGTCACCGTCTGCTGGGTGATGTACGGCTCCTTCGAGTCCGGGCGGATGCCGCGGTCGATACCGAACTCGTAGATGTAGTCGCCGAGGAAGAACACGACGTCGTGGTCCCGCTTGGCCATGTCGGCGTACGCCGTGTACCAGCCCTCCCACGACGCCTGGCAGGAGGCGAAGGCCAGCGACAGTTCGGAGAGGTTCGCATCCGCCGTCGGTGCGGTCCGGGTCCGGCCGACCGGGCTGAGCTGCCCGTTCACGCGGAAGCGGTACCAGTAGTGCCGCCACGGACGCAGTCCTCGTACGTCGACATGCACCGAGTGACTCGACTCCGGCCGGGCCTGGGCCGTGCCGGAGCGGACGACCCGGCGGAACTGCTCGTCCTCAGCGACCTGCCACTGGACGTCGACCGGATGCCGCTCCATCCCGCCGAACGGCGTGAGCGGATCCGGGGCGAGCCGGGTCCAGATCACCACGGCATCGGGCAGCGGATCACCCGAGGCGACGCCCAGGGTGAACGGATCCCGATGATCGGGCCGGCCGGTCGCCCCGGCCGTCGCACTCCCGATCTCGGGCAGCTTGCCGGTCAGCGCCAGCGCGGCCGCCGTCCCGGATACGGTCAGAAAGGTTCGTCGACTGCTGCGCATCGGCACTGGCCCACCCGATCATCCGTAGGTGATCACTTCCGTAACGGGAGATTACGAGAAGTTCACACGAACGGGTGAGAATTGACCGGTTCCGGTCTCAGCGCACGATCTTGCTCGCCGGCGGCGCGGTGATGCTGACGGGCTTGTTGTAGTCGGTCAGGTTCATCACCATCGAGACGCCACTCAGGTCGAACGACATCCGGCCGATCCGGTGGGACTTGTCCATCCACATCGAGTAGGTCAGCGTCTTCGGCACGCCGGCCGGGACCTTCTTGCCCTGCGCGGCCAGTGCCTTGGCGGTATTGACGGTGACGGCGTACCGGTCCAGCGTCTGGCCGCCGATGGTCTCGGTACGGACGAACTTGACGGTGGCCACGCTCGAGTCGAACGACTTGAAGATCTTCGTCGGGTCGCTGCCGTTCAGCAGTTCGCCGAACTCACCCGCGTCGCCGGCCGCGATTTTCACGTACTTGCCGGCCGGAGTCATCCCCGGGATCGACATGTAGGCAGCCTTCTTGACCACGACGATCTTCGCGGTCTTGCCCTGGAAGGCCGCGCCGGTCATCTCCATCGACAGTGCGACCGGATCGGCGGTCTGGATGCCCTTCATGGTCAGCACGGTCTGGCCGTTGGCCGTCATCGTGCCGAGGATGCGCCAAGACTTCTGCTTGGTCAGCGCGGCGTTCATCGCAGGCACGAAGGTGACGCGGTTGAGGTGGGCGACCGGTGCCGGCTTCACGGGCGCGGCGCTGGTGGCCACCGGCGTGCTCGCCGACGGCGACGGCTTGTAGCCGGTGGCCTGGGGCTTGTCGTTGCCGCAGGCGGCCAGGCCGAGGGCGATCGGTACGGCAGCGACGGTGGCCATCGCGGCACGGAACTTCATGATGCGGATTCCTCCCCAGATGAAACAGACGATGGATCATATGGTCTGGTCCACCTGGAGAGGAAGGGATTTACAGCTGGTTGCAGCTCAGCTTTCCCCACGTTTTACAGAGGCGAGCAGGAGCTGGGCGACGTCCTGGATCTCGACGGTCTCCCGCGCCGAACCGTCCGCCTGCTTGGCGGTCAGGCCGTCGGACAGCATCACCCGGCAGAACGGGCAGCCGGTGGCGATCTTGTCCGCGCCGGTCTCGACCGCCTCCGTGGTCCGGTTCAGGTTGATCCGGCTGCCGATCTTCTCCTCCATCCACATCCGCGCACCACCCGCGCCACAGCAGAACGACTTCGTCTTGTTCCGCGGCATCTCGGCGTACTCCGCGCCCGGAATGACGTCGAGCAGCTCGCGCGGAGCGTCGTACACCTGGTTGTGGCGACCCAGGTAGCACGGGTCGTGGTAGGTGATCTTCTGGCCGTTGAGGGTGCTGTCGGCCGGGGCGACCGGGGTCAGCTTGCCCTCGCGGACCAGGCGATTCAGCAGCTGGGTGTGGTGGATGACGTCGAGCTCGACGCTGTAGGCACTGGGCTGGGAGTATTCATTTTTCAGCGTGTTGAAGCAGTGCGCGCAGGTGGAGACGACCTTCTTCGCGCCGGTCTCCTTGAAGACCTCCGCGTTCTGCATCGCCAGCTGCTGGAAGACGAACTCGTTGCCCGATCGCCGGGCCGGGTCGCCGGTGCAGGTCTCGCCGTCACCCAGTACGGCGAAGCTGACACCGGCGATGTTGAGCAGTTCGGCGACGGCCTGCGTGGTCTTCTTCGCGCGGTCCTCGAAGGCGCCGGCGCAACCGACCCAGAACAGGTACTCGACCTCGGCAAGCGTCTCCACGTCCGTACCCACCTGCTTGACCTCGAACGGCAGGTCCTTGGCCCAGTCCATCCGGCCGGACGGGTTCATGTTCCACGGGTTGCCCTTGTTCTCCAGGCCCTTGAACAGCCCGTTGAGCTCGGACGGGAACGACGACTCGATCAGCACCTGGTAGCGGCGCATGTCCATGATCGCGTCGACGTGCTCGATGTCGACCGGGCACTGCTGTACGCACGCACCGCAGGACGTGCACGCCCACAGCGCCTCCTCGTCGATCACGGCGACATCCGCGGGACCGACCAGCGGCTTGTCCTGCTCGGCGAGCACCAGCTCGGGCAGCGACTTCCGCTCCTCGTCCGAAGACGCCAGCAGGTAAGGCGCTTTGGCGTACGCGTGCTCGCGCAGGTTCATCATCACCAGCTTGGGTGACAACGGCTTCTCGGTGTTCCACGCCGGGCACTGGGACTGGCAGCGGCCGCACTCGGTGCAGGTCGTGAAGTCGAGCAGGCCCTTCCAGGTGAAGTCCTCGACCTTGCCGACCCCGAGGGCCGCGTCCTCGTCCAGCTCCTCGATGTTCTCGAAGTCGATCGGCTCGCCCTTGACCATGATCGGTTGCAGCGCGCCGAGCGCCGTACCGCCGGCGGCCTTGCGCTTGAACCAGATGTTCGGCCAGGCGGTGAAGCGGTGCCAGGCCACACCCATCGTCGCGTTCAGCGAGATCGTGATCATCCAGGCGAACGAGATCAGGATCTTGATCATCGCCACCAGGTAGACGGTGTTCTCCAGCGCGCTCTCGGACAGTCCGCCGAACAGCGCGTTCCCGACGAACCAGGTGCTCGGGAAGTGGAACTTGTCGCCGGCGCCGAGCTCGTACTCGAGTCCGCGCAGCAGCAGGATGCAGATCAGTACGCCGAGGATCGTGTACTCGACGTAGTACGCCTGCCAGGCGGTGGATCCGAAGAACCGGCTGTAGCGGCCCTTCTCGCCGCGCGGCAGGTTGCGCAGGCGGATCGCCATCAGGCCGATGATCGAGACCAGGCCGGTCCAGGTGAGGAACTCGCTGACCCACTCGAAGACGAACCAGTGGCCGATCACGGGCAGCGCGAAGTGTGCGTCGAACAGCTGGCCGAACGCCGTCACCAGGCTGAGGAACAGCCCGATGAAGCCGAACGCGACGAACCAGTGCAGGACGCCGACGTGGCTCCACTGCAGCATCCGGGTGTGGCCGAGGGTCTCCTTGGCCAGCGTCGCGGTGCGCTGCCCAGGGTTGTCGGTACGGCCGGCCGGCTGGCCCAGCTTGATGACGGACACCATGTGCCCGATCGTCTTGCCGAACAGCGCGACACCGACGGCGGTGACCGCGAGCGAGACGACGATGGCGAGGATCTGCATACCAGCGATGTTATTGGTCGGTTACCCATGAGTCATGTCGATGCGGCCCTCGTCACGCCCGAGATGTTGTCGTGAGCAAATCGATACAGAGTGTTACGGGGGATCTGTTGCCGCCGCGCTAGACCAATCCGTAAGTTTCCAACCACTGCAATCGCAGTCTAGGTCAATCGGTTTCGGCGGGAGAGTGGAATGCGTCTTCGTCAGGGAATCGCTGCTGGAGTGGTGCTCGCGGCAAGCTTGGTGGTGCCGGCCGGGGCGGCGAACGCGGCGGCAGTCGCGCAGGCAGCGGCCAAGAAGTGCGACACCAAAACGGTGAACTGGTACACCCGCGGCGGTCACGAGGTGTACGTCGGGACCAATCTGTACAGCGACTGGATGGAAGGCCCGGGCCGGATCACCTACCAGAAGACCGCGACCTCGGAGTCGAACTCGTCCTGGTCCGGTGACCTCGGGGTGAGCATCCCGCTGGTGATTGCGGAGATCCAGAACAAGTACTCCAAGACAGTGGGCAAGTCCCACTCGGTCACCGACAGCTGGTCCTACACAGCCGAGGTCCCGGCCGGCAAGGTACGACGGCTGCATCATCTCAAGCAGTCCTGGCGGGTCCAGGTGGTCCGGTGGAAGTACACGACCAGCGACTGCAAGAAGACCAAGGAGGTCAGCAACCGGACCGCCACCTTCCCGACCAAGAACCGCGACTACATGTGGATCCTCGTCGGTCGCGAGTGATCTCTAGTCGAGCAACCGGTCCAGCCGGGCGGCGACCGCGGGACGCCGCGGATCGTCGGCCGGCAGGCCGGCGTCGAGAGACTCGAAGATCTCCAGATCCTCGGCGCCGGTCGGCGTCTGAGCGAAGCGCCACAGGACATCGTGATCGTCGGCGTCGAGAGCGGCGCGGCGCAAGGTCGCGTCGAGCTCGTCACGTTCGGCCCGCAGCGCCGGAGCGTCCGACCGGGCCAGCAACGGTCCGTTGTAGACGTCGAGGGCGGCACGGAGATCGCCGCTGCGAAGAGCGGTCTGTACGTCGGTGATGTCGCCGGTGACGTCGGCGATGATCCGGTAGGGCTTGGTGTCGAGTACGCCGCCGCCGAGCAGGTTCCGGAGTCGGTGCATCTCCGCGCGGACCGTGGTCGGGTTCCCCTCGTCGCCGTACAACTGCAGCATCAGTTGCTCGGCGGTGAGGCCGGAGGGGTGGAGCAGCAGCAGGGCGAGTACTTCGGCCCGCCGCAACGTCAGCGCGATCTCCCGGCCGGCGACGACCGCGATCGGCTGGCCGGCGCCGAGCAGCTTCAGCCGGACCGACGGCCGGCTGCGGCGGACCGGCGTACCCGGCATGCGGAGCAGGTAGCCCTCGTCGAGTTGCTCGATCAGAGCCTCACGGCCGTCGCCGAGGTCGATCCGGTCCGCGCCGTCCGGGACGACGAGGCGATCGGGCAACCATTCGAGCGGTTGTACGGCGAGTACCCGGCCGGTCGGGGTCAGCAACGCACCGGGTGCGTCGCCGAGCGCCATCAGGTGCCGCATGTTGCGGGCGCGCAGCATCTCGTCGGCCGCGGCCATCCGGACCCGCAGTTGCCCCTCGGCGAGCTGGGCCGCGGCGGTCACCAGCGCGACCATCGCGGGATGGACCGTGCGGAGCGGACCCGAGACGTCGACCGCGCCGATCAACTTGCCGGTGTCGGGGTCGTGCACCGGCGCGGCGGCACAGGTCCATTCGTGGATGCGCCGGACCAGGTGCTCGGCCGAGTGGATCTGGACGGGGCCTCCGACGGCGAGCGACGTACCCATGCCGTTCGTACCGATCTGCTCCTCGGACCACACCGCGCCCTCGGACAGTGCGATCCGGTCGGCCTGGCGTTTGACCTCGGACGAGCCCTCGCGCCAGAGGATCGTCCCCTGGGCGTCGGTGATGATCATGATGTGCGACGCCTCGTCGGCGATCGTGGTCAGCGTCTGGCGCAACACCGGGAGGACCGCGCGCAGCGGGTGATTCTCGCGGATCGCCTCGACCGTATCCGGGTCGACGATCATCGGGGGCGCGTCGAGCTCCGGATCCACCGCGGCTGCGAGCGACCGTTGCCAGGACGCGGCGACCAGCGGGCGCGGCGCACCCGGCACCCGGCCGCCGCCGAGCACCTCGTCGTACAACTCGCTCAACCGGCGGGCCTGCTCCGATGCGTCCATGCCGCCTCACTTCACGCTGCAACGTCGGTGCAACGTCCATCCTCCTACGTTCGGTCAACACGTCGGGTTTCCCGAAGGAGGACCAATGACGATCTTCGCAGCTCCCGGGCAGCAAGACAGCCCGGTCACGTTCAAGTCGCGCTACGAGCACTTCATCGGCGGCGAATGGGTTCCGCCGGCCAAGGGCGGGTACTTCGAGAACCCGTCGCCGGTCACCGGTGAGAACTTCACCGAGATCGCCCGCGGTACGGCGGACGACGTCGAGCGTGCCCTCGACGCCGCCCACGGTGCCGCGCCGGCCTGGGGACGCACGTCACCGGCCGCGCGGGCCGACATCCTGAACAAGATCGCCGACCGGATCGAGGCGAACCTCGAACTGCTCGCGGTCGCCGAGACCTGGGACAACGGCAAGGCGGTCCGCGAGACGCTGGCCGCGGACATGCCGCTGGCGATCGACCACTTCCGCTACTTCGCCGGCGCGCTGCGGGCCCAGGAGGGCTCGGTGTCGGTGATCGACGACGACACCATCGCGTACCACTTCCACGAGCCGCTCGGCGTGGTCGCGCAGATCATCCCGTGGAACTTCCCGATCCTGATGGCGATCTGGAAGCTGGCGCCCGCGCTGGCCGCCGGCAACGCGGTCGTCCTGAAGCCGGCCGAGCAGACCCCGGCCTCGATCCACGTGCTGCTCGAGCTGATCGCCGATCTGCTGCCCCCGGGCGTTCTCAACGTGGTCAACGGCTTCGGCGTCGAGGCCGGCAAACCGCTTGCCTCGAGCAACAGAATTGCCAAGGTCGCGTTCACTGGTGAGACCACGACCGGCCGGCTGATCATGCAGTACGCCTCGGACAACATCATCCCGGTCACGCTGGAGCTCGGCGGCAAGAGCCCGAACGTGTTCTTCGCCGACGTCGCGGCCAGCCGGGACGACTTCTACGACAAGGCGCTCGAGGGTTTCACGCTGTTCGCGCTGAACCAGGGCGAGGTCTGCACCTGCCCGTCCCGGGCGCTGATCCAGTCGTCGATCTACGACCAGTTCCTCGGCGACGCGACCGCGCGGACGCAGGCGATCAAGCTGGGCAACCCGCTCGACACCGACACGATGATGGGCGCGCAGGCCAGCAACGACCAGTACGAGAAGATCCTGGCCTACATCGAGATCGGTCAGGCCGAGGGCGCTCGCGTTCTCACCGGCGGCGGTCGCGCCGAACTCGACGGGGACCTGGCCGGCGGGTACTACATCCAGCCGACCATCTTCGAGGGCGACAACAAGATGCGGATCTTTCAGGAGGAGATCTTCGGTCCGGTCGTCTCGGTGACCAAGTTCGACGACTACGCCGACGCGATGAAGATCGCCAACGACACCCTCTACGGGCTGGGTGCCGGGGTTTGGTCGCGTGACATCAACACGGCGTACCGGGCCGGGCGGGAGATCCAGGCCGGCCGGGTCTGGACGAACTGCTACCACGCCTACCCCGCGCACGCGGCGTTCGGCGGCTACAAGAACTCCGGCATCGGGCGCGAGAATCACAAGATGATGCTCGACCACTACCAGCAGACCAAGAACCTGCTCGTCAGCTACAGCCCGTCGAAGCTCGGCTTCTTCTGACCATGGTGGTCGAGAAGGTCTCGCTGACAGACGCGGCGGCGGAACTGCTTCGCCGTCTCACCGACCTGCACGGTCCGCTGATGTTCCACCAGTCCGGCGGCTGCTGCGACGGCAGTTCGCCGATGTGTTACCCGGACGGGGAATTCAGAACGGGGTCGGCGGACGTGCATCTGGGTGATCTGGTCGTCGACGGTCTGGAAAAACCGATCGCGTTCTGGATGTCGGCGAACCAATACGGGTACTGGAAACACACACAGCTCACTGTCGACGTGGTGAAAGGCCGCGGCAGCGGCTTCTCGGTGGAGGCCCCCGAAGGCGTCCGCTTCCTGATCCGCTCCCGCCTCTTCACCGACCAGGAGTCCGAAGCCCTAGGACTCCTCTGAGCGAGTGCCGACCGTCCGGTGGCGTTGCCGGACGGCCGGCACTCTTGTACGTACCCACGCGTGCTTTCGCGGTCGCTCCTTCGTCGCGCCCGCTACGCGCGCTCCCGCCCGCCCCCGGCTCATCGCCGTCCTTCTAGCTGCCGCCTGCCGCCGGCGGTTGCGGGCTGCCGCCCGCGGTCGACCGCCTCGTGGTCACGTCCACTCGTGATTGGTGAGCGGCACTGTGGTTGGGGCGGCAGTCTCGAGTTCTTGCTTGAATGCGCTAGCTGCACGGAGCCGCAGCGACGCCTACACCGAAACGGCCGCCTCATTGACTGCGGTCAGCGCGATCTGGCGGACTCGAGCCAAAATCTCCTGCGGTGACTGGCGCAGGTTGATCGGGGCCGCGACGACGTCGACTCCCGCGTTCTTGATGCTACGCCGGATGTCCTTTCCTCCGCCGGCATAGATGAGCCAGGCGACGGGGACTTGGAGGGCCGTGCAGTAGGCGAGCATCTGGTAGTGGTCGGCGTTGGCATTCGTCCCCGTGCTCGAGGCGAGTTTGTACTTGGCGTCGAAGACGACGTCAGGGTTGCCGGCCTCGTCCCGATGTACGACGTCCACCTGCATGGACACGTCGCCATGGGAGTCACCGCCGCCTCTGGTCCAGTCTCCGTCGCCAGTCAGATAGGCGGCCAGCTGACTCTCCAGGTATCCGGGGTAGCCGGCCGAGGCCTCCTTGAGGGCGACCGTGACGAAGTCTTCGAAGACCTCCCACATGACGACGACGAAGGCCGACATCTCGACACCTGCTGCCGACACTCGCGTAGAACTGTGGCGCAGCAGGATCTCTGCCAGGCCCAGGGCGGACTGATATCGATCGTTGAGTCGCGAGGGCTGCCAGGCCGGCGCGGGCGTACCTGGCAACAGCCGGGTCACCCCCGCGAACCTCGCCGCGAGGTGGAGCAGCCGTCGTCGGGTCTCCGGCTGCAGGCGAGGTACGCCGAGCATCAGGTAAATCGCGGCCAGCAGGATCTGGTTCTCAGCGATGTCGGGGCTGAACTCGTCATACCGCACCTCGATCGGTAAGAAGTACCCGGGCCGACGACGAAGCTGGTCCGCGAAGGCGATGCGTCCGCGAACCGTCAGCAGAGCCTCCTGCTCGGTGCGGTAGCCCTGCAGCAGCCCCGTCATCAACGCTTGCTCGACTGACGCGATGAGCGACTCGGCCATCGCCGGCCACAGATCGCCGTACGTCTCGGCCGTTACTGTCTCCGGCCGGAAGCCCGGGTTCTTGGCGTAGCCGAGCAGGAAGATCAGATGCGCCACTCCCAGTTTCTGTTTCGGAGTCACCTCGATCTGGAGGTCATCGAAGCGCACGGCTCCGACCCGGCCGTTCGGCAACAGCTGGTAGGTCCCGACGTCCACGCGCCGGACGTCGACGAGCTCTGATCGCTCGAGCAGGACCGCCTGGTTGGGGTCCAGCTGGACCTCGATGCCGTCCGCACTGAGCTCGTCGAGCGATTCGTACCTGAAACTCATCAGGCGTCCGCGTCGCCCGGGGGACCGTCTGCCCTGGAGCGTTGCGCGATCCGTCTCCGCAGCGCTGCGAGCCCGAACTCCTGGTCGATCACCTGTGGGGACTTGCTGCCGTAGAAGTGCTCGTGCAGCAGCGGCAGGATGTCGTAGCGCCAGACCAGCTCCAGTGCTCCGGGCGCATCCAGCCCGTCCCGCATCAGGTACGACGGACCGATGTGCAGGTCATGGCCGGGTTGCCCCATCGCCAGATTGAGCTCCGCGAGAAGCTCGACCCGGTCGTCGGTCAACTGCTGACGCTCCGCGAACGCGGCGAGAACCCCACTCACCGGCTCCCGGCGCGGGTGCATCTCGTAGAACGGGAACCGGCGCCGGATGGCTGCGTCGACGAGGGCGATCGAGCGGTCCGCGGTATTCATGGTGCCGATGATGAACATATTGTCGGGAAGGCTGAACGGCTTGTCGGGCCGGTATTGGAGGCGCACGGTCTCCTCTCGGTACTCCAGCAGGAAGTAGAGCTCGCCGAAGACCTTGGGCAGGTTCGCGCGGTTGAGCTCGTCGATGATGAGCACGTAGGCCTTGTCCCGGTTCTCCGCCTTGGCTGCCTCGGCCGCCATCAGCTTGAGCGGACCGTCCTGCAGGGCGAAGGGCTGGTTCCCATCCCCCTCGACAGGTCGGAACCCCTCGAAGAAGTCCTCGTAGGCATAGGAAGGATGAAACTGCACGAGCCGGACCCTGCTGGGATCCTGAGCCCCCGCAAGCCGTTCGGCGAGTTTCTTGGCGACGTACGTCTTGCCGGTACCGGGCGGTCCGTAGACGATCAGCTGCCGGCGCCGGTTGAGTAGCTCGACCAGCTCCTGGAGTGGCGCGACCGGCATGTACAACTCGTCGGCCAGGTCCTGGGGCACGGGCGGAAGCAGCACCCGCTCGACTGCTTGCGGCCGGCGTGGCTCGGGCGTGAGTGTTTCGTCCTCCAGGAGCGAGCTCAGGAGATCGCTCACCGCGGTGAGATCAACGACGTGGCCCTCTTGCTCCAGGGCGGCGCTGAGTTTGGCTGGGAGCGTCTCCAGCGGTTTCCGCGACGCAGACCAGATGACTGGGCGGGTCAGCGGCGACGACGGTTCGTCGTTCGGCGAAGGCTCGTCAACCGTGCCGATCATCAGTTGCTCGTCCGTGAGGGCGACCACGAGGTCCTGCGGCCGCACGCCTTCGAGGAACGAATGAAGGGCCACGGCGAGCTCTTCCCGCTGGGACGGTGCGAGGTGCGCGTAACCATCGCTCACGAGGCGTGCGACAGCCCTGGCAGTCATGTCAGGGGTCAGCGCGAGCCCGGCTTCGTCCCGGAGATCGACACAACCCTTCTCGAGCCACCTGGTGACATCGTTCGGTGTGTCTGTGCGGATGAGCCATGCCCGCGACCTGGCCGATGAACCGGGCCGCCACCTGTTGATGTAGGGCGGGTCGTACCAGGAGTAGAAGTTCTTGTTCTTCCGTTCGTGCAGTGTTCGGAGGGCGACCAGGTCGCGGGTGACCTCGTCGTCGTGGTTGCCGCTCGGCTTGCCGAGATCGGCGATCAAGCCGTTACGGATCCGTCGACGGTGGTCTGCGCTGACGATCGACGGGAAGAGGCCGGGCCACGCGAGGTACTCGACGGCGTACCGGATGGATGGTGAGTCTTCCGGTACGCCGGTCGTCACCTCGCGGAACGCGAACGGGTCCCGCAGCGCCTCGTCGACGACCTCCGGGGGTTGCTCAAGCCAGTGGAGCACGAACCGGCAGAGCCACTGCAGGTGTTCGGGCGCCTTGATGTGGTAACCCTGCCCGCCGGCGAATGCGTGGCCGTCGTCCAGTGCGGTCACCTGTGACTCGGGCAATCCGGGTGCGGCTGACATCGAGGCGAGGACGACGCCGATGCGGTCGATTTTGGTCGAGGCCCTCATATCGTGCAGCGGCGCGTCCCTGATGTAGAGGAACTCGGCAGCGAGGCACAGCACCTCGTCCGTTGCGCCCTCGAGTTGCTGGACCAGCCGTTCGAAGAAGCGCAGACCACCCTCGCCCCTCGTCAAGCGGTCGGCCAGCTCCTGCGCGGCATCGACGGACCAGCTCCGGACTCCGCTGACGAGCGCCGAGGTCTCGCCCCGCAGGCCGGCGGACAACACATCCCAGGCCGCACTCTCCATGATGGGGCTGACCCCGGAACCGCGATCGACGCGAACCTCGCCAGCGCTGCCTTCACGCCAGTGCTGCAGTTCGGCACTTTTCATCGGCGGCCAGGTGCCCGGTGGCGCCCACTTCAGGACCAACCAACCGAGGCCTTGGGCATCCAGTCGATCCCGGAGCCGAGGACGCTCGTCGCCCCACCTGTCGAGCAAGTCGTTGCACAGCGACAGCAGCGCCGAATAGCGCTCTCCAGGTGACGTTCCGGGAGTCCCGCCAACCCGCGCTGCCCAGCCTGTTCCAAGAGCTGGTCGGTATGGCGGGAACGAAGTCGGGTCGACCCCGAGCAGCATGCACGACGCGAAGACCGTTCGGTCGCCCGGGCTGACGTACGCGCCCCAGCTGCCGAGTTTCTCCCCGAAGGCGTCGATGACATCGACCACGCCGGACGTGTGCAGCTGCCCGAAGGCTGCCCGGACCTCATCGGGGTGGTCCTGGATGCGGTTGCGCAGCCATGTCTGGGCGAACTGGTCAACGAAATTTCCTGCCGCTGCCGCCTGCCTGAGCCGCTCCGCCCAGTCGGCGCTGCCGGCCGCGCACGCGGCGCCCGCCGCGGCCCACTTTTCCGCCGCTTTCAGTTTGTAATCGCGCTCTTCTGTGTCTAGGTCGACGTCCGAGACCAGCTCGCGGGCCCACCGGAGAAACGGCTCCCAACCGACGCCTAGTGCCGCATCTTCACGCTTGGACGCGTGGTAGCGACGAGTGACCTCGAGCCACAGTTCGTCGGGCGACAGTTCGTCGAGCGCCTCCGCCCCGCTCTCTGCCAAGCAATAGGCCTGGTTCTCGTCCCGCGTCAGCCATCCACCGAAGGTGGACCAGGACATCGCGGCGTTCGCAGCAGTGCGCCAGCGCACCTGGCCACTTGCGTTGGTGCTCAATTCTCGCGCGGTGAAGTCAACGAGCTCGGCGACCCGGGACAAGACCTCCGAACTGCGCATTGGATGTGCACCCGATGCCAGGACTTTGTAGACGGTTTGCGTCAGCAGCCCGCGGCGTGGTCCGTCGGTCGAATCAGATCCATCTGCGTCGCCGTCGCTCATGTCCACGACCATAACGGTGATCGCGCGCTTCCTCATCCATCGCCGAGTACAGCGCGGTAAATGGCTGAGCTGTCCCGGGTGTGCTGGGCGTTCTTCAGTTGGAGGATTTGTAGGCGCTGCTCGGCGGTTGCGTCTCGCACCCTGAAGGCATCTTCGACGTGCGGACGGTTCACTACGTGGAGCCAGAAGGTCAGGTCGATCTTCCAGGTGTCGGTGTGCAGTACCGCGTAGAACCGCTCGTCCGTCGTCGCGGCTGTCGGCCTGCGATCACCCCGCTCGTCGCGGAGGTCGATGCTGCGGAGCTCCACTCGGCGGGTCAGGGTTGTCAGGCCATAGAGGATGGTTCCCGCATCCGCGTCGGGGGCGTCGAACATGACGTCCAGGTCGCGGTCCACCATCACTCCCGACAGGGCGCTTCCGATGAGGGTGGGCGGCCAAGGAAAGGCTGTTTTCAGGTCAAGGCGAGCGAACAACTCGCGCGCTTCGGCGTGTAGTTCCCTGGCGCGGTCGAGGAGGGACATGGTCTGACGGTAGGGCTCAAGTCAATGGGATCACCAAGGGTTTTCCGGGGAGTACTACGGTTTCGTCGATTGGAAGGGTGACGCCGTCGATGTGGAATGCTTTCAGGTTGAGGTGGCCTGCGTGGCACTCGACAGCAAACCCCCCTGACGTGCTGATGGCTGTGCCCCAGCCGGTGCCGGCTACGAAGGGACGTGCCAGCCGGTGCTGTGGCGGGCGATCTCTAGTGGGGCGAAGGTCAGCGTTGCGGTGAGGGCGTCATGGGAGAAGCCGGTGAGGGGTTCGAGGACGGACCAGCCGGCGGCGTTGCGGATGTAGTGGTCGCCGCACTCGATCGGGTTGAACGGGTTGCGGCGCGTTCCGTCGTAGCGGTTCCAGAGGCCTTGGAGGATGGAGACGCCTTCGTCGACTAGGCCTTCGGCTAGGCAGTGCGTGGCTACCTGGTACTCCGAGCCGGTCCAGACCTCGTCGCAGTACCCGGTCGGGATGTCCGGGCGGCCGCCGTGCGGCCAGGTGCACATGAGCAGCCCGGTGTCGTCCGCGTCGGCGAAGACGCGGTAGGGGTGCTCGAAATCGTGGAAGCCGGTGCGCAGGTTGTGCCGGACGACGTTGCGCAGTGCGGTCTTCACATGGTCGGCCGGGAGCAGGTAGCCCAGGTCCAGTTGGTGCGCCCACCACTGCCCGATCAGCTGGTCAGCCAGGCAGCCGTCACCCCACTGGAAGTCACGCGTGTCCTCGCGCGACAGGACCTGGCGGTAGTACTCGCCGGTGAACAGGAGTTCGTGGTACGCCGTGCTGCCTGTCTCGAAGAGTGTGCGGTACTCCTTAGCGTCCTCACCGATGAGGAGAGCCATCTCCTCCTCGGAGCGCAGTGCGGCCAGCCAGAGCGTGCCCATGAACGAGTTGACGCCGCACAGGTGGTCGGTCATGCGCGGAGTCCGGTCGAGGCGATGGAGGCAAGGAACGAGCGCTGGAAGATCAAGAACAGCACGAGGATCGGCAGCACCACCAAGGTGATGGCGGCGAACAGCACCACCGCCGGGCCGAGGCCCGGCCGCCGAAACCGTGTCAAGGGTCGGGAGTCTGAAACTCAGGGGGAAACCTTCAGTGCCGGGCGCGTGCCGGCCCGCCCCGTCAGCCCGGGGAAAATCCGCCTCGGCCAGGTCGGCTGTCACGGGTTCACCCATGACATTTGTCAGGGCGCCGATCGCTGGCTCCCGGCGGTGCCTCGGACGGACGATTCTGGCACCCAACCACGCCGGTCTCCGCCCCCCGACGAACGGTCCAGGGGTGGAGGCCTGCCCAGCTCGAGGAGTTCTGTTGAGGCAACGGATTCTCGTGTCCGCCCTGGGCGTCGGTGCACTAGCCGTCGCGGGACTGACCGCACAAGGGGCCGTCGCGGCCCCCATCCCCTACACCGCCGGGAAGCATGCCGCCAAGGTCTGCTCGGCCCCGAAGGCCGCGCACACCGCGGCCTGCAACGCGATCAAACTGGTGAACGACAAGGGCGTCGCACCGGCCTCCACCACGCCGCCGTCGACCGGGCTCACCCCAGCGGGCCTGCGCGACGCCTACAAGCTGAACGGTCTCAGCGCCGGCGGCCGCACGGTCGCGATCGTCGACGCGTACGGCTACCCGAACCTGGAGCGCGACCTCGGCGTCTACCGCTCCCAGTTCGGCCTGTCCGCGTGTACGACGGCCAACGGCTGCCTGCGGATCATCGACCAGAACGGCGGCACGTCGCTGCCGCGGTTCAACGCCGGCTGGGCCGGTGAGCAGGCGCTCGACGTCGACGCGGTCTCGGCCGCGGCGCCGGACGCGAAGATCGTGGTCGTCCAGGCCAAGTCGGCGAGCTTCGCCGACCTCGGCACCGCGGTGGTGACCGCGTCCAAGCAGGCCGGGGTCGTTGCCATCTCCAACAGCTACGGCGGCGGCGACGCGTCCGACGCGACGTACGGCACGTACTACAACCACCCGGGCATCGCCGTCACCGCGTCGACCGGTGACAACGGCTACCAGGGCGGCAGCTACCCGGCGTCCTCGTCGTACACGACGGCCGTCGGCGGTACGTCGCTTGTTGCCGCCAGCAACTCACGGGGCTGGAGCGAGACCGTGTGGAGCGGTGCCGGTTCGGGCTGCTCGACGTACAACACTGCACTGAGCGCCGCTTCGTCGTTCGACACCGGTTGCTCGAAGCGCGCGATGGCGGACGTCTCCGCGGCCAGCGACCCGGGCAAGGGCGGGATGGCGATCTACTACCCGACCAGCAAGACGGCGTCGACCTGGGCGCAGTTCGGTGGCACCAGTGAGGCGGCCCCGATCATCGCCGCGGTCTACGCGCTGTCCGGCAACACGAGCGGCTACGCGAACGCGCTTCCCTACGCGCACCCGGGTTCGCTGTTCGACGTGACCAGCGGGAGCAACGGCTCCTGCCCGACGACCCAGTGGTGCAACGCCCGCACCGGCTGGGACGGCCCGACCGGCCTCGGCACCCCGAACGGCGCCGGCGCCTTCTGAGCGAACGGGCGGACCCCTACCGCGATTGGGGTCCGCCCGTTCATCGACGCGACACTCACTGCGATTGCCTGATGGCCGGGTGCAACCATTCTCCGGTTGCTCCTAGTACTCTTCCGGGCACGAAGGACAACCCTCGTCTCCACGCCATTCCGGTGATTTTCCTTCCCAGGAACCTCTGGCAGGCCTAAGGTCAGCCCCCGGGACGGGTCGTGGAGGGCGACCCGCGAACACGAACTCCATGGAGATTTGCAGTGACAACATCACGCAGAGGGCGGGGGCTCCTAGTAGTCACCACCGCTGTCTCCGCCGCGACCGCGCTGGCCTTGACGGCCGCCGGTGGCGCCACCGCGGCACAGACCGCCGGTCCGGGTGACGCGAAGGGCAAGGCGGCCCAGTCCGAGACCGTTTCGGGCAAGGAGCGCAAGGCCAACTACGACGCCCGGACGCCGAACGCCAAGACCACCAACGCCCGCGCCGCCAAGGTGGCCGGCAAGGAAACCGCCGCCTCGGAGAAGTTCCGGAACTCGCTCGGCACCCAGGGTGTCGTCGAGCTCGACCCGAACACCGGCACCCCGGCCCAGGTGACCAAGCTGAACGGCTTCCTGACCGGCAAGAGCGCGAAGAAGGCGCAGGACATCGCGCTGGCGTACGTGAAGGCGCACCCCGAGGTCTTCAAGCTCTCCGACGCCGACCTGGCCACGCTGAAGCTGCGCAAGGACTACGTCGACGACCTCGGCACCCACCACGTGTTCTGGAGCCAGGTTGTCGACGGTGTCGAGGTCTTCGGCAACGGCCTGAAGGCCAACGTCACCAAGAGCGGCCAGCTGATCTCGATCATGGGTTCGCCGGTCGCGGGTCTGACCTCGCAGGCCCAGGCGAAGTCGGCCGAGGCAGCGCCGAAGGTGACGGCCGCGGGGGCCCGCACCGCCGCCGCCGAGGACATCGGCGGTACGGCGAAGTCCGCGACCGCCAAGTCCGCCGGTGTCACCACCACCTGGAGCAACGGCGACACCGCCAGGCAGGTGTGGTTCCACACCGCCGACGGGCTGCGCAAGGGCTGGCTGACCTACGTCAATGCCGGCGGCATGAAGATCTACAACCACGTCATCGACGCCCAGACCGGCAGCCTGCTCTACCGCAAGGACCTGGTCAGCGAGGGCAACGGCGATGCACTGGTGCAGGACAACTACCCGGGTGCGGCCAAGGGCGGCACACAGCGGGTCGAGAACCTGATCTACAACAAGTGGCTGCCGAAGAACGCCAAGACCCTGCTGGACGGTACGTCGGTGGCCGCCTGGGCGGACGTGAACGACGACAACCAGCCGAACACCGGTGAGACGGTCAAGGTGCCCGGCACCAAGACCGGCGCCGAGTACAAGCTGGTGCCGTTCCAGAACAACTCCTCCGCGCTCTGCTCGGCGACGTTCGTCTGCACCTGGGACCCGGCCAAGCCGGACTCCTGGAAGACGAACATGAACCAGGACGTCACCAACGCGTTCTACCTGGCCAGCAACTTCCACGACTGGCTGGCCAAGCCGCCGATCAGCTTCACCCCGGCGGCTGGTTCCTTCGACGCCGCGGGCGGCGACCCGGTGCTCCTGAACGCGCTGGACGGCGCGGCCACGGGTGCCGACGGCGGCCCGGACGCCAACCACATCGACAACGCCAACATGTCGACCCCGCCGGACGGTACCCCGCCGACCATGCAGATGTACCTGTGGCACTTCCCGGGTACGACGGACGCGCAGGACCCGTTCGTCCCGGCCAGCGGCGCCAACGACGCGAGCGTCCTGTACCACGAGTACACCCACGGTCTGTCCAACCGCCTGGTCGTCGACGCGACCGGCAACTCGACGCTGAACAGCATCCAGGCCGGCTCGATGGGCGAGGCGTGGAGCGACTTCTACGCCATGGACTACCTGGTGTCGCACGGCCTGGAGAAGGACACCACCGCTCCGGGTGAGGTCCTCGAGGGCAAGTACGTCGCCGCCGGCCAGCTGTTCCGCACCCAGGCGATCGACTGCCGGGTGAAGGCGGTCAGCCCGAACTGCGTCCAGCCCGACGGCTCGAAGGGCGGCTACACGTACGGCGACTTCCCGACCATCGGCGGCACGCCTGAGGTGCACTCCTCCGGTGAGGTCTGGGCGCAGACCCTGTGGGACCTGCGTGAGCGCTTCGGTCGCCCGTACGCGATGAGCATCATCACTCGCGCGATGGAGCTGGCACCGGCCGACCCGACCATGCTCGACATGCGCAACGCGGTTGTGCAGGCCGACCTGGTCGCCAGCGGCGGCAAGAACGCCGACATCATCTGGACCGTCTTCGCCAACCGCGGCATGGGCTGGTATGCCGGTGTCGTCGACGGCGGCGACGCCTTCCCGGCCGAGGACTTCCACAAGCCGCCGACGGGGGCGACCACGACCCTGACCGGCACCGTGAAGGACAAGGACACCGGGGCTCCGGTCGTCGGCGCCCTGGTCTACATCGGCGGTCACTCCTCCGGCTACGCGGGTGACTACGCCTCCTCGACCGACGCGAACGGCAACTACGCCATCACCGGTGTTGCTCCGGGCACGTACCCGAAGGTCGTCGTGGCCGCTCCGGGCTACGAGCTCATCGTCCAGCCCGTCAAGGTCAACTCCGGCGCCAAGGCGGACTTCGTTCCCCGCCGTAACTGGGCCGCGGCCTCGGGCGGCGGTACGGTCACCGACTTCAACGGGCCGGACTTCAGCTCCTTCGGCTGTGGCCCGGGTGGTGCGATCGACAACGCCCAGGGCACCGGCTGGGGCAGCACCACCGGTGACGACAACGGCACCCCGACCGGCACGGTCGTCCCGAAGCACGTCGACATCAAGCTGCCGGCGGCTGTGAACATCAGCGGCTTCAACGTCGACCCGACCGCCACCTGTGGTGACGCGGGCAGCGCCTCGACCGGTCAGTACCGGATCGAGACGTCGGTCGACGGCACCACCTGGGCGACCGCCCAGGAGGGCACCTTCACGACCGCCAACCGGGGCAAGTACAACCTGCTCACCCCGAGCGGCAACGCGACCGGGGTCCAGTACGTGCGGGTCTGGCTGCTGAGCCCGCAGGTGCCGGACTTCTCCACGAACTGCCCCGCCGGCAACTTCAGCGGGTGCAGCTTCACCGACATGACCGAGATCCAGGTCTTCGGCACCAAGTAACGCCGTACCACTCCGCGAAGGCCGGTCGAGCATCCGCTCGGCCGGCCTTCCTGGCATTCCCGCCCCCATTTCAGGGGCCAACCTCCGAGCTGGCGGCTCAGCGGCCGGCGCGGGCTTCGTGGAGGATTTTGGCCACAGGCGGCGAGACTGGGGAGGGTTTTACCCTAAATACGGCACATTTACCTCCCCAGTCCACGCCCATCCCACCGGACATCTCCCGGCCGCCAAACAACCCGCACCCAGGCGGATCCGCCAGCCACTCGGACCACACAATCAAGTCAGCTCGCACCCAGACGTCGAGCCGAAGAGCCCGAATTGGGTGGCGGCTCAGTGGTCGTTGGACGGTTTGGCGGGCGGTACGGTTTGGGCCCACTCGGCCCAGTCGGCGAGGGCGGAGTAGAGGCGGATGCCGGCTTCGATGGTGACGCGCATCGACTGGGTCTGCGGGCTGTAGCCGAACTCGCCACGGTCCTTGCGGGCGGCGTACGCGCGGTATTGCTCGGCGAGTTGGGTGTAGTACCGCGCCTCGGCCTCGAGATGGCGTTGCAGGTCGTCGGTGTCCATCAGCCAGAAGAACAGCGACCGCAGCAGCGGCTGCAGACGCATGGTGTGGTCGACGTCGACCGCGGTCAGCCAGCGCTTCACCTCGGCCACGCCGGCGTCGGTGATCCGGTACGCCTTCCGCCGCCGCGGGCCTTCACTCTCGACCTCGACCAGGCCGTCGGCCGCGAGTTTGCCGAGCTCGGCGTAGATCTTCGGGTGCTGGGCCGGCCAGATCGACCCCAGCACCTCGGTGAACCGGCGGGCCAGGTCGTACCCGCTGGCCGGTCCCTCGGCGAGCAGCCCGAGCAGCCCGTGCCGCAACGACATGGCGCCTCCTTCGATCGTCGTCGTACTCCGGAAAGCATCTTGACATGTCCCTCGGGACATCTGCATGATCGCTTATGTCCCTAGGGACATGTCCTATAGAACATTTCAGCCTGAGGGAGTCGATATGGCGGACAGTCGTGCGGTACTCATCACCGGCTCGACCGGCGGCATCGGGGTGGCGACGGTCGACCTGCTCCGGCGCCGCGGTTTCACCGTGTACGCCGGGGCGCGCGGGCGGGCCGACCTCGGGGCGGGGGTGCGCGTGGTGCCGCTGGACGTTGCGGATCCGGAGAGTGTCGCGGCCGCGGCCAAGCAGGTCGCGGGGGAGGTCGGCGGGCTGCGGGCGGTGATCAACAACGCGGGCGTGATCGTTCAGGGTCCACTCGAGCTGGTGCCGGCCGACGAGTGGCGGCGACAACTCGAGGTGAACACCCTCGGCCCAGCGTCCGTCGTCCGGGAGTTCCTTCCCCTGGTCCGGGCAGGCGCCGGCCGGATCATCAACGTGAGTGCGGCGACCGGGCGGATCGCGTTTCCGCTGCTCGGTGCGCTGTCGGCCAGCAAAGCGGGCCTCGAAGCTCTCTCGAACGCGCTCCGCCTGGAGCTCGCTCCCTGGCACATCCCGGTCGTGGTGGTCGAGCCGGGTTCCACCGAGACGGCGATCTTCACGAAGGCGGGCGAAGCAGAGGCTGCGGCGCACGGGCAGATCGGGGCCGATCGGCTGGCGCTCTACCGTGGGCATCTCGCGGCCTACGAGAAGGCGACCGCGCGGTTCAAGCCCGGCCCGGTGGACAAGGTTGCCGAGGTCATCGTTCGGGCCGTCGAGGTGTCGCGGCCGAAGCGCCGTTACACCGTTGGCGATGCGCGCACCCTGGGTGCGGTCCTCACCAAGCTCCCGGCCGGTCTCCGTGACCGCGTCCTGAGCAGCACGCTGGGCCTGAGCGGTATCAAGCCGTGAAGACGATCGTGCTGATCGGCGCCACGTCGGGGCTCGGACGGCGGGCGGCCGAGCAGTTGGCGGCGGACGGTCATCGGTTGCTCCTGGTCGGCCGTGATCCGGATCGCGCCGCGGACCTGGCCAAGCGGTTGCCGCAGGCAACTGTCATCGCGGCAGATGTGTCCGTGCGCGCCGGGGTCCAGCAGGTGGCCGCGGAGATCATGGCCGGCGCCGACCGGATCGACGTACTCGTGAACAACGCGGGCGTGATGACGCCGACCCGTCAGCTGACTGCCGAGGGGGTCGAGCTCAATCTCGCCGTACATCACCTCGCGCCCTGGTCGGCCGTGGCGCTGCTGTCGCCGCTGATACCGCCCGGCGGCCGGATCGTCAACGTGAACTCGGAGGGGCATCGGTCGCCGATGCGCGGCGGTGTGGTGCGGATCGACCCGGCTCGCCTGGAGGACGGTCCGGAGGAGTTCGATCCGTTCCTCACCTACAGCCGGAGCAAGCTGGCCAATCTGCTCTTCACCTATGAGCTGCAGCGCCGGCGGCCAGAACTGAGCGTGGTCGCCGTACACCCCGGCATGGTGCGGACGGATCTCGGGCGGCAGTTCCCACGGCTTCAGGTCGCGGCGGTCCAGGCGTTCGCGTTGCCGGCCCGCCGCGGCGCCGAGCCGGTTGTGCGACTCGCGGTCGGACCAGAAGTGCCCGCTGGCTACTACGACCGCTTCACGCCGGTCCGGTCGTCGGCTGTGTCGTACGACGGGGAGCTCGCGCGGCGCGTGTGGACGGCGACCGAGCAGCTGCGGCCGCATCTCGCCGCGAAGTGACGCTCGCATCGTGGACAACGCGAAGTAAGTCTAGTGAAATAGTCTAGTTTCGCGGGTGTGGATGCCGGTGCTCAGCAGTCGTCGTCCCGCCCTGACGCGATGAGCTGTCCAATATCTTCAGTCGCGATGAGCTGTCCAACATCGTCAGTTGGAGGGCGGGGCGGCGACCGAGCCGCGCTCGATCAGGGTCGGGGTGATGGTGGTCCGGCGGACCCGGCGGTTCGTGTCGACGGCCGAGGTGACGCGGGCGACGACGTCGGCGACCAGCTCGTCGAGCGGCCAGTGGAAGGTCGACAGCGGCGGCGTGAGCAGCTGGGACAGCGGCTGGTCGTCGTACCCGAGCAGGGAGATGTCGTCCGGGACTCTCAGGCCGAGCTCGCGGCCGGCGGCGTACACCCCGAAGGCCATCGAGTCGGCGAGCGCGAGGATGCCGGTCGGGCGTGGCGTGCTGGTGAGCAGCGTACGGGCGACGTCGGTCGCGCCGGCCAGGTCGTGCGGGCACTGCAGGATGCGGATCTTCAGCTTGAGGTCGACGCCGACGCGCTGGGCGATCTCCTCGGCCGGCCGCTCGACCTCGAACCGGCGGGCCGGGCTGAGTACGGCGATCTGCCGGTGGCCGGCGTCCGCGAGCCGGCGCAGAGCCGTGCTGACACCACTCTCGTTGTCGAGCACGACCTCGGACTTGGCCTTCGCACCCGGCAGTGCGTCGCCGATCGCGATCACCCGCGCCTGCCGGGTGATCTCGGCCCAGCCCTTCGCGGCCGGGTTGATCGGGATCACCACGATCGCGTCGGCGCGGTGGTCGACCAGGTGCTGGGCGAGCTCGAGTTGCCGGTCGGCGTCGCCGGCCGAGTCGATGATCCACGCGTTCCGGTCCGGCGCGAGCAGCTCCCGGCCGAGCGCGGCCGCGAGGCGCTGCTGCCAGAGATCCTCGAGGGACGCGCACAGCACGCCGATCGATCCGCTCCGCCCCGAGGCGAGAGCGCGGGCGACCGGGTCGGCCTGGTAGCCGAGGCGCTCGGCAGCGTCCTGGACGCGCTGCATGGTCTCCGGAGTCCCGTGCAGACCGCGGAGCGCGTAGGACACAGCAGCCATCGAGAGCCCGGTCTCGGCGGCGATGTCCTTGAGGGTCGGCCTCCGGTTGCTTCCGGACATGCCCATGACCATAGGCCACCCCTCGGACAAAAACTTGACAACGGGATCTTTGAAGCGCTTCACTCTAATCATCCTGAAGCGCTTCAATCTGATCAAACCGCCGGGAGGAGGGGCCGATGATCGACGTCCACCAGCACCTGTGGCCGGCCGAGTTCGTCGACCGGCTCCGGGCTCGCTCCGAGCCGCCGTACCTGGACGGATGGACGCTGCACACCGCGACCGAAGCGCCGTACGACGTGGATCCGGCGGCGCACGCGGTCGACAAGCGAGTCGCTCTGGAGCAGGACACCGGTACGACGCTCGCCGTGGCATCGCTGTCGAGTCCGCTCGGCATCGAGCATCTCGGGGATGCCGCGCTGCTCGATGCCTGGCACGCCGGGGCCGCGGAGTTCCCGGCGCCGTTCAGGGCCTGGGCGGCCGTCGAGCTACTCGATCCTGACGTCGAGGGTCTGGAATCCCTTCTGGACAAGGGTTTTCTCGGGCTGCAGTTGCCCGCGCATGTGCTCGGCACCCCGACCGGGTGGGCCGCGCTGGGTGAAGTGCTTGCCGCGGTCGAGCGGCTGAACAAGCCGATCCTCGTCCACCCGGGTGTGGCCCAGCCGGTCGACGAGGCGCTGTGCTGGTGGGCGCCGGTGGTCGACTACACGAGCCAGCTGCAGGCCGCTTGGTGGTCGTGGCACGCGTTCGGTGGGCGACGTTCGTACCCGAAGTTGCGGCTGTGCTTCGCGGCTGCGGCAGGGTTGGCCCCGGTGCACCACGAACGGCTGGCCGCGCGCGGCGGCCGGCTCGGCACCATCGACCCCAACTTGTACGTCGACACCTCGAGCTACGGCCCGCAGGGGATCGACGCGGTGGCCCGCGTTCTCGGCATCGACCAGGTCGTGCACGGCACCGACCGGCCGTACGCCGGAGTCACCGAGCTCCGCCAGGGCGACGCCGCGACCGCGGTGATCCGCCACGACAATCCGCACCGGCTGCTGTTCGGCGCCGGTACACCTACTCCTGAGAGGGGAGTGCAGTGACTGCTCAGCCCATCACCGACGTACCCGTCGTGCCGGCGCGCCAGGCCAGCCGGCTCGTGGAGCTCAACGACTGTTTGTCGCTGGACAACCTTCCGGGCCGCGACCTCGACCCCGCGGAGCTGTCCGAGCTGGCCGCGTCGATCGCCGCGCAGCCGCAGCTGTGGGAGGACAAGGTCGCCTACAGCGACGAGGAGCGGGTGTTCGCCTCGCTGCACCGCGACGCCAACGTCGACGTCTGGCTGATCTGCTGGACGCCGGTCAACGACACCGGCTGGCACGACCACGACGTCTCCTCCGGTGCGGTCGCGGTGGCCAAGGGCAAGCTCGTTGAGCACAACCTGGCCATCGGCACCGAGTCGATCGAAACCGAGGTCGAGTGCGGCGACGTCTACGGCTTCGGCCCCGACCACATCCACCGCCTCACCGGCCTCGACAAGGGCAGCATCACCGTCCACGCCTACAGCCCGCCGCTGTGGCGCATGGGCCAGTACTCCGTCAAGGACGGCGTGCTCCGCCGGGTCTCGGTCTCGTACGCCGACGAACTCCGCCCGCTCGACTGAGAAGATCTGCCCCGGGTTGCCCCGGGATCTGGCCTGCCGGGGGTGGCGGTTCGTGTCCAGGATTGCTGGTCATGACGACGCATGTGGAGCTCGAGAAGCACTACACCGAGCGGTATGACGAAGCGAGCCGGCTGGGCTCGACGATCAAGGGACGACTGGAGCTGGCGCGGGTCCAGGACCTGCTCAGCCGGTATCTGCCGCCGCCACCCGCGGCGGTGGCGGATATCGGCGGCGGGCCCGGCGTGCACGCGAGCTGGCTGCGGCACCGTGGGTACGACGTTCAGCTGATCGACCCGGTCGAGCGGCACATCGCGCAGGCGACCGAGATCGGGATCAGCGCCGTCCAGGGTGATGCGCGAGAGCTGCCCTGGGAGGACGAGGAGTTCGACGCGGCCTTCGTCGCCGGTCCGATGTACCACCTGCGAGAGGCGGCCGATCGACGGCTGGCGCTGCGCGAGGCGATCCGGGTGACCAAGCTCGGCGGCTTCGTCGCGGTGGTCGCGATCAACCGGGCGGCCAACCTGATCGGCTCGACCCTGGCCAACACGCTCATCGAGCGGGAGCGCGTGGTGAGCGAGATCCTTCGCGACGGGTTCAGTCCGGACAACGATCGGATGGCGCAGACGACGTACCACACGGTCGCTCAACTGCGGTCCGAGCTGATGAACGCCGGTCTGCGCGGGGTGACGATTCACGGGCTGACCGGTCCGGGCGGCTGGCTGACGGTGATGATCGACGCGCACTACCGGGGACGGCTGTTGCCGGACAGTCTGCTGGAGCCGGATCCGCTGCGGACCGCACTGGAGTGCGCGCGGCTTGCGGACAGGTATCCGGACCTGGTGCAGGCCAGCTCGCTGCTGTTCGGTGTCGGGCAGCGTGCCTGACGGCTAAGGTCTTGTGTGGATGTCGTATGACCTGAGGAGCGGATCTTATGAGTTCGGGAGCTTCTGGTGGCGGGCGGAGCCGGCGGCGGCTGGCGACCGAGATCAAGGACTCGCTGCGGGAGTTGAGTAACCAGCTCGCGCTGCTCAATCGGCAGGTCGGCGCGCGCCTCGAGCTCAAGGACGTCGATCTGGATTGTCTTGAGCTGATCGGGCGGTACGGACCGATGAGCCCGAGTGCGGTGGCTCGGCGGGCGGGACTGCATCCGGCGACGCTGACCGGCGTACTCGATCGGTTGCAGCGCGGCGGCTGGATCGTGCGTGAACGGGATCCGGAGGGCGCCGACCGCCGGGCTGTGACGGTCCGCGTCCTCCGAGATCGCAATGCCGAGGTGTACCAGCTCTACTCCGGGATGAACGGCACCTTGGACGGCATCCTCACCGACTATTCCGTCGCCGAGCTCGAGATCCTCGTCGACTTCCTCCAACGCACCACTACCGCGGGCAACTCCGCCACCGCGGCCCTCGCCGAGGCCTAGCACCCAACAAGTACGCGGATGTTGATCGGCTTGATCGCGTATCGTATGGTTTTCATATGATACGAAATCGAGTCACTATCTTCGCTGCGACCGGCGGTATCGGCCGGCACCTGTTCGAGCAGGCGCTGGCCGCGGGGCAGGAGGTCACCGCCGTGGTCCGGACGCCGGCGAACCTGCCGAGCCATGACGGGAACGTGCACATCGTCGCTGCCGACCTGGCCGACCCGGATCGGGATGTCCTTGCGGCGGCGGTGGACGGGGCTGACGCCGTACTCTCCGGCCTTGGCCCGCGGAACCCGAAGACCGACGCGGGCGTCACCTCACGCGGTACGCGCGCCATCGTCGAAGCGATGCAGTCCGTCGGGACCCGCCGCCTGATCGTGGTCAGCGCTGCCCCGATCGGCACGGTGCCCTCGCCGGGTCGCCCGCATCCGCCGAAGCACGATCCGGGTGACGGGTTCTTCATGCGGCATCTCGGCGTACGGTTCGCGCAGTCGATGTTCCGCGCGCACTACGAGGACCTCGCGCTGATGGAGGACGTGGTCCGCGACAGCGGCCTGGACTGGACGATCTCCCGCCCGCCGAAGCTGACCGACAAACCCCTCACCGGCGTCTATCGCACGGCGTACGGCCAGAACATCCGCGGCGGCTTCAGCGTCTCGCGCGCCGATGTCGCCCACCACATGCTGAGCATGATCGACCAGCCCGAAAGCATCAAACAAGTCGTCGGTATCGCCAACTGAGCGATTCTCTGACTAAAGTCAGAGAATGGGTGTCGCCGAGGTCAGGAGATTCCACCGGGTCGTCACGCAGCGGGTCGGGGCGCTGAACGACGCGTACCTCTCGCGTGATCGGCCGCTCGGGCAGGCGCGGGTGCTGTGGGAGATCGGTCCGGACAGCTGTGACGTCAGGTCGCTGCGGGCTCGGCTCGAGCTCGACTCCGGGTATCTCAGCCGGTTGCTGCGATCGCTGGAAGGAGCCGGACTGGTCCGGGTCGAGGCCGGCGATGGTGATGGCCGGGTGCGGATCGCGCGGTTGACTGCCAGGGGAATCGCCGAGCGTGACCTGCTCGACGAACGATCCGACGAACTCGCGGCTTCGATCCTGGAGCCCCTGAGTGAGCGGCAGCAGGCTCGCTTGGTCGCGGCGATGGATGAGGTGTCGCGGTTGCTGGTCGCGTCGATGGTGCGGGTCGAGGTGGTGGATCCGCGGCGGGCGGATGCGCAGTACTGCGTGGAGTCGTACTTCACCGAGCTCGGGAGGAGGTTCGACGCCGGATTCGATCCCGCCAAGAGCATCTCGGCGGATCAGGACGAGCTCACGTTGCCGGCCGGGTTGTTGCTGGTGGCAACGCTGCACACGGAACCGGTCGGCTGTGGTGGGTTGAAGCTGCACGGCGACGAACCGGCCGAGATCAAACGGATGTGGGTGTCGCCGGAGGCGCGAGGCCTCGGGCTGGGGCGGCGGTTACTGGTCGAGCTCGAGCGGAAGGCGATCGCCTACGGTGCCCCCGTAGTGCGGCTGGAGACCAACCGCAATCTCACCGAGGCGATCGCCCTTTACCGCGCGGCGGGCTATCGGGAGGTGCCGGCGTTCAACACCGAGCCCTACGCCCACCACTGGTTCGAGAAGTCCCTGCGATAGGTCAGGGCTTGCGCAGTACGCCGAGCAAGCCGTGGGTCTCGTCGTCCGGTCCGGCCGAGAACAGCAGCGCGTCGGTGCCGCCCGTGGTCGCCGTACCTTGCAGGAGTGCCCACAGGCCGTCGATCACCAGGGTCTTGCCGTGTGTGTTCCGGACCAGGCCGTCGGACTTGTACCCGCCGTGCGACTTCGGCACGAAGGTGGTGATCCGGCCGTCGCCGAAGTTGCCGACCAGGAGGGTCCCGGCGGGCTCACCCCAGGCGGCAGGAGCCAGCGCCAGACCCCATGGAGCGTTCAGCGTGCCCCGCGAGGCGACCCGGGTGACCAGTCTTCCGTCCACGGTGTACTCGTCGACGAAGCCGAGTCCGCGGCCGGCCTTCTCCTCACCGGTCTTCGGGTCGACCTTGGCGTAGGCGACGAAGATCCGGCCGTTGAGGGTCTGCACGTTGAACGGCGAGTACCCCTTCGGCAGGTGGAAGTCCCGGAATGCCCACCGTGGCTTGTTCACCAGGGTGAACGTGGTGTCGAACACGTCGATCCGGCCCTGCGCGAAGTTGGCCGCGAACAGCCGGTCAGCGGTCGGGGAGATCGCCAGACCGGTATAGACGGCGCCTGGCGTGGTCGCCTTGATCTGAGCGGCACCGATCGCCGGGGTGACCGGCGGACCCCAGGCGGCGATCTGGCCGGTCAGGGTCGCGAAGATGAACCGGGCCGGCGCGCTCACTGTCCCGTTGGTGAGGACGAACCCGGTGCCGGGGTTGTTGACCTGCCCGGTCGGCAACGGGACGGTCACCCGGACCGTAGGCACCTTGGTCGCGGTGGTCGAGCCTGGCGCGGACGAGTACAGCGTGGAGGTCGACGTACCGTTGTTGGACGACCACACCGGGGTGGCCGCGCCGAGGGAGAGGCCCCACGGGTTGACCAGGTCGGCGTCCTGCAGAGCGGCCTTGCCGGCCTGGTCCGAGACCAGGTTGACCTGCTGTACGGCGAGTGGCGTGTGGTGGGACTGGTGTGCGCTGGCGGTTGCCGGGGCGATCAGCGCAAGACCGCTGACAAATGCGGCCGCAGTAGCGAGTGGACGGCCCTTCGAGCGAAGCGACATGTCACTTTCCTGTCGGTCGGGATGCGGAACACCATCGATACGGCCAGGTGGGCTAGGCGGTTCAACCGCGGCAAGGTAGACATGAGCGAGTACCTCGGGGCGGGGAAGCACTTGGGTGAGTAGGAGGGGGAATACATGTCAGGACTTGCGATCGAGCCGCTGAACCCGGCGATCCTGCCGGCGGCGGCCGGGAACTACACGCACGGCGTCCAGGTCGACGGAGCCCGGCGGATGGTGTTCGTCAGTGGCCAGGTGCCGTGGGGCAACGAGCACGGCCGGGTGCCGGAGACCTTCGAGGCACAGTGCCGGATGGTCTGGCGGAACGTGCTCTCGGTGCTGTCCGAGGGCGGGATGGGGATCCGGAACCTGGTGAAGGTGACGACGTACCTGTCCGACCGGCAGTACCGCGCGCTGAACTCGAAGATCCGCGAGGAGGTCCTCGGCGCGCACGCACCGGCTCTCACGGTCATCATCTGCGACATCTACGCCGAGGACTGGCTCCTCGAGATCGACGCCGTGGCCATGGCCTGAGCGGTCCACTCGGTCCGGAAGTGGCTATGGAAAGCGTGCGTACGCCGCTCTAGCGTCGAGCGTATGAGGATTCGGGTTGTCGACGCCTTCGCTGATCGTCCGTTCGCCGGAAACCCGGCCGGAGTGTGTCTGCTCCCGGCCGGAGCCTGGCCGGACGAGTCCTGGATGCAGGCGGTCGCGGCCGAGCTGAAGCACGCCGAGACCGCCTTCGCGCGGCCGTCGGAACGGGCCGACGCGGACTGGGACCTGCGCTGGTTCACGCCGGTGAAGGAAGTGGTTCTGTGCGGGCACGCGACGCTCGCGACCGCACACGCGCTGGCGGCGGACGGGAAGGTGGCCGGCAAGGTCGCGTTCGCAACCCTGAGCGGCATCCTGATCGCGGAGGCGGCGGGGGACTGGATCACGCTCGACTTCCCGGTCAACCGGCCGATCGAGACGCCGGTCCCGGACGGGCTGGCCGCGGCGCTGGGTATTGAGCCGGAGGCCGTCTGCATCACCGGTGAGTTGCGCGACCTGATGGTCGTGGTGCCGGACGAGCCGACGGTCCTCGGCGTCACTCCGGACCTGCGGGCGATCGCCGAGATCACCGACCGGGAGAAGATCCGTGGTGTCACGGTGACCGCCGCGAGTGCGCAGTACGACTTCGTGTCGAGGTTCTTCGCGCCTGGGAGCGGAATCCCGGAGGATCCGGTGACCGGGAGTGCGCACACCGCGCTGGCGCCGTACTGGGCCGGGCGCCTCGGGCGGGACGAGCTGGTCGGCTACCAGGCGTCCCCCCGAGGCGGTGTCGTCCGGGTCGTGTCAGCCGGAGACCGGGTCTACATGAGAGGACAAGCGCTCACCGTGCTCGACGGTGAACTGCTCGTCTAGGCCCAGGTCTCGGCGTGGGTGGCCACGCCGTTCGGGGCGATCAGCTCGGTGACCACGTCCTCGGCGTCCGCGTCCAGGGGCTCGAACGGGTGCTCCGGTACGACGTACGCGCGGGCGCCGGCCACCATCTCGATCCCGGGGAGCTCGAACCACGCTTCCCCGACCTCACGGCTGATCTCGTAGATGGCCTGCTCGGCGGAGTTCACCGGCTCGGCCTCGACGCTCTCGTCGAGCTCGGCCGGGTGCCGTTCCTGCGCGGCCCGGCCGGCCTCGAGCAGCGCGTCCAGGTCGACCACGCGCAGGTCGAACCGCGACACCACGCTGATCACCTGGTTCTGCTCGATGTCTTCCTCGTCCTCGTCGTCGACCGCGTCGTCCAGCAGCAGCGGCGACGTGCCGGTGTGCTCGAAGACGGCGTCGTTCCAGTCCTCGACGAGCTCCTCGAGGGCGGCGTTCTGCTCGTAGAGCGCGGACTGCTCCTCCTCGCCGGTCATCGCGAGCAGGGCGTCGGTGTGGGCCTGGAGACGCTCGGCGAGCTTGCGGCTCGCCTCGACGAGCGCGTCCCGGGTCTCCGCGGAGAAGAACTGCTCTGCGGGGGCGGTGGTGTCCAGTTCAGTCACGTGCTTGTTCTTCCCTTGTCCGTTGGTGGGAATGCCAGGCGTAAGTATGTGAGAAGCGTGTGAGAGCTCTGTCAGCGGGTGTGAGAGGGCTGTCAGAACACTCCTGAGCGGGCAGCTAGCGGTGTGCAGTGAACTCATGAGCACTTTTGCCACGAGGTGGAGCCGTCATGGCTGACGTCATCTATCTCGCCGTCACTGTCGTCGTGTTCGCGGCCATCTGGTACGCGCTGCGTGGAGTGGAGAAGTTGTGAGCGCCGAGAACATCGCCGGCCTGGTGGTCGCCGTGGCCCTGGTCCTCTATCTGGTCGCCGCCCTGATCTTTCCCGAGAGGTTCTGATGTCCGACACCGGAGCCGGCCTGTTGCAGGTCGGCCTACTCATCGTGCTCCTGGCCGCCGCATACCGGCCGTTCGGTGGGTACATGGCCAGGGTCTACTCGAGCGAGAAGCACTCTCGGGTCGAGCGTGGTGCCTACAAGCTGTTCGGGGTAGACGCGAAGGCCGAGCAGACCTGGGCGGTCTACGCCCGGTCGGTGGTCGCGTTCTCCGCCGTGAGCGTGATCCTGCTCTACCTGATCCAGCGGCTGCAGCACGCCCTGCCGCTGTCCAACGGTCTGCCCGGAGTCGAGTCGGGACTGGCGTTCAACACCGCCGCATCCTTCGTCTCGAACACCAACTGGCAGTCCTACGTCCCCGAGGTCACGATGGGCCACCTGGTCCAGTTCGCCGGCCTCGCCGTCCAGAACTTCCTGTCCGCGGCCGTCGGCATCGTGGTCGCGATCGCGGTCATCCGCGGTTTCGCCCGGAACAAGACCGACCGGCTGGGTAACTTCTGGGTCGACCTGACCCGGACCGTGATCCGGGTCCTGCTGCCGATCGCGATCCTGGGCGGCCTGCTGCTCGTCGCGATGGGTGTCGTCCAGAACTTCTCCGGCGGCCACGAGGTCACCTCGGTGGTCGGCCAGACGCAGACCCTCCCCGGTGGTCCGGTGGCGAGCCAGGAAGTGATCAAGGAGCTCGGCACCAACGGTGGTGGCTACTACAACACGAACTCCGCGCACCCGTTCGAGAACCCGAACCCGCTGTCCGACCTGTTCGAGATCTTCCTGCTGCTGTTGATCCCGGTCTGCCTGACCCGGACCTTCGGCGTGATGGTGAAGGACAAGCGGCAGGGCTACGCGATCCTCGGCGTGATGACTACGATCTGGGCCTCCTTCGTCGCCCTCGCGACGATCTTCGAGGTCCAGGGCGCGGGCACCGCGACCCGGGCCGCCGGCGCCGCGATGGAGGGCAAGGAGACCCGCTTCGGTGAGTGGGCGTCGTCGCTGTTCGCCGTCTCCACCACGGGTACGTCGACCGGCGCGGTCAACTCGATGCACGACTCGTTCACCCCACTCGGTGGAGGCGTGCCCCTGTTCCACATGATGCTGGGAGAAGTGACGCCTGGCGGTACGGGAACCGGTCTGTACGGCATCCTCGTGCTCGCCGTCCTGACGGTCTTCGTGGCCGGGCTGATGGTCGGCCGGACCCCGGAGTACCTGAAGAAGAAGATCACCGGCCGCGAGATGAAGCTGGTCTCGCTCTACATCCTGGCCACCCCGACCCTCGTACTGGTCGGTGCCTCGATCGCGATGGGCCTGGCGACGGCGCGGGCTTCGATTCTCAACACAGACAGCCCACACGGCTTCTCCGAAGTGCTGTACGCCTTCACCTCGGCCGGTAACAACAACGGCAGCGCGTTCGCCGGTATCAGCGCGAACATCCCCTTCTACAACACGGCCCTCGGGCTCGTCATGCTGCTCGGCCGGTTCGTGCCGATCGTGATCGTGCTGGCCCTGGCCGGCTCGTTCGCCCAGCAGCAGCCGGTCCCGGTGACCCAGGGCACGCTGCCCACTCACAAGGCGCTGTTCGTGGCGATGCTGGTCGGAGTAGTCCTGATCGTCACCGGCCTGACCTATTTCCCTGCTCTCACCCTCGGACCCCTCGCGGAGGGACTGTGACCACGCTAGTGAAGACCCCTCCTCCGGCTCCGGAGAAGGTGGCGAAGAAAGCAGCCTCGGGTGCGTTCGACCCGAAGATGCTGCTCACCTCCTTGCCGGACGCGCTGCGCAAGCTCGACCCGCGGGTGATGGTGCGGAACCCGGTGATGTTCGTGGTCGAGGTCGGGGCGGTCGCGTCCACGATCAAGGCCATCACCGACCCCAGCGTCTTCGTCTGGTGGATCGTGGTCTGGCTGTGGCTGACCGTCGTGTTCGCCAACCTGGCCGAAGCTGTGGCCGAAGGCCGCGGCAAGGCGCAGGCCGAGACGCTGCGGCGGGCGAAGACCGAGACCACCGCGCGACGCCTCACCGACACCGGTGAGGAAGAGGTCCCGGCCACCGCGCTGCAACTGGGCGACCGGGTGGTCGTCGAGGCCGGACAGATCATCCCCGGCGACGGCGACGTGATCGAGGGCGTGGCCAGCGTCGACGAGTCCGCCATCACCGGTGAATCCGCGCCGGTGATCCGCGAGTCCGGTGGCGACCGCAGCGCGGTCACCGGCGGCACCAAGGTCCTGTCGGACCGGATCGTCGTGAAGATCACCACCAAGCCAGGCGAGAGCTTCATCGACCGGATGATCGCCCTGGTCGAAGGCGCCTCGCGGCAGAAGACGCCGAACGAGATCGCGCTGAACATCCTGCTCGCCAGCCTCACGATCGTCTTCCTGATCGCGGTGGCGACGCTGCCGACGTTCGCGAACTACGCCAACGTGCACCTGAACATCGTGATCCTGGTGGCTTTGCTGGTCGCCCTGATCCCGACCACCATCGGGGCCCTGCTGTCGGCCATCGGTATCGCCGGCATGGACCGGTTGGTCCAGCGCAACGTGCTGGCCATGTCGGGTCGTGCGGTCGAGGCCGCGGGTGACGTGAACACGCTGCTGCTGGACAAGACCGGCACCATCACGCTGGGCAACCGGCAGGCGTCGGAGTTCATCCCGGTCGAGGGCGTGTCGGACACCGAGCTGGCCGACGCGGCGCAGCTGTCCAGCCTGGCCGACGAGACACCGGAGGGCCGATCGATCGTCGTACTGGCGAAGACCGGCTACGGCCTGCGGGAACGGCACACCGGCGAACTACCGCACGCGCACTTCGTGGAGTTCACCGCGCAGACCCGGATGAGCGGCGTCGACGTGGACGGCCGTCAGGTCCGCAAGGGCGCGGCCGGTGCGGTCAACGCCTGGATCAACCAGAACGGCGGCACCACCGACCCGAAGCTCGGCGAGATGGTCGACGGCATCTCGGCCTCTGGCGGTACGCCGCTGGTCGTCGCCGAGAACGTCAACGGGAAGGCGCGTCCGCTGGGCGTCATCCACCTCAAGGACGTGGTCAAGGAAGGCATGCGGGAGCGGTTCGACGAGATGCGCCGGATGGGCATCCGGACCGTGATGATCACCGGTGACAACCAACTGACCGCGAAGGCGATCGCCGAGGAGGCCGGGGTCGACGACTTCCTGGCCGAGGCGACGCCCGAGGACAAGATGGCGCTGATCAAGAAGGAGCAGGAGGGCGGCCGGCTGGTCGCGATGACGGGTGACGGCACCAACGACGCACCTGCGCTGGCCCAGGCCGACGTCGGGGTGGCGATGAACTCCGGTACGTCGGCCGCCAAGGAGGCCGGCAACATGGTCGACCTCGACTCCAACCCGACCAAGCTGATCGAGATCGTCGAGATCGGCAAGCAGTTGCTGATCACCCGTGGTTCGCTGACCACGTTCTCGATCGCCAACGACGTCGCGAAGTACTTCGCCATCCTGCCGGCGTTGTTCGCGGCGGCGTACCCGGGACTGGACAAGCTGAACATCATGGGGCTGCACTCGCCGGAGTCGGCGATCGTGTCCGCCATCGTGTTCAACGCGCTCGTCATCGTGGCGCTGGTGCCGCTGGCTCTGCGGGGTGTCCAGTACAAGCCGTCGTCGGCGTCGGCGATGCTGCGGCGCAACCTTCTGATCTACGGCGTCGGCGGTCTGATCACCCCGTTCATCGGTATCAAGCTCCTCGACCTGGTGATCTCCTTGATCCCCGGGCTCGGCTGAAAGGTATTTGTCAATGGCAAGCAATCTCCCCGGCTCGGTTCGCCAGTTCGGGGTCGCAATCCGGGCCCTGCTGGTCTTTACCGTTGCCCTCGGCATCATTTATCCGCTGGCCATGACCGGCGTGGCGCAGGCGCTGTTCCACAGCAACGCGAACGGCTCGATCGTCCAGGTCAACGGCAAGGACGTGGCCTCCGACCTGATCGGCCAGCCGTACACCAAGCAGGCGACCAAGGACGGCAAGCCGGAGGTCGACGCCGACGGCAAGCCGGTGATGGAGGCCGACCCGATGTGGTTCCAGTCCCGGCCGTCCGCGGTCGACTACGACGCGATGGCCAGCTCGGGCTCGAACCTCGGCCCGAACAACGCCGACCTGCTCGCGGCGATCGAGGAGCGGAAGAAGGCCGTCGCCGCGCTCGAGGGCGTGGACCCGTCCCAGGTGCCGCCGGACGCACTCACGGCCAGCGCGAGCGGCCTCGACCCGCACATCAGCCCGGCGTACGCCGCGCTGCAGGTGAACAGAGTCGCCCGCGAGCGTGGCCTGGACGTGGCCAAGGTCCAGCAACTGGTGAAGGAGAACACGGAGGGTCGAGCCCTGGGCTTCCTGGGTGAACCCCGCGTCAACGTGGTCAAGCTCAACAACGCTCTCGCGGCGTTGAGCTGAACTGAGAGCATGGGGGTATGAGTAAGAGCGGCCGCGGGCATCTGCGGATCTACCTCGGTGCCGCGCCCGGTGTAGGGAAGACCTACAAGATGCTGGGCGAGGGTCAGCGCCGGCTGACCCGCGGCACCGACGTGGTGGTCGGGTTCATCGAGACCCACGGCCGGGAACACACCGCCGAGATGCTCCAGGGCCTCGAGGTGGTTCCGCGCCGGATCCTCGACTACCGCGGTGCCAGCTTCACCGAGATGGACATCGACGCGGTGCTGGCCCGGCGGCCCGAGGTCGCGCTGGTCGACGAACTGGCGCACACCAACGTGCCGGGCAGCCGGAACGAGAAGCGCTGGCAGGACATCGAGGAGCTGCTGGCCGCCGGGATCGACGTGATCTCGGCGGTCAACATCCAGCACCTCGAGTCGATCAACGACGTGGTCGAGAAGATCACCGGCGTACCGCAGCAGGAGACGGTCCCGGACCGGGTGGTCCGGGCCGCCGACCAGATCGAGCTGGTGGACATGACGCCGGAGGCGCTGCGCCGCCGGATGGCCCACGGCAACGTCTACACGGCGGACAAGATCGACGCTGCCCTGGGCAACTACTTCCGGGTCGGCAACCTGTCCGCCCTGCGCGAACTCGCGCTGCTCTGGCTCGCCGACCGGGTCGACGCCGGCCTGCAGCAGTACCGTGCGCAGCATGACATCGATTCGACCTGGGAGGCCCGGGAGCGCGTCGTCGTCGCGCTCACCGGCGGTCCCGAGGGTGAGACGCTGATCCGGCGTGCCGCCCGCATCGCCGCCAGGTCCGCCGGTGGAGACCTGCTCGCCGTCCACGTCGCCCGCTCCGACGGTCTGACCGGCGCCGACCCGAAACGGCTGGCCGAGCAGCGCAATCTGGTCGAGAGCCTCGGTGGCACCTATCACCAGGTGGTCGGTGACGACATCCCGGCCGCACTGCTGACGTTCGCCCGCGCCGAGAACGCGACCCAGCTGGTGCTCGGCGGCTCCCGCCGGTCCCGGCTGTCGTCGGTGCTGACCGGCCCGGGGATCGGGTCCAGCACGATCCGCGATTCCGGTGACATCGACGTTCACATCGTCACCCACTCGCAGATGGGCCGCGGCCGGCTACCGCGGTTGCGGGGCAGCCTGTCCCGGCGCCGCAAGGTCCAGGGCTTCATCCTGGCCATCGTTCTGCCGCCGGTGCTCGCCCTGGTGCTCGGCCTGGGCGGGGACAACCTCAACCTGACCAGCAACGTGCTGGCCTTCCTGCTGGCCGTGGTCGTCGTGGCCCTCGTCGGTGGGTTGTGGCCGGCCATGGTCACGGCGATCGGCGGCACCGTCGTACTGAACTACTTCTTCACGCCACCGAAGCGGACCTTCACGATCGCCGAGCTGAACAACGCGCTCGCCCTCGCGATCTTCATCCTGGTGGCCGCGATGGTCAGCTCGGTCGTCGACCGGGCGGCCCGCCGGACCAGACAGGCGGCCCGCGCGGCCGCCGAGTCGGAGACGTTGGCGACATTGGCCGGTTCCGTGTTGCGGGGCGAGACCGCTCTGCCCGCCCTGCTCGAACGGGTTCGCGAGGCCTTCGGGATGACCGGAGCCTGCCTGATGGAGCGGGTGGACGACGACGAGCTGACCGAGGTCTGGCGGCCGTTGGCGTCGGCCGGGACGATGACCTGCGGCCGGCCCGAGGAAGGCGATGCCGAGATCCCGGCCCGCGACAACCTGGTCCTGGTTCTCCAGGGCCATCAGCTGGCCGCGGACGAGCGCCGGCTGGTCGGGGCGTTCGCCGCCCACGCGGCTGCTTTGGTCGACAAGGCGCGGCTGAGCGAGGCCGCCGCCGAGGCGAAGCCGCTGGCCGAGGCCGACAAGCTGCGTACGGCGTTGCTCCGGGCGGTCGGCCACGATCTCCGCTCGCCACTCGCCTCGGCGAAGGCGTCCGTGACCAGCCTGCGCAGCGACGATGTGGAGTGGACCGAGTCCGAGCGCGCCGAGCTGCTGGAGACGGCGGACGAGTCGCTCGACCGGTTGTCGCGACTCGTGGACAACCTGCTCGACCTCAGCCGGCTGCAGGCCGGCGTACTGCCTGTCTTCACGCGGCCGATGGCGATGGACGAGATCATTCCCGGCGTCCTGGCCGAGCTGGGCGACGACGGCGACAAGGTCACGGTGGATATCCCGCACACGCTGCCGCTGGTCGAGGCCGACCCAGCGCTGCTGGAGCGCGTCATGGCGAACCTGCTGGCCAACGCGGTCCGTTACTCGCCGCCCGGACGGCCGCCGCTGATCACCGGGAGCGCGCTCGGCGACACCGTCGAGATCCGGGTGATCGACCGAGGACCGGGGATCCCGCGCCAGGATCGGGACCGCGTCTTCGCGCCGTTCCAGCGGCTCGGCGACACCGACAACACGGTCGGCGTCGGCCTCGGGTTGGCGCTGGCCCGCGGTCTGACCGAGGCGATGCACGGCACGTTGCAGCCCGAGGACACCCCGGGCGGTGGGCTGACCATGGTGGTGGCGATCCCGACCGCAACCCTGCGACCAGCCGACGTACCGGTGCCAGGGGCTCGGGAACGCTCCGAACCGGAGGTGTACGAATGACGGTATTGATGCCACGCCTCCGGCGCGGCGGGTCATGGGGCTGTTACTCCCGGCCTTCCCTTGTCCCTCCGGTCGCTGCGCTCCCTCCGGTCGCTGCGCTCCCTCCGCTCCTCAGTCCAGGCCGGGAGGCCCCATGACCAGGGTCTTGGTGGTGGACGACGAGCCACAGATCGTGCGGGCGCTGCAGATCAACCTGAAGGCCCGCGGCTACGAGGTTCATCTGGCCGGCAGCGGTACGGCGGCGTTGAAGGTGGCGGCGCAACACCCGCCGGAGCTGGTGATCCTCGACCTGGGGCTACCGGACCTCGACGGGGTCGACGTGATCCGTGGGCTGCGGGGCTGGACCGAGGCGCCGATCCTGGTGCTGTCCGGGCGGAGCGACCAGACCGACAAGGTCGAGGCGCTGGATGCCGGCGCGGACGACTACGTGACCAAGCCGTTCGGGATCGACGAGCTGCTGGCCCGGATGCGCGCCGTACTGCGTCGCAGCAACATCGCGCAGGACCAGCCGGTGGTGACAGTGGGCAGTGCCACGGTCGACCTGGCCGCGAAGCGGGTCACCCTGGAGACCGGCGAGGACATCCGCCTCACCCCGACCGAGTGGCACCTGCTCGAGGTCCTGGTTCGGCATCCCGGCAAGCTGATGTCCCAGCGCCAGCTCCTCACCGAGGTCTGGGGCCCTGGCTACGAGACCGCCAGCGGCAACCTTCGCTTCTACATGGGCCAGCTCCGCCGCAAGCTCGAGACCGATCCCGCCCGCCCCAAACACCTCCTGACCGAACCAGGAATGGGCTACCGCTTCGAGCCTTAAGCCCGGCTGATGGCTACCTCACTGTCAGGATGGCCGCCACGAACACGGCCGTCGGCCTCACGAGTGTCTGTTTCGTTCAAGACCTCGGCCCGGATCTGCGCCAAGGTAGAGGCATGGACATCTTCACCGCAGGTCGTGATTTCGTACGCCGGGAGGCCCGGCTGGTCGAGAGCCGGTTGTTCGCGACGGTCTTCGAGGACGCCGACCCGCACGGCGTGGTCGATGCGCTGCGCGGATACCAGAACGCCGATGGTGGTTTCGGGCACGGTCTGGAGCCGGACAAGCGCTGCCCGGACAGCCTCGCGCTGGACGTGGAGGTCGCGTTCGACACCATGCTCGCGGCGGGAGCCCGCGACGACGTGATGATCCGCCGGGCCGTGGACTGGCTGGGCCTCACCGCGAACTCCGACGGTGCGGTGTCGCTTTGTGCACCGGTCGTCGAGCAGTACCCGCGCGCCGAGCACATCAGCGAGTGGACCTACCAGCCCGGTCTCAACCCGACCGCGGGGCTGGTCGGTCGCCTGTACAAGCTCGGCGTCGCGCACCCGTGGCGCGACAAGGCCGGGGCCTGGTGCGCCGCCGAGTTGGCCAAGGGCTTGCCCGAGGACGCCCACGGCCTGCATGAGGCGCTCGAGTTCCTCGAACACACCGATGACGCGGACATCGACCGGGTCCGGGACTGGCTCCCGAAGCTCCAGTGGTTCCGGGCCGACGCCGCAGACCCGACGTACGGCGTCACTCCGCTGCACCTCGCGTCGACACCGGACAGCTTCTGGCGCCCGCTCTTTACCGACGCCCAACTGGAAGCCCACCTGGATCGCCTCGTCGCAGACCAGCAACCCGACGGCGGCTGGGCCATCACCTGGGAACCCCCGGGCCCCGCCTCCACCATGGAGTACCGAGGCATCGTCACCGTCGGTGCCCTCCGCACGCTGAAGGCCTACAACCGCATCTGAAGACAGCCGAAGGCCCTCCCCGGGTGCCGGGGAGGGCCTTCGGCTGTGCTTTACCGCTCTTCGCGGAAGTCGACGTGCTGCCGCAGCGCGGGGTCGTACTTGCGGATCACCAGCCGGTCGGGATTGTTCCGGCGGTTCTTCCGCGTTACATAGGTGAAGCCGGTGCCCGCCGTGCTGCGGAGCTTGACGATCGGGCGGAGGTCGTTGCGCTTGGCCATACTGTCCTTTCCCGGATCACCTGGCGGGTGACCCTCGCTGGTGATAACGCCGGCGGGGTGGCCGCTATTCCGGCTCGGAGGGTACGGTGTACTGGTTATCGTTTTCAATAAGGCGGAGGTGCGGATGCTGCCGGTGACCTTGCTGACAGGTGTCGACGAGGAGTTCCGTGGCGCGGTCGCGGCCAATCTGCTGGCCGCCGGGCCGGCCGGGGTCCTGGTCGAGTACGACGTCAGTGGCCTGACCGACGGCTCCGTCGTACGGGTCGCCCGGACCGCCGGTGGCGTGATCGACCGCGAGGTGATCCGGATGAGCCACCCGTGCACCTCCTGCGCGATGCGGGGCTCGCTGGTGCAGCTGTTGCTCAGCATCGGGGCGGTCGAGCAGTACGACGTCGCGATCGTGAACCTGCCGTCCGCCGGAGATACCAAGGCACTCGCCGAGGAGATCGCCCGGGACGGAGGCGGGGAGCTCCGGGTGGACGCGGTCATCACGACGGTCGACACGGGCAGTGTGATCGACGACCTGACCGGCGACCAGCTGGTCCGGGAGCGCGGCATCCCGACCGCGGCCGAGGACGGCCGGGCCGTCGCCGAGGTGGTTGCGAGCCAGCTCGAGTACGCGAACGCCGCGGTCCTGAGCAGCGACGACGAGACCGCCCGCGCACTGGTGCGTGCGATCAACCCCCAGTTGATCACCAGGACCACGCCGGCCGGGCTGCTCGGCGTACGGCTGCATGATGCCGACGCCGCCGCCGAGCCCGGATCGATCGTGGCTCCGCTGCACGACGACGGTCCGGTGCGGACGCTCGTCTGGCAGTCGGATCGCCCATTCCATCCGGAGCGCTTGTACGACGCGTTGGAGGACCTGGTCGCCGGGACGGCGCGCGGCCGGGGGACCGTGTGGATCGCGACCCAGCACCGCAACCGGCTGAGCTGGGACAGCTTCGGCACCAACGTCGCCATCGGCGTCCTGGGTCCGTGGCTCGCGGATCTCCCCGCCGATCGCTGGCCCGCGGTCGGGCAGCAGCACCAGGCCCGGTCGGCGCTCGAGTGGCACCCGGAGTCCGGCGATCGCGCGTCGTACCTGTCGATCACCGGAGTCGGTCTGGACGTCCGGGAATTACGGGAGCGCCTGGATGGTTGTGTCCTTCGTGCGGATGAAGCGGTCCACCCCTTGACCGATCCGTTCGCCCCTTACTTGGAAGGAAGTACCGCAGCATGAAGAAGGACATTCACCCCGACTACCGCCGGGTCGTCTTCCGGGACAAGTCCGGCAACTTCAGCTTCCTCACCGGGTCGACGCGCGAGAGCAACGAGACCATCGAGTGGCACGACGGGAACACCTACCCGGTCGTCGACGTCGAGATCTCGTCCGCCAGCCACCCGTTCTACACGGGTCAGCAGCGCGTCATGGACACCCAGGGCCGCGTGGAGAAGTTCAAGAAGCGCTACGGCCAGAAGTAACCGCCGTCGGCTTGAACCTGAATCGGGGCCTCGGACAGGAAATAACCTGTTCGAGGCCCCGTTTTGCTGTCTGAGGCTCGGACACGTCTCGGATTCGAGACGGCGGATTCGGGTCGCTGGTGTCTGTGGGCGGGTGTGGCAGCTCACACTGGGTGGATGGAACCGGTGGAGCTGGTGGGGGCCGGGCTGAGCCCGTTGGAAGCGGTGGCGCTGGGGCAACGGCGTACCGCGGTGCGGCTGAGTGACGACGCGCGGAAGCGGATGCACGAGTCGGCCACCGCGGTGGCCGAGGTCGCGCGGCATCGACCGGTGTACGGGCGGACCACGGGCGTCGGCGCCAACCGGGACGTCCTCACCGCCGACCCCGAGCACGGCGCCCGGTTGCTCGGATCGCATTCCACCACCGGTACGACGTCGTACCCGAAGGATGTGGTCCGGCTCGGGCTGCTGATCCGGGTCAACCAGCTCGCCTCGGGCGGTTCCGGGCTCGAGCCCGAGGTCGCCGACGCGATCGTTGCCTTGCTCAACGATGACGTCCTGCCGGATCTGCACCGGGGCGGTGCGATCGGCACCGGTGACCTCGGTCCACTGGCCGAGCTCGGACTGGCCCTCGGCCCCGTCGTCGACGGAGTCAGCGCGCTCCCGCTGCTCTCGAGCAATGCGATCACCTTGGCCGAGTGTTGCCTCGCGTACGTCGAGGCCTCCACGCTGATCAACGTCGTACCGCTGGTCGGTGCGCTGTCGCATGTCGCGCTGCGCGGCAATGCCGAGGTGTACGACGTTCGCGTGCACGAGGCCCGTCCGCAACCCGGGCAGGTCCGGGTCGCGCGCCGGATGCGCGGACTGCTCGACGACCTGCCGCTCCCGCCGGCCCGCATTCAGGATCCCTTCGGTCTGCGCGCTTTCGCCCAGGTACTCGGGCCTGCCGTCGACCACGTGGACGCGCTGGGCAACAGCCTGCGGATCGACATCAACGCCTCCGCGGAGAACCCGCTCGTGGCCGGCGACACCGTGCTGCACAACGGCAACTGGCACGCGATGCCGATCGCCCTCGCCCTCGACTCGCTCCGGCTCAGCCTGCACAGCGTCGCGACGCTGTCGACGTCCCGGGTGGCGAACCTGGTCGACCCGGAATTCACCGGACTCACCCGGTTCCTGGCCAGCGGGGCCGAGGCGAGCTCCGGGGTGATGATGATCGAGTACGTCGCGCACGATGCGCTGGCCTCGGTTCGTTCAGCGGCTCAGCCGGCCACTCTCGGTACGGCGACGCTGTCGCGGGGAGCCGAGCACCACGCCAGCTTCGCGCCGCAGGCCGCCGTACTGACTGCTCAGCTCCTGGACGCGCTGCGCGAAGTGCTGGCCAGTGAGTTGGTCACCGCCGTACGCGCGATTCGCCTGGCCGGCTTGACGCCTGACGATCTCGCGCCGGCCGCGGTCGGCCCGTGGCTGGCGGATGCGCTCGCGGCTCTGCCGGACGACCTGGCCGACCGTTCGCTGCGGGAGGACCTGGAGATCGCCCGCGGTCTGATGACGCAATGGGGCGACCGCCAGGTCGAGCATCCCGCCGAGTCCGGCTAGAGCTCTTTGAGGTTGAACGCGCCCGGCTCTGCACGTCGACGCCCTCGATGATGTAACGGGCCATGCCCGGGATCGCCTGGTACGACGACCCGTCGCCGGCCGTCTGGTCCCCGGTGGCGGAGAAGCCGGTCGCGTACCCGGCCGGGTGTTGCGTGAGCGGACCGGTCGGACCCGGGAAGTACCTGCTGACCACCAGGTCGGTGTCATCCGGTACGGCGACGCGCACCGGATCGGACACCCACTCAGCACCTACCGGGATCGTCACCGCCGAGCGCCCGCCGAACAACACCGTGACCAGCTCGGCCGGATCGACTGTCGGCGTACCGGCGAGGTCATCCTTCCGCGGTGTGACCGTCACCCCGATCTCACCTAAAGTCGCTGCCCCCTCGCAACCGGTTATCGCCCAACGGTCGATCCCCAGCGCCGGACGGCGGTGGACCCGGACGTCCCCCACTCACCAACCCCCGAGTCCGCGCCGCTCAGGCAGGTCGGTGAGCGTGCGGTTGCCGGTGGTGCGGGCCTTGGTGAGTGGTGGACGTCCACTACCCGTGGAGGCGGCGGGTGAGGGCTGTGGCGGCTTGGCGGATTCGGTGGGCCAGGTGGGGGCGTTCGGAGGGCGGGACGGCGTCGGTGCGGAAGGTGACGCTGATGGCGGCGGCTGGGTGGCCGGCGTGGTCGACGGCGGCGCTGGCGACGGAGGCGACGCCGGGGGTGATGAAGGAGTCCTCGACCGCGAAGCCCTGGCGTTTCTCGTCGGCGAGGAGCCGGCGGAGTTGGGTGAGGGTCTGGGGTCCGTAATCGGTACGCCGTACGAAGCTCTCCGGAGTGGGGAAGAGCGCGCGGACCTGGGCCGGCGGGAGCTCGGCGAGCAGCGCGCGGCCGGAGGCGGTGAGGGTGGCCGGGAGCCGTACGCCGACGTCGGTGACCAACGTGACCGGGCGAGGCGGCTGTTCCTTCAGCAGGTAGACGAGCTCACGACCATGCAGTACGCCGAGATGCGCGGTCTGACCGACTTCCGCGACGAGCTGGACGAGCAGCGGCCGGGCAAGTCGCTCGAGCGGATCGTGCCGAAGGTATGCCGAACCGATCTCGAACGCGGCCACCCCGAGCCCGTAGCGCTTCTCCTCGGGCAGGTGCACGACGAAGCCCTCGTCGATCATTGCCCGCAGCAAGTGGTACGTCGATGAGCGTGGCAGGTCGACCGCGGAGGCGATGCGCTCCATCGGTACCGGTCCGGGCTGGGTGGCCAGGAACGTCAGCACCCGCAGGGTCCGGGTCGAGGCGGGAACGTTGCCGCTCACAACGGCAGGGTAACCGTCCCGGTCTCAGATCCCGGACGATTGGCGCTTCTTGGCGCGGCTCCGCTTCAGCCAGAACCGCACGCCCTCGCCCGCCACGGCCAGCGCGAACAGCCCGCCGGCGACGCCCCAGTCGAAATAGTCCTCGCCGGACACCAAGGCACCAACGAACAACGACAGGACGCCGAAGAACACCAGGGTCAGGGCGATCCGCATCAGAGGGTCTTCTCCGCGGTCCAGGCGGCCGACGACACGTGATAGCCGAGCCACGCGTTCACCGCCAGCATCGGCGCGTTCGCCGCGTCGTTCCCGGTGTTCGCCGTGACGAACCCCGCGTCCCGGGCCCGCGTCAGCGCCACCGACTTCACCACCTTGGCCAGCCCGCGCCCACGCGCAGCCGGGATCGTCCCGGTCAAGTTCGACCAGATCACTCCCCGCCCCGGATCCGCGGTCGTGGTCACGAACGACAGCACCGTGTCGCCGTCCAGCACCGCGGCACTGAGGTCGCGCCGCAGATCCGGGTTCCCCCAGTCGACGGCCAGCCATTCGTCGTACGGCGGTGCGAACGACAGGCCACTGGGATCACCGTCGGCGACGGCGACCACGGCACGCCACAACTCCCGCGGATCCGCTTGTTCGTAGTTCACGACCTGTAGACCCGCGGGAAGCGCCGGCGGTTCCGGTACGGCGCTCAGTTCCGCACTGGAATGGCTCATCCGGCGACCGATGGTGAACCCACGCCGGGTCGCGAACTCCTTGGACCCGTCGTCGTCCGCGACGACGACCAGCAGGCTCGCCGCACCGGCCGCGGCGGCTTCCGTGCAGATCGTCTCCGCCAGGGCGCCCCCGATACCGCGCTTGCGCAGGTCCGGGGGGACCTGGACCGCGATCCGGACCCGCGGCGACCGGTCTTCGGGACCAGGCAGGAAGATGTTGCCGAAGCCGACCACGTCGGAGCCGTCGACCGCGATCAGGTCGACCCGGCCGGTGCCGCTGCGGAGCTGAACCTCGATCGCGCCCGCCGTCTTCACCAGATGTGGCACGGCCGCGGCCCAGACCCGAGCGATCCCCGCCGCATCCTCCGGCCTCGCCGGCCGGATCTCGAACACCATTCCCTCACTCTAGGTGTCAGGTGGTCCACCAAGGTGTCTCAGATCCGAGACAGAAACTGTGCGGCGCTGCTGTCGGTTGCCGGTGCCGCGCGGTGCAATGTTCGAGTGGAACACACCAATGAAGTGATCGTCGGCGTCGGGCCGCTGACCGCGGCCGACGTGGTCGCGGTGGCGCGGCACGGAGCCCAGGTGCGGATCAGCGACCAGGCACTCGAGGAGATCGCGAAGTCGCGGGCCGCCATCGAGGCCCTCGCCCACGCGGACACCCCGCACTACGGCGTATCGACCGGCTTCGGCGCGCTCGCGACCCGGCACATCGCGCCCGAGTTGCGCGCCCAGCTGCAGCGCAGCCTGGTCCGGTCGCACGCGGCCGGCTCCGGCCCCGAGGTGGAGACCGAAGTGGTCCGGGCGCTTGCCCTGCTGCGACTCTCCACCCTCGCCACCGGCCGTACGGGCGTGAAGGTCGAGACCGCCCAGGCGTACGCCGGTCTGCTCAACGCGCACCTGACTCCGGTGGTCCACGAGTACGGCAGCCTCGGCTGCTCCGGTGATCTCGCGCCGCTGTCCCACGTCGCGCTCGCGGTGATGGGCGAAGGTCCGGTCCGAGATGCCGAGGGCAATCTTCTTGACGCCCGGGATGCGCTGCCGGCGCACGGCCTGACGCCGGTCGTGCTGGCCGAGAAGGAAGGCCTCGCGCTGATCAACGGCACCGACGGCATGCTCGGCATGCTGCTGCTCGCGCTGGCCGACCTCGACCGGCTCTTCAAGACCGCCGACATCGCCGCCGCGATGAGCGTCGAAGGGCAGCTCGCCACCGACCGGGTATTCGCGGCGGAACTCCAGGCCCTGCGCCCCCAGCCCGGCCAGGCCCTCGCGGCCGCCAACCTGCGCGCGATCCTCGCCGACAGCGCGATCGTCGCCAGCCATCGCGGCCCGGACTGCAACCGCGTCCAGGACGCGTACTCCTTGCGCTGCTCACCACAGGTGCACGGCGCCGCGCGCGACACCGCTTCCCACGCGGCCACCGTCGCGGGTTATGAGCTCGCCTCCGCGATCGACAACCCGGTTGTCCTGCCGGACGGGCGGGTCGAGTCCAATGGCAACTTCCACGGCGCTCCGGTCGGCTACGTGCTCGACTTCCTCGCGATCGCCGTCGCGGACGTCGCGTCGATCAGCGAGCGCCGTACCGATCGCTTCCTCGATGTCGCGCGCAACCACGGGCTGAACGCCTTCCTGGCCGACGATCCCGGGGTCGACAGTGGTCACATGATCGCGCAGTACACGCAGGCCGCGATCGTGTCCGAGCTGAAGCGGCTCGCCGTACCGGCCAGCGTCGACTCGATCCCGAGCAGCGCGATGCAGGAGGACCACGTCTCGATGGGCTGGTCGGCCGCACGCAAGCTGCGCAAGGCGATCGACGGGCTCCAGCGGGTGCTGGCGATCGAGATCCTGACCGCCGCGCGGGCGCTCGACCTGCGCGCGCCACTCACTCCGGCCCCGGCCACCGCCGCCGTCCGGACCGCCCTGCGGGCCCACGTCGAGGGACCGGGCACCGACCGGCACCTCGCCCCCGAGATCGAGCACTCCGTCCGGCTTGTTGCCGACGGCACCTATATCACCGTCACCGAGGCCGTCACCGGCCCGCTGAACTAGAAAGGCTGGATCACCCATGTCCGGACCCCGTCCTGTGCGCGCGCCCCGCGGTACCACCCTGACCGCCCGCGGCTGGCAGCAGGAAGCCGCGCTGCGGATGCTGCAGAACAACCTCGACCCGGAGGTCGCCGAGCACCCCGACGAGCTCGTCGTGTACGGCGGTTCCGGCAAGGCCGCCCGCGACTGGAACTCGTTCGACGCGATGGTCCGGACCCTGACCACGCTGAAGGACGACGAGACGATGCTCGTGCAGTCCGGCCGGCCGGTCGGTGTGATGCAGACTCACGAGTGGGCGCCGCGCGTACTGATCGCGAACTCGAACCTGGTCGGCGACTGGGCCACCTGGGAGGAGTTCCGCAAGCTCGAGGCGATGGGGCTGACCATGTACGGCCAGATGACGGCCGGGTCGTGGATCTACATCGGCACCCAGGGCATCCTGCAGGGCACCTACGAGACGTTCGCCGCGGTCGCCGCGAAGAAGTTCGGCGGCTCGCTGGCCGGGACGATCACGCTGACCGCCGGACTCGGCGGCATGGGCGGCGCGCAGCCGCTGGCCGTCACCATGAACGACGGTGTCGCGATCTGTATCGATGTCGACTCCTCCCGGATCGACCGGCGGATCGAGCACCGGTACCTCGACGTCCGCGCGGACTCGCTGGAGCACGCATTGCGGCTGGCCGAGGAGGCCAAGAAAGCTCGCCGGCCGCTGTCGATCGGTGTCCTCGGCAACGCCGCGGTGATCGTGCCGGAACTGCTGGAGCTGGGCGCGCCGATCGACATCGTCACCGACCAGACCTCGGCGCACGACCCGCTGATGTACCTGCCGGTGGGGATCGACTTCGACGACTGGACCACCGCCCGCGAGAAGGACCCGGCCGGTTTCACCGAGCGCGCGCAGGCCTCGATGGCCCGGCACGTCGCCGCGATGGTGGGCTTCCAGGACGCGGGTGCCGAGGTGTTCGACTACGGCAACTCGATCCGCGACGAGGCTCGCAAGGCCGGTTACCACCGGGCCTTCGAGTTCCCCGGCTTCGTACCGGCATACATCCGGCCGCTGTTCTGTGAGGGCAAGGGCCCGTTCCGGTGGGCCGCGCTGTCGGGCAACCCGGCCGACATCGCCAAGACCGACCAGGCGATCCTCGACCTCTTCCCGGACAACGAGCACCTGGCGCGCTGGATCAAGATGGCCGGCGAGCGGGTCGCGTTCCAGGGGCTGCCGGCAAGGATCTGCTGGCTCGGCCAGGGCGAACGGGACAAGGCCGGCGTCCGGTTCAACGACATGGTTGCCTCCGGCGAGCTCGAAGCGCCGATCGTGATCGGCCGGGACCACCTGGACACCGGCAGCGTGGCATCGCCGTACCGGGAGACCGAAGGCATGCTGGACGGTTCGGACGCGATCGCGGACTGGCCGTTGCTGAACGCGATGGTGAACGTGGCCAGCGGCGCGTCCTGGGTGTCGATCCACCACGGCGGCGGCGTCGGGATGGGCCGGTCCATCCACGCCGGCCAGGTATCGGTTGCCGACGGCACCGACTTGGCCCGGCAGAAACTCGAGCGGGTACTCACCAACGACCCGGCGATGGGTGTCATCCGGCACGTCGACGCCGGCTACCACAAGGCCGCGGAGGTCGCGGCCGAACAAGGTGTCAGGGTTCCGATGCGGGAATCCTGACTGCCCTGACTGGGGCGGCGGGACGGCGAAGGTAATAGCAGAGTGCGACTGTAGCAATCCCTACCGCTATGGTGCACTTTCTCGGGGAGCGAGAAACCGGGCGATCACGTGGCTTCGGTCTCTCGTTCCGCTAGGGTCGATCGGGCGACCGACGACGAGCGCGAAGGGGCGCCATGATCGAGTTCGAGGACGTCACCAAGCGGTATCCGGACGGCACCGTCGCCGTCGACACCTTGTCCCTGCGGATCCCGAGCAACGAGATCACCGTGTTCGTCGGTCCGTCCGGCTGCGGCAAGACCACGTCGCTGCGGATGATCAACCGTACGATCGAGCGGACCGGTGGGACGATCTCGATCGACGGTGAGGACATCAACGGCAAGGACGCGGTCACGTTGCGCCGCGGCATCGGGTACGTGATCCAGAACGCCGGCCTGTTCCCGCACAGGACGGTCGTGGACAACGTCGCCACCGTGCCGAAGCTGCTCGGCTGGGACAAGCGCAAGGCGCACAGTACGGCGATGGAACTGCTCGAGCGCGTCGGCCTCGACCCCAAGCTGGCCGAGCGGTATCCGGCCCAGCTGTCCGGTGGCCAGCAGCAACGAGTCGGCGTCGCCCGCGCGCTCGCGGCCGACCCGGCGATCATGTTGATGGACGAGCCGTTCAGTGCCGTCGACCCGATCGTCCGCCATCAGTTGCAGGAGGAGTTGCTCCGGCTGCAGCGCGACATCGGCAAGACGATCGTGTTCGTCACCCACGACATCGACGAGGCGATCAAGCTCGGCGACAACGTCGCTGTCCTGCAGGTCGGCGGCAAGCTGGCCCAGTTCGCCCCGCCGGCGGAGCTGCTCGCGAATCCGGTCGACGACTTCGTCCGGGGGTTCGTCGGGCAGGATCGCGGTTACCGGGCGCTGACGTTCGTCCATCCGGACGAGTTGCCGCTCAAGCCGTTGCCGGAGGCGCTCGCGGTGCAGGACGGCGTACCGGTCGGGTGGCGCAACGGGAGTGCGACGGAATTGCTTCCGATCGGCTCCGTGTTCAAGCGCGGCGACTCGCTCCGCGCGGCCCTTGACGCCGTGCTCACCTCACCGACCGGGTGTGGCGTGTGCGTCGACGACGACGGCCGTGCGATCGGGGTCGTCGACCAGGCCACTGTCGCCGAGGTGTTGCGATCATGAGCTGGATCGCCGACAACGTCGCGCTGATCTGGGAACAACTCCGCGAGCACCTCTACCTGGCGATCATCCCGGTGATCCTCGGGCTGATCATCTCGGTGCCCCTCGGGTACGTCGCCACCCGGTACTCCTGGCTGGCGAACCCGCTGATCGCCTTGGGCGGCGTGCTGTACTCACTGCCGTCGATCGCGCTGTTCATCGTGATCCCGGCGGTCCTCGGCACCAAGGTGCTGTCCACGGTCAACATCATCGTTGCGCTGACCATCTATACCGTCGCCCTGCTGATCCGCAACGTGATCGACGGACTTCGCTCCGTACCGGCCGACGTCCGGCAGTCGGCGGTCGCGGTCGGGTACGGCGCGTTGCACCGGGTGATCGCGATCGACCTGCCGATCGCCGTACCGGTGATCTTCACCGGGTTGCGCGTGGTCACGGTGGCCAACATCTCGATGGTCAGCGTCGGCGCGGTGATCGGCATCGGCGGTCTGGGTGAGCTGTTCACGCTCGGCTTCCAGAAGGACTTCCTCACCCCGGTCGTGGTCGGCGTGGTGCTGTCGCTGCTGCTGGCGCTGGTCGCCGACGTGATCCTGGTCGTGCTGCAGCGACTCCTGACTCCGTGGGCGCGCGTCGCCGCTCCCGTGGGAGAGGTGGCCTGACATGTGGCAGTACCTCACCGACTCCTACAACTGGTCCGGGAACGAAGGGATCTGGGCGCGGATCGTCGAGCACGTCTGGTACACGTTTGCCGCGCTCGGGCTGGCCGCGGTGGTCGCGCTGCCGATCGGCCTGCGGATCGGCCACACCCGGCGCGGCGCGTTCCTGGCGATCAACCTCGGCAACGCCGCCCGCGCCCTGCCGAGCCTCGGCCTGCTGATGATCGCGGTCCTGCTGACCGACCAGATCGGCTTCCTGCCGGTGCTGATCGCGCTGTTCGCCCTCGGCGTACCGCCGATCCTGGCCTCGACGTACGCCGGGGTGTCCGGTGTCGATCCGGCCACGATCGACGCGGCCCGGGGGATGGGGATGACCGGCCGCGAGATCCTGACCAAGGTGGAGATCCCGATCGCGCTGCCGCTGATCATCTCCGGCCTGCGCAGCGCCACGCTGCAGATCGTCTCGACCGCGACGATCGCCGCGCTGGTGTCGCTGGGCGGTCTCGGACGCTACGTGGTCGACGGGCTGAAGCTCCGGGACTTTCCGCAGATGTTCACCGGCGCCCTGCTGGTGGCCCTGCTCGCGATCCTGCTCGACGTGCTCTTCGCGGTGATCGGCCGGATCACGGTCTCGCAGGGGCTCAAGATCAGCTGAACTGTCCGACGTACCTGATGAACTTGGCAACACCCATCGGCACCTGCCGGTGGCTGACGAGAACACTGGAGGCTCTCGTGTTGAGATCCACACTCATCCGTACTGCGATCGCCGGAGTGGCGGTGCTCGGCCTGGCCGGTTGTGGGGGTGGGGGCGACCAGCTCGGTAGCGACAACGCGGGCTCCTCACCCGCACCGTCCAAGGTGTCGAGCATCACCGTCGGCTCGGCCGACTTCTCCGAGAGCCAGCTGCTGGCGGAGATCTACGGCCAGGCCCTCGCCGCCAAGGGCATCGAGGTCAAGAAGAAGCCGAACATCGGCAACCGCGAGACCTACATGGCCGCGATCAAGGACGGGTCCGTCGACCTGGTCCCGGAGTACACCGGCGCCGCGCTGGCGTACTTCGACAAGAACTCCACCGAGACCGACCCGGACAAGGCGTACGACGCGCTGAAGGGCGCGCTGACGCCGGGCCTCGAGGTGCTGGAGATGTCGCCGGCCACCGACGAGGACACCATCGTGGTGACCAAAGCGACCGCGGACAAGTACAGCCTGAAGTCGCTGGCCGACCTGAAGCCGGTCGGCAAGGAACTGGTCGCCGGTGGCAGCTCGGAGTTCAAGGTCCGGTCGGCCGGTCTGAAGGGCCTGAAGGACAAGTACGGCGTCGAGTTCAAGGAGTACAAGACGCTGGACGCAGGTGGTCCGCTGAGCATCAAGGCGCTGCTGGACAACCAGATCCAGGTGACGAACCTGTTCACCACCCAGGCGGTGATCAAGGACGAGGGCCTGGTCCAGCTCGACGACCCGGAGAACATCCTGCCGCCGAACAACATCGTTCCGTTGATCCGGACCGACCACAAGTCCGACGACATCGTGGCGACGCTCAACGCGGTCGACGCGAAGCTGACCACCGAGGCCCTGACCGACCTGGTCAAGCGCATCGACGTCGGCAAGGAGAGCGCGGACGCGGTCGCGAAGGACTGGCTGTCGAAGAACCCGCTGTCTTGAGTTTCGAGGACATGTGGACGGCGCTGGCCGCCATCGGTTGTGACCCCGACACCGGGGGCTACCACCGGGGCGGCTGGACGCCGGCAGAACGCGAGGCGACGCACTGGTTCACCGACCAGTGCGCCACCCGCGGCCTGACCCTGGAATCCGACGGCATAGGCAACCTCATCGCCTGGTGGGGTTCATCGGATCGCGCAGGTGTGGTGACGGGTAGTCATCTGGACTCTGTGGTTGATGGAGGGGCGTTCGACGGGCCTCTTGGTGTGGTTTCGGCTCTGGCTGCTGTTGATCAGTTGCGGGCTGAAGGGTTCACGCCGTCGGTGCCAATCGGTGTAGGTGCGTTTGTAGAGGAAGAGGGGTCGCGGTTCGGGATGCCTTGTTTGGGATCCCGGGTCGCGGCCGGGGTGTTGCCTGCCGCGAAGGCTTTGGCTTTGAAGGATCGCTCAGGCGTCTCACTCGGTGCTGCGTTGGAGGCCGCGGGGACGGATCCGGCGGGTCTCGGGCCGTCGCCGTTGCTCGACCGGATGGGGACGTTCCTCGAGCTGCATGTCGAGCAGGGCCGCGGGCTGACGGCGCCGGTGGGTGTCGCGAGTTCGATCTGGCCGCACGGTAGGTATCGGTTCACGTTCGGCGGTGAAGCAAACCACGCCGGCACGACCCTGATGGAAGACCGGCATGACCCGATGCTCACCTACGCCATGACCGCGCTCGCCGCCAACAAGCAGGCCCGCCTCGCCGGAGCCCGCGCGACGTTCGGCCGGCTCTCCGTCGAGCCCAACGGTACGAACGCCGTACCGTCCCAGGTCACCGCCTGGCTGGACGCCCGCGCCGCCACTGACGACGCTCTCCAGTCGTTGCTCTCAGCAATCACCAAGCAGGCGACCGAGCGAGCCGAACGCGACGGTACGACGCTCGAGGTGACGCCGGAGTCCGTGTCACCGATCGTGGACTTCCCGGCCGGCCTGCGGGACCGGCTGGTCGACGTACTGGATGGTGCACCGGTGCTCCCGACCGGCGCCGGCCACGACGCCGGGGTGTTCTCGGCGGCCGGGATCCCGACCGCGATGCTGTTCGTCCGGAACCCGACCGGCGTGTCCCATTCGCCCGCGGAGTACGCCGAGTTGGACGACTGTCTCGCCGGCGTCGACGCGCTGGCCGCCGTACTGAGGGACCTCGCCAAGTGACGTCGTACTGGTGCTCGACCGCACTCCTCCCGACCGGCATCGCGTCGGGCGTCCTGGTCACAGTCGTCGACGGCCGTTTCGCTTCGGTCTCGGCCGACGCCGACCCCGGCGACGCTGTCCGCCTGGACGGGCTGGTGCTGCCAGGCCTGGCGAACTGCCACAGCCACGCCTTCCACCGAGCGCTGCGCGGCCGAACGCAGACCGAGCGCGGCACCTTCTGGACCTGGCGCGAGCAGATGTACGCCGTCGCCGCGGCGCTGACCCCGGACTCGTACTACGACCTCGCCCGGGCCGTGTACGGCGAGATGCTGCTTGCCGGCATCACCGCGGTCGGCGAGTTCCACTATCTGCATCACGCCCCGGGCGGCCGCCGGTACGACGACCCGAACGCGATGGGTGCGGCGTTGATCGCGGCGGCTCGCGATGCCGGGATCCGGATCGCCTTGCTGGACACGTGTTACGTCGCCGGCGGGATCGATCAGCCACTCAACGACGTGCAGCAACGCTTCAGCGATGGCGACGCCGCGGCCTGGGCATCGCGGGTGTCGGTGCTGTCCGGCTCCGATGATGTCGTGATCGGTGCGGCCGCGCATTCGGTCCGCGGGGTGCCGCAAGAACAACTCGGCGCGGTCGCCTCGGCGTTCCCCGACGTACCGCTTCATATCCATCTGTCCGAGCAGGTCGCCGAGAACACGGCCTGTCTCGAGGCGTACGGGCGGACGCCGGCGCAGGTCCTCGACGAAGCCGGCTTGCTCAGTGGCCGGACGAGTGCCGTCCATGCGACCCACCTGACCGATGTCGATGTGGGGTTGCTCGGCAGTTCAGCGACGTACTCATGCGTCTGCCCGACCACCGAGCGGGACCTGGCCGACGGGATCGGGCCGTCGACGGCACTGCGCGACGTGGGGTCGCCGTTGACGCTGGGGTCGGACAGTCATGCGGTGATCGACTTGTTCGAGGAGATGCGCGCGGTGGAGCTCAACGAGCGGCTCGCCTCCCAGGAGCGCGGTCACTGGTCGGCGCCGGAGCTGTTGCGCGCGGCAACGGTCGACGGTCATCGCTCGATCGGGTTCGGCGACGCCGGGGTGATCGAGGTGGGGGCGCGCGCCGATCTGGTCGCGGTCCGGTTGGACAGCGTCCGTACGGCAGGGACCGGCGGGGCCGCGGAGACCGCGGTGTTCGCGGCGTCGGCCGCCGACGTTCGCGATGTGGTGGTGTCCGGCAAACACGTGGTTGCTGAGGGCAAGCATATTTCGCTGGATGTAGCGGGCGAGCTGGCCGCCTCGATCGCGGCGGTGACGCGATGACTTCTCTGCTGTTGACCGGGATCGGTTCGCTGGTGACCAACGATCCGGCGCGAGGTGACCTGCTCGGCGAGATTCACGATGCGGCGCTGGTGATCGAGAGCAGCAAGGTGGCGTGGGTCGGCTCACAGCGCGAGGCGCCCGCGGCGGACTCGTCGATGGACGTCGGCGGTCGGGCGGTGATCCCGGGGTTCGTGGACTCGCACTCCCACCTGGTGTTCGCCGGTGACCGGGCCGAGGAGTTCGCGGCCCGCATGACGGGTACGCCGTACTCCGCCGGCGGGATCCGGACGACGGTGGCGGCGACTCGGCAGGCCACCGACGAGCAGTTGACCGCGAACGTCGCCCGGCTGGTGACCGAGATGCGGCGGCAGGGGACGACGACGGTCGAGATCAAGTCCGGGTACGGGCTGACCGTCGGCGATGAGGCGCGGGCGCTCGAGATCGCGAGCCATTTCACCGACGAGACGACGTACCTGGGAGCGCATGTCGTCCCGGCCGAGTACGCCGATGACCCAGCGGGCTATGTGTCGCTGGTGACCGGGCCGATGCTCGACGCGGCCGCGGAGCATGCCAAGTGGGTCGACGTGTTCGTGGAGCGAGGTGCCTTCGACGAGGACCAGGGTCGCGCGATCCTCGAGGCCGGACTGGCACGCGGTCTGCAGGCCCGTGTCCACGCCAACCAGCTCGGCGAGGGGCCAGGCGTCCAGCTGGCCTGCTCAGTCGGCGCGGCCGCGGCCGACCACTGCACCTACCTCACCGACGCCGAAATCGACGCCCTCGCCTCCACCGGCGTCGTTGCCGGCCTACTCCCCGCGATCGAGTTCTCCACCCGTTCGCCGTACCCGAACGCGCGCCGCCTCCTCGACGCCGGCGTCACCGTAGCCCTGGCCACCGACTGCAACCCCGGCTCCGGCTACTCCTCCTCCATGCCCTTCTGCATCGCCCTGGCCGTCCGCGAAATGCACATGACCCCCGCCGAAGCCCTCTGGTCCGCCACCGCCGGCGGCGCCGCCTCCCTCCGCCGCCCCGACATCGGCCACCTGACCCCCGGCGCCCAAGCCAACCTCACCATCCTCAACGCCCCCACCCACCTACACCTCTCCTACCGCCCCGCCGTCCCCCTCATAGCCCAAACGTTCGTCGGGGGTCGGCCGGTCTGAGGTGAACGTCCGTGGGGGCGGACCCCCAGGCCATCGCAATCGTCACAGCGCGCGCCGGCCACGGCCGGCGGAGACGGTTTCGGCCGCATTGTGATGGCCTGGAGATCCGGCCATCGCCTGCCGGATCACCTCCACCACCCAGGTGGGGTCGAACATCACGTCCTCCCAGGAGAAGCGGAGTAGACGCCAGCCACGGATGGTGAGGTTGACGTGCCGGCGGCAGTCTCTGGTGAGTGCCGTCCGCGTGCCGTGATGCGCGAAGCTCTCGGCCTCGAGGGCGATCAGTAGTCCTAGGTGGCCAAGATCGATTCGGGCGGAGAATCCGTGGTCCCGAACCACGACCTGAGGTTCGAAACCGTCGATGCCCGCTTCGATCAGGATCGCCCGCAGGACGGACTCCAGTGGTGACTCCGCCCTGCCGTCCGCGGATGCCGCCACCCGCCGGGCCCGAAGGCAACCGGGGCCGCTCAGTTCGGCGGCCGCGACCATCAGTTGCGAGCGATCGACCGCATGGAGCCGGAGGGCCGAGTCCGCGACGGTGAGGCCGGCGGCGAACGGCAGAGTACGGGCGCAGTCCAGGACGGTCCGGAGCTTGCCGGTCACGAACCCGTCGGCGGGAACGTCATCGGCCCAGTGCAGCTCGCAAGCGACCGGACTCAATCGGCGGTGTTGCCCGCGCGGAACTGTGATGTGCGGCTCTGTCGGCAGGTCGAGCACTGAGAAACGGTGGAGGACGGCGGCACTCAGATGGGACACGACTCCGGCCTGTGCATGGGCCGCGGCAAGTGGATCGGCAGCCGGAGGCATCGCGTAGACGCCCTTGGCGATCCGCCGGATCGCCCCGTCGGCCAGTGCCCCGCGGATGGCACGCGCCGAGACAGCAGCCCGCAGCTCCGCAAATGTCGCTGTCCCTCCGCGGCGCTGAAGAACCTCGATGACCTGGAACACACGTCCGAGGATGACGGACCGTAGCGGATCGTGCCGAAGTTCGTCCACAGGCGGACCGCCAGCCCATCACATTCGCGCTTCGGCCCACGGCGCACGCGGGAAGCCCGGAGGTTGGCGCGATTGTGATGGGCTGGCGGTCCGTCGATCCAGATGTCGATCGCCCCGACCCAGGCGGTCAGGTGGTCAGGTCCTTGGTCAGGAGGACGTTGGTGGTGCCGTTGGCGTGGCGTTGTTTGGCTACTTCTATGTAGCCGCGGGCGGCGTGGAAGGCGAGGCCGGCCTGGTCGGGTGGGTCGGAGCGGACGCGGGTGACGGCGCGGTCGAAGGGTTGGGCGGCGCGTTCGATCGCGCGGTAGACCATCGTTGCGATGCCCTGGCGGTGGTGTTCGGGGTCGACGACGATCCGTTCGATGAACAGGAAGCGGTCGGCGTAGTTCTGGCTGAACCAGCCGAACTCGAGACCGTCGTACGCCGATCCCGGGGTGAAGGTGAGGACGAAGCCGGCCGGGCGGCCGTCCAGGTCGACCACCGCGGCGTGCGCGGCGATCAGGCGGAGCCAGTCAAGGCGGTCCGGGCCGAGTGGTTCGACCAGACCCTCCGCGGTGGCGTTGAGCGCAAGTACCGCGGCGAAGTCAGCGGCGGTCATAGGGCGGAGTCTCACGGTGACACCTTCCCACGGAAAACCTTTTCTCCGGCAGGGGTCAGTTCGGGTGCTCCCTGGCCCGACCCTGGCCGGGACCCGGAAATCCGGGGGTTGCCTTGGGAATGACCTGACCCATGTGCCATGTTGAGCCTAGTGAACTCAAGTTTGCGCGGTCACGGATTTGAAACCGGGGCCGGCGAACGGCAACATTGAGTCTGCATCACTCAAGTCCGGGGTTCCGGGGGACGTCCCCGAACTCACACAGTGTGGAGGTAAACACATGGCCCGCGCGGTCGGTATCGATCTCGGTACGACGAACTCCGTCATCGCCGTACTGGAAGGTGGCGAGCCCACCGTCATCCCCAACGCCGAGGGAGCGCGCACGACGCCCTCGGTGGTGGCCTTCGCCAAGAACGGCGAGGTCCTGGTCGGCGAGGTGGCGAAGCGCCAGGCCACCACGAACGTCGACCGCACCATCCGCTCCGTCAAGCGTCACATGGGCGAGAGCTGGAACGTGGACATCGACGGCAAGAAGTTCACCCCGCAGCAGATCAGCGCGTTCGTGCTGCAGAAGCTGAAGCGGGACGCCGAGGCGTACCTCGGGGAGCAGGTCACGGACGCGGTCATCACCGTGCCGGCCTACTTCTCCGACGCGCAGCGCCAGGCGACCAAGGAGGCCGGGGAGATCGCCGGCCTGAAGGTGCACCGGATCGTCAACGAGCCGACCGCGGCCGCGCTGGCCTACGGCCTGGACAAGGGCACCGAGCAGACCATCCTGGTCTTCGACCTCGGCGGCGGCACGTTCGACGTGTCCCTGCTGGAGATCGGCGACGGTGTCTTCGAGGTGAAGGCGACCAGCGGTGACAACCACCTCGGTGGTGACGACTGGGACGCGCGGATCGTGCAGTGGCTGGTGACCCAGTTCAAGAACAAGAACGGCACCGACCTGTCCGGCGACAAGATGGCCATGCAGCGCCTCACCGAGGCCGCCGAGAAGGCCAAGATCGAGCTGTCCGCCGCGGCCGAGACCACCATCCACCTGCCGTACCTGAGCCTGACCGAGTCCGGCCCGCTGCACCTGGAGGAGAAGCTCTCCCGGGCCGAGTTCCAGAAGATGAGCAACGACCTGCTGGAGCGCGCCCGCGCCCCGTTCAAGGCCGTCATCAAGGACGCCGGCATCGACGTGGCGAAGATCGACCACGTGATCCTCGTCGGTGGCTCCACCCGGATGCCCGCGGTGGCCGAGCTCGTCAAGGAGCTGACCGGTGGCAAGGACCCGAACAAGGGCGTGAACCCGGACGAGGTCGTCGCCGTCGGCGCCTCCCTGCAGGCCGGTGTGCTGAAGGGTGAGGTCAAGGACGTCCTGCTGCTCGACGTGACCCCGCTGAGCCTGGGCATCGAGACCAAGGGTGGCGTGTTCACCAAGATCATCGAGCGCAACACCACGATCCCGACCAAGGGCTCGGAGATCTTCACCACGGCCGAGGACAACCAGCCGTCGGTGATGATCCAGGTGTACCAGGGCGAGCGCGAGATGGCCCGCGACAACAAGTCGCTCGGCAACTTCGAGCTGACCGGGCTGCCACCGGCGCCGCGGAACGTGCCGCAGATCGAGGTCACCTTCGACATCGACGCGAACGGCATCGTGCACGTGAACGCCAAGGACCTGGCCACCGGCAAGGAGCAGCGGATGACGGTCACGGGTGGCTCCGCGCTGCCGAAGACCGACATCGACCAGATGGTCCGCGACGCCGAGCAGTACGCCGAGGAGGACCGCCTGCGCCGCGAGGCCGTCGAGTCCCGCAACCAGGCGGAGAGCTTGGTCTACCAGACGGAGAAGTTCCTGCAGGAGAACGAGGACAAGATCCCCGACGACGTCAAGACCGAGGTCAAGGACGGCGTCGCGGAGCTGAAGAAGGCGCTCGAGGGTGACGACGCCGAGGTGATCAAGACCGCCTCGGAGAAGCTCGCCCAGTCCAGCCAGAAGATGGGTGCCGCGATGTACGCGAACGCCCAGGCCGCCGGCGGCTCCGAGGACAGCAGCTCCTCGTCCGACGAGAGCAGCTCGAGCAGCAACGACGACGACGTCGTCGACGCCGAGATCGTGGACGAGGACCGGCCGCAGGACAAGACGGAGGACAAGTGACGGATCGACCGACTGGCAGCGAGTTCGGCGACGGCGAGCCCGTCGTCCGGGACAAGCGCCGGATCGACCCGGACACCGGCGCGCTGCGGGAGCCTTCCGAGGCTCCCGCGGCGGGTGCCGCACCGGGCATGCCGGGCACCCCGGGTGCCCAGCCGCCACGCGACCCGTCGGACCTGATCGGCCCGTCAGCCCAGGAGGCTCTGTTGACCGAGGCGCTCGCCGAGCGTACGGCGGACCTGCAGCGACTGCAGGCCGAGTACGTCAACTACAAGCGCCGGGTGGACCGGGACCGCGAGGCGAGCCGCGAGCTCGTCATCGGGTCGGTCCTGACCGAGCTGCTCGGGATCCTGGACGACGTCGGCCGGGCCCGGGAAGCCGGTGAGCTCGAAGGTGCGTTCAAGGCGGTCGCGGAATCGCTGGAACGGGTCACCGAGAAGCTCGGCCTGGTGAAGTTCGGCGAGAAGGGCGACTCCTTCGACCCGCGGATCCACGAGGCCCTGCTGCACAACTACTCCGACGAGGTGGACGGCCCGACCGCGACGATGGTCATGCAGCCGGGGTACCGCCTCGGCGAGCGTGTCCTGCGGGCGGCCCGGGTGGCCGTCTCGGAACCGACCGAGCAACTACCGGCCGACGCCGTACAGGCCGACGTACCGGTGGAGAACACAGATGACGACAAGGCCGCGGACAAGTCCGCGGAGTAACGGACTCGATGGGAGGGGAGGCGTCGGATGAGCACGAAGGACTGGCTCGAGAAGGACTTCTACAAGGTTCTCGGCGTCTCCAAGACCGCCGAGGCCGACGAGATCAAGAAGTCCTACCGCAAGCTGGCGCGCAAGTACCACCCCGACTCCAACGCCGGTGATGCGTCCGCGGAGGCCAAGTTCAAGGAGGTCTCCGAGGCGTACGACGTCGTCGGCGATCCCAAGAAGCGCAAGGAGTACGACGAGGCGCGCCGGCTGTTCGGCAGCGGCGGTTTCCGGATGCCGGGTGGCAGTGGTCAGGGCGGCGGCGGGTTCAACTTCGACGTCGGCGACCTGTTCAACCGCGGCGGTTCGGGTGCGGGCGGCGGCGGTGGCGGCCTCGGCGACATCCTGGGCGGCATGTTCGGCGGTGGTGGCCGGACCACGACCAGCACGTCGACGGCCCGTCCGCGGCGCGGTGCGGACATCGAGACCGAGGCGTCGATCGAGTTCGCCGAAGCCGTGAACGGTGTCACCGTGGCGCTGCGGATGACCAGCGACGAGCCGTGCAAGACCTGCCGGGGCACCGGCGCGAAGTACGGCACGGTGCCGAAGGTCTGCCTGAAGTGCGAGGGCACGGGGATGCAGACCTCGGTCCAGGGCGGCGTGTTCGCCATGACCGAGCCGTGCACCGAGTGCAAGGGCCGCGGCCTGGTCGTCGACCAGCCGTGCGAGACCTGCCACGGCTCCGGCCGCGGCCAGTCGAGCAAGACCATGCAGGTCCGCATCCCCGCGGGCGTGCAGGACGGCCAGCGGATCCGGCTGAAGGGCAAGGGTGCGGCCGGCGAGCGAGGTGGCCCCGCCGGCGACCTCTACGTCACCGTGCATGTCCACGCCCACCGGATCTTCGGCCGGCAGGGCGAGCACCTGACGCTGAACGTCCCGGTGAGCTTCACCGAGGCCGCGCTGGGCGCCGAGATCAAGGTGCCGACCCTGGACGGCATGCCCGTCACGGTCCGGATCCCGGCCGGTACGGCGAACGGCAGCAAGCTGCGCGTCCGTGGCAAGGGTTCGGTACGGCGGGACGGCACCAAGGGCGACATCCTGCTCACCCTCGAGGTGCAGGTCCCGCACGAGCTGACCGACGAGCAGCGCGCCAAGCTGCAGGAGTTCAGCTCGACGTCGGACCAGCCCGATCTGCGGGCCGGGTTGTTCGGGAGCTCGTGATGGGTATCCCGTTCAGCCAGGTGCCGACCTGGGACGACCGCACCCCGATCTACGTGATCTCGGTGGCGGCCCAGCTGGCCGGCATGCATCCGCAGACCCTGCGCCAGTACGACCGGCTCGGCTTGGTGACGCCGAGCCGGGCGTCCGGCCGGGGCCGGCGGTACTCGGCGTACGACGTGGCGAAGCTGAGGTACGTGCAGCATTTGTCACAAGAAGAGGGCGTCAACCTGGCGGGAATTCGGCACATCCTCGCGCTACAGTCGGAGGTGGAGGACCTGCGAAGGCGGGTCAACCAGCTCCTGGCAGAAGTCCAGCGTGGTGTCGGTGTGTCACGGCAGAACACGGGCAGCCGGGTCTTCTCGGCCGGACCGGCCGGCGACGTGATCGCGATGGGCCGGCAGCAGACGACGACCCGCTGGATCCGGACCCAGCCCCTGGAGCTGGGCCCCCGCTGACAAGCGAGCGGGTCCCCCGCTGACCAGCACCCAGCTCCCGGCCGCGCCCGGGCTCTGAGCCCCACCGTTTCGCGCGGCACCCGGAATGGGTACAAAGCACGTGCTCTTCCGGCACAGACCGCCGGAGGCCTCCGAACCCCCACCCCTCGGAGCCTTCGGCCAGTGGAGGTCGTCGTCCCCCCGACGCCTCCACAGTCGAAGGCGCGCCGTCCCCCCGGCGCCCTTCGACCCCCGCAGGGTGGTCCCTCACCGGACCGCCCTGCGGCTCGCTCTGACCCGGCAGCCCCGTGATCGCCTCGGCGATCCGGGGCTGTCGGCGTTTCTGTTGTATCCGGCGCAGGACCGCCTACGCTGGCGAGGTGACACTCAGTCTGCAGACAGACCGGCTGCTCATCCGGGACTGGGAAGAAGACGACGCCGACGCCGCGCTGGAGATCTACGGCTCGGCCGATGTGGCGCCCTGGCTGTCGCCGGCCGTCGAACAGGTCCCCGACGCGACCAGCATGCGGCTCGTGCTGCAGTCCTGGATCGAGGCCCAGCCGAACTTCGTCGTTCCCGCGGGCCGGTGGGCCGTCACCCGTCGCGACGACGGTGAGCTGGTCGGCGCGCTGATGATCCGCCTGCTCCCGCCGTACGAGGAGGATCTGGAGATCGGCTGGCAGTTGCGGCCGAGCGCCTGGGGCCACGGGTACGCGACCGAGGCCAGCCGTGAGCTGATGCGCTGGGCGTTCAAGGAGGGCGCGGTCGACGAGCTGTTCGCCGTCGCCCGCCCGAACAACAAGCGCGCGATCGCGACGGCTCGCCGACTCGGCATGCAGTGGGTCGGCGAGACCGACAAGTACTACGACCTCAACCTGCAGGTCTACCGGATCCGCGGCTCCGAGTTCAGCACCTGACCCAGCACTCAGGTCAGGCCGCCGGCGATGAAGGCGAGGGTGAGCTGCTCGAATCGTCGGCGGGTCGTGTCGGGGACGTCGCGCAAGGGGCCTTGTCCGGCAAGCACGGCGAATCCGTGCACCGTCGACCAGATCGGGTACTCGATGCCGTCCCGGCGTCCGGGCTCGAGCACACCGGCGACGACCAGCTCGTCGAGCACGGCCCGCAACTGCCCCAGCGGTGACAGGTCCTGTCCGGTCCCATCGAGCGTAGCGGCGTACTCATGCTGCTGCGGTACGGCGAAAGCCGTTGCGAACAGCCCCGGTTCCTCGCGAGCGAACTCCAGGTAAGCAGAACCGATCGCGCCCAAACGGCGACCGGCGGCTGCGGCATCGCCATGCTTGCCGCGCACCCGGGCGACGCCGGCCGCCATCCGGTCGGACAGCTCGCGCATGGCCGCGGCGCAGACCGCGGCCAGCAACTCGTCGCGATCGGCGAAATGCCGGTAGGCGGCATTTGGTACGACGCCGACCAGCCGGGTCGCCTCCCGCAGCAGCACCGCTTCCGGGCCGCCCGTCCGCGCCAGCTCCAGCCCCGCGGCGACCAGGCCGTCGCGGACCGCGCCACGCGCCCGCCGCCGCGTCACCTCCGGTGTCATGGGCAACAGACTAACAAGTGGACACTGTCCACTAAGCATGTAATGTGGACAGTGTCCACTAAAATGAGGAGGAGCAATGGCTCACAACGACGCGGCGGCGCGGCCGCGGGACCGCGTGCTGGTGACAGCGGAGCAGTGGTACGCCGGCGGAGAGCGGATTCCCTACGACCCGGAGTCCGCCCGGGTGGTGCCCGGGGGCCCGATCCGGGTCTTCCAGCGTCTCGTCGGCGCACATCCGGGCGTCGACGCAACCTGGCTCACGATGCTGCCCGGATTCCCGGACGGCTCGTACGGCTGGGCGCAGGTCGACGGGATGCTAGGCGACGACCTTGGTCCACGGCTGTACGTCGAGCCGGTCGGGCAGGGGGACTCGGATGCGCCGCGCAACTACCGGTACTCCACGATGGAGCGCGCCGATCTGGTCGAGGCGTTGTGGCGTCATCACGGCGTACGCCGAACCGTCGTCGTCACCTTCGACTACACGTCGCTGGCGTTGCTCGAACTGCTGCGCCGCAAGGCGGAGCGGGCGGACGCCGGCCCGGAGATCGTGGCTGTGTTCATGATGAACGGCGGCCTGTTCGCCGACGGTCACACGCACCCGTGGCAAGGCACGCCGTTGCTGCGTACCCCGATCGGCGCGTTGGCGGCGCGCCAGGCGGAGCAGTCGCAGAAGCGGTTCAACGCGGCGATGCTGGGGGCGCGCCTGTACTCGCGGAACTACCCGCCCAGCGAGGAGGAGCTCGCCGAACTGCGGTCGGCGATCATCCGCCGAGACGGTGCGTTGTTCCTCCATGAAGCAGCGGGGTTCGTCAAGGAACACCGCCGCCACGCCCGACGCTGGGATCTCGCCGCTGTCACCCGTGCCCTGCCGGACGTCGCCATCTACGTCGGGGGCAGCGATGAAGACCCGTACGAGCATCGCCAGGTCGACGCAGCCAGGGCTCGCGTGCCTGGCGCCGACGTACTGACGTTTCCTGGCGGTCACCTGACCACGAGCGAGCACCCGGACCTGCTCGCCGCCGCAATCCGGGACATCGCCTCCCGTCATGGGGTCGGACCTTCGAAGGGGCACCGATGACCAAGCTGAGTCCCTTGCTCGAGTGCAACGAGAAGTTCGCCCGCACGTACTCGCCGGCGACGCTCGGCCTGCCCGCCGTACCGGTGATCGTCGTTACCTGCCTCGACCACCGGGTCGATCCCGCGATCGTCCTCGGCCTTCAACTCGGCGACGCGCCCGTCATCCGCAATGCCGGTGGACGCGTCACGCCTGCCGTCGTCGAGGACGTCGCCTATCTCTCGTTCCTCGCCGAGCAGTGGAGCGGCGGGGCGGACACGCTCTTCGAGGTTGCGGTCATCCACCACACGCAGTGCGGCACCGGCCTCCTGGCCGACCCCGGGTTCCGCCAACGAGCCGCCGAGGCGACCGGCCTCGCCGAGGTGGCGCTGGAGGCGTCCGCTGTCGCCGACCCGCACGTCACCGTCAAAACCGACGTCGAGCGGCTACTGAACTCCCCGTTGCTGTCACCCAAAGTGAGCGTCTCGGGGCACGTGTACGACATCGCCACCGGACGCGTCGCCACGACCGTCGATGCGAGCTACCCGCAACCCTGAATTGTCCCCAGGTTTTGGCAGAGTTGAGTGGAATGGACTCAAGTTTGGATAGGTTGTACCCAGTGACTGTTGTTACGTGAGCTTGAAAGGCTGGAACCAGATGGACGTTCAGCGGTTGACGACGCTGGCCCGGGAAACCCTGTCGGTCGCGATCCGTCAGACCTCCGCGGCGGGCAACCCGACCGTGGAGCCCGTTCACCTGCTGTCCGCGCTGTTCGCGCAGCCCGAGGGGACCACGATCGGTCTCCTCGAGGCCGCGGGCGGCGACGTCGACGCCGTACGCCGCAAGACCGCCGAGCAGCTCGCTCGGCTGCCGAAGGCGAGTGGCGGCAGCGTGCAGGCGCCGAGCCTGTCGCCGAAGACCGGCGACGTGCTGAACCAGGCAGAGCAGCGGGCCCTCGGGCTCGGGGACGAGTACGTCTCCACCGAGCACCTGCTGATTTCACTCGCCACCGTTGAGGGCGCTGCCAAAACCGCGCTCGGCGTGACGCCGGACGCGCTGCTGAAGGCGTTCGACGAGATGCGTGGCAACCGCCGGATCACTTCCCCGGAGGCCGAGGGCACCACCAAGACGCTGGAGAAGTACGGCGTCGACCTGACCGAGCGGGCAAAGGACGGCAAGCTCGACCCGGTGATCGGGCGTGACTCCGAGATCCGCCGGGTGGTCCAGGTGCTCTCCCGCCGTACCAAGAACAACCCGGTCCTGATCGGTGAGCCCGGCGTCGGCAAGACCGCCGTCGTGGAAGGGCTGGCTCAGCGGATCGTGGCTGGTGACGTGCCCGAGTCGCTGCGTGGTCGCCGGCTGATCAGCCTCGACCTCGGTGCGATGGTCGCGGGTGCGAAGTACCGCGGTGAGTTCGAGGAGCGGCTGAAGGCCGTGCTGACCGAGATCAAGGAGTCCGACGGTCAGATCATCACCTTCATCGACGAGCTGCACACCGTCGTCGGCGCCGGTGCGACCGGTGACGGCTCGATGGATGCCGGCAACATGCTGAAGCCGATGCTGGCTCGTGGTGAGCTGCGCATGATCGGCGCCACCACCCTCGACGAGTACCGGACCCGCATCGAGAAGGACCCGGCGCTGGAGCGACGCTTCCAGCAGGTGTTCGTCGGCGAGCCGTCGGTCGAGGACTCGATCGCCATCCTGCGCGGTCTGAAGGAGCGCTACGAGGCGCACCACAAGGTCGCGATCTCGGACTCCGCTCTGGTCGCCGCGGCGACGCTGTCGCACCGCTACATCAGCGGCCGCCAGCTTCCTGACAAGGCGATCGACCTGGTTGACGAGGCCGCGTCCCGGTTGCGGATGGAGATCGACTCCTCCCCGGTCGAGATCGACTCGCTCCGCCGTACCGTCGACCGGCTGAAGATGGAGGAGCTCGCGCTTGCCCGCGAGGAGGACGCCTCCAGCCAGGAGCGGCTCGAGCGCTTGCGCGCAGACCTCGCCGACCGCGAGGAGGAGCTGCGCGCGCTGGAATCGCGGTGGGAGAAGGAGAAGTCCGGCCTGAACCGGGTCGGTGAGATCAAGGAGCGGATCGACGAGCTGCGCGGCCGGGCCGAGCGGGCCCAGCGCGAGGGTGACTTCGAGACCGCGTCCCGCATCCTGTACGGCGAGATCCCGGAACTGACCAAGGAGCTCGAGGAAGCCTCCGCCGAGCCCGAGGTGACCGACGGCCCGGACGCGATGGTCAACGAGGAGGTCGGCCCGACCGAGATCGCCGAGGTGATCGCGATGTGGACCGGCATCCCGACCGGCCGGCTGCTCGAGGGCGAGACCGGCAAGCTGCTCCGGATGGAGGACGAACTGGGTCGCCGGCTGATCGGTCAGCGCGAGGCGGTCCAGGCCGTGAGTGACGCCGTACGGCGGGCGCGCGCGGGCATCTCCGATCCGGACCGGCCGACTGGCTCGTTCCTGTTCCTCGGTCCGACCGGTGTCGGCAAGACCGAGCTGGCCAAGGCGCTGGCCGACTTCCTGTTCGACGACGAGCGGGCAATGGTTCGCATCGACATGTCGGAGTACAGCGAGAAGCACAGCGTCGCGCGGCTCGTAGGTGCCCCGCCCGGGTACGTCGGGTACGAGGAGGGTGGCCAGCTCACCGAGGCTGTCCGCCGCCGGCCGTACTCGGTGATCCTGCTCGACGAGGTCGAGAAGGCGCACCCCGAGGTCTTCGACATCCTGCTGCAGGTGCTGGACGACGGTCGGCTGACCGACGGCCAGGGCCGTACGGTCGACTTCCGCAACGTGATCCTGATCCTGACCAGCAACCTGGGGTCGGCCTACCTGGCCGACATGTCGCTGGACGACAAGGCCAAGCGTGACCAGGTGATGGCCGTGGTGCGGCAGTCGTTCAAGCCGGAGTTCATCAACCGGCTCGACGAGATCGTGCTGTTCGATGCTTTGGGCAGTGAGGAGCTGACGCAGATCGTCGCGCTGCAGATCGCCGCGCTGCAGCGGCGGCTGACGGACCGCCGGATCATGCTGGAGGTCGACGAAGGCGCGATGGAGTGGCTCGCCATGACCGGTTACGACCCGGTCTACGGCGCCCGGCCGCTCCGCCGCCTGGTCCAGTCCGCGATCGGCGACGAGCTCGCCCGAGGCATCCTCAACGGCACCATCCGGGATGGCGAAACCGTCCAGGTGACACTCAGCGAGGCCAAGGACACCCTCGAGGTTGCCCCCGCCTGACCTCGTTCAGCCGGGCCCGGTTTCTTCAACCGGGCCCGGCTTTCTTATCGGGGAGAATGGGTTGGTGACACAACCTCGGGCCGACTGGGTCAACACCACGCACGACTGGTCCGGATCGGTGGATCTCGCTCACTTGCAGCAGATCCGCGATCACGCCGACGTCTACGCGCCCGGCGTACTGCACCTCGTGCTGGAGGTCATCGCCTACCCGGACGACGAGGCCGAGGCGGCGGGACGGCGGGGGAGTTGCGTGGTCATTCTCCACGCTGACGGCTCGATCTCGGTCACGGACAACGGCCGCGGGACCGACACTCGCGTCGACGAGGACGGCAACCTCGTGAAGAAGCCGATCATGGCGACCGAGGACCTGCGCTTCTTCCGGGCCTCGGGCGCCCCGCTGCTGCCGGATGGACGTCCGCGCCGGGGCATGTCAGTGGTCGCGGCGCTCAGCGCTTCGTTGACGCACACGAACCGTCGCCTCAATGGTTCCTGGACCCAGCGGTACGAACATGGCGTCCCGGTCGGTGATCTCGAGGCGATCGCATCGGATGGAACCACCGGTACGACGGTGCGCTTCAGGCCCGCCGCTCCTCTCACCGCCGAGGACTTGCAGCCGTACCTGGTCTTCCCGCACCTCGATATCACCGTCACGCTTGGTTGATCTGGGAGGATCGGGGGCAGGGGGCAGCTGGAAGGAACTCTTCACCACATGACCGAGCAGCACGGCGACGACTCGACCGAGGACAGGCCCGGTCCGTACCGCGGCGTCTTCGGTTCCGCCTCCGGTCCGGCAGTCCCTGGTCCCTCCGGTCCGCAGTCGCCCGGATCGCAGCCGCCCGGCTCAGCGCCGTACGGCGATCGTCCGAGTGCGTACGGCGGTCTGTACGGTGCGGACACGTCCAGCTACCAGGAGAATCCGCCGAAGCAGGTCACCATCGCCGCGATGATCGCGCTCGGTCTCGGGGCGCTGTGCGTGCTGCTCGCCGGCCTCGCGCTGACGTCCGCGGGCGAGCAGGTCGCCGAGGTTCTCACGGGTGACAAGGACAATCAGGGCGTCGCGGTGGCCGCAGCCCTGTTCTGTGCCGTCGTGTACACGCTGCCGGCGATCTTCCTGCGCAAACGCCGCCCGTGGGCCCGCTATCTGCTCATCGGCGTCGCCGCGATGGGCATCACGGGCGGGGTGGTGGCACTGCCTGGCAGCATTCTCGGTCTGGCGATCCACATCACCTTGCTGGTCCTCATGCTCCAGCAACCCACCAAGCTCTGGTTCCACCGCCGCTGACCGAAGGGCCACCCCGTGGAGATCTGGATCAACCCCGCCTGCTCGAAATGCCGAGCCGCCACCCAGGCCCTCGACGAGGCCGGCGTCGACTACACCGTCCGCCGCTACCTCGATGACCCACCCACCGCCGAAGAACTCGAAGCCGTCCTCACCCGCCTCGACCTCGACCCCTGGCACCTGGTCCGCCACAACGAACCCGAAGCCAAACCCCTCCAAGACCTCCCCCGAGACGAGGCCCACCGCCCCGACTGGATCAACGCGATGATCACCCACCCCATCCTCATCCAACGCCCCATCCTCACCGCCGACGACACAACCACAGCCATCCCCCGAGACCCCGAAACCCTCTCCCGCTTCCTCCCCACAACACCTGACTGAGGCCGCGCCCGGCATCTGCCCCGCGATGCCCCAGGCTGCCCGCCAAAGCCTGTGGATGGCGCCAACGATCGCACCGGGATTTCCTGGACAATCCTTCGAGTGCGCGACTCCACCCTCCCATCCGCCGGCGAATTCACCTTGTCCGCTTGGGTCGACGAGTCGGTGATCGTTGACGGTCCGCTACATCCGCGAGGCACGTACACACTGGCCGCCGCGGTGATCGAGACCGCATCAGTGAGTGGAATGCGGGAGGTGCTACGTGACCTCACTCTGACCAAGACCGGCCGGTTGCATTGGGTCGACGAGTCCAGCAAACGCCGGGACAGCATCGCGGCTGCGATCGCGTCGCTCGATCTGGCCGCGATCGTCACCGCGGGATCGCCGGTCCATCGGTCGAAGCAAGAGCGTGCCCGACGGTGCTGCATGGAGCGCCTGTTCTACGAGCTGGCCCTGATCGGCGTGACCGACGTCTGGCTGGAATCGCGCACCGCCACACCTGACCGCCGTGACCTTCGGCTGGTCGACTACGCCCGGGACAAGGGCTTGATTCCCCGCGGGTTCAAGGTCGGCTTCGCGCGGCCCAGAGACGAGCCGATGCTGTGGATCCCCGACGCCGTCGCGGGCGCGGTCACGGCGGCCAGGCTCGGCGAGCCGCGGTGGTTGCTGGCGATGTCGGAGATCCTGACCGAGCACCAGGTGGAAGTCCGCTAGAAAGCGCGAAAGCTGGGTCCCATCCTCCGGTGGGGGTCCCAGCTTCACTTCTCACCAAGCAGCACCTGGCGAGCTACTTCAAGTCTGCCACAAGCGCCCGGTCGATGTCTCGCGGGCATCCACAAGCCTCAGAGTTTTTGGAGGCGGGTCAACGCTTCTTGGAGGATTGTGGGTTGTTTGCAGAAGGCCCAGCGGACCAGTGGGCGGCCGAAGGCTTGGTTATCGTAGAAGACTTGGTGGGGGATGGCTACTACGCCGGTGCGTTCGGGGAGTTGGCGGCAGAAGGTGATGCCGTCGGTGTGGCCGAGGGGGCGGATGTCGGTGGTGACGAAGTAGGTGCCTTGCGGGCGGTGGACCTCGAAGCCGAGGTCGGCCAGACCGTCGCAGAGGAGGTCGCGGCGCGACTGCAGGTCGGCGCGCAGGGCGTCGAAGTAGTCGTTGCCCAGGGCAAGCGCATGGGCGACGGCGGGCTGGAAGGGTGCACCGGAGGTGAAGGTGAGGAACTGCTTCGCGGTGGTCACCGCCGTCACCACGGCAGGCGATCCGGTGACCCAGCCGATCTTCCAGCCGGTGACCGCGAACGTCTTGCCCGCGCTGCTGATCGACACGGTCCGTTCGGACATTCCGTCGTACGACGCGAGCGGCCGGTGCTCGAGTCCGTCGTACACGAGGTGCTCGTAGACCTCGTCGGTGATGACGACCAGGTCATGCTCGATCGCGACGGCGCAGATCCCGCGGAGCTCCTCGTCGGTGAGGACGGTGCCGGTCGGGTTGTGCGGCGAGTTGATCAGCAGGACCTTGGTGCGCGGAGTGACCGCGGCCCGGAGTTCGTCCAGGTCGAGCCGGTACGACGGGGCGCGCAGGGTGACCGGGACACGGCGGCCGCCGGCGAAGGCGATGCCGGCCGCGTACGAGTCGTAGTACGGCTCGAGGGCGATCACCTCGTCGCCGGGCTCGACGAACGCGAGCAGCGCGGCGGCGACCGCTTCGGTGGCGCCGGTGGTGACCAGGACCTGCGTGTCGGGGTCGTACGAGAGACCGTAGAACCGCTTCTGGTGATCGACGATCGCCTGCCGGAGCGCGGGGACGCCGCGGGCCGGCGGGTACTGGTTCGCGCCGGCGCGGATCGCGTCGATCGCGTCCTCGAGCAGTGAGTCCGGCCCGTCCTTGTCGGGGAATCCCTGGCCGAGGTTGACCGAGCCGGTGGCCACCGCGAGGGCGGACATCTCGGCGAAGATCGTCGTACCGAGGCCGGTCAACCGCTCAGCGTGTGCGCGCATGCCCCCGACCTTAACTCGCCTCGTCAGCCAAGGACCGCGTGCTCAGCCCTCGATCGTCTCCACCATGTGGGTCAGCCAGGCGCGGGCGGTGCTGCGGTCGGCGGCGGTAAAGGACGCCTCGAGTTCGTCCTCGAGCTTGCGGATCGCGGGCGCCGCCTCGGCCAGCCGCCGCGCCCCGGCGGCGGTCAGGTGGACCTGCTGGGTACGCCGGTCCTTCGGGTTCGGCTGCCGCTCGACGAGGCCGGCCCGCTCCATCCCGGTGATCAGCTCGTTCGCCGACTGCCGGGTCGTGCCGACCACTCGGCCGACGTCGGCGATGGTCAGGCCCGGATCCTTCCGCACGCAGAGCAGTGTCCCGTACTGCTGCACCGACAGCCCGTGCTCGTCGAGAGCCTCCGCGAGGGCCGAACGCATGCTCAGCCAGGCGTGCCGGACGAGAAAAGTCACGCAGCCGTCGTCTTCCATGCTCCCCATTCTGCCGGTCCCGCGGACACGGGAAGACGAAAAGGTGATTGACAGGTTCCTGTCAATCTAGGACGATGTGAATCTCGTCAGGGTCCTGACAATCATAGGAGACTTCGTGTCCACGATCGACCCCCCACCAGGCACGCTCGAACAACGCCGCATCCTCGCGATCCTGGTCGTCTCGGCCGTTCTGATCTGGATCGACTCGACCGTCCTCGGGATCGCGCTCGAACGCCTCGCCGACCCGGTGCACGGGCTCGGCGCCACGCCCGGCCAGTTGCAGTGGGCCGTCGGCATCTATTCGCTGCTGTTCGCCACCGCGCTGTTCCTGGCCGGTGCGCTCGGTGACCGCTACGGCCACCGGACCATCCTCATGCTCGGGCTGCTGATCTTCGGCGCCGCGTCGGCCTGGGCCGCGTGGGCCACCGACCCCGTCGCGCTCATCCTGGCGCGTGCGGCCATGGGCCTCGGCGGCGCGCTGATCATGCCGCCGTCGATGGCGATCATCGGCTGGACCTTCCCGCCGGAGCGCCGGGCCGGCGCGATCGCGATCTGGGGCTCGTCGGCCGGCGTCGGCGTCGCCGTCGGCCCGGTGCCCGGCGGCCTGTTGATCGACCACTTCTGGTGGGGATCGGTCTTCACCATCAACCTGCCGATCGTCGCGCTCGGCCTGCTCGGCGCCGCACTCGTCCTGCCGAACCCCCGGAGCCCGCAGCGCCGCAGGCTCGACCCGCTCGGCCTCGGGCTGTCCACCCTCGGCCTGCTAGGTCTTTCGTACGGACTGATCGAAGGCGGCCACCAGGGCGGCTGGGGCCGCTGGCAGGTCTGGGCGAGCATCGTCGGCGGTCTGGTCCTGCTCGCCGGGTTCATCTTCTCCGAGTGGCGCGAACAGCAGCCGAGCTTCGACCCGCGCCTGTTCCGCAACCGCCGCTTCGCGGCCGGCAACTTCACCCTGGCGGTCGTCTTTCTCAACCTGACCGGCCAGAGCTTCTACCTCGCGTTCTACCTGCAGGGTGCGCGCGGGATGAGCGCGCTGTCGGCCGGCCTGATGTCGTTGCCTGCCGCAACCGGTGTGATCGTCGGCTCACAGTTGGGCGCCCGGCTGGCGGCCCGGTTCGGAGTGGCCAAGGTCTCGGGTACGGCGGTCTTCACGCTCGCAGTGTGTGCCGCGCTGAACGTGCTGTACGACGTCGACACCCCGCTGGTGTGGATCGGCGTCGTCGGTGGGCTGGTCGGCCTGTCGATCGGCATGACCACTGCGCCCACCACGGCCGCCGTGATGGCGACGCTCCCGCTCGATCGGATGGGTGCCGGATCAGCGGTCAACAACGTCCTCCGTCAGGTCGGCAGCGTCCTCGGTGTCGCGATCCTCGGCACGATCGTCTCGTCGGCATACCAGCATCGGATCGCGTCGTCGCTGGCCGGTCTGCCGGCCGGCGTCCGGGAGGCGGCCGGGACGTCGGCCGAGGCGACCCGGCACGTGGCGGGCACGGTGGGCCGCCCGGATCTGGTGAAGGCCGCGGACGACGCCTTCATCCACGCCATGCACACCGCGGCGCTGGTCGGCGGGGCCATCGTCCTGGTCGGCGCGATCGTTCTGGTGCTGGCATTCCGGACCGCCACGCCATCACAATCGCCGGAACCGCGGCCCCTCAGGCGGGAGCGCGCCGGCACCGGGCGATTGTGATGGGCTGACGGTCCGGGCTTCAGTTCCAGGGTGACGGCGGCGGTGGCGGTACGACGGCAGGGCGGTCCTCGCACCACGTCGCGCCGGTCCAGCCGCCGTCGTTGCCGGCCAGCAGCCGTACGTCGAACTCCGGCGGCCCGTCGAAGTGGAACGTGCCGCAGTTGTTGACGAACGGAGCGCCGATATTGCGGGTGTCGACGTTCTCGAACGTCGCCCAGCCGCCGACCCGGGCGTTGACCACGTTCGTCCCGGTCCCGTCGACCTTGATGTTGCGCACGGCAACGTTCGTGATCGCGTAGTCGTCCTTGACCGGCCAGTCGACGACGAACATCACCGCGTTGTACGTCGAGTCGAGGAACGAGCTGTCCGTGATCTCGATCGTCCCGGACATCGTGGACTGCAACGCGTACAGCCAGATCGCGCCGAGCCCGATGTCCCAGTTGAGATCCCGCGGACCGCCCCGGACGGTGGTGTTGCGGGCGAACGTCAGCGTCCCCTCGAACGGCGTCGCGTTGAACCGCGATCCGGCGTGCAACGTGCTGCCCTCGCGGATCGGGTCGGCGACCAGGTTGTCCGTGACCGCGTTGTCGCGACCGCCATAGATGGCGATGTTGTTCGCGAGTACAGGCGTCTGGACCGTGTTGTGGTCGTAGACGTTGTCGTGGTTCACCGCGCCGGAAGGGTTGGACTCCGACCACATCGCGAGGCCGTCGTCGCCGCTGTTGCGGATGAAGTTGTTGGTCGCCCTCACGTTCGAGACGCCGAGGTGCAGGTTCATCCCGTCGGCGACCGCGTCGGTGATGACGTTGTTGCGGATCAGCAGGCCGTCCATCGGACCGTCCAGCCAGATCCCGACCTTGGTGTGGTGCAGGTAGAGGTTCTCGATCGTCGAGCCGCCACCGATCGCGCCGCCGATCCCGTTCACCTGATCGGTGTCGATCCGTTCGCGTACGTCGCTCTCGATCGCGAAGTCGGCCAGGTGTACCCGGGTGCTCCCGCCGTCGGCGGCGTACTTCCCGTAGAAACCAGGGGCGCTGTGTACGGACTTGTCCGGCGCGGGTTCGGGCAAGGGGAGGACCTTGCCCTTGATGATCGTCCACCAGTTCCCGGCGCCGCGGATCGTCACCTTGTCGACCACGATGTGCCGGTTGACCTGGAAGGTGCCGGCCGGAATGAATACCGACCAGCCGATCTTCTGCGCCGCCGCGATGGTGCGCTCGATCGCGGGCGCCGCGTCATGCCGGCCGGTCGGGTCGGCGCCGAACAGCCGGACGTCGAGCGACCGGGCGGGCTGCCGGATCGGTGCGTTGACGAGCTCGAAGTCGGCGACATCGAGGACGGTCCAGGCCGCTGGTGTGTTGCGCGGTACGGCGAACCGGACCCGGTCACCGGCCTGGTATGTGTGGTCGAGCGGCATGCGCTGCTCGTCGTAGAAGTGGTTCGGCCGGAACGGCTTGGCGACCGGGTCCGGCTCGGGCTTCCACCAGCCCGGGATCGGGTCGACGTTCGGGTCGTTGGAGAACGGATACATCCCGTAGAGCCAGGCGTACTGCGACGTCAACGTCATCGTCCGCTTGTGCTTGCCGTTCACCGTGACGTCCAGCGGCGCTGTGATCCCACCACCGCCCGGCGCATCCGGAATGCTGTAGCGAAGCGTCAAAGCGTTGGTGGCCCGAGTCAGCGTGAATTCGACGTACTGCTTGGGCTGCAGGCGTACGGCGGTCCGCCCGGACGCCTCGGCGGGCAACGTGTACGCCTCCCGGCTCGGGCCGATCTTCTCGCCGGTGAAGGAGGCGTTCTCGGCCTCCTGCTCGACGAACGGGACGTCGGCTCCACGTCCGGCGACGAGCGCGGGATCGAGGCCGGCGCGGGTGATCCGCGCGGCCGGGTGAGCTGACGCGGGGCTGATGAGCAGGCCGCCGAGCAGGGCGGTCGAGAGTGCGACGGCAGTCAGGCGCAGGTGTGATCGGGACATTGGCGGATCCCCTCCGGACGAACGTGTCTGGAGGTTATGCATCCAACCAACTCACCGCAAGATCTCGACAAGAACCAGAAAAAATCAAACCACGACCATGTCGCCGTCGCGCGGCGCGACCTTGGGCACCGGTCAACCGTTCTTGCCCGCGGATTGTGGTTGGTGGGTGCCCAAGGTGGTCAGTCGGCGGGGAGTTCCACCTGGGGTTCGGGGCGGATGGCTCGGAGCCAGAGTTCGGTCTGGGCGATGTGGGCGGAGGCCGCGGTGGCGGCGGCCGCGGGGTCGCGGGTGGCGATGGCGTCGAGGATCGCGCGGTGGCCGCGGTCGCTGGTCCGCTTGATCGCGTCGAAGTCCGCGCCGGGTTCGAAGATGCGGTAGTGACCGCCCCGGCCGCGGATCACGCCGGTCAGCGCGGTGACGGTCGGGTTGCCGCCCGCCGTACAGATCGCGCCGTGGAACTCGGCGTCGAGGTGCTGGATCTCGGTCGCGTCGGTGGTCGCCTCGAGGCGGTCGAGGATGTCGCCCAGCCGCGCCTGCAGCTCAGGGTCCTGGCGGGCCGCGGCCGCGGCGGTGGCGTGGGACTCGAGCACCCGGCGGACCTCGAGGAGCTCGAGGACTCCCTCGAGCGGGATCAGCTCGACCGACAGCGAGAACCGGCTGATGATCTCGGCGGGATCCAGCGCGGAGACGTACGTCCCCGAGCCGTGCCGCGACTCGATCACGCCGAGCGCGGCCAGCGACCGGGCCGCCTCGCGCAACGAGCTGCGGGAGACGCCGAGGTGGTCACACAGCTCGGGCTCCGGCGGGAACTTGGCCCCCGGGCCGAGCTTGCCGGACGCGATCATCTGCCGCAGGCCGGCCAGCGCCTTGTCCGTAGCTGCCATTCGCCACCCTCCTCGATATCCCCCGTGAAGGGTAAGTCCTCAGACCATTTGCCGTCACATTCTGGTCGTTCTCGCCTACTGATCGCGAAGCCGCCACGAACTCTCGACCAATTCCTCAGACGTCGCTCCGACGACGGTGGTCGGACAGTACGGCGGCTGTCCACCACGCCGGTTTCGGTCATGGCGCTCGACCCTCACGATGCCAACCACTTGGTCCTAGGCGGCAACGGGCTGTACGCCGGGCCCTATCGCTGGGCGGCCAGCAATTGCAGGAAGGACGGCAGATCTCGCACCCGCCAGTGCCGCCGGTCGAGCTGTTCGTACGGCGTACCGCTGCCGTCGATCAGGATCGTCGCCATCCCGCGCTCCCGCGGGAGGGTGAGGTTGACTTCGAGATCGTCGAACATGGCTGCCCGGGTGGGTTCGATACCGAAGAGATTCAGGAACGCGTCCAGGCTCTCGGCGTACGGCTTCGGGATCAGCTCGCCCGCGAGGATGTCGAAGATGCCGTCGAAGCAGGCAGTCAAGCCGAGCTGCCCGAGTGCCTGCTCGGCGTGGTACGCCGACCCGTTCGTGTACACGTAGCGGCGGCCGGGCAGTGCGGTGAGCGCGGTGGCGAGCGTCGGGTCCGGAGCGATGACCGAGTAGTCGATCCGGCGCTCGAAGCTGAGGAAGTCGTGCGGATCGATGGTGCCGGTCACCATCGCTCCCCGCAGTGACGTGCCGTACTGCGCGACCAGTTCGGCCTGGATCTGGCGAGCGCCGGCGACGTCGGTGTCGTAGTACTCGGCGATCGTCGAGAGGATGCCGTGGGTGAGCTGGCCGGCCAAGGCGGAGCCGGCTGGGTACAGCGTGTTGTCGAGGTCGAGCACCCAGGTGTCGATGTCCGTGAGCACCAGACCAGAGTAGTGACAGACTGGGGTGCGTCACCGACGGGAGGACTGACACGTGGCGACTGCGCTCATCACCGGGCCGGCGAGCGGGATCGGCCGAGCGTTCGCGGACAAGCTGGCGCTGGAGGGGTACGACCTGGTGCTGGTGTCGCGCGACGAGGCGCGGCTGAAGGAGGTCGCGGCCGACATCTCCCGCCTGCACGGTGTCGCGTGCGAGGTGCTGGCCGCGGACCTGACCGACGCGGACGACCTGGCCCGGGTGGAGGAACGGTTCCGGACCGGGCCGGTCGAGGTGCTGGTGAACAACGCCGCCTTCGGGCAGAAGAAGCCCTTCTGGGCGAACACGATCGAGGCCGAGGAGAACCAGCTCGATCTGCTGGTCCGCGTCGTACTGCGGCTCACGCACGCCGCCGTGCTTCCGATGATCGAGCGTGGCTCGGGCGCGGTGATCAACGTGTCGTCGGTGGCCGGGTTCCTGCAGCGCAACGTCTACAGCGCGCACAAGGCCTGGGTGACGAACTTCTCGGCCGGGCTGGCGGTCGAGCTGCACTCCAAGGGCGTTGCCGTGATGGCGTTGTGCCCGGGGTTCGTGCACACCGAGTTCCACGAGCGGATGGGGATGGACAAGTCGCTCATCCCGTCGTTCCTGTGGCTGGACGCGGGCGACCTGGTCGACGCCGCCTGGAAGGACCTGATGCGCGGCAAGGCGATCTCGATCCCCACCCGCCGCTACAAACTCATCGTCGCCGCCGCCCGCTACACCCCGCGCGCACTGATCGCACGGGTGTCGACCGTGGGCCTGGACGGTGGCCGGCGCCGCGCCTGACTGGCCGAAGCGGTCGCGCGGACGTGGCGGCGTAACTGCTCAGCGCGATCGACGACGCGGCAGTCGTTCGGATGTCCGTTGGCATAACCAACCAAATACCGTTGGCGTAGCCAAACTAATTCCTCCACCGAACGCGACGCCCGTGCTGCTCAGCGTAGGCGTGGCTATGAGTCCCTAGGGACATTGCTGACTTTGTGCGATCCTGCTGCTAGTTCGCACTTGAAGGGGCCTCCGGGGTGAGCGGAGGAGTGCGAGCGGGGGATTGACGGATCGGGGCGTGCATTCCTCCGCGGAGGCAGGGGGGAAGCACCATGGACATCAGCGACGCCGTACGACGCCGGATGGGCAGGAGATTCTCGTCGGTTCGGCGGAAATGGACCGCGGCGGCCATGGCACTCCTGCTGGTGGCAGCAACTTTGGCAGTTGTCGCCGGACCGGCATCGGCGGTCGTGGCCAACGTCACGATCACGGGGACCGCAGGCTCGAATGGCACCACCACAGTGACGTACCGAGCCTCCGCGACCGCAGCGGGAACCGTGCGCGACATCGTCGTCACGATCCCGACGGGTTCCACCGGGATAGTCACCTCCGTGAACGGCACGGTCCGCACCGTCTCGCCCGGCGTCCTGCGGTGGACACCGACCAAGACGATAAAGGTTGCCGTAGGCACCCGTTTCGTGATCCCGTTCTACGGCCTCCGGCTGCCGAGCGGTGGACCGTGGACGCTGAGTTTCAAGGCGACCGCCACCACGGGTGCGGTGCTCTCGTCCGGTACCGGAACACTGACCCGGCCGGTGACGATCTCTCCGAACGTAGCCATCACCGCGAGCAACCCGATCCCGGGGCAGAAGACCACGCTGTCTTACTACGGCACACTCACGAGCCCGGGGATCCTTTCTGCCGTTCGGATGCAGCTGCCGGCCGGCACGTCGGGAGCTGTCACCAGCGTCAACGGGACGCTGACGACCTCGGGTGGCTACGCGACCTGGAAGGCATTTACTCTGCGGAGCTATGCGGCCGGAGCGCGACTGGCGATCCCGATCTACGGAGCGGTGTTGTCGAAGTACGGCGGTATCTTCACGCTGGCGGTTTCGGCCACGAGCTCGACCGGCGGCCTGATGATGTCCGGCTCGGGAACCTTGGCCCTGATCGCGCCACCCGCACCGATGCCGGCGGTGGCAGTCGCCCCGTTCCGCCCGGTTCCGGCAGGTTGCCCGTCCGCCTGGCCGACGACGACCGCCGAGAACGCAAAGGCGGGCACCGGTGCGTGGGTCATTCCGGACAGTATGAACGGGACGCTGGCGGCGTACCTCACGGAGGTTTCGGCGAGCTGCGGTGACACCGTGGACATCAAGGTGACCTCCGGCAATCCCGTCAGCGTGGTGGCCTACCGGATGGGGCACTACGCCGGCCTCGGAGCGCGTGAAGTGTGGCGCACGGACAACGCGCCGACCATTGTGCAACCCGCCCCGACAACCGGTGGTACGGCCAACGGTCACCCGCTGCAGATGACGTCGGCCGCGTCGTGGTCGAAGACGTTGAGCATTCCGGTGACGAGCGACTGGGTGCCCGGCACGTATCTCATCCGGGTCAGCGACGGCCGGTTCGCGTCGTACGCTCCGCTGACGGTCCGGGATGACACGGGGACCAAGCACGATCTGCTGATCCAGCAGGCGAACACGACGTGGGAGGCGTACAACAAGTACGGCGGCGTGAGCTTCTACACCGGATTGGACACCGGATCGGGCCGCCTGACCTTCGATCGTCCGTACAACGAGGGGCAGGGTTCCGGTCAGTTCCTGCCTCTCGAGCAGGGGCTGGTCTTCTGGGCCGAATCCATGGGCTTGGACGTCACCTATTGGACCGACAACGACCTCGACGAGTTCGGTGGTCAGTTGCCGTTGCGGGCAGGAACGATCTTCTTGCCGGGGCACGACGAGTACTACTCGCTGCCTATGCGGGCGGCGCTGAGCCAGGCGATCACGCGAGGCGTGAACGTGGCCAGTCTCGGAGCGAACGCGGCGTTCCGGCGAATTGCGTTCACGGACAGCAGTCGGCGGGCATGGGACGTCGACCGGTACACGGCCGGCTTCGACTCGACGACCTGGCGCTACCTGGGTGATGCCTATGCGTCGCAGCCGCTGCTTGGTGCCGAGTACTTCTGCGCCGACTTGGGCCACACCCTCACCACCGGAAGCGGCTGGTTGTTCCAGGGCACCTCGGCCGGCACCGCCGTACCAGGGTTCCTCGCCGGTGAGGTCGACTTCGTCTGGCCCGGTCTGTACAAGCATCCAGGGCTGACCGTTGTTGCCAGCGGCACCGGTATCTGCCGGACGAGCGGCCGCGCGACTCCGATGCATGCGACTGCGTTCGTCGCACCATCGGGAGCCCGGGTGTTCAACGGCTCCACCTTCGCCTACGGCTGCTTCCTGGTACGCCGCTGCCCGTCCAACTGGAACATCCCCACACCGTCGGCGGCCGCACAGCAGGTCGTGACGATCATGGTCAACAACATCACCGACTGGGTCGGCCGCGGGACGATCAAGCCGCCGGTGGACACGGCCGCCGTGGTACGGGTCGCCGTTCCCCAGCAGCAGCTCCCCGTTGACAACGAACCGTGATGGCGGATTACAGCTTCTCGGCGACCTCGGTGAGTACGGCGAGGGTTGCGGAGACCAGCGGGTGATCGGCTCGGCTTGAGCGGATTGCGGCGTACACGCGTCGGGTCGGGACCGGCTCGGGCAGTGGGCGGATCACCGCGAGAGTCGGCGTCGGTACGCCGAGGCGCGGGACGAGCGAGACACCACCGCCGGCCGCCACCAGCGCGGCGACGGCCCGGAAGTCGTCGGATTGATGGACCACGCGTGGTTGGAAGCCGGCCTGCTCACACGCCAGCAGTACGACGTCGCGGATCGGGTTGCCGGGAGCCGTCATCACCCAGTCGTCTGCTGCGAGTTGAGCGAGCTCGATAGTCCCGCCTGCCGCGGCCGGGTGCGTCGGCGGGAGCACGGCGACGAACGGCTCGGCGTACAAGGGGATCCGGATCAGGCGCTGGTCGTCGGCGCGGGGTGAGCCGCGGTGCTCGACCGCGATCGCGATGTCGGCGTCGCCGTCGAGCAGCTGGGTGATGCCTTGATGGCCTTCCGCGTCGCGGACGACGAGGTCGAGGCCGGGGTTGGTTTCCCGGAGGCGGGTCAGAGTGGGGGCGACGAGCAGGCTGATCGCGGTCGCGAAGGCGGTGACGCGGACCTCGCCGTTCGCGCCGTTCGCGTGCAGGCGCATCGCGTCTTCGGCGCGTTCGACCTCGGTCAGGATCGTGTCGGTGTGGGCGAGGAGCAGGCGGCCGGCCGAGGTGATCGCGACCCGCCGGCCGCGGCGTTCGAGCAGCTCCTGGCCGACTTCGGATTCCAGGGCGGCCAGTTGCTGGGAGACCGCCGAGGGCGTCAGATGCAGCACCTCGGCGGCCGCCGTCACGGTCCCGTGGTCAGCCAGCGCGCGCAACACCCGTAGGCGTCGTACCTCGATCACGGACCTCAGCTTCGCACAGCTGGTCGGCGGACTGCTCCGAGGCGACCAGTGTCAGCGCAGCGCGCGGCGCCGATGCCGGCGTCGGTGCGGGCTGCGGGGCGGGTGCGGGTTGTGCCTGCCGCTGCAGCAGGCGTCGGACGGCGGCGCGGAGTGGACGACGCCGCGGGACATAGGGCCGGACCGGTGCGTTCGGCATAGCGGAGTGAGTCTGCTCGTGGATCGACTTGATCACGGAGAACGGGACGTAGTGCACGGTAGTTCCTTTCGTCTCTTCGACAGTAAGAACCGGCACAGTGATACGTCCAATGAAAGTTCTTCGCAGAGTTGATGCATGTGGTGCATGATCGTGGGTATGGAACTACGGCAGCTCAGATCGTTCGTGGTGGTGGCCGAGGAGCTCAACGTCGGCCGGGCGGCGACCCGGCTGCATCTGACCCAGCCGTCGCTCAGCCGGCAGATCGCGGCGCTCGAGCACGATCTCGGCGTGGAACTGTTCGCCCGGGTCCGCCGCCGGTTCGTGCTGACCGCGGCCGGGGCGACCTTCCTGGCCGACGCACAGGACCTGCTCCGGCGCTCCGACGAAGCAGTACGCGCGGCGCAGCGAACGCAGCGGGGCGAGCTCGGGACACTGCGGCTGCGGTTCGTCCAGTCCGCGACCCACGAGGCACTGCCGCGGTTGCTGGGTACGTTCCGCGACGCTTATCCGGACGTGGTCCTGGATCTGGAGACGATGACGACCCTCCAACAGACCGAGGCGCTGCGGGACGGCCGCATCGATGTCGGCCTGCTCCGGCCGAACGCTCCGGCGTCGGTCGGTGCCAAGGACCCGATCACCGGGCTCTCGCCAGCCTCGATCGGAGGAAGAGGTGGGAAGCGGCTGGCGGCGAGCGGTGGAGGGGGTGGGAAGCGGCTGGAGGCGAGCGGCGGAGGGGACGAGCCGCCGGGTGGCGGGACGGTCGTCGTACAGCTCGCGCCTGGGCTGGCGTCGCGGGCGGTCTCGGCGGATCCGCTGGTGGCGGTGCTGCCGGCGCGGCATCGGCTGGCGCGGCGGAAGCGGATCCGGTTGGCCGAGCTCGCGGACGAGCCGTTCGTGTTCTACTCGCGGCCCAGCGGTCCCGCGGTGCACGACACGATCGTCGGGTTCTGCCGGGCGGCCGGGTTCCTGCCGCGGATCGAGCAGGAGGCGGCCGACGTACAGACGATCGTGTCGCTCGTCGCCGCCGGCCTCGGAGTCTCGCTGCTGATCAGCCCGACCCCGCTGACCAACCCGGAAGCGGTCGTCTACCGCGAGTTGTCCGACGACCTACCACCCTGGCAACTCTCCGTAGCCTGGTCCCCGGACAACCGCTCCCCAGCCCTGGCCCGCTTCCTCGAACTCCTTGAGCCTGCCCCCTGACCTGGAGGGTTGCCCGCTCAGATTCTCAGTGGGCAACCCTCCAGCTGAGGGGCTGCCCACTGAGTTGGAGGGTTCGCCGGATGGCGCGGCGCGGTGGGGCCGGGCCGGGCCGGCGGGATGAGTGGCCGGCGGGATGGGTGGCGGGCGGGATGGGTGGCGGGTGGGTCAGCCGAAGATGTCGGGGTCGCCGCCGGTGCGGATGCCGGTCTCGAGGTCGGCGATCGTGGCCATGTCGTCGTTGTCGAGCTGGAAGTCGAAGACGGCGAAATTCTCCTGGATCCGGCTCGGGGTCTTCGACTTCGGGATCACCACGTTGCCGAGCTGCAGGTGCCAGCGGATGACCACCTGGGCCGGGGTCTTGCCGTGCTTGTCGGCCAGCGTCTTCAGGGCCGGCTGCGAGAGCAGTTCGCCCTGCGCCAGCGGGCTCCACGCCTGGGTCACGATGTCGTTCTCCGCGTTGAACGCGCGCAGTTCGTCCTGCGGCAGCGCCGGGTGCAGCTCGATCTGGTTCACCGCCGGGCGGATCGTGGTCTCTTCGAACAGCCGCCGCAGCGCCGGTTCGTGGAAGTTGGAGACGCCGATCGCGCGGACCCGCTTGTCGGCGTACAGCTGCTCGAACGCCTTCCAGGTGTCGACGTACTTGTCCCGCTGCAGCGACTGCCAGTGGATCAGGTACAGGTCGAGGTACTCGAGGCCGAGCCGCTCGAGGCTCGTGTCGAACGCCTTCAGCGTGCTGTCGAAGCCCTGGTCGCTGTTCCACAGCTTGGTGGTGATGAACAGCTCGTCACGGGGCAGGTCCGCCGCGGCGATCGCGCGCCCGACGCCGGCCTCGTTGCCGTAGATGGCGGCGGTGTCGATGTGCCGGTACCCGGCCTCGAACGCGGTCGTGACGACGTCGGTGACGATCTCGTCCTCGATCTGCCAGACCCCCAGGCCCAGCTGCGGGATCTCGACGCCGTTGTCCAGAGTGATGGTGGGGACTGTGCTCATTTGTCTATTCCACCGGGCCGAAGGGCTCTGGCCCAGTCATCCGACGTGTGACAACAACCTCATTAACTCCCCGTAACCACCTCGTGGGTTTTCGCATCTGGCTCGAGGAACCGCAGCAGCGCGGTCCCTTCACGCTCCAGCTCGGTCAGCGTCTTCTTCAGAGTTCGCCCGAACGGCGTCACGGTGAGAGTCGCCACACCACGCTTCTTCTCGGCCGTCCACAGCCCGGCGACCAAGCCGTCGACGGTGTACGTCGCTTTGACCCGGAGGTTCTTCGTGTACACAGCCGGCTTGTGCTCGTCCGCGATGATCCGCTCCCGCTTCGCGTGCGAGAGCAGGATGTTGTCGAACTCGGGAAGAAATCTCACGGGCGCCGGAGTGTCCGGGTCCGGCCGCGGCCCATCCGGTACGTCGTACAACGTCTTGCCGGCCTCGTCCGTGAAGGTCTCCAGCTCGAGCTCGTCGAACAACGGCTTCGCCTTCTGCAGCCCGGACCAGGTCTGGAAGTCCGCGGGAGTGGCCGGTCCAAAGGCCGCGAGGTACCGGGTGACCAGCTCCTGTGGCTCGGCGCGCGTGTGCAGCTTGCCACCGATCCAATCCTCTGCCGGTGTGAAGCGCGCGTTCGCGGACCAGCTCCAGCGGGCGTCCGTTGGGTACATCACCAATGGCACCAGCATGCGCGTGCAGAAGCCGAGCGCTCGCTCGTTCACGTCCGGGAACTGCTTCTGCAACGCATCCCGCACTTCGGTGAACGTCAACGGCTCCTTCGCCAGCAGCTTCTTCGCCGCCGCAACTACATTCGCAGGCTCCAGCCCGGTCCCTCGATCCCCGAGCACCTTCAAGCCCGCCTCGAGCACCGGCGACACCGTCGTCCGAAACCGTAGATAGTCCGCGGCTGTCACCAGATGCAAGGTCCCGCGGAACATCGTCGCCCGCACCACCTCCCGATCAGCCACCGCCCGATCGAGTTCCGACTCCTCGAACCCACCGATCCGCGACCACAAGCCGACGTACGGATGCTTGGGCTCCTGCCCCTGCATCCCCACCAGCCGCCCCACCACGTCGACCGCGGAGACACTCTCCCGCTCCAGCAGCAACTGCCGCGCCAGCGTCGCCCGATTGACCGCCCGCCCACTCATCACCACCATGCAGGCATCCTGCCCGGCGGCTCCGACAAAGTCAGCTGTAGTCCTTCTCGTCGTACTTCGGCAGGTTCAGGAGGCGGCGGATTTCGGCGGCGGGCGACTTGCCACTCTCCGCCGAGGCGAGCTTCACGTGCCTAGCCATCTCCGTGAGGTTGTCCGCCTCGGCGGCCTTCAGCCAGTGCGGGCGCGCGGCGGTGTCGGCCTGGGCCAAGGTTCGGATCTGCTGGGCGACCTTCGGCGGCCAGGTGATGGCCAGGAGTTGCTTGGACTCGGCGAGGTTGGCCGCGGCTACCGCCCGGGCCCGCGCTCGCAGGGTGGCGGCCGACGAGCCGTTGTTGGCGGCCTTCTCGAAGCGTTCGAGGGCGACGTTGTACGGCCGGGTCACCTGCAGGTACCGCTGACCCGCGGCAGCCAGACTCATCGGCACCGGCGTAGCCCTCACCACCGGAACACTCCGCACCGGGGCGGGGGTACTGCTCGGCGACAGCGCCGTACTCGATGGTGCGGCATCAACCGGTTGCTCTTCACCCCCACCACACCCGGCGACACCCAGCAACCCGACGACACCAACAACCGACAGCACTTGACGCACGATTCTCCTTCACCCGGACCGAACCGGCTCACCCTAGCCCGGGCGTCCGAATATCGCCCCGGGTGGATGAATCCGAGGTGGGGCTGAAGGTGCGATGTTCGTCCTGACAAGCAGCGAGGACGAGGGGAACCTGAAATGGCCATCGACACCTTTATCGTCTACGTCGGGGTGTACGACGAGCTGGCTGACGCGGAGGCGGACTACGCGGTGGTCAAAGAACTGCACACCAAAGCCGGACTGATCGATGCCTACGACGCGGCTGTTGTCGAGCACCGCGACGACGGGAAGGTCAAGATCGCCCACAAGCATGAGACGCCGACGCGGGTGGGAGGCGTGCTTGGTGGCGGTGTGGGCCTGGCCACCGGCCTGGTCGTCGCGCTGTTCCCGTTCGCCGCGATCGGCGGCGGGCTGCTCGCGGCCACGACCGCCGGCGGAGCCGTCCTGGGCGCGGTCACGGGACATGCGGCGATGGGGATGAGCCGTGGCGACCTGAAAGAGCTCGGTGAGCACCTGGACGCCGGCCAAGTGGGACTGGTGGTCGTCGGAGTGGCCGACATGGGCGCCAAGATCGAGCAGGCGATGCGTCGTGCGAAGAAGACCGAGGCCAAGGAACTGAAGGCCGATACCGCCGAGATCGAACGCGACGCCCGAGCCGCGAGCACCGTCGACAGTGACGCCGGCACGTCGGGCGCGTGAGCTGGTGACCAGGAGGGCGAGGTCCGCCCCGGTGCCCCGGATGGTGCGAGCCGCTGGTCTGGCACTGGCAGTACTGCTCCTCGTCTCCTGCGGAGAGTCCGGGTCCATTGACCGGCCGTCTCCATCGTCGACGCGCACGCCATCCTCGCTGCCGTCCCTGACGGCGTCGCTCCCGAACCCGACCCGCTCACCCGAACGCCCGGAGAGCTCGTCCTCATCCGAGTCCGAGGCCGAACCAAGCCCGACCCGCTCGGAGAACTCCTCCGAGTCTGAGGCCGAACCAAGCCCGACCAGATCGGAGAACTCGTCCCAGCCCGTGGCCGTACCAAGCCCCACCCAGTCATCGGTACGCGCGGAGCCGACCCAGACAACACCCGAGCCAACCGACACCACGTCATCCGAACCGACGGAGACGGAGACCACCGCACCGACCCAGACGACGCCCACAGCGACCCCGTCACCGACGACCTCGCCGTCGGTACAGCCCTCCTCGGCCGAGACGGACGGAACGTCTTCCTGGTTGTGGTGGGTGCTGTTGGCGATAGTGCTCGCACTAGCCGTAGGTGTGCCGCTCCTTGTCAGAGCGCGCCGCCGCGGGACATGGCGGGACAACCTCGCCTCCGCCGAAGACGAGGTGGCGTGGTTCGCGCGCGTGCTCATCCCGCAGCTCCGCCAGCAGCCTTCGCCAGCAGAAGCAGCCGGCGGCTGGAACGTCGCCGAGAGCCGAGTCATCGCCGCCGAGGACAGCCTGACCGCTCTCGAATCGTCGGCACCAGACGAAGCCGCCGCAACCCGGGCCCGCACCCTACGAGACGCCGTACGAACAGCCCGAGCCGACATCCAGAACCTCCTGGCATCCAGCACACCGACGACGATGCCGCAGAACCTGGACGCAGTCGCCACCCAACTCGAGCAAACCCTCGCCCCACCACCCCCAACCGACTGACGCCGGCTACCCCGCGAGCGCGGCGCGGGCTTCGATGAAGGCGGCTATGGCGCGTTCGACGTCGGAGGTGGAGTGGGCGGCGGAGAGTTGGACTCGGATTCGGGCCTTGCCGTGGGGGACTACGGGGTAGGAGAAGCCGATGACGTAGATGCCGAGGTCGAGGAGTTTGTCGGCGAGGCGGCCGGCCGCGGCGGCGTCGCCGATCATGACCGGGGAGATCGGGTGGTCGCCGGGGAGGACGTCGAAGCCGGCTTCGGTCATCTTCGTGCGGAAGAGGGTGGTGTTGGCCTTGAGCTTGTCGCGGAGGTCGCTGGAGCCGCCGATGAGTTCGAGCGCTTTCAGGGAGGCCGCGGTGACGGACGGGGCCAGGGAGTTCGAGAAGAGGTACGGGCGGGAGCGCTGGCGGAGCAGCTCGACGATCTCGCGGCGGCCGGAGACGTAGCCGCCGGACGCGCCGCCGAGCGCCTTGCCGAGGGTGCCGGTGACGACGTCGACGCGGTCCTTCACGCCGAACAGCGACGGCGTACCAGCTCCGTCCGCGCTGACGAAGCCGACCGCGTGGGAGTCGTCGACCATGACGAGGGCGTCGTACCGCTCGGCCAGGTCGCAGATCTCGTCGAGGGGAGCGACGTACCCGTCCATCGAGAAGACGCCGTCGGTGGCGATCAGCCGGTAGCGGGCGTCGGCGGCGTCCTTGAGCTGGGCTTCCAGATCGGCCATGTCGCGGTTCTTGTAGCGGAAGCGGCGAGCCTTCGACAGCCGGACGCCGTCGATGATGCTGGCGTGGTTGAGCTCGTCGGAGATGATCGCGTCCTCGGCGCCGAGCAGGGTCTCGAACAGGCCGCCGTTCGCGTCGAAGCAGGAGCTGTAGAGGATGGTGTCCTCGGTGCCGAGGAAGTTGCTCAGCGCACCTTCCAGGTCCTTGTGGACCTGCTGCGTCCCGCAGATGAAGCGTACGGACGCCATCCCGAAGCCCCACCGGTCGAGAGCGTCCCGAGCGGCCGCGATGACCTCAGGATGGTCGGCCAGGCCGAGGTAGTTGTTCGCGCAGAAGTTCAGCACCTCGTTGCCGGATGCAACGGAAATCAAGGATTGTTGCGGTGAGGTGATCACCCGCTCGGACTTGTACAGTCCGGCATCCCGGATCTCGCCGATGGTCGCCGTCAGGTCGTCCCGCATCCGCCCGAACATCAGTGCTTCTCCTCCAGGGATTCCGTCGTCCAGTCCATGATCACCTTGCCGCAGTGCCCCTGCCGAGCCACATCGAAGGCGCGCTCGAAGTCGCCGTACCCGAACCGGTGGGTGATCACCGGGGTCAGGTCCAGGCCGCGTTCCAGCATCACCGACATCGAGTACCAGGTCTCGAACATCTCCCGGCCGTAGATGCCCTTGATCGTCAGCATGTTGAGCACCACCGTGCTCCAGTCGATCGCGATCTCGTCCGCGGGCAGGCCGAGCATCGCGACCTTCCCGCCGTGCGTCATGTTCGCGAGCATGTCCCGCAGCGCGGCCGGCTGTCCGGACATCTCCATGCCGACGTCGAACCCCTCGCGCATACCGAGGCTCTGCTGCGCCTGAGCGATCGACTCGTCGGCGACGTTGACCGCCCGGGTGACGCCGATCTTGCGGGCCAGGTCGAGCCGGTACTCCGACAGGTCCGTGATCACCACGTTCCGCGCACCGGCGTGCAGCGCCACCGCCGCGGCCATCACGCCGATCGGCCCGGCCCCGGTGATCAGCACGTCCTCGCCGACCAGCGGGAACGACAAAGCCGTGTGTACGGCGTTGCCGAACGGGTCGAAGATCGCGGCGACATCCAGGTCGACCGGGTCCTTGTGGACCCACGCGTTGCTCGCGGGCAGAGCGACGTACTCCGCGAACGCGCCCGGCACGTGGACACCGAGGCCGCGGGTCTTGATGCAGAGGTGCCGACGGCCGGCGCGGCAGTTGCGGCAGCGGCCGCAGACCAGGTGGCCCTCGCCGCTGACCAGGTCACCCACCGCGACATCGCGGACACCGACGCCGATCTCGACCACCTCACCGCAGAACTCGTGACCGGTCACCATCGGCACCGGCACGTTCTTCTGCGCCCAGTGGTCCCAGCTCTGGATGTGCAGGTCGGTGCCGCACAACCCCGTCCGGAGCACCTTGATCAGGACCTCGTCGGCCTCGATCTTCGGCTCCGGAACGTCCTGCAACCACAGACCGGGCTCGGCCTCGGCCTTCACCAGTGCCTTCACGGCACACCTCCACCTTCGACGATCGTCCACATCGTCGTCCCGGGCAACCACCGGCGTCCATCGACACGTCGTGCACAGCCTTTGCAGTTCATCTGCATACCAGGGCAGGTCTCCCGATCCCACGCCTACTGCGCGGCACTCGGCACGGCCGGCCGGCCGGGGAACTTCGCGCTCGCCGGACACCGGGTCGACGATCACCCCTGACCACCTGCCAGGACCTGTTCCACTCCCCCGGACCGTTCCGTCGCCTTCGGTCACCTGGTGAGGGTTGGCAAGAAGTCCTGAGCTGGCCTTTGTTCTAAGCTCAACGCTCATGAGCTATGACCGGGACGGACTGCTGGAGCAGGTCAAGACCAAGGCCATCGTGCATGGCCGGGTGACGCTGGCGTCGGGGAAGGAAGCCGACTACTACGTCGACCTGCGCCGGATCACGCTGGACGCGGCCGCGGCGCCGCTGATCGGCCCGGCGATGCTCGAGCTGACCAAGGACCTCGAGTACGACGCTGTCGGCGGTCTGACCCTCGGCGCGGATCCGGTCGCGATGTCGATGCTGCACGCGGCCGCGCGGGAAGGACGGTCGCTCGACGCGTTCGTCGTACGCAAGGCCGAGAAGACGCACGGTCTGCAGCGGCGGATCGAGGGTCCGGACGTGAAGGGCCGCCGGGTGCTCGCGGTCGAGGACACGTCGACCACCGGCGGGTCGGTGCTGACCGCGGTCGAGGCGCTGCGCGAGGCCGGCGCCGAGGTGGTCGCGGTCGCGGTGATCGTGGACCGCTCGACCGGCGCGCGCGAGAAGGTGGAGTCGGAGGGCCTGGAGTACAGGACGGTGTTCGGACTCGAGGACCTGGGCCTCGGCTGATGAACATCAGCCCCGTCCTGTTCGTCCTCATCGCCGTCCTGATCGGCGGCGGCATCTTCTACTTCAGCTATCTGCAGGCGAAGAAGCGGCGCGAACTGTTCGCGGGGTTCGCCGCCCAACAGGGCTGGTCGTACCTGCCGTCGAACAACATGCTGGCCGGCCAGTGGTCGGGTACGCCGTTCCAGACCGGTGACAACTGGCGGGTCCTGAACGTGCTCTCCGGCGCGTTCAACGGCCACCAGATGGTTGCCTTCGACTACAGCTACCAGACCCATTCGACCGACTCGAAGGGCCGTCGTACGACGACCACCCACAAGTTCGGCGTGGTCGTGCTGCAGTTGCCGGGCGCGCTGCCGCACCTGGAGGTCACCCACGAGGGGATCTTCGGCGGCGCGGTGGCGAACGCCTTCGGGTTCCGGGACATCCAGTTCGAGAGCGAGCAGTTCAATCGTGCGTTCCGGGTGAAGGCGGACGACGAGCGCTTCGGCCACGCGGTGGTCACGCCCCGGATGATGGAGCTCCTGCTGGCCCGCGGCGAGATCGGCTGGCGGGTCGAGGGCAACTCGCTGGTCGGGTGGGACAAGGGCGCTCACCATCCGAACGAGGTGATGAACCGGCTCGCCCTGCTGCAGCAGGTCGTCGAGCAGGTTCCGCCGTACGTCTGGCGCGACTACGCCGGTGTCGACCCTCGTGTGCAGCAACCGCCGCGCGGACCTGGTTACCCGTAAAGTCGCAGGCAGCATTACCGACACTCGGGAGCAGGAACATGACTTTCGTCATCATCGCGATCGTGGTGGTGGTCGTGATTCTGGCCATCGCGCTGATCACGTCGTACAACCGGTTCGTCAAGCAGCGGAACCTGATCCAGGAGTCGTGGCGGCAGATCGACGTCGAGCTGCACCGCCGGTACGACCTGATCCCGAACCTGGTCGAGACCGTCCGGGCGTACGCCGCGCACGAGCGGCACGTCTTCGAGGAGGTCGCCCGGCTGCGCACCCAAGCGGTCAACGTGCAGGGCGCGACCCCGGAGCAGCGGGCCACCGCGGAGGGTGAGCTGTCCGGCGCGCTGCGTCAGATGATGATCTCGGTCGAGGCGTACCCGCAGCTCCAGTCGAACCAGAACTTCCTCGGCCTGCAGCGCGAGCTGACCGACACCGAGGACCGGATCGCGGCCGGGCGCCGGTTCTACAACGCCAACGTTGGTGACTACAACACCCGGATCGAGGCGTTCCCGTCGAACGTCATCGCGGGGGCGTTCAAGTTCGAGAAGGCCGGGTACTTCGAGGTGAAGGACGAGCAGGTCCGCTCGGTCCCGCAGGTCTCCTTCGGCACGATCGGCTCGGTCGCGGGCGAGCAGGCGCCGCCGCAGATGCAGCCGGGCGCGCCGTCGTCGGGTCAGATCCACCCGCAGATGCCGGGGGACCAGGGCAACTACCAGGGCCAGCAGCAGTTCCCGGGCTACCAGCAGGGGCAGGGCCAGCCACCGGTCGGCGGCCCGCCTGCGGGTTCCCCCGCTCCACAGGACGGACAGCCGCCGTTCACCGGTGGCCAATAGGCACCGGTTTCCCCGTAGCCCAGGACCCCCGACCCCGAGCTCCCTACCAGTGCCAGACCCGGAGATGGCGGCGGTCAAGTCGCCACCACCGGGCCTGCCCTCCCCCCGGTACCTGTGTCAACAGTGCCGCAATGAGATACATCCGGCGTACATCGGACTTCACGCCGGGTGCGGGCGGATGCCACGATAGGTCGACTCAGGAACGGAGAGGGCAGGACGAGTGGACAGTCTGAGGTACGGGATCCTCGGACCGCTGCGCCTCGTTCACGCCCAGGGCCAGCCGCTGAAGGCCGCGAAACCGCGCCAGCTGCTCGCCACGTTGCTCCTGCACCCTAATCGGTTCGTCTCGACCGATCTGATCGCCGACGCGCTCTGGGAGACCAATCCGCCGCGCTCCGCCACGGCGAACATCCGGACCTATGTACGGGCGCTCCGCGGGGTCCTGCAGGAAGCCGGACTGCCCGCACCGATCGACACCTCGGCCGCCGGCTACAGCATCGAGGTCGGCGTCGACGAGTTGGACGCCAGTCTGTTCGAGTCGCTGCTCGCCGAAGGCGGTCACCTCCGCGACGCCGGAGACGGCCGTCAGGCGATGCAGGTGCTGTCCCGGGCCTACTCGCTCTGGCGCGGCCGCCCGCTGGAGGACCTGTCGGTTCCCGCCGCATGGGAAGGCTCGATCGCCCGCCTGGAGGCGCAGCACCGCGGCCTGGTCGACAGCCTGCTCGACCTGCGGCTCGAGTACGGCGACGCGAGCGGAGCCGCCGTACTCCTCAGCGCACGACTCACCGACGATCCGTACGACGAGCAACTCTGGCGCCGGCTCGTCGACGCCCTGCTCGCGGCCGGCCGGGTCGGTGAGGCTCGCGCTGCCTATGCGAAGGCCGTGCAGACCCTCGCCGACGAGCTCGACATCAAGCCCGGCCCCGAGCTCGAGGCCGCCGGCGCCCGCGCCGAGAACGGCCGCTCGGCCAACTGGCCCAACCCCGGTATCCCCTCGGCCCGTACGGCGGAACGGCCGGATGCCGTCGTCCAGCCGGGCCCGATGTCGGCACCCGAGCTGACCGATCCGCAGCGGCCGCCGAGTCAGTTGCCGCTCGACCTGGCCGACTTCAACGGCCGGCAGGAACAGCTGGACCAGCTGCGCGATCTCGTCTGCGGCCGAGACCCGGTGCGGCCGCCGATCGCGGTCATCTCCGGAGCCCCGGGGACCGGGAAGACGTCGCTCGCCGTACGGCTCGGGCATCTGGTCCGGGAGTCCTTCCCGGACGGGCAGATCTATCTGGACATGCACGGCGCGACGCAGCCGCGCGATCCGGCCGCCGCACTGACCGATCTGCTGCTCAGCCTCAACCTGCCGGACTTCGCGATCCCCACCGATCCCGAGCGACGGTCGGCGATGCTGCGGTCCGAGCTGGCCAGCCGCCGGGTGCTGATCATTCTCGACGACGTCGCGACGGCCGGTCAGGTCACTCCGCTGATGCCGGGTACGGGCGCCTCGGCGGTCGTCGTGACAAGCCGTAACCGGCTGATGGACCTGGCCGGCGCGGACAGCATGCCGCTCGACACGTTCGACGACCGCGAAGCCGCCGCCTTGCTCGAGTCGGTGGCCGGGGTCGGTCGCGTCGTCCGGAAGTCGCCCGAGGCCGACGAGATCCTCGCCGCCTGCGCGAACCTGCCGCTGGCGATCAGGATCGTCGGCAGCCGGCTGGCCCAGCGCCCCGACCTGAGCCCGCGGGAGCTCGCGCGGCGGCTGCGCGACGAGACCTCCCGGCTGGACGAGCTGAGCATCGGCGAGCTCGCCGTCCGTACGAGCGCCGACCTGAGCTACGACGCGCTCAGCCCGGAGGAGGCCCGGCTCTACCGCCTCATCGGTCACTTCGCCGTCGGCGTCTTCTCGGCGCGGGCGCTGGAAGCGGTCGCGTCACCAGCCTCGGTACGTCGCAGCCTCGACCGGCTGATCGAGGTCAACCTCGTCCGGATCAGCTCGGTCGACCACCGCGGTACGGCGCGCTACCGGGTCCATGACCTGCTGCGGCTGCACGCGCTCGGGGTCGGGGACGACGAGCAGCAGGCGCAGGCGGTCCGGGACGTCGAGACCGTGCTCGACGCGCTCCTGAACAAGATCCGCCGGGCCAACAACGCCCTGGCCTTCGAGTACTTCGGCGTCCTCGAGCACACCGGGCCGCTGACGGGTCCGGATCCCGCACCGTTCACCGAGACTGACGCGATCGCGTGGCTCGACAGCGAGCGCAGCACGTTCGTGCCCGCGATCCGGGCCGCGGCGCAGAACGGGCTGCACGACTACGCCTGGCGAATCGCCGCCGCCTGGGGGCCGTATTTGGACATGCGGGCCGGCTTCGACGACTGGAACGGGTCGCACCAGCAGGGCCTGCTCAGCGCGATCGCCTGCGGGGACCGGCGCGGCGAGGCGATCATGCATCGCAACCTGGGCCAGCTCGGGCTTTACCAGGACGATTGGGATCCCGCGTGGCGGCACCTGAGCGATGCAGCCCAGGGGTTCGCCGAGGCCGGTGACCGGCTCGGCGACGGCATCACCGCCGTGGGACTCGGCACCTGGCTGCGCGAACGCGGTCGGCCCGACGAGGCGCTGGCGCAGTACGAGAAGGCCATCGAGGCGTTCGTCGAGGTCGGCAGCGCGAACGGCGAGGCGGTCGGCCGGACCGCGGCCGCGTCCATCTGGCTGTCCCGCGACGACACCGTCACGGCCGGGCGCTATCTGGCCCAAGCGTTCCTGCTCGGCGTACGGCTCGGTGACAACCACCGCGAGGCCAAGGTACGGCGGCGGATCGCGGCGGTCCGCATCCACCAGGAGCGCTACGACCAGGCGGTGCGTCAGCTGCGGACCTCGTTGGCGATCTTCAACGGGATCGGTGACGACCACTGCGCGGCATACACCCGGGCCGAACTGGGCCGTGCGCTGATGGCGCGCGGCGAGGTGGCCGCGGCCCGGAAGATGCTGCTCGACGCGGTCGACATCGGCCACCGGCTCGGCGATCGCAGCGTCGAGGGACAAGCCGCGCAGCACCTCGGCCAGCTGTACGTGTCCACGGGCAACCTCGACTCCGCCCGGCGTACCCTCGACCGGGCCGCGCGGGTCTGGCAGCAGGCGGGCAACGACGTCCGCGCCGCCGAGTGCCGCCGCGCGTTGGCCACTTTCGACACCGGTGCTGCCACGGGCTGACCACGTTGTGTGGTTGGCGTTCGCGAATGTACGGCGGCTGTATCCGCCTCGGTCAACATCTGAAGTACGCCACGGCACGCAGGCCAGGCGGTTCGGGGAAAACGGGGGACCAGCTATGGCCTGGGGGGAGGTTGTCGTGGAACGCCGGAACGTCCCGCGGGTGGCGAACCCGCGGGACACCGAGGCGGCGCTGAACTGGCAGCTGGAACGGCTTGGATCGGCGGCCTGGCAGGACTGGCCGTTGAAGTTCCAGCGGATGGCGTTCGGGTATGCCCAGGACAGCGGCTGGCACGACGCGGGGGACGCGGTGCAATGGCTGCATCAGCACGCCCTGCTGCGCGAGGGGGAAGCGCCACGGGGGGCGCTGGTCTGGTACCACGCGGCAGACCGGATCCGGGTGGCCTGTTCGCTCGGTTCCGGTCAGGTGGTCGGCCCGTTGCTCACCGGACCGGTCGAGACCGCGGACCTCTCGGTCCTCAGCACCGACTGGGTCTGGTCAGACCCACATTTCCCGTTCGGGCACTGAGGATTCAGTCGTTCGTATGGTTGGTTACCGGGTGCTTCGGGGCAGCGTGCTTGGGAGTACCCGCGGCCGGGCCGGCGTTGCGCTTGCGGCGCCGGGCGAGCACGTACTCCACGACCATCGGGATCAGCGAGATCAGCACCAGCAGGACCAGGGCGGCCTCGAGGTTCTTGTGGATGAACTCGACGTTGCCGAGCGCGTGGCCGAGCAGCGTGATGCCGGTCGCCCAGAGCACGGCGCCGATCCCGGTCCAGAGGAAGAACTTCTTCGGGTCCATCTTGCCGGCGCCCGCCACGACCGTGATGAACGTCCGCACGATCGGCACGAACCGGGCCAGCACCAGCGCCCGCGGGCCGTACCGCTCGAAGAACTCGTGCGTCTGCTCGATGTACTTCGGTTTCAGGAAACGGGCGTTCGGGTTGCGGAAGAGCCTCGTACCGAGAACCCGGCCGATGTAGTAGCCGGAGACGTTGCCGAGGAACGCCGCGACCGTCAGGATCACGCAGGCGAGCCACAGCGGGACGTGGATCGTCCCGGCCGCGATGAACAGGCCGACGGCGAACAGCAGTGAGTCACCGGGCAGGATCGGGAACAGCAATCCGCACTCGATGAACACGACTGCGGCCGTTCCCCAGAGGGCCCAGTCACCCAGCCAGTGCAGCAGGTACTCCGGGTCCATCCAGTTCGGCATCAGCATCGCGACAAGAGAAAGCACGCGGACAGGGTAGCGTCCTCAGCTGTGCAGGAGCTGAGTGGCGAGGATCCTCGCGGGGCAGACATGGTGGGACCGAACGAGGTCGGAGTCGGTCCTTGGCAGGGAGAGTGGCCCGATGATGCGCGGCTGGATCCGGAGTTGCTCGCCGCGGGTGACCGCCGCAACGTTGTGGACAACTACCGGTACTGGAAGCTCGAGGCGATCGTCGCGGACCTCGACCGGCAGCGGAACACGTTCCACGTCGCCATCGAGAACTGGCAGCACGACCTGAACATCGGCTCGGTCGTCCGGACGGCGAACGCTTTCCTGGCGGCCGAGGTGCACATCGTCGGCAACCGGAAGTGGAACCGCCGCGGCGCGATGGTCACCGACCGCTACCAGCATGTGCGGCATCACCCTCAGCTGGCGGACCTGGCGACGTACGCCGCTGAGCGGAATCTCCCGGTGATCGGTATCGACAACCTGCCGGGCTCGGTTCCGTTGGAGACATTCGAGCTGCCGGCCGCTTGTGTGTTGCTCTTCGGTCAGGAGGGGCCGGGACTGACGCCGGAGGCACACGAGATCTGCACGGCGGTGTTGTCCATCGCTCAGTTCGGCTCGACGCGGTCGATCAACGCGAGCGCCGCGGCCGCGATCGCCATGCACGCCTGGATCCGCCGTCACACCTTCGACCAAAGGACTTGATGTGTGGGCCGATCACGCGATCTGGTGGCAGGTGTATCCGCTCGGCTTCACCGGTGCCGAGAAGGACGCTCGTACGCCGGTCGTCCATCGGCTGGCCCGGGTGGAGAACTGGCTGGACTACGCGATCGAACTTGGTTGCTCGGGGCTCCTACTCGGGCCGGTCTTCGCCTCCGAGACCCACGGCTACGACACCGTCGATCACTTCCGGATCGACCCTCGGCTGGGGGACGACGCCGACTTCGACCAGCTTGTCGCGCGCGCTCATGATCGGGGACTGCGGATCGGCCTCGACGGCGTCTTCAACCATGTCGCCCGTTCTTTCAGCGGACCTGGTGAATGGTTCCGCCGTGGCCCCGACGGCACGCTCGACACCTTCGAAGGCCACGAACACCTGCTTGCGCTGGATCACAGCCGGCCCGCCGTCGCGCAGTACGTCACCGATGTCCTGAGTCACTGGCTCGATCGTGGTGTCGACGCCTGGCGGCTCGATGCGGCGTACGCCGTACCAGCGGAGTTCTGGCGCACTGTGGTGCCGCGCGAGCGGTATCCGGACGCGTGGTTCTTCGGTGAGGTCATCCACGGCGACTACGCCGGGTACGTCGCGAAGAGCGGCCTGGACTCGGTCACGCAGTACGAGCTGTGGAAGGCGATCTGGAGTTCGCTCAACGACGGCAACTTCTTCGAGCTCGCCTACGCGCTCGGGCGGCATGACGAGTTGTTCGACGGCTTTGTGCCGCAGACCTTTGTCGGCAACCACGATGTGACCCGGCTCGCGACTCGATTGGAGGATGGGCGGCATCTTGGCCACGCGCTCGCGATTCTGTTCGCGGTCGGCGGCGTACCGAGTGTGTACTACGGCGACGAGCAGGCGTTCCGGGGGCTGAAGGAAGATCGGGCCGGCGGTGACGACGCGATCCGGCCGGCCTTCCCGGAGACGCCTTCGGAGCTGGCGGCCGACGGCTGGCCGACGTACCGGCTGCACCAGCGGTTGATCGGCGTACGACGGCGGAACTCATGGCTGACCCGCGGCCGGACGACGGTCGAGCATCTGTCCAACCAGTTGGTTGCCTTGCGGACCGTCGGTTCCGGGCGGTCTGTCCTGCTTCTGCTGAACATCTCCGACCAGGCTGAGCGCTTTCCGGTGGACGCGACCGGACTGACGATCGGCGCGCAATCTGAGACCGGCGTGTCGGCGGAGGACCCGTTGGTCGTGCCGGCGCACAGCTGGAGATTGCTCACAAGTCCGTAACCTCCGCGCTGGGTCCCGCGTTGTCCCTCGTAAGACAGAAGTGAGGCTTCTCGACCAAAGTCAGCCCCAACTCGGGGGGCTCGGCGTGCATCAGTACGTCGTATTGGGTTTGTGACGGGAACATGGGGGTTGTTGATGAACGCTCTGTGGGACGAACTGATTCACGAGTTAGGGACCGTGCGCGCCTTGAGCGCGGCGGCTCTGGAGGCGCGCACGGAAACGTCGCGGGTCGCCCTGATCACCCTGCTGGACGCCGAGACCGCGGAGATCTCGGCGATCCTCGACCGGATCCTCCTGGAGGCCCAGCAGTCGTCAGCGGCCTAGCAGTGTGGTGAGGGCTTGCCGCAGAGCTTCGGTGGGCTCGTCGGGCTGCTCGAACGCGCGGTACGCGATGTGCGCGTCCGGCCGGACCAGCAGGCAACCGCCGTCCGGGATCTCGCGCATATGTGACCAATCGCCGTACAGGTCCTCGAGCTCCCGGCCCGGCCCGATCACGAACGGCTCGATCGGTACGCCGAGGTGCTCCGACACCGACTGCGCCGCCTTCACCCACGCGTCGCCACCGATCCCGGTGAGCAGCGTGAACCGGCCCTTGCCGACCACATCGAGCGTGCTGACGGTCTCCGACCCACGCGTCAGCCAGCAATGCGGGATCCGCGCGCCCGGCCACGTCGTCGGGTGGTAGTACAACTCCTCATCCCGGTCGTACGACGGCTCCGGCGTACCGTCAGCGATCACGGCGGCCGAGTTGTACCGCTGGCCGAGTTCCACACCGTGCGCATTGAACTCGTAGTCCTTCAGTTCGATCGCGGTCCGCAACTCCTCACGCTGCGCGGCGCCCTCGGGGGTCTCGTCCTTGCGCGACTCGATCGTCCGCCCGGGCGGCGCGTCCGGCGTCATCCCCAGTGCGCGGAAGATCTGGTCGAACTGGGTCCGGCTCTTGTTCGCCCGGTCCACGATCTGCCGCGCGATCGGCGTACGTTCCTGGTCGTAGGTCTCGAGGAGCTCGGGCGCGGCCTGTCCTTTCAGCACGAGCGCGAGTTTCCAGGCGAGGTTGTACGCGTCCTGGATCGAGGTGTTCGAGCCGAGGCCGTTGCTCGGCGGGTGCCGGTGGATCGCGTCGCCCATGCAGAACACCCTGCCCTTCGAGGCCTGCTCGGCGTACATGTGGTTGACACTCCAGACCGACGTAGCCTTCAGCTTCACGTCGATGGTGTCGTCGCCGACCAGGTTGTGCACGATCTCGGTCGCCATCGCCTCGTCGACCACCGGGGCCGGCTGGGTGATGTCGTAGCCCCAGACGATCAGCCACTCGTTCCACGGCCGGACCATTCGGATCAGGCCGGCGCCGATCCCGCCGATCTGCGCACCTGGCTGCAGCACCCAGTACAGGACGCTCGGGCGATGCGCGACGTACCGGCTCAGGTCGGCTTCGAAGACGATGTTCATCGAGCCCTCGATGTCCATCGCGCCGGCCATCGGCAGCTCGATGTCCTGGGCGACCTTGCTGCGACCACCGTCCGCGCCGATCAGGTACTTCGCGCGGATCTGGTACGTCGTGTCGCTCAGCCGATCGCGGACGGTCGCAGTGACCCCGTCCTCGTCCTGCTCCAGGGAGAGGTACTCCGTGTTGAACCGGAGCCGGGCCCCACGGCTGGCCGCCGTACTGACCAGGATCGGCTCGAACAACGTCTGCGGCAGGTCAACCGGGAGACTCGGACTCGCCTCGGTGTAGTCGGCCAGCCGGCGCGGATGCGTGCCCCACGTGCGGATCCGGCCGATCTCCTCGCCCGCCAGGCTGGTGCAGAACGCGGTCTCGCCCATCAGGTGGTGCGCCGTGCCCTTGTCGACGACCTGGTCCTCGATGCCCATGTCGCGCATCAGCTCGATCGTGCGCTGGTTGGTGATGTGCGCGCGGGGCGTGTTGGCGGTCCAGCCGTAGCGGGAGAGTACGACGTTGTCGATGCCGTACGTGGACAGAAAGAGGGAGGCGGCACCGCCGGCCGGGCCACTGCCGACGATCAGAACGTCTGTCGTGATCACTGCTGCGTCTCCTCGGTCGTGGCGAGCACAAGGTCGTAGTTGACGGAGTGGTACGGCCGATCCGGGGTCTTTCCATAGGGCGCTTGGTCGCCGGCCGGATGTTCGGTGAAGTCGGTGATCAGAGAGTCCTTGACGCCGAAGACCGCGTCGTTGCGGAGGTACTCGTCACCGGCGGCGAAGACGTGGGTGATCAGCCGCGCGTACCCGGGAGCGGTGACCATGAAGTGGATGTGGGCCGGGCGCATCGGGCCACGGCCGCCGGCGCGAAGCAGCTCGCCCACCGGGCCGTCGTCCGGGATCGGGTAGGCGACCGGCTTCACCGCCCAGAACGCATAGTTGCCGTCGGCATCGGTTGTCTGATGCGCCCGGTTCTGCGGGCCGTCGAGGTCCTTCTGGACGTCGTAGAAGCCTTCCTCGTCGGCCTGCCAGGTCTCGACGAGCGCTCCGGCGATCGGCTCGCCCTTGATGTTCAGGACCCGCCCGCTCACCAGGCAGGGCTGTCCGGGGGCGCCGTTCGCGATGTCGTCGCCCAGTTGTGCTTCGGGCGAACCCTCGACGAAGAACGGGCCGAACACGGTCGACTGCGTGGCCGCCGCCGGCTTGCGGTTCCCGAGTCCGACGGTGAGCATCGACAGCCCGAGGACGTCGGCCAGCAGGACGAACTCCTGGCGCGTGCCGGTGGAGATCTGGCCGGTGCGGGTGAGGAAGTCGATCGCGGTGAAGTACTCGTCCTCAGTCAGGTCCACCTCCCGCGCGAACGCGTGCAGATGACGCACCAGGGCGCTCATCAAGGTCCTGGTGCGTTGGCTCGCGCTGCCGTCGAAACTGGCCACCACCGCTGTGGTCAGGTCGTCGCCTTGCAGGTCCATCCGGTTGCTCCTCATACTTCTTGGCTTCCGGGCCTGGTTCCGGACCAGGCCCGGGTCAGAATCTCTTGCACGAGTTCTTCGGTGACGGGGATCGGGTTGGGCGTCGGCTGGAACGTGTGCGCCGCTTCCGTTGCCTGGTCCTGACTCAACCCCAACTCCCGCAAGCTCGTCGGGACTGCTGCTGTGGTGAACAGATCGAACAGTCCGGCGGCGAGGTCGTCGGTCTGCAGCGCTTCTTCCAGCCGGGCTTTGGCCCTCGGTACGGCGGGCGCGTTCAGGCGGGCCACTTGGGGGAGTACTGCCGCGTGGGTCTCCGCATGCGGGAGGTTGTAGGTGCCCCCGAGCAGATGACACAGCTTGTGATGCAACCCGGTCCCGGCCGTCGCGAGCGCGGAGCCGGCGAGACAGGCGCCGTACAGAAGGTTGCTGCGGGCATCTAAATCGGTGTGATCCTGCAAGACTGCCCGGAGTCCGGCGGTGAGGGCTCGGAAACCTTCTACCGCGGTCGTCTCGGTGATCGGGTCGGTCTTGGGCGTCCATACTGCTTCCACACAATGCGCGATCGCATTGGCAACACTCGCGGCTGTCAACTTCGCCGGGAGGTGCTGAGTGAGCACCGGGTCATAGACGACGGTTCGTGGCAACACCCTGAGATCGGTCCCAGTCGTCTTGCTGCCACCGGATGTCTCGCCCCAGACCGGTGTCATCTCCGACCCCGCGTACGTTGTCGGCACCGCCACAATCGGTAGGTCGCTCGCCTGGCCACCCGCCTCGCCGCCGGTCCGGACACCCGCCTCGCCGCCGGTCCGGCCACCCGCCTCGCCGCCGGCCCGGCCGCCTGCCTCTCTCACCGGTAGCGCGCCCGTGAGGGCTACTGCTTTTGCGAGGCCGATTGCGGAGCCACCGCCGATGGCCACGATGCCGTCGGCACTGATCTCCCGCGCCTTGTCCCGGGCCGCCTCGGCGACCTCGGTCGGCACATGCTGGGCGACCCCGTCGATCCGCCCCGCGAACCGGTCCTTCAGTTCGACCTCGACCACATCCGCCGCATCCCGCGCGGACCTGGTCGCCACGACCAGCACCCGCCGTACGCCGAGCAACTCCACCTCAGCGGCGACCTGATCCAGCGACCCCGCCCCGAACACCACCCGCCCCGGCAGGAACGTGTGCACGAAAGCTGACTCACTCATCGGTGACCTCCTGACGGCAGCGCCGGCGCAGGGCGCTCACCTCGTGGGCGTCAGGCGGGAGAACTGGACGTGGCATGTGCTGCTCCGCTACGATTTCGCTGAGCGAATAGTTCTTCTTTCAACGAAAAGTAGGCTAGCCGATGGCGGGTGAGGCGTCTACAGGCACGTTCCTGCAGGGGCTGGAGCGAGGTCTCGCGGTGATCCGCGCGTTCTCGGCCGAGGCGCCGTCGCTGACGCTGAGCGAGGTGGCGCGTACTGTCGGGATCACGCCCGCGACCGCGCGCCGGATTCTGCTCACGCTGGAGGAGCTCGGCTACGTCCGCAACGACAGCCGACGCTTCTCGCTGACCCCGCGCGTACTCGCGCTCGGCTGGGCCTACCTGTCCTCGCTGGACCTCGGCGAACTCGCGGGCCCGTTCATGGAGGAGCTGAGCGCCAAGACCCGCGAGTCCTGCTCGATCGCGACGCTCGACCTCCCCGACATCGTGTACGTCGCCCGCGTGCCGACCAGCCGCATCATGACGGTCGCCCTCGGGGTCGGCGCCCGCCTCCCGGCGTACCCGACCTCGATGGGCCGCGTCCTGCTCGCCGACCTCGCCGACGACGAGCTCACGTCGTACCTCTCGACCCTGCAGGCCGAGTCACTCACCGGCCGTACGGTCACGTCCCCGGACAAACTCCGCGTCACGATCGACCGCGCCCGGACCGACGGCTACGCCCTCGTCGACCAGGAACTCGAACTCGGCCTCCGCTCCATCGCCGCCCCCATCCGCAACGCCCGAGGCCGCACCATCGCCGCCCTCAACGTCTCCGCCCACGCCTCCCGCAGCACCCCCACCTCGCTACGCGCCGACGTCCTCCCCCACCTCCACCAGGCCGCAGCCCAAATCACCACAGCCCTAACCCACCGCGGCCCCCTCTAGCCCCACCCGCCGCATCGCGCGCACCCGACCCCGGCCGCATCGCGCGCACCCGACCCCCGCCGCACCGCGCGTACCCCACCCGCCGCAGCGCGTGCACTCCACCCCGGCCGCAGCGTGCACCACACCCCCGCCGCAGCGTGCACCCCACCCCCCGCCGCAGCCCGCGCACCCCCAGCCCGCACAGCGCGCGGGAGCCGTGGCCTTGAACAGGTTGTGGTGGCCTGGGACATAGCAGAGCTTGTTCACGGCCACCACGTGCCGTACGAGGCACCCACGGCCGGCTGCTGCCCGAGGTTCAGGCCGGCGCGTTGGCCCGAAGGTTGGCGAGGATCTGCAGGTAGTGCGGGTTGTTCATGATGCCGATGAGGTTGCCGAACGGATCGACGACCGCGGCGGTACGGAAGCCGGTGTTGTTGCCGCGCTCGATGATCGGCTCGTGGAGAGTCGCGCCCAGGTCGAGCAAACGCTGGAGCTCACCCTCGAGGTCGTCGACGTGCCAGTTGATGATCGCGCCGGCCGGCCCCGAGCCGACCTCCTGCCTCGCGTACTTCGCGTCGATGATGCCCAGCTCGCACTGGAAGTCGCCGAACCGGAACTCGACGTACGCCGGCTCCTCGACGCTCGGCACGGCGTAGTACGCCTCGATCCCCAGCAGCTTCGAGTACCACTCCCGCGCCGCCTTCACGTCGTCGGCGTAGAAGCTGACGGTGGCAAGTCCTCGCAACATCTCGGTGGTCCTTCCCTCGGTTTTCCCGGTTGATGACCACCACACTTCCAGTCAAAGTGCTCACCGAATGAGCACTTTGCTGGAATCTTTTGGCGCAGCTGGTTCAGTCCGTCTGGGTGACCTTGCGGAGGCCGCGGGGCGCGTCGGGGTTGAGGCCGAGCTTGCGGGCCAGGAACTCGATGGCTCGCTGGGCCGGGATGACGAGGGCCAGGGGAGCGAGGGTCTCGGGGAGGTCGGGACCCGGGAGGTTCACGTCGCAGCGCGAGGTGAAGGTGGAGTCGCCACCGATGCCGAGGATCTTGCTGCCCTTCTCGCGGACAAGGCCGGCGAGCTCGATCATGCCGGGCAGTGCGGGACCTTCGCCGGCCGCGACCAGGATGGTGACCAAGTCCGCGTCGACGACCGCGATCGGGCCGTGCTTCAGGTCGGCGTACGACAGGCCGCGGACCGGCTGGAGGCAGGTCTCCTCGAGCTTGAGCGCGACCTCCAGCGTGGTGCCGAACGTGAGCCCGCGCCCGCTCGCGAGGACGTCGTGCGCTCCGGCGAGCAGATCCGCGGCTGCCTCGACGGATCCCGACAGCATCTTCGACGCCGCGTCGGGAACGCGGGCGATGTCCGCGTCGAGCGTGCCGGGCCGCTGCGCCAGCGCATCGACGGCGACCGTGATCGCGGCGAGCTGGGTGGTGTAGGTCTTGGTCGCCGGTACGGCGAGCTCCTGCCCGGCCTGCGTGATCAGCGCGACATCGGCCGTCGACGCCAGCGGGCTGTTGCTGTCGTTCGTGATGCCGACGACCGCGGCGCCGTTGCGCTTGGCCCACTCGGCGGTGTCGATGATCTCCTGGGTCGCACCCGACTGGCTGACCGCGACCACCAGGGAGTTCGACAGGTCGAGGTTGGCGCCGTACAGCGTCGCCACCGACGGCGCGGCCAGGGACGCCTGCCGGCCGGCGTGGATCTCGGTCAGATAGCGGCCGTAGACACCCGCGTTGTCGGACGATCCCCGGGCCACGAAGATCACGTGCCGGCGACCCGCGGCCAGCCGCGTGATGTCGTGCCGCAGCGGCAGAACGTGCTCGAACGTCGCGGCCAGAGCGGCCGGCTGCTCGGCGATCTCGCGCGCCATCTGAGTTTCCTGGGCGGGAACAGACACCACTACGATCACTGGTCCTATCTGGTCTTAACAGGTATGCTGCGCACGATAGCAGTGAGCGGCGCCCCGGGGCACCCCCGAGACCCGCCCAGGTCTGGAGGATCGAGATTCGATGGTGGCGACCAAGCGGGCGCAGGTCCGATCGGTGCTGGAACGGCTGATCGATGTCGAGCTTCATCCAGGGGACCCGATCCCCTCCGAACGGGCGCTGGTCGACAAGCTGAACGTGTCGCGAGTGACCGTGCGGCAGGCGATCAGCGACCTGGTCGAGTCCGGCGCGCTGGAACGCGTGCATGGCAAGGGGACGTTCGTCACCGGCCCCCAGGTCGACTCCCAACTGCACCTCACCTCGTTCTCCCGGGAGATGCGGGCCCGTGGCCTGGAGCCCGGCACGGTGGTGTTGTCGGCCAGCGAGATCGAGGCCTCGGACGAGACCGCGAAGGGTCTGCGGGTCGCCAAGGGCACCAAGGTGATCCGGGTCGAACGGCTCCGCACCGCCGACGCCTCGCCGATGGCCTACGAGGTCGGCTACTACCCGTCCGCGCTCTTCCCCGGCCTGCTCGGCCGTGAGCTCGGCACTCTGTACGACGTCTTCGCCAGCGAGTACGACGTCGTCGTCACCTCCGGTGAGCAGACCGTCCGGGCGGACAACGCCGACGGTCATGTCGCCCGGGTGCTCGGCGTGGCCAGGCGGGCACCCCTGCTGGTCCTCGAGCGCACCACCTTCGCCGGCCGCAAGGTCGTCGAGCTGTCCTGGTCGGCCTACCGGGCGGATCGTTACCGGCTGCACATGGCCCTGACCCCCCGCGGACCGAGGACCGGGTCGGCCTAGACCCGACGCACGAACGTCATCGGGCCGCAACCAACTGGATCTGTCCTGTTCATCAACTGGTCTGCATCCCTGCCGATCGCTCCCCGGCCACCTGGCCGGCTCGGCAGGTGGGCCGCCGGGTACGACGAAGTACGCGATGGCCATACTGGAGCTCAACCCACATGGACTTTGTTGTGAGGAGTACCGCGAGACATGCCTATTGCCACCCCTGAGGTCTACGCCGAGATGCTGGACAAGGCCAAGCAGAACCGCTTCGCCTACCCGGCCATCAACGTCAGCTCGTCGCAGACGCTGATCGCCGCGATCCGCGGTTTCGCCGAGGCGGGCTCGGACGGCATCGTCCAGGTCTCCACCGGCGGCGCGGAGTACCTGTCCGGGTCGACCGTGAAGAACATGGTCACCGGTTCGGTCGCGCTGGCGGCCTACGCGCACGAGGTCGCCAAGAACTACCCGGTGAACATCGCGCTGCACACCGACCACTGCCCGAAGGACAAGCTGGACGGCTTCGTCCGGCCGTTGCTGGAGATCTCCGCCGAGCGCGTCGCCCGGGGCGAGAACCCGCTGTTCCAGTCGCACATGTGGGACGGCTCCGCGGTGCCGCTGACGGAGAACCTGGAGATCGCCAAGGAACTGCTGGCCAAGACGGCCGCGGCCAAGATCGTGCTGGAGATCGAGGTCGGTGTCGTCGGTGGCGAGGAGGACGGTGTCGCCAACGAGATCAACGAGAAGCTCTACACCACCGTCGAGGACGGCCTGGCCACGGTCGAGGCGCTCGGCACCGGTGAGAACGGCCACTACATCACCGCGCTGACCTTCGGCAACGTGCACGGCGTCTACAAGCCGGGTGCGGTCAAGCTGCGGCCGGAGATCCTGAAGGAGATCCAGGACCAGGTCGGCGCCAAGGTCGGCAAGGACCGCCCGTTCGACCTGGTGTTCCACGGTGGGTCCGGCTCGACGCTGGAGGAGATCCGCGCCGCGGTCGACCACGGCGTGATCAAGATGAACGTCGACACCGACACGCAGTACGCGTTCACCCGGCCGGCCGCCGGCCACATGTTCGCCAACTACGACGGTGTGCTGAAGATCGACGGCGAGGTCGGGAACAAGAAGGCCTACGACCCGCGCGCCTGGGGCAAGGCGGCCGAGGCCGGCATGGCCGGGCGCGTCGCCGAGGCCTGCGAGAGCCTCCGCTCGACGGGTACGTCGCTGAACGCCTGACATTCGGATCCTCCTAAGGGTTCTTCGAGGGGCTCACCGCTGCGAGCGGTGGGCCCCTTGGTCACATCCGGGCACGGGCGAGGTCGAAGTGCCGGATGCCCGTACGGCGGGATGCCCGGGTGAAGGCGGCACGGACTCGGTCGATCACGGCAGGTGGGTCGTTGAGGTCGGCCCAGGAGATCCAGCAGCGCTCGACCGGTTGCGGCGCGAACGGATCGGCAGTCGGTGCGGGGACCGGCGGCTCGTCCTCCTCCTGCTCGAAATCGTCGCACCAGAAGGGGAAACGCGGTTCGAACTCGAGGATCGTGCGTTCCTCGGAGAACCACAGGGTCGTCGTCTCCGGGTCGGATGTGTCAGGTGCGCCCGAGTCCGGAACCGGCGGAGGTGCAGGGGTCGGGAAGCCGGCTTCGCTGAGGATGTAGCGCAGGCGTGATTCGGCAACCGACGCCGAATTCGTGCAGGCATGAGAGACCACCTCGAGGGCGCGTTCGTTCCCGTGGTCGTGGACCGCACGTCTGAGCGAGCGTCTGGTGACGAGGCCGGCGTACAGGGCGGCTTCGGCCAGGACGACGGCGGGCGTCGTGGGTGCGGTGGCGGCGACCTCGGCGATGGCGCGGGCCGGGGAGACCATGCGCAGTTTGTTCCAGAGCTGGATGCCGGGGCCGACGGGATCGCGGATGTGCCGGTGCACGCCGCCGAGGCAGCCCGAGCGTCCGGCGGGTGCGGTCACGTGCACCCCGGACAAGTCCAGTCCCCAGAGCGGCAGCGCATGGAGGGCTGCCGCTGATTGATGGCTCGCGTAGGTGTTGGGTCCGCCGGAGCGGAGGACGCGGTACACCTTCCGCAGGTGGAGGACCTCGTCGGTGATGAGGATGAGTGAGCGGCGCTCGGCATACGTGCCCGGCCGGATCCGGCGCCAGCCGCCGGTGTCCAGCAGGGAATCGATGTCCGGGTCGGGGTAGCCGCAGGCACGGGCATCGGCTCGGGTGAAGACGCCGCCGCGGATCGAGGCCATCACGGAAAGTTGAGGGTTCATGCCCTAGAAACTGCCGCGATCAACCCCCGGCGAGATCGACGATTTCAAATCTGTGGAGAACCTGGGGATCACAACCGATGGCGAACCCAGACATTGGATTCCACGTACGTCGCGCAGTCGCCGTCGACGTCACAGTGCACGAGAGACAAAGCTCCAGGCACCTTGACCGCACCACTGCGATCGAAGGGCAGCCCGGTCCACCGCCGCCACTCCTCCAGCGACCCCGCGACCACCCACGACGCCGGCTCGAGGCCAGCAGGTTGCCCGCCAACCCGGACATGTGTCCGAAGCCAAGGATCCACCGGAAGCCCATCCGCCCGAGTCCGCTCCGCGTAGTCCCTCAGAGGTTGGCGCTTGCGAAGTAGGCCTCGGAGACTCGGTTGTGGCGCATGAACTCGGGCCAGGGGCCGACGTCGATGTCCGCGCCGGCGAGGTCCGGGCGGTCAGCGACAGTGGTGATCTCGACGGTGTGCCCGGACGGCAGCCTGGAAGCGGACATGAAAAAAGCCCGTCATTTGTCTATGACGAGCTCCGCGCGGGTTGGTACCCAGGGTTGCCAGAGGAGCGGCATGTCGGCTTCGGACGGGGTGCGGTTGCCTTTCCGCTCATTGCAGGCGGCATGGGCGGCCACGGCGTTCAGCCACTCGGTGCGGCCGCCCCTGGATCTGGGTTGGACGTGGTCCATGGTGTCGGCGTTGTCCAGACCGCAGTACGCGCACCGGAACCTGTCCCGCCGGAGCACACCGTGCTTGCTGTACTTCATCCGACCGGCGGCGTAGCGCCAGTGCGTGACGACGTACCGGACCAGGCGTAGGACGCGGGGAACCGGAAAAGGGCCGATGGTCCGCTCTCCGTGCGCCTCTTCCACCACTGCGACCTCGCGGACCAGCATCCGGATGGCGTGCTGGATCGACACGGTGTGCAGCGGCTCGTATGACGCGTTCAGGACTATGACGCTCATCCGGTGCCTCCTTCCGGCCGTAGCTGGGAACCACGGCGGCTATGACGCAGGGTCTCAAGCATCCGTGGCCGGTCGGTGAACGGTCAACGGATTTCGTCAGACGGTCACGTGCCGGTACGGCTGCGTGATCGGCGAAGATGTGCTTATGGAATTGAACAATCTGCTGTCTGGTCCACCCGAGACACTACTCCCCGTCGACCCGGCCGCGGCGGAACTCGCCGCCGGGGCAGCTGCGACCGACGTCGCCGCCAAGTTCCCCACGTCCTCGCTGGCCTGGGGCCTGCTCGCCGAGGCGGCCCTGGCGGACGGCCGCACCGTCGAGGCGTACGCCTACGCCCGGACCGGGTACCACCGCGGCCTGGACCTGCTCCGGCGCAACGGCTGGAAGGGTCACGGGCCGGTCCCGTGGGAGCACGAGCCGAACCGCGGGTTCCTGCGCTGCCTGGCCGCGCTGGGCAAGGCGGCCGCGCTGATCGACGAGAAGGACGAGGCCGAGCGTTGCGCCACCTTCCTCCGCGACTCGTCACCCACCGCAGCCGACGTACTGAGCTGAAACCTGGTTGTCGGGCTGGTGACTCGGCGGCATGATCCGTCGGGTGACCAGCCCCTATGCCCAGGATGGATTCAGAGTCGGCTTCGACTGGGGACCGGTCGGCGCGGACGTTGTCGGCGGCAATCTGGTCGCCGTCGTGGACGTCTTGTCCTTCACCACCGCGGTGACGGTCGCCGTTGACCAAGGCATCGACGTGTACCCGTACCGCTGGCGCGACGAGACCGCCATGGCGTACGCCAAGCAGTGCGACGCGGTGCTGGCGGTCGGGCGGTCCGAAGCGGGCACCGGGGACGTGAGTCTGTCGCCGATGACGATTCGGCGGGCGGTGGGAGTCAGCCGGCTGGTACTGCCGTCACCCAACGGGTCGACGATCGCGAAGCAGCTCAGTGATGGTGGAGCGACGGTGATCGCGGTGTCGCTGCGCAACCGGGTTGCGGCTGCTGAGTGGGTGCGGAAGCAGCTGACGGAGCGCCCCGGCGCGAAGGTCGTGGCGATCGCGGCAGGGGAGCGGTGGAAGGACGGCTCGCTCCGGCCGGCAGTGGAGGACCTGTGGGGTGCCGGTGGGTTCCTGAGTGCGCTGCAGCTCGACGACCTGTCCCCGGAGGCGCGGGCCGCGATGGCGGCGTACGACGCTGTTGCGGATGAGCTCCCGACCCTCCTGCACGAGTGCGCCGGTGGTCGCGAGCTCACGCAGTATGGCTACCCCGAAGACGTCGCGATCGCGGCCGAGGTGGATGAAAGTCGCAGCGTCCCCGTCCTCCGGGACGGTACGATGTTCGCGTCAACCTGAACCACGAGGTTCTGCCCGTTGAAAGAGCCGGCAGGCGGTGCGCGTCCCCGCTTCCTGCCGAACATGGACGGTTGTAGGCGGACTAGGACAGACCGGTGAAGCTGGACGCCCACGGTCGGGTCCCCGCCCCTTCGGGCAGCGGAAGGTCTCACCGTGCCGGCTCTCACCGGACGGATCAGCACGCCCACCAACACCTACGCAGCGGCTCTGCGCACTCCCGGGGCGTGGAAGTTCTACTTAGCAGCGGCACCGGCTCGCATCGGTATCGCCATGACCGGCCTCGGCATCGTCTGGCTGGTCCACGGATCCACCGGTTCGTACGCCGCGGCCGGCAGTGTGACCGGTGGCTTCGCAGTCGCCGAGGCACTGGCTGGTCCACAAGTCGCCCGTCTGATCGACCGCTTCGGTCAGACCCGCATGCTGCCGATCACTCTGCTCGCGCATGCTGCGGCAGTAGCCGCTTTGATCGGCCTGACCGTCTCGGGCGCACCACTGTGGTCGCTCATCACCGCGGGTGTCCTCGCCGGTGGATCGCTGCCGCAGTTAGGTGCGCAGACCGCCGCCCGCTGGTCACATGCACTGCGTGGCACCCCGCTACTCTCGTCGGCCTTCGCTCTGGAGTCGCTCAGCGTCGGCCTCGCTTTCATGGTCGGCCCTGGGCTCGTGGGCACAGTCAGTGCATTAGTCAGTCCGGTAGCAGGCTCAGTTCTCGCGACGAGCCTGCTGCTAGCAGGCGGTTTCCTCCTGGCGGTACAACGCGGTACGGCGCCCCCGTCGACCGAACCTGGTCAGCACGAGAGCTCGAGTCGCCTGTTGCACAAGCGTTTCCTCGGCCTGATCGGTACGAACGTCGGCATCGGACTGTTCTTCGGAAGCATGCAGGTCTCGGTCACCGCCTTCGCCGTCGCGCGTGGCACACCGGGCCTGGCCGGACCGCTCTACGGCATCACGAGTCTGGTCGGTCTGTTTGCCGGAATCGCCTACGGCGCGAGGCGTTGGCGGACGGCACCGCAGACGCAGCTCATCATCGTCCTGGCTGGTCTGACCCTGACCTGCCTGCCGTTGCTGGCGGCCAACTCCGCGCTCACGGCGGCGTTCGCCTTGGCCCTGCCAGGCTTGGCCATAGCGCCGTTCCAGACGATCTCGGCCGTGTTGGCCGAGTCCTCGGTGGAGTCCGCCGTACTCACGCAGGCCTTCACCTGGCTGAACTCCGGGGGCGCGGCCGGGATGGCCTTGGGTGCAGCGGTTGCGGGCCACGTCGTCGATACGCACAGCGCGCAGTACGGCTTCCTCGTCGCACTGTGCGCCACCCTCACAGCCACGGTCATGGCCGTAACCGTCAAGGTCAGCGATAGGTGATCTGACGTTCGGCCGCGGCTCTGGTCGCGTATTCGGCCGGAGTCAGGCCGATCTGTTGCTTGAACTCCTTGGAGAAGTGGGCCTGGTCGAAGTAGCCGAGCGAGGCGGACAGCTCCGCCAGCTCGGCGACTTCGCCCTGTGCCAGAAGCTCCGCACCGTCGTGCAGACGGTAGCGACGGAGCACCCACTTCGGACCCACGCCGACATAGCGGCGGAACAGCCGCTGCAAGGTCCGGATCGGAATGTCGAACCGCTCGGTGACCTGGTCCACCCGCGCCACCGACCGGTCCACGGACATAGCCGTGACGATCTCCCGGACCAGTTCGTACGACGGATCCGGCGGAGCCAGGTGGTCCCGCAAGAACGCCTCGAACACCGCGCGACGCCGTACGTCGGACTCCGCGGCGAACACCAGATCCGCCAGCCGGTCGCCGTCCGGGAAGACCGCGGTCAGCGGCAGAACCTGGTCACGGAACGACGCGACGTCCAGCCCGGTCACCGCACCGAACCCACCGGCCCAGAACTTCACCCCGAACGCGCGGCCCCGCCCAACGAGCTCACGCTCGAACTTGCGCGTGCAGACCCCGTTGACGAAGGCACCGCCCGGCTGCTCGAAGGTCACGTTGACGCTCGGGAAGGGCAGCACCTCGGCCGTGTACGGCTCGTCCAGGTCCCACTCGACGATCCAGTACCACTCCACGAACCGGCCGACCTCGGGGCCGGCGGCGAGACGGCTCAGCGACCGATGACGGGCCTGCTCCCGCGGATGCAGGATGCCCTTCTCGCTGTCCGGCGGCTGCACGCTCACCCTCGCTGTCGCTTTCTTACAAGACCGGCACGGCGGCCGGAAGATTGACTAAGAGTCATGACGACGAACACGGTAAACCCCATCCCCGACGGTTATCACTCGCTGACGCCGTACCTGGCCGTGCCGGACGGCCCGAAGGCGATCGAGTTCTACCAGTCGGTGTTCGGGGCCGAGGTGATCAGCCGGCAGGACATGCCGGACGGGCGGGTCGGGCAGGCGGAGCTGAAGTTCGGGAACTCGATGCTGCAGCTGAGCGACCAGATGCCGCAGATCGGGTTGCGCGCGCCGAACGGCGAGTGGGTGCACTCCTCGCTGGTGCACTACGTGCCGGACGTGGACGCGACGTACGCGAAGGCCGTCGCGGCGGGGGCGAAGCCGGTGGAAGAAGTGCAGACGTTCATGACGGGTGACCGGTTCGGCACGGTGATCGATCCGTTCGGGCACCGCTGGGCGATCCTCACCAAGGTGGAGGACGTGTCCCGTGAGGAGGCTGACCGGCGGGTGAAGGAGTGGCTCGCCTCGAACCCCGAGGGCCTGGAGTAGTCCAAGAACAGAGGAAGCGGCCCGCCGGAACCGTCCCCTGCGGCAGTTTCGGCGGGCCGCTGACTAAGAGTGTGCACGCGATCACGCTAAATGGCAACCCGTCAGTTGATGAAACAGTTACTTGAAGTGAGCGTTCCGGCCTTGTGGACAGGGCCGAAACGCCGGCTCTTCGGTCCGGTAGGCTTTGGTCGCAAGAGCCTGGTTTCGTCGCCGGATGAACGTCCGGTGAACGTCTCCGGGCTTCACCGTTTCCAGCGTCGGCAGCCGCGGGGTGTGAGGCCGTAGTCCGGCGCGTGAAGAGGAGGGCTGAGATGCCCGCAATCGTGCTCGTCGGCGCCCAGTGGGGCGATGAGGGCAAAGGCAAGGCGACCGATCTGCTCGGCAACACGGGCGAGGTCATCGACTACGTGGTCAAGTTCAACGGCGGCAACAACGCCGGCCACACGGTGGTGATCGGCTCCGAGAAGTACGCGCTGCACCTGCTCCCGAGCGGCATCCTGACCCCGGGCGTCACCCCGGTGATCGGCAACGGGGTCGTGGTCGACCTCGGTGTGCTGTTCGAGGAGCTCGACGCGCTCCAGGCCCGCGGGGTCGACACGTCGCGGCTCGTCGTGAGCGCGAGCGCCCACATCATTCCGCCGTACAACCGGACCCTCGACAAGGTGACCGAGCGGTTCCTCGGCAGCCGCCGGATCGGGACCACGGGCCGTGGCATCGGCCCGACGTACGCCGACAAGATGAACCGGATCGGCATCCGCATCCAGGACCTCTACGACGAGAAGATCCTCGAGCAGAAGGTGACCGGCGCGCTGGAGCAGAAGAACCAGCTGCTGGTGAAGATGTACAACCGGCGCGCGGTGGAGATCCGCGAGGTGCTCGACGAACTGCTCGGGTACGCCGACCGCCTCCGGCCGATGGTGGCCGACACGAGCCTCCTGCTGAACCAGGCGCTGGACGACGGCAAGACGGTGCTGATGGAGGCCGGCCAGGCCACGCTGCTCGATGTCGACCACGGGACGTATCCGTTCGTCACGTCGTCCAACGCGATCTCAGCGGGTGCGTGCACCGGCACCGGCATCCCGCCGACCCGGATCGATCGCGTGATGGCTGTCGTGAAGGCCTACACGACCCGAGTCGGTGAGGGCCCGTTCCCGACCGAGCTGCTGGATGCCGATGGCGAGTGGCTGCGGCAGCAGGGCTTCGAGTTCGGTACGACGACCGGCCGCCCACGCCGGTGCGGTTGGTACGACTCGGTCATCGCCCGGTACGCCGCCCGCGTGAACGGCGTCTCCGACTTCGTCCTCACGAAGCTGGACACGCTGACCGGGCGCTCGACCATCCCGGTCTGCGTCGCGTACGACGTGAGCGGCGTCCGGCACGACGAGATGCCGATGACCCAGACCGACTTCCACCACGCGGTCCCGGTTTACGAGGAGTTCGACGGCTGGTCCGAGGACATCACCGGCTGCCGGACCTTCGAGGACCTCCCGAAGGAGGCTCAGTCCTACGTCCGCGCCGTCGAGTCCCTCAGCGGCGCCCGGATCTCCGCCATCGGCGTGGGTCCCGAACGCAGCCAGATCGTCCAGCTCTGAGGTCCGCCGGACTCCCCGTCATCGCCCGATGCAGTCATCGCCCGATGCAGTCATCGCCTCGATGCTGTCATCGTCCGATGATGGGGAGGTCCCGGATGAAGGGCGCGTCCCGGAGATCGCTGAACGTCGGACGGTCGATGGTGGGGGCTTCGATGGGGTTCCGCGCCCAGGCAGCACCCTGACCCTGAGTCGCCTGGTAGAACGTGAAGCCGCCGACAGCCAGAAGCACGGCAGCCAGCATGCCGCCGACCCACTGTGGCCGGAACGTATTGCGCACCGCGATGTGTGCGCCGCGGCGGAGTGAACTGCCGCCAGGCCCCCACCAGGCGGTGAAGAGTGCGACGAGAGCGGCGCTGCCGAAGCCGACGGCCGACAGCGGCTGCCATTCGAGGCCGTAGGCGGTAGCGGCAACAGCAGTGACGATGCCACCGACCACAACGCCCATCAGCAGCGGCAGGATCAGACAAGGCAGAGTGATCAGCGCTGCGGTGACGAGTTGCAGTGGGCTGGAGGCTGCCGCAACTACGCCATCCGAACGCCCGGAGCGGCCACGGATCTGACGGCGACGCATCAGAGCAGTGCTGGTGCGGTCGGCCGTCCGAGCGATCACCAGCAGCACGATGGCGATGGCGGCTCCAAGGCCGGGATTGAGAGCAGTCAGGCCGGTCAGCGCCACCATGAACCCGACGACCACCAGAGTCCGCCGGCCGGTGGGTGGAGCCTTCGATGGTTTCTCCGGGTGGCCGCCACCGGGCTGCTGCTGCGGCTGCCCGGGCTGCTGATACGGCGAGGGACTCTGCTGGTATGGCGACGGATTCTGCTGATAGGGCGAGGGATTCTGCTGATACGGGTACGGCGCAACCGGCTGCGGACCACTCTGATACGGCAAGGGCATCGCGGCCGGCGCGGCGGCAACCGGTGCCGGACTGTACGTCGCGGGATGCACCGGCGCGGCAGCAACAGGCTTCTTGGCCGCGGCGTCGCGAATCTTGTCGCGGATCGGTGTGAAGGCCGACCACGGCGGAATGACCGGCGGCACCAGCTCTGCGACATCAGTGGGTGACGGCTCATCCGACGGCAGCTCGCGCGTCATGAGCGCGGTCTGCGGGTGGAGTTGCACGGTCGCCGGTACGGCGATCACCGTCGGCGACTCGCGGGGCGGCAGTGCGTCGCGGCCCTCGGCGTACCGGTTGAGACCGGCCATGATCTCGTCCTGCGTCGGACGGTCGCTCTTGCCAGGTGAGAGGGCCGCCGCGAGCAGTGGCTTCAGCCGCGGGTCCAAGCCCTCCAGGTCGGCCTGACCGGTGTGCACCCGATGCAGCACCGCTTCGAACGGACCCTTGCCGAAAGGCCGGCGTCCGGTGGCCGCGAATGCCACAGTGGCCGCCCAGCCCCACCAGTCCGCCGACTCCGACACCGTCTCGCCCTCGATGAGCTCGGGCGCCAGATAGCCCGGCGTACCGATCACGAGACCGGTCTGCGTGAGGCGGAGGTCATCAGCGGCCTGAGCGATGCCGAAGTCGATCATGACCGGCTTGCCGTTCAACATCATCACGTTGCCCGGCTTGAGGTCTCGGTGGATCACACCGGCCAGGTGGATCGCTTGCAGCGACTCCGCCAGGCATCCAGCCAGTGGCAGCCACTTGCGCGGGGTCAGCGGCCCGCGTTCGTCCACCTGCTCGTCCAGCGGCCGTCCTGGGATGAACCGAGTCACCAGGTAGGGCTGGTCGCCCTCCAGGTCGTGGTCGAGGATGCCGGCCACACCAGGGTGGCTCACCTTCTGCAGGGTGGTCGCTTCGCGCTGCAACCGAGCCCGTGCGATCGGGTCATGGGCGACGTGCGGGCGCAGTACCTTCAGCGCAACCTCTTGGTGCTCAGGTCCTTCGGCCAGGTAGACGACACCCATGCCGCCCTGTCCGAGCCGCCGGATCAACCGGTACGGCCCGACCCGCTCCTCCGCCTCCTCGACCGGCGTAGAAGGCGGACCCCCTGTGACTGACATGCCATCTACGGTACGTCGGCAGCAGACCAAGCAGCCCTGATGACGTCTGAGGTAATCGTCTGAACTCACCGAGGTGCCCGAAGCTGAACGCATCGACCACCGAGGAGGAACAGCTATGAAGCACTACGCGATCGCCTACCTGCGCAACGTCCGGATGGGCGCGGACATCGTCAAGTACCTGGAGCGCATCCACGAGACGCTGGCGCCGTACGACGGGCACTTCATCGTGCACGGTGCCGCGCCGGAGCAGATCGAAGGCGACTGGGAGGGTGCGCCGATCGTGATCGAGTTCCCGGACCGCGACCACCTGTACGGCTGGTACGAGTCGGCGGCGTACCGGGAGATCCTCCCGCTCCGCACCGAGAACTCCGACGGCGTGGTGATCTTCGTCGAGGGCGTCGACCGGACCCACCAAGCCACCGACGTACTGGTCTGATTGCGCTGGCCAGATCCTTGCGAAGGGCGGCGTTGTGGCCACTGGTGCAGACCGGTGCCGGCCGATTGGGTGGAGTCATGCGAATCGAGATGCTGGTGTTCGACGGTGTGGACGAGATGGATGTGATGGGTCCGTTCGAGGTCTGGAGTCATGCCTCGAAGCGAACCGCGCTCGAGCTGGCGCTGGTCGGTCTGGACGGCCCGGTCGAGGTGACCGGCCTGAACACCCTGCAATTCAAGGCACCTGAAGGACTGGGTACGCCGGACGCACTCTTCGTCCCGGGTGGCGGCTGGATGAACCGCGCCGAGAAGGGCTCGTGGGCCGAGGCGCGCCGCGGAGTGATGACGGCCAGGATCGCCGAGCTCGCGCCGACGCTCAGCTGGATCGGTTCGGTCTGCACGGGCTCGATGCTGCTCGCCGAGGCCGGCCTGGTGAAGGGCCGCGCGGCCACGACGAACCGCGGTGCCTGGGCGGAGCTCGAAACCTTCGGCGCCGAGCTCAAGACGAACCGCGTCGTCGACGACGGCACGCTGGTCACCTCCGGCGGCATCACGTCCGGGATCGACCTGGCGCTGCACATCGTCGAGCGCGAGTACGGCGTGGAGGTCGCGGACGGGATCGCGGCGACCATGGAGTACACCCGCGACCGGGATGTCTACGTAGGCAGCTAGTTCATCCGGCGCAGGAGGACGCCCCGGCTGCCGCGCTTGCGCAGGAAGGCGGGTCCGCCGGCCAGTGGTTCGAGCCGGGGCGGGACGAGCTCGACCTCATCCTCGATCGCCCACGTCGCCGGCCAAGTCCGCTGGGTGAGCTCGCCAGGCTCGAGCGCGATGAAGAGCCGGTCGGTGGGGAACCGTTCGAGCAGCATCAGGTCCTGGCCGTAGTACAACAGCTCGATCAGCAGGTACGCCGAACCCGTCAGCCGGGCCGTGGTCGCGAGATCGTCGAAGCTGTGCGGATGGATCCGAACGTCACCGGCGACGTTCGTCCTGAGCCGATCCAGCGCCACGGGGTCCGGCTCGGTCGCGTCGACGCCGTACCCGTCGGCGAGCAGGCGCCGCGTCAACGCACCCTCATGGGCACCGATCTCGATCACCCGGCCCGCTGCCGGGTCCAGATGACGCCGAACCCAGGCAACCGTCGCGTCCAGCCGCTCCTGCTCGTACGGCGACGCCGTCGGCTGCACGAGCTCGAGTACGAGGTCAGCCGGTGGGCCGGCGGGGTGCCGGACGGGAGCCTGGATGACGGAGATGAGGCCCTCGCCCCAGCGCCCGCGGGCATCGGACGGATGGTGTGTCCAGACGGTGAAGGGTGTGCTGCCGGTCTCCAGCGTGATCGCGGCAGCCGCGGTTTCGGCGGAGAACGGCCGGTCCCCTTCGCCGGTGCTGGCGTGCAACGTGGCGATCGCGGCCAGCCGGCCGGCGAGCGGCATCCCGGCGGGGAGTTTCAGATAGGTCCCGCGCTCAGCAGCGACGAGGTGCACCTCGCGGCCGTGTGCTGGGTCGAGGACGGACAGGAAATCGGTGACGGCATCTTCCGGGCGGGTAACGGCAAGGACGTCGATCATCCCTGACCAGTTTACGCAAGATCCCTACCGAAAAATGGCGGCCGGGTGTCGGTCAGTTGGCCAGTTCGGGGTAGAGGACCGCGAGGTCCTGGGAGACGGCGGCCTTGGCGCCGCGGGCGGTGTCGTCGGCGAGCACCTCGTGCGCGCCGGTCTCGATGCCGTCGAGGGCCTGCTTGGCGATGTCCTCGGGCCGGGACTTCGGGGCGGTGACGGCGGTGGTCATGTCGGTGTCGACGTACCCCATGTGCAGGCCGGTGACACCGATGCCGCGGTCGAGCAGTTCGAGCCGGATCGCGTTGGTCTGCAGCCAGAACGCGGCCTTCGTCGCGGAGTACGCGCCGTGCCGCGCGACCCAGGACAGGGCCGAGTGGGCGTTGAGGATGTGGCCGCCGCCGTTGCGCTCGATCATCGGCACGAAGGCGCGGGTCAGCTCGAGCGGGCCGAAGAAGTTGGCGTCGAAGACCGCGCGGATCTCCTCGACCGGCGCGTCCAGATAGGTGTCCGGCGAACTGGCGCCGGCGTTGTTGATCAGGACGGTGACGTCGGGCGCGGCCGCGGCCAGGGCGTCGATCGAGGCCTGGTCGGTGACCTCCAGTGGCAGCGGGACCACGCGGGGGTCGGTGCTCGGCTGCGGGTTGCGCGCGGTCGCGTAGACCTTGGCGACGCCCCGGTCGAGCAGGTCGTCGACGATCGCCTTGCCTATCCCGCGCTGTCCGCCGGTGACCAGGACGACGGCGCCGGTGAGTGTGGTCATCTGAAACTCCTTGGTGGGAACCGATCTGTTTCCCCGACTGTAAACCGATCGGTTTCCAAACTCAAATCCAGCCGGTACCCTCGTTCCATGACTGTGCTTTTGGCCGGGCCTTCGGCGCCGGCGTGGTCATGGGGCCTTGGCTCCCGGCCTTCCCTCGTCGCTCCGGTCGCTTCGCTCCCTGCGCTCCTCGGTCCAGGCCGGGAGGCCCCATGACCACCCCGGCGACGCCCCGTGAGCGGCTTCTCGACGCCGCGGGCGAACTCTTCTACCGCGACGGCGTCAACATCGGGGTGGACGCGCTCTGCAAGGCGGCCGGGGTGTCGAAGAAGTCGATGTACCAGCTGTTCCGGTCCAAGGACGAGCTGATCGCGGAGAGCCTGGCCAGCCGCGGACCGGCGTACCAGAGTCTGCTGCAGCCCGGCGCGGAGGACGACCGGTCGCCCCGGGAGCGGATCCTGACCGTGTTCGAGCGGCAGGACTCGGTGGTTGCTGCTGGCAACTTCCTCGGCTGCCCCTACGTGAGTACGGCGGTGGAGCTGAAGAATCCCGAGCACCCGGGCTCGGTGGTCGCGCGGCACTTCAAGCAGCAGCTGACCGACTTCTTCCACCGGGAGCTGGTGAAGGCGGGCGCGGAGGACCCGGGCACGCTGGCGATCCAGCTGACGATCATCTTCGACGGCGCGAGCGCGCGGGCGGTCGTCAAGGCGCAGCCGCTGGCCGGCATCGGCGTCACCACCGCGGCCGCCCTGCTGGACGCGGCCGGAGTTCGCGTCGGCGAGCTGGCGACGCAGGTCAGCTGATCTCGCTGTCGCAGAAAGTGATCGAGAGGCTCTCCCGTTAATGGGACAAAGCCTCACTTTGTTCCACTGAGCTGGGAAAACCTCGCGGCCTGTTCCGTTCGGGGCCAGGTGTTGACGCGTTCACCGTCCGTCGTCAAACTTTCGCAAAGACCCTGCGCTAGTGCCTCCGGGCACGCGGGGGAGCGCAGTGTCCTACCGCCCCCGAAGACAGGACATCCGCCCATGCGAACCAAACCCCTACTCCTGGCCGCGGCGTGCGCCGCGCTGGTGGCCGGAGCGCTCAGCAGTCCAGCAGTAGCCGCCTCGAAAGCTGAACCCATGGCCGTCGACGCACCCGCGACGTTCACCCATCCAGGCGTTGGCGTCAGCCGGGCCCAACTGGATTTCGTCCGGGCCAAGGTCCAGGCCGGTGCACAGCCGTGGACGAACGCATTCAACCAGGCCAAGAACAGCTCCTACGCGTCGCTGTCCCGGACGCCGACTCCGCGCTCGGTCGTCGAGTGCGGTCCGTACTCGAATCCCAACCTTGGCTGCACCAACGAGCGTGAGGACGCGATCGCGGCGTACACGGACGCGCTGCTGTGGTACCTCACCCGTGACGATCGATACGCGCAGAAGTCGATCCAGCTGATGGACGCGTGGTCGGCGACCATCACCGATCACACCAATAGCAACGCTCCGCTGCAGACCGCGTGGGCCGCGTCGTCGTGGCCGAAGGCCGCGGAGATCATCAAGCATGTCTACGGCAACTGGCCGAACTCCGGCCGGTTCGCGACCATGCTGCGCAACGTCTACCTGCCCGAGATCATCAACGGCTCGAACTCCAACGGGAACTGGGAGTTGAGCATGACCGAGGCGATCCAGGGCATCGGTGTGTTCCTCGAGGACAAGACGGTGTACGACAAGGCGATCGTGCTCTACCGGGTGCGGGTGCCGGCCTACGTCTATCTGGAGTCGGACGGCGCGCTGCCGAAGACGAAGCCGAGCCAGAACCTCAACACCCGCGACAAGATCGTCGCGTACTGGCAGGGGCAGGGAACGTTCGTGACCGGTCTGACTCAGGAGACCTGTCGCGACTTCACCCACACCGGCTACGGCATTTCGTCGATCTCTCACGTCCTGGAGACCTCGCGGATCCAGGGGATCGACCTCTACCCGGAGTTCGGTGAGCGGCTCCGGCAGGCGCTCGGGTTCCAGTCCCGCTGGGAGCGCAACCTCGAGCCGGTTCCGTCCTGGCTGTGCAACGGCACCGTCAACCGGGGCCTCGGCCCGATCACCGAGGTCGGCTTCAACGCTCTGCACACGCGCCTCGGCATCGCGATGTCCAACACCCAGGCGCTCACCGAGTCTCGTCGGCCGGCCGGCTCCAACAACCTGTTCGTGGCATGGGAGACCCTGACCCACGCCGAGAACCCTTCATAACAAGGCTCCCGGGAGGGCTGGAGTATCTGCCCCTTCAGCTCTCCCGGATCTGTTCAGACCTGGGCTTCGCCGCGCTTCCAGTAGCCCTGGAAGGAGATGGCGGCCTTGGGCATCCCGGCCGCGTTGACCAGGTGGCGACGTACCGACTTGATCATCGACGACTCACCGGCCACCCACGCGTAGTCGGCGTCGTACGGAAGTTCGGCGGATTTGAGGGCCTCGAGCAACGAGGTGCAATCGGCCGGGGTGATCCAGGTGATATCGGCGGAGCCGGGGGTCGGCAGTGGCCGGATGTCACTGGCGTCCGGGACCTCCACGAAGACGGTCGCGTGGACGGCGGCCGGGAGCTGCTCGAGGATCCCGGCGAGCGCCGGTAGCGCGGTCTCGTCGGCGACCAGGATCCGGCGCACGCTGGTGGCCGGCGGAACGTAGTCGACGCCGGAGTGCAGTAGGCCCTTGGTGCTGGTGGTGTCGACCGCGAAGGGCAGGATCAGGCCGACCTGGTCACGCAGTTGCGCCTCGCTGACCCAGGCCGAGGCCGGGCCGTTGACGCCGTGCAGGACGAACTCGACATCGAGTTCGGCGACCTCGGGACGCAGCGCGCGGACGGTGTACGTCCGCATGATGAAACGCTCCTCGACCGGCTGCGCACACCACTCCGGGTACCACTCGGGGCCGGACGGCAGCCTGATCTCGGTGCCGTCGGGGGGTGCGAGCAGCACCTTGATCCGCTGGTCCGGTCCGGCGCTGACCACCTGCGCGATCCGCGGTGCGACGAACGTCACGCGGCGCAGGTGCGGGCTCAGGTCGTCAACGGCCGCCACGGCGGCGAGAACCGAGTCGAACACGATCGGCCGCTCGAGCACAGTCGTCATGCTGGTTTCTCCATTGTCATTGCTGCCCCGCCCCTCCGCCCCGGTCTGGGAAACTACGCAGGGAAGACGCCAGGTGCGGACCCGAAGATGGCCGGGTTATTCTGGGGCGTCTAGAGGTTAGCCTTACCTAAGAGGATCCCAAAGTCCAATGCCCCCGCCCACTGCTGTGGCCGACACCGGCCCGGATGCCGTCGTTACATCGTCGCGCCCTCGGCGGACCCGGCGGGCGACGCTCGTACTCGGCCTGATCGGCTGCATCGCCCTGCTGGTGCTGGTGACGCTGCTCAGCATCGCGGTCGGGTCGAAGCAGATCCCGCTGCCGACGGTGTTCGATGCCCTGCGCCACTACAACGAGGCGAACACCGATCACGTGATCATCCACTCACTGCGGGTGCCACGGACGGTGATCGGCTTGCTGGTCGGTGCCGCCTTGGGCCTGTCCGGCGCGTTGATGCAGGGCGTCACCCGGAACCCGCTGGCCGATCCCGGCATCCTCGGGGTCAACGGTGGCGCCGCGCTGTTCGTTGTCGGCGGCATCTACTGGTTCGGGTTGTCGACTCTGACGGCGTACGTCTGGCTGGCGTTCGCGGGTGCGGCGGCCGCTTCGATCGTCGTCTACATGCTCGGGTCGCTCGGCCGGGAGGGCGCGACGCCGGTGAAACTGGCGCTCGCCGGGGCGGCGCTGACGGCGATGCTCGGGTCGCTGACGACCGCGGTGCTGATCGGTGATGTCGACACCTTCGACCAGTTCCGGTTCTGGTCGGTCGGATCGCTGGCCGGCCGTGATTCGGAGATCGCCGCGCAGGTCGCGCCGTTCATCCTGATCGGGATCGTGCTGGCGCTGGTCTCCGGGCGAGTCCTGAACGCGCTGTCGCTCGGTGACGACGTAGCCAAGTCGCTAGGGCAGCGGGTCGGACTGGCCCGGTTGTTCGTGGCGGTGGTCGTCGTACTGCTCTGTGGAGCGGCCACCGCAGCGGCCGGACCGATCGGGTTCATCGGGCTGACGATCCCGCATGTGGCGCGGTTGGTGACCGGACCGGACTACCGCTGGATCCTGCCGTACTCGATGGTCCTGGCACCGATCCTGCTGCTCAGTTCCGACGTCATCGGCCGGATCGTCGCGCAGCCTGGTGAGCTGCAGGTCGGCATCGTCACCGCGGTCATCGGAGCGCCGTTCTTCATCGCACTCGTCCGCCGCCGGAAGCTCGCAGACCTATGACAGTGCTTTCGGCCGGGCCTTCGGCGCCGGCGTGGTCATGGGGCCTTGGCTCCCGGCCTTCCCTCGTCGCTTCAGTCGCTTCGCTCCCTGCGCTCCTCAGTCCAGGCCGGGAGGCCCCATGACCGTGCTTTTGGCCGGGCCTTCGGCGCCGGCGTGGTCATGGGGCCTTGGCTCCCGGCCTTCCCTCGTCGCTCCAGTCGCTTCGCTCCCTGCGCTCCTCAGTCCAGGCCGGGAGGCCCCATGACCGCCGAGGCAATCCAGATCATCAGCCGGGCGCGGGCGGCTCGGCAGGCGCGGTCGCTGATGGTGATCGTCGTACTCGCGGTCATTGTGTTCGTGACGTTCTGCGTCTCGTTGTCGCTGGGGGATTTCAGGATCCCGGTCGTCGACGTGGTGAAGACGTTGTTCGGCGGTGGCGACCGGGCGACCGAGTTCATCGTCAACCGGCTCCGGTTGCCCAGGGCACTCACCGGCCTGATGGTCGGTGCCGCGCTCGGCATGTCCGGCGCGATCTTCCAGAGCATCGCCCGCAACCCGCTGGCCAGCCCGGACATCATCGGCGTGACGTACGGCGCCAGCGCGTTCGCCGTGTTCGCCATCGTCACGCTGGGCCTGACCGGCGTCGCGGTGTCGGGTTTCGCGATCGTCGGTGCCGTGCTGACCGCGTTCATCATGTACGTGCTGGGCTGGCGGCACGGGGTGTCGAGCTACCGGCTGATCCTGATCGGGATCGGCATCGGCGCGGTCGCCACCAGCATCACGTCGTACCTGTTGACCAAGGCGAGGGTCGAGATCGCGCAGCAGGCGCTGATCTGGCTGACCGGCAGCCTGAACGGGCGAGACTGGTCGAACGTACGGTCGCTCGCGATCACACTGGTGGTGCTGGCGCCACTGACCACGTTCCTCGTGCACCGGCTGCGCATTCTCCAGCTCGGCGACGAGACGGCGTACGGGCTGGGGTTGCGGGTGGAGAGCTCGCGGCTCGGGTTGATCGTGATCGCGGTCCTGCTGGCCGCGGTGGCGACCGCGGCGGCCGGGCCGATCGGGTTCGTCGCGTTCGTCGCGGCGCCGATCGCGCGGCGGCTGACCAGGTCGCCGGGGCCGGCGATGATCTCGTCGGCACTGCTCGGCGCGCTGGTGGTGGCCCTGTCGGACCTGATTGCGCAGCACGCGTTCGGCGACACGCAGTTGCCGGTCGGTGTGGTGACCGGCGTGGTGGGTGCGCCGTACCTGATGTTCCTGCTGGCCCGGACCAACCGGGTGGGGAGTGGTGGCTGAGAGATGGAGAACTCTGTGGAAGCCGTGACACCACACAGCCTGGCTGCCGATGGGCTCGCGGTCGGCTACGACCAGCGGGAGATCATCCACGACCTGTCGGTCCGGATCCCGACCGGCAAGATCACCGTCATCGTCGGCGCCAACGCGTGCGGCAAGTCGACCCTGCTGAAGACCCTCGCCCGGCTGCTCAAGCCGTCGCGCGGGACCGTGCTGCTGGACGGCAAGAGCATTCAGTCGATCCCGACCCGGGAGGTCGCGACCAAGCTCGGGCTGCTGCCGCAGTCACCGACCGCGCCGGAAGGGATCACGGTCGCCGACCTGGTCGGTCGGGGACGGTACCCGCGGACCCGGTGGATCCGGCAGTGGACCAAGACCGACGACGAGGCGGTCGCGGAGGCGATGACGTCGACCGACGTCCTGTCGCTGGCCGACCGGCCGATCGACGAGCTGTCCGGTGGGCAGCGACAGCGGGTCTGGATCGCGATGGCGCTCGCGCAGGAGACGGACATCCTGTTGCTGGACGAGCCGACCACGTTCCTCGACCTGACCCATCAGTTCGAGGTCCTCGATCTGCTCGTCGACCTGAACAAGTCCGACGACCGTACGATCGTCCTGGTCCTGCACGACCTCAACCAGGCCTGCCGGTTCGGCGACCACCTGATCGCGATGAAGGACGGCGCGATCGTTGCCGAGGGCAACCCTCGGGAGGTGATCACCGAGCAGGTCGTCCACGACATCTTCGGACTCGCCGTCAAGGTCATCCCCGACCCGGTCGCCGGCAGCCCGATGGTCGTCCCGATCGGCCGCCACACGACCCGCACCGACGCGGCCGCCGCCGACGCGGCCGCCGCCGACTCGTCCGGTGCTGCGGGCGTCCCGTCCGAGGTCGGCTCCGGCGCCGGTGCAGGGCCCGCGAACCCCGCGGCCCAGGCGCTGGCCGCCTCCGCCGCCGCCATCGGAGTGTGCCGACCCACCGACCGCTGACCCACCTGGCGGGGCCTTGACCCTCGGAATTCGTCGGTCGGGGTGGTTATCGTGGCGGCCATGTTGTCCGTCTTGGGGTATCACCGGGCTGTCCTGGCGGTTGTGCGCCGCCTGGACGAGCGTGCGTGGACGGCCCTGCTGGGCGGTCCGGTCGATGGGCTCGGCGACGTACTGTTGCGGCACGCGTACCGGCTGGAGGCGGGTGCGCACCCGGTCGTGTATCGGGCCGGACAGCGGGCCGCCGAGGCACTGGACCTGGATGCGGACATCGACTACTTCCAGGTGAGTGGGGATCCGAACGCGGCGTACATCCATCAGCCCGGCAAGGCGGTGATTCTCTTCCAGGGAGAGTTGCTCGACCGGCTGGACGAGGACGAGCTGACCGCTGTCATCGGTCACGAGCTCGCGCACCGACTGCTGTGGGAGGACGAGGACGGCGGGTATCTCGCCGTCGACCGGTTGCTCGACGCCGCGGCCGGTGACGCGCGCACCCCTCCGCAGTACCTCGAGACCCATAGGCGCTGGTCCCTGGCGACCGAGCTGTTCGCCGACCGCGGTGCGCTGACCTCGTGCGGCGACCTCGCGACCGCCGTACGCGCTCTCCTCAAGCTCCAGACCGGGTTGAGCACCGCCGATCCCGAGGCCTATCTCCGGCAGGCCGACGGGCTGGATCTCAGCGCCGGCAGCCGGGGGACGACGCATCCGGAAGGGGTCGGCCGCGCTTGGGCATTGAAGTACTGGCTCGCCGGTGAGGACGTCGAGGCGCTCGTCACCGGACCGCTCGACGTCGACGCGCCGGACCTGCTCGACGCGAGCTTGCTCTGTGAGCTGAGCAGTGACTTCGCCGCCTCGATCGCCCACACCGGCGGACTGCGTACGGACGCGATCGCCACGGCCGCGGCGGGTTTCGCGGATCCGCCCGGCCCGCTCGGCGTACCGGGCGGAGCGGTGCCGCGGTTCGACGAGCCACTGGCGGTCCGTCCGATCGACGGGGCGCCGATGCCACGGCCACGACCGTTGACCGAGGCAACTAAACGCTACCTGTGCTACCTGCTGCTCGATCTGGCCACCACCGATCCGGACGCCGGTGACGACGGCCTGGTCGCCTCGCTCGTGATCGCCCGGCGCTCCGGCCTGACCGGGTACGACGACATCGCCGACGACGAGCTCGGGTGGAGCGACAAGCAACGAGCGCGCTTGGTGCGAGCCGCGGAGGAGGTGGTCAGATGAGCGCCGACGACCTGGTCGCGCTGGCCGTCTCGCAGGGCGGGCTCGGCAACGACGCTCTCCTCGCGGCCGTGCTGCCGTTGTTCCACGCGACCGCCGAGGTTCACGAGCGGGGTCTGGTCGCGCCGTTACGTGGCCTCGACCGGATCACCGTCGACGAGCAGCACCGACTGGGGTTCGCGCCCGAGGACGCCGTCCGGCCCGCGCTCGCGCGGCGAGAGATCGAGGCCCGGCAGGGTTCGCGGCCGATCGCGGTGGAAGTGGTCGCGCACCGCCAGGCTGATCTCGATCTCGGTACGAGCGGTGGCCGGCTGACGACCGTGGTCACCGAGCCGCTCCCCGAGGCAATCACGGCACCCGTTCACCTGGCCGGCTGGCAGAGCTGGGAGCACGTGGTCGGCCACCACGACCCGCTCACCGACATCTTCAGCCTCGGGCAGTTGCTGCTCGCCCTCGGCTGCGGCCTCGACCTGGCTCGTACGGCGGACGTCGCAAGCCTCATCGACGCCCGCGGGAACCTGTATCGGCTCGATCCCGACCTGCACCCGGTGATCGTCTCGGTGGCCGCCCAGATGGCCGAACCGGACCGGCACCACCGCGCCCAGGATCTGCGGTCGCTGATCGAGCAGCTCGAGAACTACCGCGACCAGCCTGTCGACTTCGACGTCGAAGCCATCACCCGCGGGGCGGCCGACCGGCGTACGGCGGTGCTCGGGGCACTGCGGGACCGGCTGTTCGACCTGTCCCGGCGGAACCGGCTGATCAACTTCCGGCCGACCGCGCAGACGCTGAACGTCACCGAGGTGTCGGTGCCGTTGATGCTCGACGTTCGGACGATCCGCGCGGAGCAGCTGTTCACCTGGCGCGACGATCTCGCCGCCGAGCTCCTCGGCAAGCCCCAGCCGCTGGGCAAATGGGTCCGGTACGACGAGGCGCCGTACGCCGCGAACACGCTGGACAAACTGATCGCGACGGCTCGGCGGGACAGAGCGGAGTACGGGCAGGATCAATTGCGGCTGGTTCCGGCGTTCCTGCGCTGGCACGACCTGAAGAACGACCGGGACACTCGGCTGGCATCGCCGCTGGTGCTGGCGAAGGTCGAGCTCACCAAGAAGCGCGGCGTACGGGACTCGTACACGCTCCGGGTCGCCGACCCGATCGCGGAGGTCAATCCGACCCTGCGCCATCACCTGCGCCAGCTGTACGGGATCACGCTGCCGGAGACCGTGGACCTTTCCGAGCCGGGTGCGATTCCCGCGCTGCACGAGCGGCTGGCGAAGGAGATCCAAGCGACCGAGCCGGGCCTGCAACTGCACCTGCGGGCGAAGCCCCGGATCGACCTGGTTCGGCACCGCGCGATGGTCCGGCTGCGGAGCTACCAGCGGCGCAAGCACGGCAACACCGCCTACGAGTTCGGCGGCAAGCACTACGCGTACTCCTATCGCCGGACCGACTACCAGCCGCTCGGCGTGCAGATCTTCCGGACCCAGCTCGCCCGGCAGGAGTTGCCCCTCGGCGTCGCGCTCGGCGCGGAGCCGCGGCGGCCGGGCGCGATCGAGACCGATATGTACTCGCTCGACACCGAGGGCGGCCCGTACTCGTGGGACGTCGACCTCTGTGCGGTCTCGCTCGCGAACTTCAACTACCGCACGCTCGGCCTGGTCCGCGACTACGACGAACTGCTCGCGACCGGTGCGTCGTGCGCTTCGTTCGACCAACTGTTCTCCGACCGCCCGCGGCCGATCAGCAGCGCGCCGCCGGAGCTTCCGATCGCCGACCGGCACCTGGTCGTGCCGGCCGACGGGTCGCAGGTCGCGGCGATCGCGCGGGCGCGGCGGGGTGAGAGCTTCGTCATCCAGGGTCCGCCGGGGACCGGCAAGTCGCAGACGATCACCAACATGATCGCGGACTTCGTCGCCAGCGGCCGCCGCGTCCTGTTCGTCTGCCAGAAGCGGGCCGCGCTGGATGTCGTGCATGCGCGCCTCGCGAGCCGCCGGCTGGACGGGCTGTGCGCACTGATCCATGACTCGCAGGCCGACAAGAAGGCCTTCGTCCACGGGCTGCGGGACACGTATGAGACCTGGATGGCCGCCGAGGACGACCTGGACGAGCTGACCGGACGCCGTGACCAGCTGGTCGCCCGAGTGGACCGGCTGCTCGCCACGGTCGGTGAGTTCGAGCAGCACCTGACTGCCGGCGAACCGCGGCTCCGAGACGTCGTGAATCGGTTGGCGGAGCTCCGCGACCATCGCTGGGAGCCTTTGGATGAGCGGGCGTTGGTGCCGGCGCCCGGTGAGTGGTGGTCCGCGCGCTCCATCGTACGGACGGTCGCCCGGGAGCTAGCCGCCGCCGACCCGGCCAGTCAAGGGGTGCTCGCGCGCAGTCCGTTGGCGTTTCTCGCAGCGGAACGGTGGGGTGATGCCGATGTGCCCGAGAGCGCTCGCCAGGTTCGGGTCGCGTGGGCGGGAGTGGCCTCGGCTCTGGCCCACGTCGGCGCCACGGCACCGGACGACGGCTGGAGCGTGCAGCAGGTCCGGGTTCTTGCGGAGCTCGGGCGCGCACTCGCGCCGCTTGATGCGCGGGACCGTGTGGAGGCGATCGATCCGCGGTCTCAGCTGGCCCATGAGTTGTCGGCGGCGGGCGCCCGGCGGGAGTGGTTCGTGGCAGCCGAGCGGGCTGCCTGGGACACGGCGGTCGGGTGGCGGGAGCCGCTGGCTCCGGCCGACGCGAAGTCCGCTCTGAAGGTTGCCGAGAGCAAGGAGGGCGGTCTGTTCTCCTTCCTCAACGGGGATTGGCGCCGGGTGCGGGACCTGGTGCGGAGCCGCTTCGACGGTACGGCGCGCGCCGTACGCCCGTCTGTCGTCGAGGTGCTCACCGACCTGGTGGCCGCGCAGGAGGCCACCGCTGCCGTTGCGGAACACGCCGAACGGACGCGGCGTGACTGGGGTGTGGACGATCCGGTCGCGTTGACCGATCGGCTGACGTCGTTGCGGAAGAATCCGCTCCTTGCGGACTGGCGTTTCGTCCTGCGCGACGGAGCTCCCTCGGAGCTGGAGCGCGTGGCCGATGCGCTCGATCAAACCGAGGAACCGACGCAGCGGTTGCTGGCGGCGGAGTACGAGACGCTGACGGTGGATGGTGTGCGTGGGCTGGCGTATCAGCTGGTCGAGGCCGATTCCGTCGTACGAGCTGTTGGTCCGGCCTTGCGGGAGCTGGAGGACGCGCCGGAGTCGGTGCGGACCGCAGTGCGACGGCTGTACGCGTCGCCCGACCAGCTTGAGTACGCGGTGTGTGCGGCGGAATGGGAGCGTGCCGGGACCGCCGCGCCGCTGCAGCTCAGTTCGGCGCGGGTGGACTCGATCGTCGGCGAGCTGAGCCTGGTCTACGACGAGCTGACCTCGTTGAACGCCGAAGTGGTCGTCGCACAGGTGAAGCGACGGTTCCTGACCGAGCTGGCGCACTCGGAGCAGACCGTGACCGGGATGTCGCCGGAGGATCGGGAGCGGAAGAAGGCGTTCGCCGCGGGGCGACGGGAGCTGGAGCACGAGTTCGGCAAGGTGATGCGGTACCGGTCGATCCGCGACCTCGCGTCGGGTGCGCCGGGCGCGGTGGCCTCGCTGCTGCGGCCGGTCTGGCTGATGAGTCCGTCGTCGGTGTCGGACACGTTGCCGCTGACCACGGCGTTCGACGTGGTGGTGTACGACGAGGCGAGCCAGATCCCTGTGGAGGAGGCGATCCCGGCGCTGCACCGGGCACCTCAGGTGATCGTCGTCGGCGATCAGATGCAGCTCCCGCCGACGACGTACTTCCGGGTTCGTACCGAAGACAGCGGGTTCGAGGACGATGCGGCCGAGCAGGTTGGGATTGCGCTGACGGAGGACAGCTTCCTCTCGATCAGCGCTCTGCGGCTCGCGGCCACGATGCTCACCTGGCACTACCGGAGCCGCTCCGAGGCGCTGATCTCCTTCAGCAATGCGGCGTTCTACCAAGGCAGGCTCGCGACCGTCCCGGATCGGCTGCCGGCGCAGGCCTCGCCGCCGTGGACATTGCGGTCCGATTCTCCGGCGGTGTCCGAGGTCTGCGACAGTGTGCTGACCGGCAGCATCACGGCGGTCCGGCTGGTGGATGGTGTCTACGTCCGGCGGACCAACCCGGCTGAGGCACGGTGGATCGCCGAGTTGGTGCGAGAGTTGCTGACCCGCGAGACGGGGAAGAGCCTGGGCATCGTCGCGTTCTCCGAGGCGCAGCAGGCAGAGATCGAGCGGGCGCTGGACGACCTGGCCGATGCGGATCCGGACTTCGGTGCGCGGTACGAGGCGGAGCAGGTGCGGACGCACGGGGAGCAGGACGTCGGGCTGTTCGTGAAGAACCTGGAGAACGTGCAGGGCGACGAGCGCGACATCGTCGTGATGAGCGTCTGCTACGCCGCCGGAGCGGACGGGCGGATGCTGATGAACTTCGGCCCGATCAACACCTCCGGCGGAGAGAAGCGCCTGAACGTCATCTTCAGCCGAGCTCGCCACCACATGGTCGTTGTCAGCAGCATCGAACCCGAGGCGATCACCAACACCTACAACGACGGCGCCAATACCCTTCGCCGCTTCCTCGGCTACGCCACAGCGGTGTCCCGCGGAGACGCAGCCGCCGCGAAGTCAGCCCTCGTGCCGGTGAAGCCCGCGGCCTCCGTTGTTCCGGTCAGTTCAGTGGTCGAACAGCTTCGCTCAGCCCTGGAAGCACGGGGGGTGGAGGTGGAGACAGCGGTCGGTGAGTCGGTGTTCCGGTGCGACCTGGCGCTGAAACTCCCCGGCGACGAGGGTCACCGCCTGGCCGTCCTAGTGGATACCCGGGAACGTGTTGGTGCCGACACGCTGCTGGAACGCCTGACCACTCACCCGAGAGCGCTCGCCGTGACCGGCTGGCGGGTGCACCACGTCCTGTCGACCGACTGGACCCGCTCTCCCGACGCCGTGGTCACTCAGCTTCTCGACGCCCTTCACCGCCAGGTCGACGCCTGACGCGAGCGGACCTCGTACAGGATGAGGCCGGCCAGGAGGGCGCCCAGGGTGCCGAGGGTCAGGTCGCCGAGGGTGTCGGTGTAGGCGGACTGGAGCTCGGGGGAGTTGCGGACGAAGGCGACGTACTCGCCGAGCTCCCAGACGACGGCCGCGGTGGCGCCGAAGCCGAGCGCGACGAAGGCGGTCAGGCCGCGGGAGAGGTTGCGGGGCGCGAAGGCGAGCACGACGCCGGCGGTGAGGAAACCCCAGAGCAGGAAGTGCATGGCGTCGTCCCACCAGTCGACGGTGTCGAACAGGTTGAGGCGGTTACCGATCAGGTCGATCAGCCAGGGCAGGGTCATCAGCAGATCGGCGGTCCAGGGGAAGCTCTTGTGCAGCTTGCTCCTCGTCCGCCCGTAGGCCCACCACCACAGCGGTAAGACCATCGCGCCGATCGGGTAGACGATCAGCCGCGCGGTCGACGCCTTGCCCTTGATCCCGCTCAGGTCCGGCCAGATCAGGGCCAAGAGCAACAAAACGAACAGCAGCACCTTCGCGGCCGGCGCGGCGTACCGGGTGACGTTGACCCGCGCGGTGGCGGTGCTCGTGGCAACCATCGTCGTCATGCCTCCCAGTCAAACCGGCCGCTGGGCTAGACGGATGAGTACAACTACGCGAAGGACCCCCGCGATGTCCGCCATTGTGGCGGATCGCGGGGGCCCGGGACAGCGGCTGGATCTACCTCAGCTGACGCTGATCAGGTCGACCACGAAGATGAGGGTTTCGCCCGGCTTGATGGCGTTGCCGGCGCCGCGGTCGCCGTACCCGAGGTGCGGCGGGATGACCAGCTGGCGCCGGCCGCCGACCTTCATCCCCTGCACGCCGGTGTCCCAGCCCTGGATGACCTGGCCGACGCCGAGCTGGAAGGCCAGCGGCGCACCCCGGTTGTACGACGCGTCGAACTCCTCGCCGGTCGAGTGGGCCACGCCCACGTAGTGCACGTTCACCCGCGACCCGGCCTTGGCCTCGTCGCCGTCACCCACGGTGATGTCGGTGATCTCCAGATCCGCCGGCGGCGGTCCATCCGGAAAGTCGATCTCAGGCTTGTCAGTCATACCCCCAGCTAAGCAGATCGCCTGCTCGAGGTCGCAAGGTGGTGCGCGGAGAGTTCCGGGTAAATGCCGGATGAGGACCTGTTCGGTGCGCCTGGAGCCGGTCTAGGCTCACGGTCACGAGCCCAGCCTAGGGGGATGGGCCGGATCAGAGGAGCTGTCATGGCCGAGCCCGTCACCCATACGATCGACGTTCCCGGAGCCACGCTGACGTACGACGTCCGCGGCGATCTCGCCCACCGGCCGGTGCTGCTGATGATCGGTTCACCGATGGGTGCGAGCGGCTTCCCGACCCTGGCCTCACACTTCGCCGACCGGACCGTCGTCACGTACGACCCGCGCGGTGTGGAGCGGAGTGTCCGCAGCGGTGAGCTGACCGAGCTGACGCCGGACGACCATGCCGCCGACCTGATCGCGCTGATCGAGACTCTCGACGCCGGCCCGGTCGACCTCTTCGCCAGCAGCGGCGGCGCGGTGAATGCGCTGGCCCTGACAGCGCAACGGCCCGATCTGATCAGCACCCTGGTCGCGCACGAGCCGCCATTGGCCGGGATCCTGCCGGACAGCGAGTCCGCGCTGGCCGCGGTCGCGGATATCTACGACACCTATCAGCGCGACGGCATGGGCGCCGGGATGGCCAAGTTCATCGCGATCGTGGGGTACGACGGCGAGATCCCGGCCGACTACACCCAGCAGCCGGCGCCTGATCCGGCCATGTTCGGCCTGCCGACCGAGGACGACGGGTCCCGCACGGACGCTCTGCTCGGGCAGAATCTTCGAGGCTGTACGTCGTGCCTGCCGGATTTCGATGCTCTCGGCAAGGCCAGGGACCGGATCGTCATCGCGGTCGGCGAGGAGTCCGGGAATCAGTTGGCCGGTCGTGGTGGCAAGGCGGCTGCTGCTCGCCTCGATCTCGAGCCGGTCGTCTTCCCGAGTAACCACGGTGGCTTCCTCGGCAACGAATACGGTCAGCCCGGCAAGCCGGAGGAGTTCGCGGCGAAGCTCCGGGAGGTGCTCGACCGCTGACCTGCACCCCTTGAGGACTAGCGTCACACTCTGTGCTCAAGAAACTCGCCGTAGCTTCCACTGTGGCTGCCGTGGTGGCCGCGGCCGTTGCCGTCGTCGCTCCGCGGACGTCGGACGCGAGTACGAGGGAGCCGAGTGTGTCGGCGGCCGAGAACTACGGGCAGTACTCGCTGATGTTCGAGCGGTCGGCCGGGCAGTACTTTGCCGGGCAGACCGCGGCCGGACAGTGGGCGTGGACGCCGTTGAGCGCTACTGAGGCCGACATCTCCTGGGGCGATCCGAAGACCTGGCCGCCGAAGTCTGCAGAGCACTTCGTCCACGACGGCGAGTGGGTGCTGCTCGACGGGTACAACGACGGCGCGGGCCGGCCGCTCACGCAGGTCCAGCGGGTCGTGTCCGAGAAGATCGGCGACGCGAACTGCGCCAACCTGACGGACATCCCGTCAGGCGGCGGGCGGCAGCACTACGTGAAGTGGAACATCCCCGCGGCCGGCTACTGCCTGGACGCGTCCGGAACCATCAAGCCGCCGAACGGCTCCACCACGGTCAACTTCCGTCATCTGCAGAAGTGGCTCCCGCCGCATCCCTGCTCCAACCCGTACTACTCCGGCCAGACCTGTATCACCCAGTTCGAACAGTGGTGGGACGACAACAACCACCCCTACGCCCTCCAGCTCTCCCGCACCGTCGAGATCGCCAAGGGTCTAGGCATGGCCTTCACCAACCGCACCACAGTCCCCGTCCCCTGGAACGCCGACGGCCGCAACTACTGGCACTACTGACCCGTGGGAGCGATCGCCTACCTACTGCTCGTCGTACTGGCGGTCCTCGTCAGTGCGCAGCTCTTGATCCTCATGGATCGCGGGGTTCCCCTGCGCAAGCGTCTCCGCGACCTCGGGTACGGAGGCGACGCCACGTTCTTGCTGGTAATGGCGCTGCTGATCGGGTCGGCGCTCGGCGCGTTGATCGGCTACTTCCTCAATGCTGTGGGGACAGGCGCCACGGTCGGCCTGGTGTCCGGCGGCGTCGTGTGGCTCGCCGCCGCAGCATGGGCGCACACCCGTCCTCGACAGACCCCGGGAACCCATCGGAGCGACTGATCACGGCCGGCCCGATCGTGCGTGCCGCGGATCGCGGTCGGTCAGGTCAGGGGCGGGCCGGGTCGCGGGTGGCTGGATTATGGGTGGCCGGCGGATTGGGCCGGCGCCGGGTGCGTCAGGATGCGGCCGGTTCGGGAGGTCAGGAGGCGGTCGAGGTTGGATTCGAAGGACTCCTGCATGTGCCAGTCGGCGGTGAGGATGTAGAGGGTTCGGCCGTCGGGACCGCCGAGCGTGCAGGCGAAGCCGGCGTGTTCCAGGGGGACGGTTTCGAGGATCTTGCCGCCTTCGGCGATGCGGAGGCAGGCGGGGGCGTCGTTCGCCCAGCCGGGCGTCCAGATGGCACCGTCAGCGTCCATCACCATGCCGTCGCCGGTGTGGGGGGCCCAGACGCGGCGGTTCGACAGTGAGCCGTCCGCGGAGATGTCGTACGCCGTCAACGTGCCGGCGAACGACTCCGCGATGACAAGGGTCGTGTTGTCGGGCGTGATCACCATGCCGTTCGGGAACGCGAGTTCGTCCGCCACCCGGCGTACCGAACCATCCGGGGTGATCAGCAGGATGAACCCGGGACGCTCGCCCTCCCCGGGGTGGAAGTCGCACCCACCGTTCACGTAGACGTTGCCGCGCCCGTCGACCACGATCTCGTTGAGCAGCCCGTACGCCGAAAGATCCGCGTGCACCACCAACTCACCAGACGCCTCCTGCCGAAGCAGCAGCCCCTCCGGCCCGGACACCACGACCAGCCGCCCATCCGGCAGCCAGTCAATCGAGAACGGCAGCGTCGTCGACACCCGAGCCATCACCTCACGCCGACCATCCCCATCAACCGCCAGCACCTCCTGCGCCCCCCAGTTCGAACACCACAACCGCCCCTCACGCCACCGAGCCGACTCCCCGATCACAAGCCCTTCCACCAACACCTCAGTCATCACACATCTCCTTCCGCCTTTACCTCTACACGAACGAGAAATACCGAGATCGACAGCGATGTCTCTGGCTATGCTCGGCACCGTGATGCCGGAGGAGAGCGGTCCCCACCGTGAGACGCTCGCTCTCTTGGAGCCGCAGGCAGATCACCGAGACGCGGAGCAGACGCTTCTCGCGGCCGGGTGGACCCGATGCGGGCCGGCGACTGGGCGATCGCGCTCCGCTCGCCCGACGGTACGGCCGTGGCGCGGATCAGCCCGTTCGATCCGGCCAGCGTGTATTCCGTCGCCCTGTACCGCGACGCCGCGCACACCCGGCAGGTTCCGCAACTGTTCGCGCACCGTCGTCTCACTGGTGGCGGCGACCTCCAGATCATGGAACGGCTCCGACCCGTCCCCGAGCACGAGGCCGCCGCGTTCCACCGGGCGATCGCCGAGCGGGCGCCGGAGGTTGCCGATCTCGTTGACGTCGTACGCCGTATCCATGAACGGGCTCGGAGAGAGCTGCCCTGGTTCGGACCTGAGCTGGATGACAACCCGGACAACATCATGCGCGCCACGGATGGGCGACTCGTGGCCATAGACCTGTTCGGCGCCGACGGCCCGAACCTGTACGCGACCGTGGCCAGCGACCCCGATCTCGTCGTCGCCCGGATCCCCGAGCCCGACCGGCGCTTCATGACCGAGATCCCACTGACCGCCACCGGCCCCTGGGAACCCGAGGTGCGGGACGCCATGCGGGCCGCCCTCGCCGCAGCCGACGCCCGCAAGACCCGACCCACGGTCAGTTGAGACAAACCACAGCCGCCCGAAGCGGTGTTCTCCGGGCGGCTGTCGGTAGTTCGAACTACTTCTTGACCGTCTTGTTGTATTGGTCTATTTGGGGCTTGATGGAGTCGGCGGCGGCCTTCATGGCTTGGGCTGGGTCGGTGCCGAGGACTGCCTTTTCGATGCCGTCTTCGGCGGCCTTGCGGGCCTGGGGCATGACGCCGAGGATGCAGCCGGACGAGGCGTTGGTGGGCTTGGTGTTGTGCAGTTGCGTGATCGCGGTGGTGAACTGCGGGTACTGCGCCACCCAGGCCTTGTCCTCGGGGACGTCGAGGGCCTTGGAGTTGATCGGGAAGTAGCCAGTGCCGGTGTGCCAGGCGGCCTGCTGCTCCGGCGACGACGCGAACTTCACGAACTCCCAGGACGCGCGCTTCTCGGCGTCGGAGTGACCCGGGCCGTCGATCCACAGCGACGCGCCACCGATGATCGGACCACCGGAGTCGGACGAGGTCAGGTGCGGGAACGGCGCCGTGAGTACCGTGAACTTGCCCTTCGCCGCGTCCAGGTAGCCGCGCAGCGCACCGGTCGACTCCAGGTGCATCGCCGATGTACCGGACTTGAACACGGCCTGCGCGTCGTCGGTCTTCTTACCGGTGTTCGGCATCAGGCCCTGCTTGACCATCTGCTGGTACCAGGTGGCCACCTTGACGCCCTGCTCGCCGTCGAAGTCCACCTTGGTGGCGAGGTCCTTGCGGCCGTTGTCGTTGTCGCAGTACGTCGTACCGGACTGGGCGATCAGCTGCTCCATGAACCAGCCGTAGATCGCCGCGTTGAAGCCGTACTGGACGGTCTTCCCGCCCTGCTTGACGGTCAGCTTCTTCGCGGCCGCCATGATCTCGTCGAGGGTGGTCGGCGGCTTCGACGGGTCGAGGCCGGCCTTCACGAAGGCCTCCTTGTTGATGTACAGCAGCGGCATCGACGTGTTGAACGGCATCGAGTTCAGCTGGGAGTCGATCGAGTAGTAGTTCGCGATGTTCGGCTCGATCGAGTCCAGCGAGTAGCTGTCCTTGTCGGCGAACTTCTGCACCGGCACGGTCTGCTTGGAGTCGATCATGAACCGCGACCCGATGTCGTAGATCTGCACGACCGAGGGCGTGTTGCCCTGCTGCACCGAGGTTTTGTACTTCGTGATCGTGTCGTCGTAGTCGCCCTGGAAGACCGCGGTCACCTCGATCTTGCCGGCGTGCGCGGCGTTGAACGCCTTCACCAGCTTGTCGACGGCCGCGCCGTTGGCGCCCTTCATACCGTGCCAGAAGGTGATCTTGGTGACCCCGGTCGCCTTGTCCAGCGCGTCCGCGCCGGGCACGTCCTGGCCGCCGCCGGACGAGCCGGAGTCATTGCTGCTGCCGCCACAGCCGGCCGCCACCAGAGCGAGCACCGCCAGCAGGGAAGCACCGACCGCCGTACGTCGTTGTCGGACGGATCGCATCACAGTCACCTCTCTCGAAGGATCAACGAATCGCGCCCGCGGTCAGCCCGCGGACGATGAAGCGCTGGCCGAAGATCACGATGGCCAGCGTGGGCAGGATGGACAGGGTGACGCCGGCCAGGATCAGTCCCGGGTCGGCCGCCTCCGCGTCATTGAGCTGGCTGATGCCGATCTGCAGGGTCCGGCGGGACGCCGAGTCGCCGATCAGCAACGGCCAGAAGAACTGGTTCCAGGCGGCCAGGAACACGTACAGACCGACCGCCATCAGGGCCGGTTTGTTCAGCGGCAGCAGGATCCGGCGCAGGAACCGCCAGTGCCCGCAGCCGTCGATCGTGGCCGCATCGCGCAGCTCGACAGGGAACTGCAGGAACGACTGCCGCAGCAGGAACACCCCGAACGCGTTCGCCAGGAACGGCAGTACCAGTGCGATCATCGTCCCGGCGTACGACGCCGTGAGTCGTTCGCCGCCGAGCGACCAGCCGGTGATGGTCAGGTAGTTCGGCAGCACGATCGACTCCCACGGCACCATCAGCGTGGCCAGGAACAGACCGAACAGCACCGTCCGTCCCCACATCTTCATGAAGACGAACGCGTACGCCGCCAGCACGCTGGTGATCAGCTGGGACAAGGTGATCACCGAGGTCTGCACGATCGAGTTCAGGTACTGCTGCCCGATTGGGGTCCCCGACGAAGAAGCGCCCTTGTAGTTGCCGGTGAAGAGCCCGTGCGGGAAGAGATCCGGCGGGTACGACGAGATCTGTCCGGGCGACATCACCGACCCGGCGATGACGTAGTACACCGGGAAGATCACCAGCAGAGCGGCCCCGATCAGGACGACGTACGTGACAACACGTCCAACCCTCACTTGTAGTGCACCCGCCTCTCCAGGACGCCGAACTGGACCGCTGTACAGATCAGCAGGATCACCAGCAGCACGATCGCCTGGGCCGACGCGGCGCCGAAGTCGCTGGCGTTGTTCGCGAAGGCGGTGTGGTAGATCGAGTAGACGAGCGTCTTGGTGGACTGCTCCGGACCGCCTTCGGGTGTGAGGATCTTGATCTGGCCGAAGCCCTGCAGCGACTGGATGGTCGAGATCACGATGAGGAAGAACAACTGCGGGCCGAGCAGCGGGATCGTGATGTACCGCGACGCCCGCCAGCCGCCGGCACCGTCCAGCGTCGCCGCCTCGTTGAGCTCCGTCGGGATCGCGCCGATGCCCGCGGACAGGACCAGCACGTTGTAGCCGATGCTCATCCAGACCGTGGTGATCGAGACACTGATCAGCGCCCAGGACGGGTCGGTCAGCCAGCCGATCCGGTCCACCCCGAACCGCCCGAGCAGGCCGTTCGCGAGCCCGATCGCCGGGTTGTAGATGGTGGCGAAGATGACCGACGCACTGGCGACCGAGAACGCGAACGGCAGCGCGAACGCGGTCCGGAAGATCCGGATGCCCTTGATGTGCTGCTCGAGCAGCAACACGATCACCAGGGCGCCGAGGACGCCGGGGATCACGGTGAGCAGTACGAACGCGAACGTCACCCAGAGGATGTGCCGGAACTCACCGGAGCCGAGCAGGTCGCGGTAATGCTGCAGCCCGACGAACGCGTCCGGGCGGCCGAACAGGTCGGAGCCGTGCAGCGACAGCGACACGGACTTGCCGAGCGGCCAGACGATGAAGAGCGCGAAAATCACCAGGCAGGGCACCAGCATCAGCCAGGACAGCAGCGACGCGGGCGTGTGACGACGACGGGTGGAGTGCGGAGCTGGGGCCGTGGGGCGGCTGCCGGCGCGTGCCGGTACGGTACTTGTAGTCAAACGTTTACCTCCAGTCAATGCGCAGTCTTACCACCGCCGGGGGCCGTCCAGCCCGGAGCACGCTAGGCTGATGGCCCGTGAAGGTCTTGGTGATCGGCTCAGGCGGCCGCGAACATGCACTGGTCTGGGCACTGGCCCAGGACCCTGAGGTCGAGCAGGTCGTCGCGGCCCCGGGTAACCCTGGCATCGCCGTGTTGCGCCCGGCGTACGACGGGCAAACGATCGTTTGCCGTTCGGTGGACATTTCCGACCACGATGCGGTCGTCGCGCTGGCCAAGGAGCTCGGTGCCGACCTGGTCGTGGTCGGACCCGAGGCGCCGCTCGTGGCCGGGCTGGCCGATCCGCTCCGCGACGCCGGGATCGCGGTCTTCGGGCCGTCCCACGCGGCCGCGCAGATCGAGGGCTCGAAGGCGTTCGCCAAGGACGTGATGGCCGCGGCGAGCGTGCCGACCGGCCGGGCCTACGTGTGTACGACACCCGAGCAGGCGGCGGAGGCGATCGACGCCTTCGGGCCGCCGTACGTCGTGAAGGACGACGGCCTGGCCGCGGGGAAGGGCGTCGTGGTCACCTCCGACCGGGACGAGGCGCTGGCGCACGCGGCCGGCTGCGAGCAGGTCCTGATCGAGGAGTTCCTCGACGGGCCCGAGGTGTCGCTGTTCGCGATCACCGACGGTACGACGGTGCTGCCGATGCAGCCCGCGCAGGATTTCAAGCGCCTCGGCGACAACGACGAGGGCCCGAACACCGGCGGCATGGGCGCGTACACACCGTTGCCCTGGGCACCGGACGACCTGGTCGCCGAGATCACCGAGAAGGTGCTCCAGCCGACGGTCGACGAGCTGCACCACCGCGGCACGCCGTTCAGCGGCCTGCTGTACGCCGGTCTCGCGCTGACCTCTCGTGGCATCCGCGTGATCGAGTTCAACTGCCGCTTCGGCGACCCGGAGACCCAGGCGCTGCTGCCGTTGCTCAAGAACCCGCTCGGCGGCCTGCTGTACGCCGCCGCGACCGGCAAGCTGGCCGATCACGGGCCACTGTGCTGGCGGAGCGCCGCCTCGGTGGCGGTCGTGGTGGCCGCGAAGAAGTACCCGGCCAGCCCGCGCAGCGGTGACGTGATCAGCGGCGTCGACCAGGCCGAGGACGACACCGTCCGGGTCTTCCACGCGGGTACGGCGCTCGACGGCGACGAGCTCGTGACCTCGGGCGGCCGGGTGCTGGCGGTCAGCGCGACCGGCAAGGACCTCGACGAGGCCCGGCAGCGCGCGTACGCGGCCGTGGGTCAGATCCGGATCAAGGGCTCCCAGCACCGCACCGACATCGCCCTCAAGGCGGCTCGCGGAGAAATCACCGTCTGACGCGAAACCCGCGGGAACCCGCGCGCTCGGTCCGACACATCAGGAGTACAAGCCATTCGTGATGTGCCGGAAGGAAAGCCCATGCGTAACGCCGAGACGGAATCTGCCGGGTGAGCGCCGTACAGGCTCTGAGGGGCAGGGGGATCGTGTCAGCCAGTACGGACGCCGACCTGTGGGACCGGGTGTCGGCGGGTGACTCGGACGCCTTCGCCCAGCTCTACGACCGGCATGCTCGCGCGATCTACAACTTCCTGCACCGGCGGACAGCGTCCTGGAGCGATGCCGAGGACTTGACCTCGGCGGTGTTCCTGCATGCCTGGCGACGGCGGTCCGAGGTCGTGCTCGACCGCGACTCCGCCCTCCCTTGGCTGCTGCGCACCGCCGACTACACAGCCCGCAACGAGTGGCGCTCCAAACAGCGCTACCGCCGGGCCCTGGCCGCCGCCCACCTGCTGCCGAGCGAGATCGACGACCACGCCGAGGAGGTGGTCGGCCGGATCGCCGACGATCAGCGGATCCGGGCGGCGCGCGAGTCGCTGAAACGGCTGCCCCGGCACGAGCGCGAGATCGTCGAGCTCTGCGTCTGGGGCGGTCTCGACCAATCCGCCGCGGCGGTGGCGCTGGACGTTCCGATCGGGACCGTGAAGTCGCGCCTGTCCCGTGCCCGCAAGCGCTTGCGTGAGCTCAACCTTCCTTCGGTTCTGGAGACCCGACCATGAACACTGTGCCCACCCTCCCGCCGGACCGCGACCTTCGCCCGTCAGCCCGCAACCGGCAGCGCGACGAGCTGATCGCCATCGTCGACCACGAGTCGGTCACCAGCCCCACGCGCCGCCGGCTCGTGCCCCTGGCGGCGGCCGCCGCGATCGTCCTGGTCGCCGGCGCGGCGATCGCCGTACCTGCTCTGCGCCCGGGCACGGACCAGCCACCGGTCGGCGGCGCTCTCGCGACCTCGCAGCTCACGCCCTTGAGCGACGCGGAACGGCTCGCGCTCGAACCCAAGTGCGCTCCCGAGCTGACGCAGCCGAAGAACATCGGTAGAGCGCAGCCTGGGCGTCCGACGCCTCAGAGTGCGAAGCCGCCGACGTCGACGGCGGAGATCATCGACGGTTTCCGGTACGCGAACCCGCCCGGCGACACCGCTGCGACGCAGTGGCTGGTCAAGTATTTCGTGGGCGAGTGGTTCGCCTGTGGCTTCGATCAGAACGGCAAATTCGTCACCGGCATGGAGGCATCCGCGGGGCAGCCGATGTACGGCGTGGTCGACCCGAGCGGAATGGGTACGGGCCTGTACCTGAAATCGATCCGCCGGATCACCGTCACTCCGCACGGTGGTGAGCCGGTCGAGGCGATCCTGCGGGACGGCTACTTCTACGCTCCCGTGCGACCGCTGGAGATGAACGTGGACGGCCCGCCCAGTACGCCGTTGCCGTACATCACCCGCGGGTACGACGCCAGCGGCAAGCTCGTGTACACGAGTGCCGCGACCGTCGGTGAGCGGACCACAGCCAGGTCCAAGTGCTACGTCGATCCCCAAGGCGAGCTGGCCTACTGGATCCCGCCCAAGCCGAAAACGACCACGCACTGCCTCCGGATGGTCGCCTGGGACGACCATCCAGGCTGAGGCTGACCACGGGGTCACTCTGCGTGCTCTGGAACGATGACTACGTGCTGCGGAGCTGGAAGCTGACCCTGATGGTGCTGGTCGCCGGCGTGGTGATCGCGGGCTTCGCGGCGTCGGACGGGTCGTGGGGGCGCGCCGCCGTCCAGTTGGCGGCGTTCGTTCTCCTCGGGTTCCTCTTCTCGCCGTTGGTGTTTCCACGGTCGGTGAGCGCTGCCGAGGCGACGAGACGGGGACAGCCCATCGTCTACTGGCGGCCCGGGTGCCAGTACTGCCTGCGGCTGCGGCTGACGACGGTCGGGGTTGCCGGGCGGGCCTCGTGGGTGAACATCTGGCGCGACCCCGAGGCCGCGGCGGCGGTCCGGGCGGTCGCGGGGGGAAACGAGACGGTTCCCACGGTGGTGGTCGGTAGTGACAGCCGGGTGAACCCGGAGCCGCGCTGGGTGCGCGAGCTGTTGCGATCCGGGACCGTGTAGGAGCCGACGTGCGGGACCAGGGAGAATAGGGGCGTGTCGAAGCCCAGCAAGCCCCGGATTCCCAATGTTCTCGCCGCCCGTTACGCCAGTCTGTCGATGGCGCAGCTGTGGTCGCCGGAGTACAAGATCGTGCTCGAGCGGAAGCTCTGGGTGGCGGTGCTGCAGGCTCAGCAGGAGCTCGGGGTTGCGGTGCCGGACGGCGTCGTCGAGGACTACGAGCGGGTGATCGACCAGGTCGACCTGGAGTCGATCGCGGCCCGCGAGCGGGTCACGCGGCACGACGTGAAGGCGCGGATCGAGGAGTTCAGCGCGCTCGCCGGGCACGAACACATTCACAAGGGGATGACGAGCCGGGACCTGACCGAGAACGTCGAGCAGCTGCAGATCCGGGCCGGGCTCGAGCTCGTCCGGGACCGCGCGGTGGCGACCGCCGTACGGCTGGGGCAGCAGGCGGCCGACCACGCGGCGCTGGTGCTGACCGGGCGGTCGCACAACGTGGCCGCGCAGGCGACCACGCTGGGCAAGCGGTTCGCGTCGGCGGCGGACGAGCTGCTGGTGGCGATCGCGCGGATCGAGGAGCTGCTCGAGCGGTACCCGCTGCGTGGGATCAAGGGCCCGGTCGGTACGTCGCAGGACATGCTCGACCTGTTCGGCGGCAACCCGGCGAAGCTGGACCAGCTGGAGAGCGACATCGCCGCGCACCTCGGGTTCAGCCGGACGCTGACCAGCGTGGGCCAGGTGTACCCGCGGTCCCTCGATTACGAGGTCGTCTCGGCGCTGGTGCAGCTGGCCGCGGGGCCGTCGAGCCTGGCGACCACGATCCGGCTGATGGCCGGGCACGAGCTCGTCACCGAGGGGTTCAAGGAGGGCCAGGTCGGGTCCTCGGCGATGCCACACAAGATGAACACGCGATCCTGCGAGCGGGTCAACGGTCTCGCCGTCATCCTGCGTGGGTACGCCTCGATGGCGGGCGAGCTGGCCGGCAACCAGTGGAACGAGGGTGACGTCTTCTGCTCCGTCGTACGGCGGGTTGCGTTGCCGGACGCGTTCTTCGCGATGGACGGGTTGTTCGAGACGTTCCTGACCGTGCTGGACGAGTTCGGGGTGTACCCGGCGGTGGTTTCGCGCGAGCTGGAGCGGTACCTGCCGTTCCTGACCACGACGAAGGTGCTGATGGCCGCGGTCAAGAACGGTGTCGGCCGGGAGACCGCGCACGAGGTGATCAAGGAGCACGCGGTCGCCACGGCGCTGGACCTGCGCAAGGGCCTGGCCGGCAACGACCTGTTCCACCGGCTGGGCGAGGACGGCCGCCTCGGCCTGACCGAGGAGCAGATCGTCGGCATCGTCGGCGAGCCGCTGTCCTTCACCGGCGCGGCCGTCGCCCAGGTGAACACGGTCGTCGCCAAGATCGACGAGCTCGCCAAGCGCTACCCCGATGCCGCCGCCTACACGCCGGGTGACATCCTCTAGTCCGTGTTCGAACCGCTCACCTGGATGCTGGTCGCGCTCTCCCTGGCCGCGATGGTGTTCGCCATCGTGCTGGCCGCGCGGGACAAGCGGATCAACTGGACGCTGCTGGGCATGCTCGGGGTGATCGAGGCCGGCCTGCTGGCCCAGCTGGTCATCGGCATCGTGCAATTCGCCGGGACCTCGCGGGACGTCTCGGGACCGTTCTTCATCGGCTACCTGATCGGCTCGCTGCTCATCCTGCCGGTCGGCGCGCTGTGGGCCCTGGCCGAGAGCAGCCGGTGGGGAGCCGGCGCGCTGGCGGTCGCCTGCCTGGTGATCCCGGTCGTCGAGCTGCGCCTGCACGAGATCTGGACCGCCTGACATGACCGACCCCGTCGAGACCCGGCACGACCCCGAGGCGACCAGGCACGGGCCGGGCCGGATTCTGATCGCGGTGTACGGCGTGTTCGCGCTGTCCGCCACCGCCCGGGCCGGCGTACAGATCGCGACCAAGTTCGACGAGGCGCCGATCGCCTTCCTGCTGTCGGCGCTGGCCGCGGTGATCTACTGCGCGGCGACCTTCGCGTTGGCCAAGGCAACCAAGGTCTCCCGGCGGGTGGCGACGGCGGCGATCGTGGTCGAGCTGATCGGCGTGCTCGCGATCGGGGCGTTCAGTTACGCCGTACCCGACGACTTCCCGGATTCCACGGTGTGGTCGCACTTCGGCCAAGGCTACGGGTTCGTACCACTGCTCCTCCCGGTCCTGGGCCTCCTCTGGTTGCGCCGCACTCGCTGACTGCCAGCAAACTGCCAGCCGTGCGCAGGGGCTCCCCAAGGTTCACCGGACAGCATCGGTGGCATGCAGATTCCAGGTCACGACAGTGGTCCGTGGTGGAGGTTCTCCGGCGCTTCCGCCGCCCAGGCACGCACCTCGCGGCGGCGGGGAGGAAGCCACGATGAAACCCGCATCGAGGCTTCCTCCCCGCCTTGCGATGCACGCACCTGGACGTCGGAATCACTCGGACAACCTCCACCACGGACCACAGCGGTCGAGATCGTCGTACCCGTCAAGAACGAGGAAAACGACCTCGGTCCGAACATCAGGCGGCTGCGCGAGTTCCTGGACACCGCCTTCCCGTTTCCGGCCGAGGTCTGCATCGCGGACAACGGAAGCACGGACGCGACCTATGAGATCGGTACGGTGCTGTCCGCCGAGCTGCCCGGAGTCCGGATCGTCCGGCTCGAGCAGTCCGGTCGCGGCCGCGCGCTGAAGCAGGTCTGGTCCGAGAGCACCGCCGAGGTGCTCGCCTACATGGACGTCGACCTGTCCACGAACCTGAACGCGCTGCTGCCGTTGGTCGCACCGCTGTTCGCCGGGCACAGTGATGTTGCCATCGGCACCAGGTTGTCGAACGGATCCCGAGTGGTCCGGCGTCCGAAGCGGGAGTTCATCTCACGCTCGTACAACCTGTTGCTACGGGCAACCTTGAGCGCGCACTTCTCCGACGCCCAGTGCGGGTTCAAGGCGATCCGCGCCGACGTCGCGCGGGAGCTGCTGCCGCTGATCGAGGACACCAGCTGGTTCTTCGACACCGAGTTGCTGGTGCTGGCGGAGAAGGCTGGGCTGCGGATCCACGAGGTTCCGGTCGACTGGGTCGACGACCTCGACTCGAGGGTCGCGATCGCGAAAACAGTGGGCGAGGATCTGCGGGGGATCGCCCGACTGATGCGCAGCCGCATCGACCTGGAGCCGATCCGGCAGAAGTACGGTCGTCCGCGCATCCTCGACCCTCGTACGGCGATGGCCGCGCGGGTGCTGCGGTTCTGCGCGATCGGGGTGCTCAGCACAGCGGCGTACGCGCTGCTCTATCTCGTGCTGCGGCAGGGCATGCCGGCCCAAGTGGCGAACCTGCTGTCGCTGCTGATCACGGCCGTCGGCAACACCGCTCTCAACCGGCGGATCACCTTCGGCGTCCAGGGTGGCGAGAACCGGTGGCGGCATCAGCTCCGCGGTCTCGTTGCGTTCGGCATCGGCTGGAGCCTGACCGCCTGCTCGTTGTGGCTGCTGCACACGGCGGTCGCCGTACCGCACCAAGCGGTGGAGATCACCATTCTCACCGTCGCGAATCTGGCCGCGACCGTGGTCCGGTTCAGCCTCTTCCAGGCGTGGGTCTTCGACGACGACGCGCCCACCATTCCCACCTTCGAACCACCCGTCCTCGAGAACACCCGGAGTAATTGATATGGCCACCCTCACCGATCCCGTCGAGGCGTCACCACGCCGGGCCGGACCACGGGCGCTCACCACCCAGTACACGCTCAGCCGGGACAAGATCCTGTACGGCGGCCTGCTGGCGCTGACCGCGATCGCGTACCTGTGGGGACTGTCCAAGAACGGCTACGCCAACGAGTACTACGCGGCCGCTGTCCAGGCCGGGTCGACGAGCTGGAAGGCCTGGTTCTTCGGGGCGTTCGACTCGTCGAGCTTCATCACCGTGGACAAGACGCCGGCTGCGTTGTGGGTGATGGGCCTGTCCGGGCGGATCTTCGGGTTCAACACCTGGAGCATGCTGGTCCCCGAGGCGCTGATGGGCGTCGCGAGTGTCGGGTTCGTGTACGTGTCGGTACGGCGATGGTTCTCGGCGAACGCCGGGTTGCTGGCCGGTGCGATCCTCGCGCTGACGCCGGTCGCCGTACTGATGTTCCGCTTCAACAACCCGGACGCGCTGCTGATCCTGCTGCTGGCCGCCGGTGCGTGGGCGGTGACGCGGGCGATCGACTCCTCGACGCACGCCGCTCGGTGGATGATGCTGGCCGGGGCGCTCGTCGGGTTCGGGTTCCTGACGAAGATGCTGCAGGCGTTCCTGATCCTGCCGGCCTTCGGTCTGGCATACCTGATCGCCGGGAAGCCCAAGGTGGGCAAGCGGCTGGTGCACAGTGTGCTCGCGCTGGTTTCGCTGATCGTCAGTGCCGGCTGGTGGATCGCGATCGTCGAGCTCCTGCCGGCGTCTGCTCGCCCGTACATCGGTGGCTCGCAGAACAACAGCATTCTCGAGCTGACGCTCGGCTACAACGGGCTCGGTCGGCTGAGCGGCAACGAGACCGGCTCGGTCGGCGGCGGTGGTGGCGGGAACGGCGGCGGCATGGGCTGGGGTGGCGCGACCGGTCTGCAGCGGTTGTTCACCGGTGAATTCGGTTCGCAGATCGCTTGGCTGCTGCCGGCTGCTCTGCTGGCGACGATCGTTCTGGTGGTTGCTGCGGGCAAGGCGCCGCGGACCGACAAGACGCGGGCGTTCGCCATCCTCTGGGGTGGCTGGCTGGTCGTCACCGGACTGACCTTCAGCTACATGCAGGGGATCATCCACAGCTACTACATGATCGCGCTCGCGCCGGCGATCGGTGCGCTGATCGGTGCCGCGATGGCGGTGCTCTGGCGGCGTCGTTCGCAGTGGTTGGCTCGGGCAACGTTGGCCGGCGGTGCGCTGCTGACGGCCGGGTGGAGCTTCCGGCTGCTGGCCGAGACGCCTACCTGGCACCCGTGGCTGCGGTGGGTCGTGCTGCTGACCGGCGTACTCGCGGCTGGTGCACTGGTGTTGCTGCCTGAGTTGAAGTTGCATCGTACGGCGGCTCGGCGGGCCGGGGTGTTTGCGGGCGCACTGCTCGCGGTGAGCGCGCTGACCGGACCGACGGCGTACTCGCTGTCGACGATCAGCACGGCGCATGCAGGTGCGCTTCCGTCCGCTGGGCCTTCGGGCGCCGGTGGGATGGGTGGCGGTCCTGGCGGTGGCTTCGGCCGCGGTGGCTTCGGTGGCGGCCAGATGGGTACGCCGCCTGGGCAGAACGGCACCGGTACGACGGGCAACGGCACGACCGGGAACGGCACGACCGGGAACGGGACCACCGGGAACGGGACGACGGGTGATGGTGCCACGGGGAACGGGACGACCGGGCGTGGCACGGGCGGCGGTGGTGTCGGTGGGTTCCTCGGTGGTGGCGGGATCAGTGGAGTATCGAGTGAGCTGATCACGCTGCTACAGAACGGATCCAAGGGCTACACCTGGGCGGCCGCGGCGGTTACGGCGAACGGCGCCGCACCACTGCAGATCGCCTCCGGTGAACCGATCATGGCGATCGGCGGCTTCAACGGCACCGACCCGGCGCCGTCCCTGGCCGAGTTCAAGGAACTGGTTGCCCAGGGCAAGGTCCACTACTTCATCGGCAGCGGTGGCGGCGGGATGATGGGCGGCCGCAACGGCATCTCCAGCGAGATCGCCAGCTGGGTAGCGGACAACTTCCAGTCCCAGACCGTCGGCAGCACCACCGTCTACGACCTCACCACCAGCACCACAAACTAAGAATCCGGAGTACTCCTATGACGCAGAACCCCACCTTCAACCCAGGCACCAACCCCGAAGACAGATGGCAAGCAGCCCAAGCCGCAGCCAACCCCCCGGCCCCCACCTCCGCCCCCCAGCCCACCGCAGGCGACGCACCCCAGCCCGCTGGAGGTGCGGCGCCGCAGTACGCCACAGGCGGCGCGGCCCAGTCGGCCGGTGCTGCAGGGCCGCAGTCCGCGGCAAGCGGCGCGGCACAGTCGGCCGGTGCTGCAGGGCCGCAGTTCACCGGCGGCGCAGGGCCACAGTTCACCCCGGGTGCGGCGCAGTCACCTGGAGGTTCGCCACCCCAGTCCACTGCGGGTCCGGCGCCGCAGTCTGCGGCGGGCGTAGCGCCGCAGGGTGGCTCGACTGTTGACGGGGGCGGGAAGAGCGGCGGGCGGCCGAGCAACCTGATGATGGCGGGTGCGGGCTCGGTGCTCGCAGTACTGGCGTTCCTCGGCGGCTTGGCGGTCGGCCACGCGTCGGACGGCGGCTCGAACCAGCAGAACCAGTTCGGCGGCCCCGGCGGCGGACAGCTCCCAGGCCAGGGCCAGTTCCCGGGCCAAGGCACCGGCCAGGGCAACACGGGGCAGGGCAACGGTCAGGGCCAAGGCTCAACCGGCCAAGGCAACACCGGCCAGGGGCAAGGCTCGACCGGCCAAGGTCAGGGCACCTTCCCGGGCCAGGGCCAAGGCAGCACGGGCCAGGGGCAAGGAACCCAACCCGGCACCGGCACCCAGAACTCCAACGGTCAGACCCAAACCAGCTAACCCAGCCCGAACGCACCCGCACCGAACCCCGTAGCAGGATGCGGATCAGTCGACCCAACCGGAGAAGCAGCCCGGCGGACCCCGAGCGGACACTTGGGCCCGTCGGGCATCTCCTGTTCTGTGGGTGGGAGTGGCAACCAAGTGGGGCGGACTGTGGCGACGGAGGGTTACGACACGCGGCTTACGGTTCGCGAGGGGGTGGGGTGGGGTAAGGATCGGTGCGTGGAATGGTCGAACGTCACCTGGTTCCTGACCGCCCTTGGTGCGGTCGTCGTGCTGCTGACGCGCGTCCGCCTCGGCGGAACAGTGGTGGATGGCACCGGTCACGGTGCCGGGCGGGCGGGATACTCCGCCTCTCTGCTGCGAGTTCACACCATCGTTGGTGTTCTGACGTTGCTGGGGTGGGTCGTTGCCCTGGTCACCGGTCAGCGCGCGATCGCTCTGGTGCTGCTGGCCGGATGGTGGCTGTTGGCAATCGTCGGCTTGTTGCTCCTGGCCCGTTGGTTGCCCAGCGGCGGTAAACACTCGGAGGACGCCCAGGGTGACGCCTGGGGTTCCGGCGCCGGCCTGTCGCTGCTCGGCCACGTCGGCATGGTGGTCGGCGTCGGGTACTTCACGTTCGTCACCCTCACCGACCGGTTCTGAGCCCCTCGATCAGTGCCGTGACAGAACGCCGTACGCCGGCCTCGAACGCTTCTGGTGAAAGCGTTGCCCCCGCTCCGGCGACGCGGTCGTAGAGGAGCCCGTCCATCATCGCGGCGACCGGCCATGCCGCTCCCGATGGATCGGGTACGCCGAGCCCGTCGAGCAACTGCGACAGCAGTACCCGCAACTGCCGGCCGCCTTCGTTGATCGCGGCCCGCAGCTCGGGCTGACGGCTCGCCTCCAGCGACAGCTCGTACCGCGCGATCAGATCGTCCGGCCGATCCCGCGCGAGCCCGACCGTCATCCCCACCATCAACTCCAACGGCGGTACGTCCAGGCCATCCGGCGTGGACATGCCGCCGACGTCCCGGGTGAGCATTCGATTCACGCAGGCGGTGAGGAGGGCATTGCGGGTGCGGAGGTAGTACGACGTGGAGCCCGGAGGCAGACCGGCTTCCGCGTCGACGGCGCGGTGGGTCAGCCCGCGCAGCCCGCGGGTCGCGACGAGGTGGATCGCGGCGTCGGCGATGGCGTCCTGGCGATCCGTGCCCAGTGGTACCTGCTTCGTCACGGCGGCCATCCTCGCACTTCCCAACCAGACTCTACAGATGTAGAGTACCGTGCATGAGTACGGCGATCGTGGTGGGAGCGGGCATCGGCGGGGTCACGGCGGCCGTCGCACTGCAGCGGTGCGGGTGGCAGGTCACAGTCCTGGAGCGGGCTCCGGAGCTGGGTGAGGTGGGAGCCGGGATCTCGGTCTGGCCGTCGGCGGTCGCCGTCCTCGAGGAGCTCGGGGTGAAGGGCGTCGAGAAGGCGGCCGCGGTCTCGAAGCCGGCCGGCATGCGCAAGCCCGACGGTCGCTGGGTCGTCGAGGCGGCCGATCTCGGTGTCGAGATCCCGGTGATGATCCACCGGGCGCAGTTGCACGACCTGATCACGGCCGAGTTCGGCCCGGCCGTCACCGTCCGGACCGGGTTCACCGCCACCGGCGTCGAGCCGGACGACTCGGGTGTGTCGGTCCGGAGCGCTGACGAGGAGCTGCGCGCAGACCTGGTCGTCGCTGCCGACGGGCTCCGCAGCGTGATCCGGTCCGCGCTGCACCCGGAGCACAAGGGACCGCAGTACTCCGGCTACACGGCGTACCGGGGGATTGCGGACGTGGATACCGACGACGGCGGCGGCGAGACCTGGGGACGGGGGCAGCGGTTCGGGTTCGCGCGGCTGATCGACGGCCGCATCTACTGGTACGCGACCGCGAACCAGCCCGCCGGCCAAGGCGGCGACCATGCTGCGGTCACGAAGGCGTTCGGGGACTGGCACGACCCGATCCCGAAGCTGCTCGCAGGCTCCGCGACCGTGCTGCAGAACGACATCTATGACCTCGCGCTACCGCTGGTCCCGTTCACCCATGGTCGCGTCGTGCTGCTCGGGGACGCCGCTCACGCGATGACGCCGAATCTCGGCCGCGGTGCCTGCTCGGCGATCGAGGACGCCGGCGCCCTCGGCCGCCACCTCACCGAGAGCACTGATCTGAGCGCTGCTCTCGCCGCGTACGATGCCGAGCGCCGTCCCGCGACCACCAAGCTGGTCAGGCGATCCCGGAGCATCGGACGAGCCGGCCAGCTGGAGAACCCGGTGGTCCGCGCACTCCGCGACGGCCTCCTCCGCATCGGCGGCAAGCTGGTGGCGCTCCGGCGTCGATAGGTGCGGACCTGCCGCACTCACCAACCACGCGCGAAGGCGGCGGCCCACGCTCGACCGCCGGCCGCCGCGGGTGCCCGGTGGGGCTTGGTGAGTGCTGCACGTCCGCCCCGCAAGGCAAGGTGGAACAATCGCCGGTGTGATCACACCTCCGCAGGCGCCTGAGATTTCCGGTGCGAAGCACATCCACTCCGGCAAGGTCCGGGACCTGTACGAGCTCGAGTCCGGCGATCTCCTGATGGTCGCGAGCGACCGGATGAGTGCGTTCGACTGGATCCTGCAGCCGCACATCCCGGACAAGGGCAAGGTGCTCACCGCGATGAGCCTGTGGTGGTTCGAGCAGCTGGACGTGCCGAACCACATCGTCTCCACCGACGTACCGGCGGAGGTCGCGGGCCGGGCGGTGGTGTGCGAGAAGCTGGAGATGTTCCCGGTCGAGTGCGTCGCCCGTGGGTACCTGAGCGGCTCCGGTCTGCTCGACTACAACGCGACCGGCGCGGTCTGCGGGATCCCGCTGCCGTCGGGGCTGGTCGAGGGTTCCCGGCTGGACGAGCCGATCTTCACGCCGGCGACCAAGGCCGACCTCGGCGAGCACGACGAGAACGTTTCGTACGACGCGGTCGTGGCGACCGTCGGCGCGGACACGGCGGCTGCCCTGCGGGACCTCACGCTGGACGTCTACAGCCGGGCGCGGGTGATGTCGGAGGAGCGCGGGATCATCCTGGCCGACACGAAGTTCGAGTTCGGTGCGCGGGCGGACGGGACGATCGTGCTGGCCGACGAGGTGCTGACGCCGGACTCGAGCCGGTTCTGGCCGGCTGACCAGTGGGCGCCGGGCAAGCAGCAGCCGTCGTACGACAAGCAGATCGTGCGGGACTGGCTGCAGTTCGAGTCTGGATGGGACCGCCACTCCGGTGAGGCCCCGCCGCCCCTGTCCGATGAGGTCGTCGAGCGCACCCGAAATGCGTACGTCGGGGCCTACGAGCAGCTGACCGGCCGGAAGTTCGAGGGTTAGAACAGGCCGACGCCCAGGGCCAGGAGGATGAAGCGGCCGGCGCGGCCGGCCAGGACTGAGAGGGCGAACGTGAGGACGCCCATCCGGGAGGCGCCGCCGATCAGGGCGACGCCGTACAGGGGTGGGATGCCGACGAACGCGCTCAGCAGGGTCACCGGAATTCCCCAGCGCCGGTCGCTCATCGCGTCGAGGAGCCGCTTGCTGACGTCGCGGTTCCACTGCACGAACCGGCCCCAGCGCGTCTCCAGATTGACCGACTTCGGCTCCTTGGCCTTCCGGGCGGCGTACCCGGGCCGGTAGCGGACCGCGAGGAACATCGCGACCTTGCCGATCGTCTGCCCGATCGAGACCCCGATCGCCGCCACCACCGGGTCCAGCGCGCCGGAGACGCCGACACCGAGGACGTACGCCTCCGCGTTCATCACCGGTACGACGGCGGACCCGATCCCGAAGCCCACCGCCAGCGCAAGCTGCCAGACCCACATGACTCCGAGGCTATGCGTCGCAACCAACGCTGCCACGCAACTCAGCCCCACTCCCGGGGCGAACCAGGGTCCCGCCCGACCGGCTCCCTCGCACCCTTGACACCCACGGTCAGGGCTGACCGGGTACGGCGGCCTGCCGTCCGCGCAGAATCGCGATCAGCCGGTACGACGAGATCACCTTGACCACGCACGCCGCGAGCGCGATCGAGTACGGCAGCCACTGTGCGCCGGTCTGGTGCGCGACGATCAGCGAGATCACCACGGCCGCCGTGTTCACCGCCTTGGCCGGCTTGGACCAGTTCCAGACCCAGATCGGCCGGTCGACCTTGTAGAAGTAGTTCGGGCTGAGCGTGCCCGGCCAGAGCAGGAACGCCAGCGACAGCATGGTGTCCAGTACGCCGAACTGCACCAGGAAGATCGCCAGCGGGCCGATGGTCGCCGGAAACGTGGCCATGAACGCGGCTGCCAGCAGGAACGAGCACGCCCGGTCGCAGACGATGTCGAACACCGCACCGGCGACTGACTCCTCGTTCCGATAGCGCGCCACCGCACCGTCGGCCATATCACCCAGCCAGTAGGCGGCGTACCCAATCACCAGCCAGCTGAGCAGCCCACTCCGGAAGGCGATCGCCGCAATCACCATCGCCACCACAGTGCGAACGAGCGTGATGCGGTTGGGAACACCCAGCAGGAACGGCGGCCGGACCGCCAAGGGAATCGAGGTCGTCGTGGTCATGGGGCCTCCCGGCCTGGACTGATGAGCGGAGGGAGCGAAGCGACTGGAGCGACGAGGGAAGGCCGGGAGTAAAAGCCCCATGACCCTGCCGGCGCCGAAGGCCCGGCCAAAAGCACAGTCATTACGCTGCCCTCAGGTTCTCTGGGTCGAGTGCGTCCTGGAGTTGGTTGCGGAGGAGGAAGCCGGCGGCGGCGCCACCGAGGAGGCCGAGCAGCCAGCCGCCGACGGTCAGGGCGGCAGCGGTGACCATCAGGGTCGGTGAACGGATCGATCGCCCCGCCGACCAGTCGGGCGAGGCCGAGGACCGCACCCAGGAGGAGTCCGCCGGCGAGCGCCGGTGCGGCGATCGCGGTGAGTTGGCGGCGGATGACGCGGCGCAGGAAGCGCACGTCGACGCCGAGTGCGGTGAGGCAGGCGAACTGGCGGCGCTGGTCCACCAGTTGGTCGGCCACGCCGACGATCAGTGCGGCCATCGCGGTCAGGACGACCACGAGCAGGCCGAGAACGCTCATCCCGAAACCGGTGGCGTAGAAGGCCGGCTCGTAGAACACGTCCCGCGACGCCAGGACGGACACCAGCCCGTTGACCAGGGTGCCGACCAGGAACCCGCAGCAGCCGAGCAGCATCGCCATCCGGGCCGATGACCTCGCGTCGGTGACCAGTCGGATGCCGGTCAGCAGGTTGGCCGGGTCGTTGGATCGCTTGAGCCGGGCGCCGACGATCCGGATCCACATCGGGGTGAGGCTCAGGAAACACAGCGCCAATCCGACAACCAGAGCAGTCGACGCGACGTACCCGAGCCAGCGAGCCGTGGCGAGGCCGAGGACGATCATCAGCGGACCCGCGATGATGCCGGTGCGCGTCGGCTCGGCCGGGTGCTCCTCGCGAGGCAGCAGGTCGTCGCGGTGGAGCAGGCTGCCGATCAGCGCGCCCGCACCGGTCGTGATCACGACCACCGGGATCCAGATCAGCACGTCCACCAGCTCGGCTCCCGGGAGGATCTGGGCCATCCTCGGCAGCAACCCCAGTAGCAGGCTGAGCACCAGATAGACCGGTCCCGCGAGCAGTCCGCCGGCCGACCCCGCCATGGCCGCGTCGGTCACGGACAGCTGTCGCACCTGCTTGCTGGACGCGCCAGCCAGTCGCAGTGCGGCCATTCGCCGTTCGCGCGCCGCCGTACCGAGCCGCAGGGCCTGAACGGCGAGGCCGCCGGTGAGGAGCGCGAGGATCACGAGGATCGCGATCAGTCCGGCGCGCAGTTCGCTCTCGGCGACGTAGTTGCTGTAGATGGCCTTCGGCAGCTCGTTCTTGCCCAGCCGGACGATGCGGAGCGCACCCAGCAGCAGCGCACCGCTGAACGCGAGCGCCGCAGTGGCCAGCTGGATGCGGCTGCGGTCGGCAGGCGTGCGCGAACGGGCCAGCTTCACCAGCGTCTCGAGTGTCATCAGAGCACTACCTCGTGCTGGATCACGCCGTCGCGCAGCCTGATCTCACGGTCTGCTGAGGCCGCTACGAGGTTGTCGTGGGTCACCATCACCAGTGCGGCGCCGCGGTACTGCGCGGACTTCAGCAACACATCGAGCAGCTCCTGCCCGGCCCGGCTGTCCAGACTGCCGGTGGGCTCGTCAGCCAGTACGACGGACGGTCCGGTGACGAGAGCTCGGGCCACGGCCGCCCGCTGCGTCTGACCTCCGGATAGCTCGGCCGGAACGGCTTCCGCCTCATCAGCGATGCCCACCTGCTCCAGCCAGACCCGTGCGGTCTCCTGCGCCTCCGCACGCTCGTGGCCGTCCAGGAGCAGTGGCAAGGCGACGTTGTCGAGCAGCGACAGGTCCGGCACCAGCTGGCCGAACTGCAGCACGATCCCGACCTTCGTACGCCGGAGCCGTGCGCGCTCCGCCTCCGGAAGAGCGGTCACGTCCTGACCGGCCAGCCGGACGGTGCCGTAGTGCGGGCTGAGGATGCCCGCCGCACAGTGCAGCAGAGTCGACTTGCCGCAGCCGCTCGCACCCGTGATCGCGACCACCTCGCCGGCCTTGATCTGGAGGCTGACACCACGCAGCGCCGTGTTGCGGCGATACGAGTACTTGATGCCGGTGAGCTCAAGGGCAACCTGGGGCGCGGTCATTATGAGCCTCTCTGGTCGGAGATGTGTTCCAGGGCGCTGTCGAGCCAGCGCAGGTCGGCATCGAGGTGGGCCACGATGTACTCGCGGACCAGTGGTGACGTCGGGTCGTCCTCGGCCGGCGTCTCCCGCAGTTCGCGGATCCGGCGCAGGTGGCTCGCGCGCTGCCGGGCCAGGAACGCCGTCGCGTCACCACCGGTGCGGATCGCGGCGACGAGCTTGCGCACTACCTCGTCCGCACTGCCCCAGGCGGGCGGCACGGGATCGTTCAGCCAGTCCGCGAGGTGGTCGCGGCCCTCGGTCGTCAGTGCGTAGACAGTCCGGTCCGGTCCGCCGCCGGACGTCTTCTCGACCACCTCGACGAGCCCGTCCCGCTCCAGCCGCCCGAGGGTCGTGTACACCTGCCCGAACGCCAGCGGCCGGCTGTCGGGGAACCACAGGTCGTGGCCGCGCTTCACGTCGTACCCATGCGCCGGGCCGGCCGAAAGCAGCCCCAGGACGAGCTCGGCGGTAGCCATGGCAGCGACTATACACTGCGTGTATGTACTGAGTGAATAGTCCGCGATGCGGCGTTCTGGCGCGCACTCGGTAGGATTCAGGCGTCACCCCGGAACGAGACCTGGAGTAAGTCAGTGGCTCGCGTTGTCGTCGATGTCATGCTCAAGCCCGAGATCCTCGACCCGCAGGGCAAGGCGGTGCACGGCGCGTTCGGCCGGCTCGGCTTCGACGGCGTGGCCGATGTCCGTCAGGGCAAGCGGTTCGAGATCACCCTGGACGGCGAGGCGACCGAGGAACGGGTCGCCGAGATCCGTAAGGCCGCCGACACGCTGCTGGCCAACTCGGTGATCGAGGACTTCACGCTGCACGTGGAGAACGAGCAGTGAAGATCGGGGTCGTCACCTTCCCGGGCTCGCTGGACGACGTCGACGCCCGTCGCGCGGCCGCGGTGGCCGGTGCCGAGGCGGTCGCGCTCTGGCACGGCGACGCCGACCTGCACGGGGTCGACGCGGTGGTCCTGCCGGGCGGCTTCTCGTACGGCGACTATCTCCGCGCCGGCGCCATCTCCCGGTTCGCCCCGGTGATGGAGACCATCATCAAGAAGGCCGGCGAAGGCCTGCCGGTGCTGGGGATCTGCAACGGCTTCCAGGTGCTGTGCGAGTCGCACCTGCTGCCCGGTGCCCTGATCAAGAACCACCACCGCAAGTTCATCTGCAAGGACCAGCCGCTGCGGATCGAGAACAACCGCACCGCGTGGACCAGCGACTACGACGCCAACCACGAGATCACGATCGTGCTGAAGAACCAGGACGGATCGTACGTCGCCGACGAGGCGACCCTGGACCGGCTGGAGGGCGAGGGCCGGGTGGTCGCCCGCTACCTGGACGAGAACCCGAACGGCTCGTACCGCGACATCGCCGGCATCACCAACGAGCGGGGCAACGTGGTCGGCCTGATGCCGCACCCGGAGCACTGCGTCGAGACACTGACCGGCCCCAGCACGGACGGCCTGGGCTTCTTCACCTCGGTGCTGAAGGCCGTCGTCTCCAGCTGATGAGCTGCACCGGGTTGTGGCGCCTCCTGGGCCGCACCCTCATTCTGACCGCGGCCGTCCTGCTCGCCGGCGCGAGTACGGCGAACGCGCAGCCCGCGAGCCTGATGGCCAAGGTCGTGGTGATCGGTGTACCCGGCCTGACCTGGAACGACGTCAAGGCCTCACCCGAGCTGACCGCGCTGGTGAACCAGTCCCACGTCGGCTCGATCACGGTGAAGACCGCCGGCCCGCACACCTGCCCGGTCGATGGCTGGCTCACGATCAGCGCGGGCACCCGGGCGTGGGGCAGCGTGGCCGACCAGCCCTGCGGTGACCTGCCCGCGGTGAGCGACGGCAAGGTCGCAGACTGGCAGACGTACGTCGACCGCCAGGCAGAGCACCACACCGGCGCCCCCGTCGGCCGCCTCGGTGCGAGTCGCGACCGGGTGTGCGGATTCGGCCCTGGCGCGGCGATCGCAGTGGCGAAGCCCGATGGTTCGGTCTCCAACTGGACTCCGGACTTCAGTCCGCTCAAGCTCGCCAGCACCGCGTGTGGTGATGCCATCGTCGACGCCGGGGCGTTGCCGCTCGGAGAGGGGCGGGCGGAGGCTCGCAAGCACGTCGCCGACCTCGTCGCGCAGGCTCGGGCCGCCGGTGGGTGGGTGTTGCTCGTGGGCATCAGCCAGGAGACGGCTAGGGCCCACCAGGAGCCGCTCGTCGCGATGCAACTGCCGCCGGACAACGGTCCGCGCTGGCTGACCAGCGACTCGACCCGTCGGCCCGGTCTGATCCAGTTGACCGACATCACGGCGACTGTCCTGCGCGGAGAGGCCAAGGAGGTAGACCCGGCCGGTTCGGCGAAGCCCGGACCGCTGGACGGGAACGAGATCCACTTCACCGGTCCCGTGCACACCAACGCGGACGCGGTGATCGAGAACCGGCTGGACGCCAACCAGCGGTTCGAGCAGCCGCGTCCGGTGCAGGTCGCGGTGACGATGACCATCCTGGCCGCGGAGCTTCTCGCGCTCGCGTGGTTCTGGATCACGCGCAGTCCGCGGTCCCGGCGTACGTTCGTCTTCACGCTGCTGACGCAGGGCGGGTTCTTCATCGCGGTATTCCTGTCCACGGCGACCGTGTGGTGGCGGTGGCCGGCCCCTGGTTTCTCCTTGTACGGCGTGGTTCTCGGGATCAGCGCGTTGTTCGCGGCCGTGACGCAGGTGTTGCTGAAGCGCTATGCGTTCCTGGGGATCACAGTGGCGGCGTACGCGATCCTGATGGTGGACGGCGTACTGGGGACACCGCTGCAGTTCGGCAGCATGTTCACCGACGGGCCCGTGGTCGGTGGACGCTTCTATGGCTTCGGCAACTCCACTTTCGCGACGCTCGCGGTCGCTGCGCTCGTCACCGCCGGTTGGGTCGCGCAGAAGCTGATCGACAAGAGCAGAGTGCAGGCTGCGCTTGCTGTGCTGGCTATCGGCGGCGCTGCGATCGTGGTGGACGGCAGACCGGGCTGGGGGACCGACTTCGGCGGCATTCTCGCGCTGACTCCGGCCGTGCTGCTCATGGCCTGGCTGACCTGGCGTGGCAGCATCTCCTGGCGCGCACTGATCGGTGTCGGTGTGACCGGCGTACTGGCTGTTTCTGCTGTTGCCTTCCTCGACTATCTGCGGCCGCCGGATCAGCGGAGTCACTTCGGCACGTTCGTGGCCCGGCTGCTGGACGGTGACGTGAGCGACGTACTGATCCGCAAGCTGGAGATGGCCGTGCAGTACTTCACCGGTCCGGCGGGCTGGGCGATGCTCGTCGGCGTGGTGCTGGCGATGCTCGCCACCGTGCTGCCGGACCGGGTCCCGTTCCCGGCGTACCGCAGCTTCTACACCAGTCTGCCGATGATCCGCCCCACCCTGCTCGCCCTGTCGGCCTGCGGCCTCATCGGCATGCTCCTCAACGACGCCGGCGTCACGCTCCCCGCAATCATGACCGGCTTCGCCGCTCCACTGCTGGTGGCCCATCTCGTGGCCTCCGAGCAGCCCGCTACCGTTTCACCTGAGTCCCACCTAGTGCAGGAGTCCTGAAGTGTCGACCGACACCGTTAGCAACGCCACGAGCACCCCTGACGTCGAGCAGCCCTGGGCGGAGCTCGGACTGAAGCCTGACGAGTACCAGCGGATCCGGGACATCCTGGACCGGCGGCCGACCAGCTGTGAGCTGGCGATGTACTCGGTGATGTGGAGCGAGCACTGCTCGTACAAGTCGTCCAAGGTGCATCTCAAGCGCTTCGGCGAGATTCCGCAGGAGACGCCGACCGGGAAGATGCTGGCCGGGATCGGCGAGAACGCGGGTGTCATCGACATCGGCGAGGGGTACGCCGTCACGTTCAAGGTCGAGTCGCACAACCACCCGTCGTACGTCGAGCCTTACCAGGGCGCGGCGACCGGGGTCGGCGGCATCGTCCGCGACATCATCGCGATGGGTGCCCGCCCGGTCGCGGTGATGGACCCGCTGCGCTTCGGTCCGCTGGACGCCCCGGACACCAAGCGCGTGCTGCCGGGGATCGTGTCCGGCGTCGGCGGCTACGGAAACAGCCTCGGGTTGCCGAACATCGGCGGCGAGGTCGTCTTCGACCCGACGTACCTGGGCAACCCGCTGGTGAACGCGCTCTGCATCGGTGTGATGCGCCACGAGGATCTGCACCTCGCCAACGCGACCGGCGTCGGCAACCAGATGATCCTGTACGGCGCCAAGACCGGTGGCGACGGGATCGGTGGAGTGTCGGTGCTAGCCAGCGAGACCTTCGCCGAGGGCGGCCCGACCAAGCGTCCGGCCGTCCAGGTCGGCGACCCGTTCATGGAGAAGCTGCTGATCGAGTGCACGCTCGAGCTCTTCGCCGCCAAGGTCGTCGAGGGCATCCAGGATCTCGGCGGTGGCGGACTGTCCTGTGCGACCTCGGAGCTGGCCAGCGCGGGCGACGGCGGCATGCGCGTCTGGCTGGACAAGGTGCCGCTGCGCGATGCCTCGCTGTCGCCCGAAGAGATCCTGATGAGCGAATCGCAGGAACGGATGATGGCCTGCGTCACTCCGGACAATGTCGAGGAGTTCCTGAAGATCTGCGCCAAGTGGGACGTCCAGGCCGATGTGATCGGTGAGGTGACCGACACCGGCCGGCTGGAGATCGACTGGCACGGCGAGCGCGTCGTGGACGTTCTGCCGGAGACTGTGGCGCACGAGGGCCCGGTCTACCACCGCCCGTACGAGCGTCCCGTCTGGCAGGACGAGCTGCAGGCCGACGGCGCCGAGAAGTTGCCGCGAGCAACCAGTGGCGCGGAGCTGCGGGACACCCTGCTGCGCCTGGTCGCGTCGCCCAACCTGTGTGACAAGTCCTGGGTGACGGATCAGTACGACCGCTACGTGCTGGGCAACTCGGTACTCGCGCAGCCCGAGGACAGCGGGATGATCCGCGTCGACGAGACCAGCGGCCTCGGGGTCGCGGTGTCGACCGACTGCAACGGGCGCTTCGCCAAGCTCGACCCGTACACCGGCGCCAAGCTCGCGCTGGCCGAGTCCTACCGGAACGTCGCCACTACCGGCGCCCGGCCGGCCGCGGTGACGGACTGCCTGAACTTCGGCTCGCCGGAGGACTCGGGCGTGATGTGGCAGTTCACCGAGGCCATCCGCGGTCTCGTCGACGGCTGTATCGAGCTGGGGATCCCGGTCACCGGTGGCAACGTGTCGTTCTACAACCAGACCGGTGAGACCCCGATCCTGCCGACCCCGGTGGTCGGCGTCCTCGGTGTGATCGACGACGTCACCCGCCGGACGCCGATCGGCTTCACGGCCGAGATGGAGGGCCACCAGCTGTACCTGCTCGGTGAGACCGAGGAGGAGCTGTCCGGGTCGGAGTGGGCGCATGTCGTCCACGGACACCTCGGTGGACGGCCGCCGGCAGTCGACCTGGCCGCGGAGCAGCAGCTGGCCGACATCCTGATCAACGCGTCCCGCGACGGCCTGATCGACGCGGCGCACGATGTCAGCGACGGCGGTGTCGCGCAGACGCTGGTCGAGTCGGCTCTGCGTGGCGGTGTGGGTGCGCGCGTGTGGGCACCGGACGGGCTCGACCCGTTCCTGTTCCTGTTCGCGGAATCGGCCGGCCGGGCGGTGGTCGCCGTACCGCGCACCGAAGAGGTCCGGTTCACCGACATGTGCACGGCCCGGCGCTTCCCGCACGCGAAGATCGGCGTGATCACAGGCGACTCGCTGGACGTACAGGACCAGTTCGAGGTGCCGCTGACCGAGCTGCGCACCGCGTGGACCCAGACCTTGCCGGCCGCCCTCAGCTGACCGGAGACCCGGGCGCTGACACCACCTCCCACGATGTCGAAGCCGCTTCCACGTGTCTGGCACACTCGAAGGGACGAGTGAGGTGAGGGGATGGCGGAGCGGCGCCCGGTGAAGCCCGGCGAGCTGATGGGTCTTGCTGCCGCGGCTGGGCAGGAAGCTCGGGCCGCGGCTGCGCGGCGGCGGATGGCGCAGTTGCGGCTCACCGATGAGGAGCGGCGGGTTTGTACGGACGAGTTGGCTGAGCAGTTCGCGGTCGGGCGGTTGGATGAGGACGAGTTGCATCGTCGGGTCGATCGGCTGAACGACGCTGTGACGCGGGCCGATCTGCAGCCGATCTTTGCGGGGTTGCCGGAGCCGTCGTTGTACAAGCCGGAGCCGCGGAAGGCCGGCAGGTGGCGCTGGGCGGCGTTCGTCGGGGCCGTGTGGATGGCCCTGCCGTTCGCGCTGACCGGGTTGGTGCTGCTGGTCTTCGGGCGTGAGATCGCCGCGGCCATCTTCGGGTTGCCGGCGCTTGCCTGGGTCTACTTCACCTACCGCTGGGCGTCCCGGCCGCAGCGCGAGGAGCGCCGCCGGCCCTGATCACGAGCCGAGCGTCGACTCCCGCGTCACCAGCTGGGCCGGCAGTTCCAGTACGCCGTGACGCGGGGTGCCGGCGATCGCGTCGAGGAGCAGGTACGCCGCGCGGCGGCCGAGGTCCTCGAGGCGGAGGTCGACCGAGGTGAGCGGTGGCCGGGCGGCCAGGGCCATGACGAGCCAGTCGTCGTACCCGGTGACGGCGATGTCGCTCGGCACTGCGCGGTTGAGCTCGCGGAGGCGATCGCAGACGCCACGGGCGATCTGATCGCTGCCGCAGCTGATCGCGTCCACGTCCGGGTGCCGGCGTAGCACGAGGTCGGCGGCCTGCCGGCCCCAGCGTTCACTCCACTCACCGAAGAGGGCCTGACCGCACAGAGCGGCGCCCGCGGTCGTGGCCACCGCCTGGGCTCGCTCGGCGGCCGAGCGATGGCCGGCCGGCCCGGTGACATGCGCGATCCGCGACCGCCCGATCCCGAGCAAATGGCTGATCACCGCGGCGGCGCCGGCCGCGTCGTCGACGATCACCGAGGCGTCCGCGGGATCGGTCGAGGCGGCGAGCGCGTAGACGACGGGCAGGGGTACGTCGATCGGCGGCCGCGGCTCGGTCCGTCGGCCGGTGACCACGATGCCGTCGACGCCACGGGCCACCAGCGAACGCAGGTAGCTCTGCTCGCGGAGCGGATCGTCACGGGTGTCGCAGAGAACGGTGGCCAGCTCGCCCGCACTGAGCACGTCCTCAACTCCACGCATGATCGGGATGCTGAAGCGACCGGAGCTGTCGGTGGTCAGCAGCGCGACGGTGTAGGTCCGGCCGGACGATAGTGCGCGGCCGCGGGCGTCCGGTGTGAAGCCGAGTTGGGCAGCGGCACGGCGGACCCGGGCGCGGGTTTCCTGGCTCAGCTGGCCGGTGTTGTTCAGCGCCTTCGACGCCGTCCCGGCGGACACCCCGGCCAGGGCGGCGACGTCCGTGATCCGGACCGATGGCCTCATCATGCGTTTCCTTCCGATCTTCTGCGGAAGCGTATCAGCAGACCTCCGAAGACCCGGCTGACCTGCGCTTTGGTATTGACCCAGGCAAACCGCTGTCCTACGTTGTCAGCGACGGAAAACGTGTGCGGTATTTCCGCCCTCCGAAAGGCATCGCCATGCCCGAACCACTGCCCGCCACCCGCGGCGGGCACTATGTCCCGCAGCGCGCGCCGCTGCGGCCGGTCCCGTTCCAGAAGCTTCCGCCCGGCGCGATCGAACCGCGCGGCTGGCTGGCGCGACAGCTCGAGCTCCAGGTCGACGGCCTCTGTGGCCGGTACGACGAGATCTCGGACTTCCTGGTCTACGACACCAACGGCTGGGTCGATCCCGCTCAGGGCGCCTGGGAGGAGCTGCCGTACTGGCTCCGCGGCTTCGGCGATCTCGGGTACGTCACCGGCAACACCGGCGTACTGACCCGGACGCAGCGCTGGATCGACGGCATCCTCGCCACCCAGGCTCCGGACGGTTGGTTCGGCCCGGATCGCCTGCGGACCTCGTTGGAGAACGGTCCGGACTTCTGGCCCGGGATGCCGCTGCTGGCCGCGTTCCGGTCCTGGTACGAGTACTCCGGTGACGAGCGGGTCGTGCCGTTCATGACGAAGTACCTGCAGTTCCAGAACACGCAACCCGCCGAGGTCTTCAACCGCTCCTGGGGTGCCTTCCGCTGGGGCGACAACATCGACAGCGCGTACTGGTTGTACAACCGCACCGGCGACCAGTGGCTGCTCGACCTGGTGACCAAGATGCACACGGGCTCGGCCGACTACACCACCGGCATTCCCAACTGGCACAACGTCAACCTGGCGCAGGGATTCCGGGAGCCACTGCAGTACTGGCTCTTGGACGGCGACGAGAAGTACCGCGCCGCGACGTACCGGAACTATGCGACCGTGATGGGACTCTACGGTCAGTTCCCGGGCGGTGGCTTCGCCGGGGACGAGAACTCACGGCCCGGGTTCGGTGACCCGCGGCAGGGGTTCGAGACCTGCGGGATCGTCGAGCTGATGCACAGCTGCGAACTGCTGACCCGGTTCACTGGTGACACGGCCTGGACGGACCGGTGTGAGGAGCTGGCGTTCAACTCGCTGCCGGCGTCGTACGACCCGCGCCAGCAGGTGATGCACTACATCACCTGCGCCAACAGCGTGCAGCTTGACGACCGGCCGAAGCACGGGCAGTTCGAGAACGGCTTCGCCATGCAGGCCTACAAGTACGGCGTCCATCAGTACCGGTGCTGTCCGCACAACTACGGCATGGGCTGGCCGTACTACGCGCAGGAGCTCTGGCTGGCTACCACGGACAACGGACTGGCGGCGTCGATGTACGCCGCGAGCAAGGTGACCGCGCGCGTGGGCGCGGGTGCGGGGGAGACGGTCAGCATTGTGCAGGACACGGAGTACCCGTTCTCCGACGCGATCGCGTTCACTCTGCAGGCTGCGCGCAGTACTCGATTCCCCTTCTATCTAAGGCTTCCCGGCTGGGCTCACGACTTCTCGGTGACGGTGAACTCGGAGCGGGTGCGGGCCCGGGCCGAGGGTGGATGGATCAAGCTCGACCGAACCTGGCGGCCGGGTGATCGCGTGGAGCTGGTACTGCCGATGCGGACCACCACTCGGGTGTGGACGGACAACCAGGACTCGATCTCCGTGGACCGCGGTCCGTTGACGTACTCACTGGCGATCGACGAACGGTACGAGCGGATCGGCGGGACCGACGCCTGGCCAGAGCTGGCCGTCTACCCGGAATCCCCTTGGAACTATGGCCTCCTGGCCGGCGCGCAGTTCGACGTCGTACGGCGTGATGCCGAGCCGGGAGCGGATCCGTTCACCCCAGCGGGTGTGCCGCTCGCTCTGACCACCAAGGCTCGGCGGATCCCGGAGTGGGAGACCGACACCGAGGATGTAGTCGGACTGCTGCAGCCAAGCCCGGCCCGATCGGACGAGCCGGTCGAGACGATCACACTGATCCCGATGGGTGCCGCACGACTTCGGATCACGTCATTTCCGCAGGTATCCGAAGACGGCGAGCAGTGGGTCCGCCGTTGAGAACACCAGCCGCACTGCGCCCGACATACTCGGGAGACTTGCTGCAGTTGGACATCAACTAGCCTGGGGGGCGTGGAGGCTAGGTTGCGGGTGGCGGCGGGGGCGGATGGGGCGGCGATCGCGGAGTTGGCGCGGGCCTCGGTCCGGGAGGTGTTCCCGGCGTACTACGACGACGTGCAGACCGCTAGCGCCGCTGAACACATCACCACCTTGGACACCGCGTTGATCGACGACGGGACCTACTACGTGTACGAGGCGGCCGGTGAGATCGTCGCGTGTGGTGGGTGGAGCCGGCGGAACAAGCTGTTCAACGCCAGTACGGCGGGAGCCGACGGACGGCTCCTGGACCCGGCGACCGAGCCGGCCAGGATCCGTGCGATGTTCGTCCGCGCGGACTGGACCCGGCGTGGACTCGGCCGGGCGATCCTGACCGCCTGTGTGGACGCGGCCCAGGCCGAGGGGTTCACCCAGCTCGCACTGATGGCCACACTGCCCGGCGTACCGCTCTACAAGGCTTTCGGCTTCACCGAGGTGGAGTCCGTCGAACTACCCATGCCCGACGGCGTCGTCCTCGGCGGCGTCGCCATGGAACGCCCAATAGATCTCGAGGAGAAAGCATGACCGCAGGCACCGCCGTCGCTGCCCCCGACGGGACCGAGGTCGTCCTCGGCGAGATCGGGACCCGGGTGCTGCTGAAGAACTCCCGCGTCCGCGTCTGGGAGGTGTCACTGGCGCCAGGCGAGGCTCAGGGCTGGCACCTGCACCACAACCCGTACGTCGTCCTCTGCCTGTCCACGTCTCCATGTCACATGGACTGGCTGGATGGCAGTCCGGCCCGGCACCTGAGCGAGACCGTCGGTGGTTCGGTCTATCGTCCGGTGTCGCCGGTACACATGCTGACCAACGACGGCGATGCGCTGTACCTCAACCGGCTGATCGAGGTGCTCGACCTGGGTGAGGAGGCCTCCGGCGACCCACACTTCACGGTCGCGGGCGTCCCCGCCGAGGCCGGCTTCGAGCAGGTCGGCGAGATCCCGGCCAAGGTCGTCGTCGACGAGGACGACGTACGCGTCCAGCACGTCACTCCGGACGCGGGCGAGTCCTACACCTGGCACACCGGCGCCTACCCGGCCCTCGTCGTCGACCTTGACCTGGATCACCCGGCCGTCACCTACCTCGAGCCCGGCGAGACCTACACCCTCCCCGCCAAGCCCGAACGCACCTCCGGGTTCAACTTGGTCGAGCTGCGCTACTACAGCAAGCCGCGCACCTGAGCAGCGTCCCGTGCCGCCAGCACCGCGGCCGTGTCGACCGCGCTGAGGTCTGCCTGCCGTAGCCGTTCCTTCACCAGTGGGACCTGCGGACCGACCGCGCTGAGCTCGTCCACCCCGAGAGCAGCCAGCAGTACGGCGGCCTGCGGATCGCTGGCGAGGTCACCGCAGACTGCGACGCGGACGCCCGCGTTGCGGACCACGTGGTCGATCAGTTGCAGTACGGCCGGGTCGAGGCCGTCCGCGAGCGGAGCAACCGCGGTGTTGGTACGGTCGGCCGCGGTCGTGTACTGGGTGAGGTCGTTGGTGCCGATGCTGACGAAGTCCAGCCCGGCGGCGAGCGTACCGATCCGGAGCGCGGCCGCCGGGACCTCGACCATGATGCCGACCTCCAGGCCGGTCCGGTCGCCGAGCTCGTCCAAAGCCCACGCGACCTCGTCGGCCGTCGTCACCATCGGGAACATGACATGCACCGGTGTTTCGGCGGCAACCCGCCGTACTGCTTGGAGTTGATCGCGGAGCAGCTCCGGACGGCGCCGGAAGACCCGGAGCCCGCGCTCGCCGAGAAACGGGTTCGCCTCCTGAGCCTGCGGCAGGAACGGCAGCGGCTTGTCGCCACCGATGTCCCAGGTCCGGATCGTGATCGGCTTCCCGGCCAGGGCTCGCGCGATCGCCCGGAAGACGTCGACCTGTTCATCCACGGTCGGCGCGGTCCGCCGATCGCCGAACAGCACCTCGGTCCGCACCAGCCCGGATCCGTCGGCCCCTCGCGCATCCACGGCGTCCTGGACGACGCCGACGTTGACGAGCACCTCGATCGTTCGCCCGTCCACGGTCGTCGCCGGCTCATCGGCCCGCGCCAGCGCCTGTTCGCGTTCCCCCTGCCGCTCGGCGATCGTCGCCCGTACGGAGTCCTCGTCCGGTGCGACCTGGAACGACCCGACTCGCGCGTCGAACGCGACCATCGCCCCCGCCGGTACGTCGATATCCCCGATCCCGGTGATCAACGGGATCCCGCGCGACCGCGCCACGATCACCCCGTGCCCGGTCGTCCCGGCCGCCCGTACGGCGATCCCGTCGATCCGCGTCGCATCCAGAGTCGCCGCAGTCGCGGCATCCAACTCGGCCACGACGAGGATGCCGCCGGCCGATGTGTCCGCGGTCCGATCTCCGGTGAGAGCCCGAAGAACCCGATCACGAATAGCCCGGACGTCCTGGGCCCGTTCCCGCTGATAGGCATCGTCCAGCCCCTCGAAAGCTGCCGCCAGCTCGTCGTAGGTCTGTTTCCATGCGACGGGCGCGGGCGCACCCGCGGTGATCGCCGCACGGATCGACTCGAGCGGCGTGCGATCGTTCAGCAGCGCGAGATGCGCCTCGAAGATGCCGCCGTGCTCGGGGTTGGCGTCGCGGAGTTGCTGGAGCTCGGCACCTGTCTCGGCCAGGGCGGCGTCGAGCCGGCCCAGCTCGTCGTCCCCGGCAACGTAGTCGCCGAGCTCGACCGCCACGCCGGCGATCACCGCCGGCCCGATCGCCACATCCAGCCCGGACCCGCCAGGGGCCGACACACCGGCGGCCAGAGGCGGCTCGGCGGCGTCGCCGAAGTTGTCGGCGGCGAGCTTGGTGATCGCCTCCAGCACCTCGGCAGCCTGCGGCCCGCTGGCGCCGACCAGCAATCGGTGCCCCAGCTGGGCATTCAGCGTCGCCACCATGCTCAGGCTTCCGGCATCGGCCGGCCCACGCCCGGTATCGAGGTCCGTGATGGTGACCGTCGCGTCGAAGGAGTTGACGAGGCCGACCAGTCGGGCCGCCGGACGTGCATGCAAGCCGTGTTCGTTGCCGACGACAACTTCCACCATCTGATCGGTCGCGGCCACCACCCCGGGCTCAACAGCCCCGGCGTCACCCAGGTGATCCTTCTTACCGGCCAGCCCGCGTTCGGCCTCGGCAGCGACGGCGTCCAGCAAGGCACCGGTCGACGCGGTCACCACCGCGGCGACCAGGCCCTCGACCAGCGGAGCGCTCGACAACCGCACCCGCTCAGCCGCGTCGGGATCGACGAACTCCAAGGCCAGCTCCGCACTCAGTACGGCGCTCCCGAGGTCGAGCAGAACCAGGACCCCGTCCGGGCTGTCGGCGGTCGTGATCGCCTCGGAGACCGCCATCGCGTCCGTGCCGAACGTGGTCTCGTCCAGCCCGGCCGCGATCGCGATCACCGGTCGCTTGTCCTCGGCAACCATCTCCGAGGCCAGCCCGACCGCCGCCACAGCCAGCGCGTGGCTGTGGGACACCACCACGATCCCGATCATGCGAGCGTGCGAGCAGCCGACTCCAGCAGCAGTGTGGTGCTCGTGGCGCCCGGATCCTGGTGACCCGCGCTGCGTTCACCGAGGTAGCTCGCGCGACCCTTCCGCGCCACCAGTGGCACGGTCGCGTCGCGGCCCTTGGCGGCTGCCTCGGCGGCCGCAGTCAGGGCACCGGCGAGATCCGATTCGCCCGCGACGGCGGCGTCGTACGCGTCCAGGGCCGGTGCCCAGGCGTCGTACATCGTCTTGTCGCCGAGCTCGGCCTTACCGCGCTGGAGGATCCCGCCGACACCGGCCCGGAAGGCCGCGCCGATCGTCGCCGGGGTCAGGTCGGCGCCGGCCAGCGCGGTCCCGAAGCGGAGGAAGAACGTGCCGTACAACGGCCCGCTCGCTCCGCCGACCTTGCTGACCAGCGTCATCCCGGCCTTCTTCATCAGCTCGTCGACCGCCGCGAAGCTGGTCTCGTCCAGCACCGCGACCACCGCCTGGAACCCACGGTCCATGTTGGCGCCGTGGTCCGCGTCGCCGATCGCCGAGTCCAGCTCGGTCAGGTACGCCGCGTTGTCGTGCAGCACCACCGCGGCGTCACGCAGCCAGTTGACGAAGTTGTCTACTCCCATGCTCACGCGCCCCAGCGCAGGCCGGGGGTGTTCACCGGTGCGTCCCAGAGACGTACCAGTTCGTCGTCCACCTTGAGGAGGGTGACCGAGCAGCCGGCCATCTCCAGCGAGGTGATGTAGTTGCCGACCAGCGAGCGGGCCACGGTGATGCCGGCCCGGTCGAGCAGTTGGGCCACCTCGTTGTACATGAGGTAGAGCTCGATTAGCGGTGTACCGCCCATGCCGTTGACGAAGGCAATGACCGAATCGCCTTGCTGGTAAGGCAGATCGGACACCACCGGGTCCACGAGCATGGCGGCGATGTCGCGCGCCGGTGCCAAGGGCAACCGTTGCCGGCCGGGCTCGCCGTGGATGCCGATGCCGACCTCCATCTCGTTCTCGGCCAGCTCGAACGTCGGCTTGCCCGCCGCCGGGACGGTGCACGACGTCAGCGCCATGCCCATGCTGCGACCGTTGTCGTTGACCTTCTTCGCCAGGTCCGCGACCTCCTGCAGCGGACGGCCCTCTTCGGCGGCCGCGCCGACGATCTTCTCCAGCAGCACAGTCACACCGACGCCGCGGCGGCCGGCCGTGTACAGGCTGTCCTGGACGGCGACATCGTCGTTGGTCACGACCGACAGCACTTCGGTACCGGCGTCGGCGGCAGCCAGCTCGGCGGCCATCTCGAAGTTCATCACGTCGCCGGTGTAGTTCTTCACGATGTGCAGTACGCCGGCGCCCGCGTCGACCGCCTTGGTCGCCGCCATCATCTGGTCCGGCACCGGCGAGGTGAACACCTCACCCGCACAGGCCGCGTCCAGCATCCCGAGTCCGACGAACCCGCCGTGCATCGGTTCGTGCCCGGACCCACCACCGGAGATCAGTCCCACCTTGCCCGACCTCGGCGCGTCTTTGCGGTACACGATCCGGTTCTCGTGATCCACCCGCAACCGATCCGGATGCGCTGCTTCCATCCCCCGCAGCGCCTCACTCACAACATCACCAGGTTCGTTGATGAGCTTCTTCATGACCCCATCTGAGCACACGCCCGCCGCCTACGGGAGGGGCTCCACCGCCGAAAGCAGCGGGATCGACCGAATCGATCGGCTCACCGTGAGCAAAACGGCTCCCAGGGTGAGCAATCCACCGAAGATCAGCAGCGCCCAGCGGGCACCGAGGGTCGCGAGCAGGAGACCGCCGACGAACGGTGCCAGCGGGTTCGTGCTGGTCGCCAGGAAGACGAAGGCACTCTGGACCCGGCCCTGCAGGTTGTCCGGGGTGATCAGCATCTGATAACCGAACAGGCCGGAGTTCAGCGCGGGCAGCAGGAACATCGCGAGAGCGAGCAGGACCACCAGTGCGGCCGGAAGCACGGTGAAGGCGGTCATGGTGAAGGTGAGGGCGATGACCCAGCCGGCCACGATCGTGATGCTGCCGGTGGTGAGCCTGGCCAGCAGCTTCGGCGCCGCGACAGAGCCAAGCAGACCGCCCACCCCGATGCCGGTCTCCAGCAACCCGATGACGGAGGCCCGGACGCCGTGCTGCTGCAGGTTGAGGATCAGGACGAGCAGGGTGCCGGTGGCCGCGAAGTTGAAGACCGTTGCGACCACGGCGTTCGTCCGCAGCGCCGGCTGCCGCAGCATCCAGGTCAGCCCGGACCGGATCGCCCCCAGCATCGGCTCGTGCGCGTCGCCGTCGGGCTTCGCCGCCGGGAGCGGCCGGCGGATCGTCGCCAGCAGGCCCGTCATCACCAGGTAGGAGAGTGCGTCCACCGCGATCGGGACGACCCGGCCGACCGAGTAGAGCAGGCCACCGAGCGGCGCTCCGGTCAGCGACGCGATGTACTGCCGCCCGTGGGTGGCCGCCAGGGCGGTGCCGATCTCCTCAGGCTCGACGATCTGCCGCAGCGCGGCGTTCTCCGCCGGCATGAAGAAGGAATAGCCGGCTCCACTGATCAGGCTGACCACCGCGAGGTGTGGGAGCGTCAGCCGGTCCAGCCAGCCGGCGACTGCGACCGAGCCGTACAGGACGGTCCCGGTCAGGCTGTAGCCGATCAGAATCTTGCGCCGGCTCAGCCGGTCGACCAGGGCTCCGGCCGGCAGCGCCATCACCGTGCCGCCGAGGGCACCCGCCGTACCGACGAGGCCTGCTTGGACCGGGGAGCCGGAGATGGCCATGGCGAGCAGGGTGAAGACGAAGGTGCTCATCGCCGAGCCGAGCGAGTTGATCGTCTGACCGCTCAGCAGTTTCAGGTAGTCCCCGTTGCGCAGCAGCCCCCCGCTCGACATGTCCGCGAGCGTATTACCGGACCGGGCCAGTTCTCAGGCCCGCGCGCGGGTCAGTCTTTGGGGCGCAGCAGCGGGCGGACGACCTCGCGGGCGTCGTGGATGCGCGATTTCACCGTGCCCAGCGGTGCGCCGACCTCGGCCGCGATCTCCTCGTAGGACAGGCCGTAGACGTCACGCAGGACGAGAGGGGTGACCATCTGGGGACGGTCGCGTTCGAGGGTTTCGAGGGCTTCGAGGAGGTCCAGCCGGGTGCCGGCGATGACGCTGGTGGTCCGGGGGTCCGGCCTCTCCATCGTCTCCGGGTTGTGCGCGGCCTGGGCGGTGCGCTTCAGCTTGCGGTAGGTCGAGCGGGCCGAGTTCGCCGCGACCGAGTGGACCCAGGTGGAGAAGCTGCTCCGGCCGGAGTACGTATTGATCTTGGTGGCGATGTTGAGCAGGGCCTCCTGGGCCGCGTCCTCGGCGTCCGCGGAGTACGGCAGCACACTGCGGCAGATCCGCAGGACGCGCGGATGGACCAGCCGGAGCAGGTCGTCCATCGCGTGTTTGTCGCCCGCCTGGGCCCGCTCAGCCAGGGCTCCGAGGTCGTCGTTCGGGCTGCTGCTCTCGCTCATCTGCGCCTTTGCTGTCATCGGCCCCCAACGGAGGGACTCTTCGTAATCCATAATGCCTTGTATGGGGGTCCCAACCAGGCTCGGCCGCTACGCCGTGCGCCGACGCCTGGGCTCAGGCGGTTTCGCTACGGTGTGGCTTGCTCACGACGAGCAATTGGACGCCGAAGTGGCGATCAAGGTGCTCGCGGACAACTGGGCCCACGACGAGGCGGTCCGGGGCCGGTTCCTGGAGGAGGGCCGGTTCCTGCGCCGGGTGGAGTCCGAGCATGTCGTCCAGGTCCACGACGTCGGCGAGCTCGAGGACGGCCGCCCGTTTCTCGTGCTCACGTACGCCGATCGCGGCACGCTGGCCGACCGGTTGAAGAAGGAACCCCTCCCGCTGGCCGAGGCCGTCGACGTGGTCGTCCAGGTCGGCCGCGGCCTGCAGGCACTCCACCGGCGCGGTTTGCTGCACCGTGACGTGAAGCCGGCGAACGTTCTGTTCCGCAGTACGGTCGACGACGGCGTGCGTGCTGTCCTGTCCGACCTCGGTCTGGGCAAGGCGATCGACGAAGTGTCGCGAATCACAATGCCCGGCGGCACCCCGTCGTACGTCGCGCCCGAACAGGCGCTGGGGGAGCGGCTGGACGAGCGCGCCGACCAGTACTCGCTCGGCGCTGTCGCGTACGCCGCTCTGACCGGGCGGTCACCGCATCAGGTCGACGGTCTGGGCGCGGCTAGCCGGGTGAAGGCGGCGCCGCCGCCGAGTTCGCTCGGGTTCGAGCTGCCGGACCTGGTCGACGCGGCGATCGTCCGCGCACTCGACCCGGACCGGGAGCAGCGCTGGCCGGACGTCCAGTCGTTCACCCGTGAGCTCGTCGGCGCGCTCGACGAGACCACGCACGACTTCCCGCTCTCGCTCCGCGCGACGATCGTCGTACCTCCGGCACTGGAGGAGGGCGAGAAGACCGCCCTCAGCGACGAGAACCAGCCGACCATCGTGAAGACGGCCGCTCCTGAGACGGATGCGACGACGGCCGGCAGCGCCGCTGTCGCCGCTCTCTCTGAAGCAGTTGCCGGTGCGGCGGAGTCGCTGGCCCGGGAGGAGACGGCCGATGTGCAGCCGCCGACCCCGCGGAAGCGACGGCGTGGCCGCTGGGTGATTGCCGCCGTCCTCGCGCTGATCGTGGGCGGCGGCGCCGGTTTCGAGGGTCAGCGCTACCTGGCCGGGCGTGAACTGGTCCCGGTCGAGTACGGCGGGATCTCGCTGACCCTCCCGCGTGGGTGGACGAACTCGGTGGCCGACTCCGAGTGGCAGCCGCCAGGCAGCGCCAAGTCGTACCCGGCGCTCCGGGTCAGCCAGAACGCACATTGGTCGACGGACACCCCGGGTGTCTTCGTCGGCGTCACGGACGCGCGGGACGTCAAGCTCGCGCTGGTCTCCAGTCCGCAGTTCAGCTGCAACACTCTGGGGGATCCGGCCCCGTCCACGGTCGAAGGGCAGACGGTGACGGATCAGGTTTCCAACGGCTGCGGGGACGGCGGCGCTATGCTCTTCCAGCGAGTCGTGGACACGGGGACCGCCGGCTCGATGCTCATCCAGGTCCTGCTGCCGAAAAACGATCCCGACCGCGCCCGCGAGATCGCGTCATCGGTCCGGTACAACGGCGGATGAGCACCGGCCCAGTTGTCGAGCGCTTGAGGTATCCCTGGTGCGTATCCCGACCGAACGGCTCCGCCCGTCTCCGGCCCTGATCCAGTCCGCCCGGCGGCGTTTCTACCGCCTCCGCTCCACCATCTTCCGCGCCATCTGGCCGACCGACTGACGTCCAACGTGAGCAGCTCGACAGGACGTATACCTCCACCACGAGCGGGACGCCGGTCGCGTGAGCGTGCGTCGGCCCGACAAACACAGACACGTCCTGTCGAAATGCACACGCCGCGAGGATCCAGGCTGAGTTAGATGGTCTGCCAGGTGGTGGTGAGGGCTAGTAGCCAGAGGCCGCCTCCGGCCGGGCACCGGCAACTGGGCGAGCTCGTTGAGCTGGGTCAGGTCGTCGAGTCGTCGCGGACGGCCGAGTCGCCGGCGTGATCCAGGACATCCTCCAGGGCGGGCAGGTCCTGGGGGAGGCCGGTGGCCGCGATCTCGAAGGTGCACTGGCCGTCGTCGTTGGCCACCCAGCGGACGAGCACGTAGCGGACCGAGTTGTCCGGTACGTAGGTGTAGACGAGCGTCGCGTCACCGGTGTCCGGATCGATGGTCTGGGACTTGATCGACAGCATCTGGTTCGCGGGGACCACGCGGAGCTGAGTGATCCTTGCGGCCATCGACGCGGACGGCGGCCGGCTGATGGTGAACCCTGCCTCGATCCGCAGCCAGCGCTTGCCGGTCGGGTCGGTGTACCGGCCGATCTTCGGCGGATCCGGCTGCGTGAAACTCCAGTTCGACGGCACCCGCACGCTGACTCTCGAGCGCACCGCGCTCGTCGCCGTGAACTGGCGGGTCTTGTAGTACAGGTCGTCGGCGTTCAGTGGCTTGCTGTCGTCCGGAACGATCTTCTTCGGTGGTGGAGTCGGCGACGGGTTCACCGAAGGCGACGCCGTCGACGGACTGACGCTCCCGAGCGGAGCCGGCGTACCTGTCGCGGCAGCCGACTGCTCCGCGGTGGTCAACAGCCCGACGCCGTACCCGCCGGCCCCGCCGATGGCGATCATCGCCACCAGCCCCGAAGCCAGCAGTGCGCCTACAGTCCCCCGACCAGCCACGCCTGCACCTCCCTATTCCAAAGACCCGCAAGACCCCCACCAGGTTGCATCCCCCAGGTAACAATTCCGTGAAAACGGAGTCGTTCAACCGGTTTCGTGGATCGAGCGGGTGGCGTTGAGGAGGACTTCGTCGAGAGCCGGGGCATCCTGGGGGACGCCGGTGATGCTCATCTCGATCGTGGTGAGCCCGTCGTCGCCGGTCGCGATCCAGCGGACGATCACGTAGCGGAGCGTCTTGTTCGGGATATAGGTGTAGATCAGGGTCGAGACCGTCCGGGTCGTGCCGTCGTCGCCCTCGATCTGGTCGTCGGCCTGGCTGACGATGCGGACGTCGTTCTCCGGCTCCTGGCTCTGCTTCAGGTCGACGACGAGCTTCGCGCTGGCCTCGGCCGGGGTCCGGGTCGCGGGTTCGTCCGCCTCGACCCGTACGCCGCGCTCCCGCAACTTGTCCAGGAACTTGACCTCGCCCGGGGCCGCCGGATCCCTGGTCAGGCGCCAGCCGTCCGGTGTCTGGATCGACAGCTGCACCGAGGGCTGGCCCTTCGGGGTGACCGTGAAGGTGTGGCGCTCGTAGTCCAGCCCGGTCTCCAGGGCGGCGAGGTTGCTCGGCACCGGGGTCTTGACCGGCAGCGCCGGCTCGGACGGTGACACCTCGCCGAGGGGTGCCGCGTTACCCGAAGGGGTGGCGGAGGGCGTGTCGAAGCGGTCGCCGGTGAAGTAGCCGCCGGTGACGCCGAGAGCGACGGCCAGCAGGAGCAGGCCGGTCAGGAGGAGCCGTTTCACCCGAGCACCGGTCCAGGATCACGCCGGGAGCCCATGGTCGGACCGCCGGTCCGCAGCACGGCGTACGGCGCGCTGGCAGTGGCGGTCGTGGGCATGACGACATCTTCTCAGGCGAGGCGGGCAGGGTCCCAAAGTCGGGGTCAACGGCTTTCACACCGTGTCGGACTGAATCCTTTCAACGAGGTCTTGACACCCTCCCGGGCCGTCCGTAGCGTCCCGCGTGTCAAAAGTAACACGATCTTGCGGTTACTTCACATTCTCCAGCGGTATCTCAGCGCTGGACGCTCAGGAGGATCCATGGCACTCGAACAGTCCGTCAGCCGAAGGCGGCTCCTCCAGCTGATGGGCGGCGCCGCCGCGGTCGGCACGCTGGCAGCTTGCGGCGGCGGGAACGGCGGCTCGTCCTCGTCCGGCGGCACGCTGAAGGTGATCGGCGCCGGCAGCCAGGAGGCCGGCCTGCGCAAGGCGCTCGACGACTACAAGAAGGCGCACTCCGACTTCGACTTCAACCTCTCGTTCTCGCCCGCCGACCAGTTGCAGACCGCCCTCCGCGCGCAGCTCGCGGCCGGCAACGCACCCGACCTGCACGCGGTCTACCCGGGCAACGGCAGTGCGATGTCGATGGTCCAGCTGAGCAAGGCCAACCTGCTCGCCGACCTCAGCAGCCAGTCCTGGACGCAGAAGATCCCGACCGGCTTCAAGGGCGCCTTCCAGCAGGACGGCAAGACGTTCATCTTCTCGCCCGGCACCAGTGTGCTCGGCGCGATCTACAACAAGAAGGCGTTCGCGACCGCTGGCGTCGAGATTCCGGCCACCTGGTCCGAGCTGCTCTCGGTCTGCGACAAGCTGAAGAAGAAGGGCATCGTCCCGATCGCCCTCGGCGCGCAGACGCCGTGGGTCACCCAGCTGATCGACTACGCGCTGGTCCCGGGCACGGTCTACGCCAAGACGCCCGACTTCGACGACAAGATGATCGCCGGCAGCGCGTCCTTCGCGGACTCCGGCTGGGCCGACGCGATGGACAAGTACCTGGAGCTGCAGAAGAAGGGTTTCTTCAACGACAACCCGAACGGTACGACGTACGAGCAGGCCACCTCGATGGTCGGCACCGGCAAGGCTGCGATGGCCATCCAGGTCTCCGCCGTCCTGCAGGCGTTCCGGGCGGCAGCGCCGTCGCCGGACGACCTCGGCATGTTCCCGTTCCCGGCCACGGATGTTGCCGCCGACAACTGGATTCCCGGCGGCGTCGTGGTCGGCATCGCGGTCAGTGCGAAGAGCAAGAAGGCCGAGCAGGCGAAGAAGTTCATCGAGTACTGCGGCCGGCCGGAGGTCGTGAACGCGTGGGCCGAGGCGGTGGCGTGCGTACCGGTGTACTCCGACGGTGACGCGAAGGTCGACCCGGTCCTCACCTCCTTCCTGCCCTACCTGAAGGACAACAAGGCGGTCCCGTTCATGGACCAGCGCTGGCCGAACGCCGAAGTCCAGCCCACCCACTTCGCCGTCGTCCAGGAACTCCTCGGCGGAAAGACCACAGTCCAGGGTGCCCTGAAGAAGATGGACGAGGCCTACCGGAAGAGCGCATGACGATCACTGCACAGGCGGTACGCCGCGACGCCGTGAAAGTATCGCGGCGTCGCGGGGGCGGCATCACCCCGCCGTGGTTGTTCGCCGTTCCGGCGCTCCTCGTCTACGCGCTGGTGATGCTCTATCCGAGCATCGTCGGGGCGGGGTCGGCGTTCACGGACTGGTCCGGGGTCGGTGACGCGCGGTCGTTCGTCGGGATCGACAACTTCAAGCAGTTGTTCTCCGATGACCAGGCGCTCGGGGCGTTGCGGAACACGTTGCTGCTCACGGTGGCGATCGTGGTCGTGCAGAACGGGATCGGGTTGCTGCTGGCACTCGGCGTACACACCGGGATCAAGAGCCGGATGGTTCTGCGGGTGATCTTCTTCGCGCCGGTCGTGGTCAGTCCGGTGATGGTGTCGTTCTTGTGGAAGTACGTCTACAACCCGGCGCCGGACGCCGGCCTCAACGCCGCCCTGAACGCGATCGGCCTCGGCTCGTTGCGGCAGGACTGGCTGGGGAACCCGTCGCTGGCGATCTGGTCTGTCGCGTTCACGGTGATCTGGCAGTGCGCCGGGTACTCGATGGTGATCTTCCTGGCCGGGCTCGAAGGCGTGCCGGCCGAGCTGCACGAGTCCGCGATGGTGGACGGTGCGGGGACGGTCGCGCGGTTCCGGCACATCACCTGGCCGCTGCTTGCTCCGGCGGTGACGATCAACGTGATGCTGTCGACGGTGGGCGGGCTGACGCTGTTCACCCAGATCATCGCGATGACCAATGGCGGGCCTGGGTACGCGACGGACACCTTGTCGACGGTGCTGTACAAACAGGCCTTTGTCTTCGGGAAGTTCGGCTACAGCACGGCGGTCGCCCTGGTACTCGCGATCTTCGTCGCGGCGGTGTCGTTCATCCAGATCGGGTACCTGCGCTCGAGGGAGACGTCGGCATGAGGACCGGATACCGTCCCCGCACGCTGGTCCGCGAGATCGTGATGATCGCGGTCGCGGTCGCGTTCCTGTTCCCGGTGTACGCCCTGGTGACGCTCGCCTTCAAGGATCCGGGACAGATCGCGAACAAGCCGCTGTCGCTCCCGAACCCGCCGTCGGTCGGTAGCTTTTCGGAGGCCTGGCAGTCGGCGTCACTCGGGTCGGCGCTACTCAACAGCACGCTGATCACGGTGTCGAGTGTGCTCATCCTGATCGTGCTCGGATCGCTCGCGGCGTACTTCCTGGCCCGGACCGCGTCCCGGCTGAGCTACAGCCTGTACATCCTGTTCCTGGTCGGCATCATCCTGCCGTTCCAGCTCGGGATGATCCCGCTCTACCAGCTGGTCAACGACCTGGGTCTGCTCGGGACGTACCAGGGCATGATCCTGTTCTACACAGGGATCCAGCTGCCGTTCACCGTGTTCCTCTACACCGGGTTCATCCGGTCGTTGCCGGCCGACTACACCAACGCGGCGTTGATCGACGGCGCCTCGCACCTGCAGGCCTTCGGCTACGTGATCTTCCCGCTGCTGCGGCCGATCACCGGCACCGTGCTGATCCTCAACGCGGTCCACATCTGGAACGACTTCTTCACCCCGCTGCTGTACCTCGGCGGTTCCGGCCGGGAGACCGTGCCGGTCAGAGTGTTTGCCTTTGTCAATGAATACACCTCCGACTACGGACTGGTCGCCGCCGGCCTGGTCCTCGCGGCGCTGCCGATCCTGCTGGTCTTCCTGGTCCTCCAGCGGTACGTCATTCGCGGCTTCTCCAGCGGCCTGAAGGGATAACTGTGCCTCTCCCCGCTCGCCTGGCGACGGTTCTGTCCGATCCGCCCAGGGAGTTCTCGCCGGTGCCCATCTGGTGGTGGAGCGGCGAACCGCTCGACCCTGCGCGGTTGCGCTGGCAGTTGGAACGGTTCGTCGAGGGCGGCGTGTACCAACTCGTCGTCCTCAATCTGGCGCCGGCCGGCACCGACCACGGCTGCGACGCGGACGATCCGCCGTTCTTCTCGGAGCTGTGGTGGGAGATCTTCCTCGGGGTCTGCGACGACGCCGAGGAGCTCGGTGTCTCGCTGTGGTTCTACGACCAGCTCGGGTTCTCGGGCGCGGACATCCAGGCTCGGCTGGTGGCCCGGCAGCCGGCCTTCGCCGGGCGCCGGATCCAGCGGCTCACCATCACCGGGACGGGCCAGCTGGTACTGCGTTGTCCCGCCGGAGGTCGTGCGATCGCGGCCTTGCTGGAACCGGTGGACGGCGGTACGCCGCTGTCGGTGACGACTGCCTCCGATCGGGCCGAGTGCGACGCGCTGATGGAGTCGCGGCTGTCGTTGTTCTACGAGACCGATCACGGCTTCGACTACCTCAGTACGTCGGCCTGCGAGGCGCTGCTGGATCAGGTGCACGGCGAGTTCGAGCGGCGTCTCGGGGATCGACTCGGCCGCGTGGTCGTCGGGTCGTTCCAGGACGAGTTGCCGTCGGTGCCCACGTGGTCTGCGGACTTCGCGGACCGGTTCTCCGCGCGGTACGGGTACGACCTGCGCGACCGACTCGGTGCCCTGTGGGATCTCGACGTACCCGATGGGCAGCGGGTGCGGCGCGACTATCACGCGCTGCGGGCCTCGCTGGCCGAAGAGGCGTTCTTCCGGCCGTTGCACGAGTGGCACGACAAGCACGGGCTCGTTGTCGGCTGTGATCAGCAGGACCCGGCGCGGGCCGGGCGCCCGGTCGAAGGCGTCCAGTTGTACGCCGACTATGCCCGGACGCACCGGTGGTTCAGTGCTCCAGGCTCCGATCATCACGGCGATGCGCGGATCCACTCGTCCCTGGCCCATCTGTACGAGCGCCCGCGGACGTGGATCGAAGCATTCCACTCCACCGGGTGGGGCGGCACGCTGGAGGAGACCTTCGACTGGTTGCTCCCGTGGCTGCGGACCGGGGCCACGCTCTACAACCCACATGCCGTCTACTACTCGACGCGGGCCGGTTGGTGGGAGTGGGCGCCACCGTCGACGGACTGGCGTCAGCCATACTGGCGGCACCACAAGTCGTTCGCCGATGCGGTGACGCGGCTGTGCGCGGCCCTGTCGCTGGGTCGGCACGTGTGCGATGTCGCCGTACTGTTCCCGAATGCGACGGCGCAGGCGGATCAGACGCTCGATGGTCCGGGGCCGGCCGCGGTGCGGGCGCAGGAGGTATACCGGGAGCTGATCGGGGACGCGACCTGGTTCGCGCCGGTGCCCGGCGTACTGGATCGCGCGCGGATCGACGCCGACGTGATCGACGACGACTCCCTCGCCGGCGCCGAGGTGGGGGACGGGCTGTTCATCGCGGACGAGATCTACCGCGCGATCGTGTTGCCTGAGGCAACTGTGCTCGAGGATGCGGTGCTCGACCGGCTGGCCGAGTTCGTGGTGGCCGGTGGCCTGGTTGTTGCTGTTGGCACCGTTCCGGCCGGATTGCCGGACGGCGTCGTGACGGTCGCGTCGGCGGAGGACGTCCCGGAGGCGCTCGGTCGGCTGCAGCGACGGGTGGAGGCCGACGTACCCGTGTTGGCGCGGGCCGTCGACGACGCGCTGGTTGTCTTCGTCACACCGACGGAGTGGAGCGCGACCGAGATCGCCGGTCCGCCGGTCGGGCGAGGAATCAGTCACGAGTGGGCGAGCGTGGGGTACAGCTTCGATCCGCAGCACTATCGCCGTGAGGTCGTCCTCCGCGTGCGGGACGTGCCAGGCCCACCGCTGCTTGCGGATCCGTTCGGTGGCGAGCCCCGGCCGCTGGCAGCGAGGACTGTCGGTGACCTGACCGAGGTCGTGGTCCCGTTCGACGCGGGTCCCGCGGCGCTGGTGGTGTTCGCCCCAGGCAACCAGGAGGCCACAGAGTCCGAGCCGGTGGTCTGGCAGTCGGAGCGGCTGGAGGGTGACTGGGACGCGGCCCTGATCCCGACCCTCGACAACAGCTGGGGCGACTTCGCCTGGCCGGCCTCGGCGCCTTCGGCGGACGTCGTGGTCGAGCGTTGGGCGCTGGAGCATCGCGTCGAAGGCTCGGAGGACTGGCAGCCCGCCCACGCCACCTTCGGCCCGCACGGCCTGATCGACGGCCGGCCGGTTGAGTACTCCGACCGGCTGGGGATCCACAAGGACCCCATTCACCACCACGCCCTCGGCCCGAAGGGTCACGTCCCCGAGGACTTCCTGGACTTCGGCACCGTCGAGGCCGGCCGGACCGTGAAGTTCACCGCATCCTTCGAACTGGCCGCCGATCTGGACACCACGGTTGTCGTCGGTGCTCCGGCGGCCAAGGAGGTGCTGATCGACGGCCGACCGCTGCCGATCTCCGACGAAGGCGGCCATTTCGGTGCGGCTCCCGCCGTACTCGCGGTCGGCACGCATGAGCTCGAGCTGCGGCTGACTCCGTCCGAGGAACTGCGCCTCCGGGCGAACGTCGCCTTCGTCCGCGATACCGGGGCATATCGACGTCCCGACTGGATCGCGGTCGCGGAGCCGCCCGCGCCCGGAACGACGATCCACTTCACCACTACCGTCGTACCGGCCGATTGCACCGAGCTGACCCTGACTGCCTGGGGCTCGGCCCGGCTGCTGGTCAACGGGCAAGAGGTCGGCCGCCAGGGTGGCTTCCTGCCGTACGAACGCACGACTCCGCGCGTACGCCGGTACGACGCCGCAGCCGCGCTGCACCCAGGAGAGAACACCGTCACGATCGAGGTCACCCAGCCGACGCCGATCCTGGTCGACGGCCTGGTCATCTCGGACCACGACTGGCAGGCGGTGATCGACGGCAATCCGGTGCCGACCGTACGACGCCGTCCCCAGCACCGCGCGCTCGCCGACCTCTACCTGACCCGGCGCCCACACCCGCTCCCCGGGGCTGCCTGGCTCGACGGTACGTCGATCGACACGGTCGAGCCCGTCACCTTCGCCGTACCCAGGTCGGAGACCGAACGCATCGAGCACCTGCGCTTCGACCTCCCGCCAGGCACCAACCGTCTCGAACTGGATGTCGTCGGCGAAGCGGTTCTCGTTGTCGACGGCAATCAACTCGCTACCGGTTCGGGCTACCTCGAGACACCCGTCCCGACCGGCTCACGCGTCGGGGTGCTGACCCTCCTGACCGAACCAGGCTTCGAATCCGGCGCCGCCCTCACCGGCCCGATCCGGGTGTACGTCGGCCATGGTCGTCTTGCCGTGGGCAACTGGGAAGACCAGGGGCTGTCCGAGTACTCCGGTGGTGTTCGCTATTCCCGTGAGATCGACTTCCCCGAAGCCGGCGCGTTGCGGCTGGACCTCGGGCGGGTCCGCGGAACTGCCGAAGTACTTGTCGACGGCATCAGCCAGGGCGTCCGGTTCTGTGCGCCGTACGTCTATGACGTACCGCCCGGGAAGCACACCCTGTCCATCGAGGTCTTCAACACCGCCGCCCCCTACCTGGACGCGGTCAGCCCCACCCACTTCGTTTTCCCGGGCCAGAAGGAATCCGGCCTCTTCGGCCCGGTGATTCTCCGGCGTGGCTGAGGGTCAGTAGACCTCGATGCGGTCCAGGCTGATCACGGTGTTGCTGGAGGCAGGGTTCTTGTCGCCGGTGACGCGGACCGTCAAGGTGTGGGCGCCATTCGCGAGGGTTGGGCTGATGTACATCAGTTGCTCGCCGACACGGATGGAGCTGTAGTAGTCGACGCGTTGTTCGGGACCGCCATCGATCGAGATCGCGGCGATCCCGTTGCCGACGTCCGCGACGCTGAGGAGGGCTGCCTTGCTGCCGGTGAAGTGGATGGTGGCGGTCGCGTTGACCGCGTTGCTCCAGTGGTCGTTGCCCCAGAAGCACTGGTTGCCACAACCGGATCCGGAGCTCCAAGCACCGGCGTACGAGACCGTTGTGTCGGTGTCGTTGATCCAGTAGTTGGTGGAGCCGGGGTCGCCCGAGGGCAGGTCCTGGGTGGCGCCGGCGGCCAACGGCCTCCCCAGGTTGGGCGTGCCGTCGGCGTTCCAGGCGACCTTCTGGACGCGGGCGGTGCGGAACGCGTACGTGTAGGTGCTGGTGTTCTTGCCGTGGTACGCGATCCAGTCCTCGGTGCCGTCGGGGGACTTGAAGAACGAGTGGTGGCCAGGACCCCAGACCCCGGTGTCGTCGTTGCGGGACAAGATCGGGCCGGGGTGCTGGACCCAGTTCGACGCGACCATCGGGTCGGCGCCGTTCTCGATGCTCTTCATCCACAGCTGGTAGTCCGGCTTGCCGGTGTCACACGTCGAATAGGTGAGGAACGTACGCGCGGCGCCGTACAGCGGGGTGGGTCCCTCGCGGACCTCGGTGCAGCCACCGTCCGCCGGGATCGCTACCCGCGCGCCGGTCGACGTCCACGGGTCGCTCATCCGGACGATGTACAGCTGGGCCGGTCCGCCCTGACCACGGCCGGGGCCGGTCCAGACGAAGTACTGCTGGCCGTTCACGGTGATCGGCTCGCCGTCGATGGCGTACTCACCGAAGTCCGCGGTCTTCGCCTTGAAGTGGTACGGGCCGAGCGGGTCGTCGCCGGAGGACTCGAGCACGTACATCCGGTGGTTGGCGTCGACGCCGTCGGAGGCCGTGTAGTAGATGTACCAGCGGCCGCCGACGTGACGGAACGCCGGCGCCCACATCTGTGTGTTGCGGCTGGTGTCGGAGTCCCGCCACACCACCTGCTCGGGCTGCACCAGCAGTGTCGCCAGGCTCGGCGAGGACCAGATCCCGATCCGGTCGCCGCGGGTGGTCGCGACGTAGTACTTGCCGCCGTAGTACATCAGCGACGGATCCGCGGAAGGGTTCACCGGATTCCGGAAGGTCTGCGACACAGCCGCTCTCTCCTGGGGTTCGACGGCACGTGAGACGCCGGCGGGTGCAGCGCTCAGCAGTACGGCGAGCATCGTGCAGAGGACGGGGCGGACGAACCTCATGGCGCACCTCTCGAAACCTGGGGGGCGGACCGGTCTCGCTGTTGTTCTATTCCATCTTTACCATCGTTGTAAACCCTTCACACCAGGATCGAAACCGGAGCCGGAACCGGCACCTCGCGGCGGGCGTCGTACCGCACATGAAGCTGAAGGTGCGGGTCGTGCACTACCGCTGTCAGCGGCACGACTGCTGGTACGCCGACATCGACGACGCGGACGATCGTCAGCCGGACGACCCGTTCTGGTACGCCGACGGCTGCCGCACTCAGGCTGAAGCGATCTCGCTGGCGTGCACCCAGCTCGTCGCGCTCGACCAAGCGATTGCCGCGGGCACTCTTCCGTGCCGGATCAGCGAGTCCCGCACCGCGGCCGCCTAGGTCAAGGCTCGGCAACTACCGCGGCGCAGACCTGGCCGCGTGCACCCCGCGGGCGGCATCCTGGGGCGATGCTCGGGGAATCGGACGGCACGACAGGCAACGCCACGATCGAGCAGATCGGCCGGCGCCGGACCTTCACCACAACTCTCCAACTCGCGATCATTCTCGCGGTCGTCCAATGGCCGATGCGTGCCGCGGTGCACGACGCGGCCGGCTCCGCGTTCGATTGTGAGGTGCCCGGCCGGCTCTCGCTGCTGGTCGACGCGATGTTCATCATGGCCTACGTCTACGCGGCGTTCCGGGCCTACAAGTACGTCAAGTTCCTCAACCGCCAATCCTTGCTCAATCGTCAATCCTGGGAAGGGATCGCGGTGGTCGGGTCGTGGCTGGTCTTCGGCGCGGCCGTTCTCGACATCGTCGAAGACGTCTGGCTGTGGAGCGAGTTCGGCGCGTCGACGGGCCCGTGCGCGGATCTCTCGACCGGCTGGTTCACCTGGCTGATGCGGGCGGTCGGTTTGGCGGGAGCGCTCGTACTCGCGGTCTGCTTGTTCGCGACGAGTCGCCTCGGCCAGCGGAAGCTGTACGGCGTCCGGCTCGACCCACCGGCGACGTTCAAGCGGCCCATGGACGACGGCAAGGATACCGGGCGGCTCGTGATCACGTGCTCGGGCGGCGGCATCCGGTCCGCGTCGTTCTGTCTCGGCGCGTTGCAACTCCTGCGGGAGCGAGGCCTGTACGACAAGGCGTCGACGGTGATCGGGGTCAGCGGTGGCGGCTACATGGCCGCCGCGTTCCACGTACTCCGGCGGACCTGCACCGACCCGTTCTCACCCGGCTCGCCGGAGCTGGCGAGGCTCCGCCGGCAGACCCGCTACCTGCTGTCCGGCGGCCGCGCGATGTTCCGCGCGGCGTTGTCGGTGTTGTTCGGTCTGAGCGTCAACCTGTTGCTGATCGGGATCATGCTGCGCGCGATCGCCTGGGTGCTTGGCTGGTTCCTGGCCGACCAGAAGGTGATCGTGCCCGTGGGCACCGAGATCCGGGTCGACTGGCGGCCGAACGACTCCTGGTTCTTCGTCGGCCTGTCGGCGTTCCTGCTCGCGGTCAGCGCCGCGATGTTCGTGATCGAGAAGGTCTGGGATCGCTGGGCCCGGATGCCCGACGTCGTCCGGACGGTCCTGACCACGGTCGGGACCGTCACCCTCCGGTACGGCGTACCCGTCGCGGTCCTCCTCCTCGGCGTACCGGGAGGCCTTTATCTGCTGGGGAAGCTGCCCGGTGACTCCTCCGATCAGCCGAGTCTCCCGTCCGCGTTGCTGGCGTTGGTCGATCCAACGAAGCAGGGCCTGGCCTCGTTCAGTGCACTGGTCGTCGTCCTGATCGGGCTCGGTAAGTCGGTGTGGAACGGGCTCGCGGTCGAGGGCAAGTCGGCGCCCGGCCTGCGCGCGCGGCTGCTCGCGTTCGCGCGGACCAAGCTCGCGCCCTGGGTCGGCAGCACGATCATCGTGGTTGCCGCGGGCATCGTGCTGCTGCGGTGGACCGGCGGCTACGCGACCGATCGTTCCTATCAGGAGGACTGGAACGTCGCGTTGGTCCTGGCCGCGATCGCCGTGGCGATCAAGGTGCTCACCGACGCGAACCGGACCTCGCTGCACTCGTTCTACCGCGAGCGGTTGTCGCGGGCGTTCCTGGTGACGCGCAAGGACAACGGTGCCGCGGTCGCGCTCGACTACCACTTGCGGCTGCGGTACTCGGACTGGGCGAAGCCGGTCAATGGTGGTCCGCAGCTCGTCATCGCCGGCGTCGCGAACGTCGACGATCCCGACTTCGTGCCGACCGAGCGCGACTGTGTCCCGTTCATCTTCGATGCCGAGCAGATCGGGATCGTGGGGGACCGGTCGCTGCCCGACGGCGGCCGGCGTACGACCGACGATTACGAGCGCGAGGCCGACATGCTGAAGCGGGAGGTGACCGTGCCGGCGGCGATGGCGATCAGCGGCGCGGCGCTCAGTCCGCTCACCGGCCGGGTCAATGGACGGACCAGGCCGGTGCGGCTGCTGCTCGCCGTACTGAACGCCCGCCTCGGCGTGTGGTTGCCGAACCCGTACTGGAACAACCGCGCCGAGCCCGCGTTCCCCGACGTACACGGGTTCGTGCCGAAGCTCCGGCGGTACGTCGGCAGCGTGATCGACAAGCCTGGTCCGTACCGGCTGCTGCACGAGGCGGTCGGGTCGCCGTCGATGTACGAACGGCGGATCTACGTCACCGACGGCGGTCACTACGACAACCTCGGGCTGGTCGAGGCGCTGCGCCGCAAGCCCGCCCAGGTGATCGTGATCGACGCCTCGAACGACGCCGAGGACAGGTTCACCGCACTGGCCGAGGCGATCGCGACCGCGCGGATGGACCACGGGATCCAGATCGACATCGACCCGGCGCCGATGGTCCGCGGGTCGAAGCCGCGCGCGGACCGGGCCTGGGCGTACGGACTCGCGACCCATCCGCTGAAGGAGGGCGAGGAGAAGCCGTACAAGACCGAGATCTTCTTCGTGAAGGCGATGCTGGCCGGTCACCTCGAATGGGACCTCGAGCAATACGCCGTGGAGCACTCGGACTTCCCGCGCCGGACCACCGGCGACCAGTTCTACGACGAGTGGGACTTCGAGGCCTACCGGGCCCTCGGCTACAGCCTCGCCCAATCCCTCACCGACCACCACCGGGTCCACGACCGCCTCTGGGACGTGCCGTAGGCAACAGTCTGGAAAGGCCCTGCTCCTGTGGATAACTCCGCAGATCTGTGGACAAGGCAACGAAAGTTGTGGACAAGGCAGCTGATGCTGGTGCCGATGCACGTGCAGTCCGCCTGGTGAGCGGGTGGTTGCCGGGACTCGAGGCCGGTGGTCTGATTAGTGGCCGTGTGCAGGGCGAAACTTTACGAAGATTTGCCGTGACGTCCGGCGCGCCAGGTCGTTGATCTGTCAGAGAGTTCGCGAGCAGCGGATCGCTGGGGCAGATCTTGCTGGGGAATCTGGGGAAGGGACCGCCCGTGCACCGATTCAACTCACCACCTGACTGGCCCGAGCCGCCGACCGACAGCTGGCGTCCGCCGGTCGGCTGGGAGCCCGACCCCGCGTGGCCGGACGCTCCGGCCGGCTGGGGTTTCTGGGTCAACCGCAGTGGTCGCCCGTCCAGCGGCCCGATCGGTGCCTACGGAGCCATCGACGCCGGCCGCCTCGAGCTGGCCGCCGCCGACCCGTCCCTGGTCCTGATGCACGCCTGACCTCCCACTCCTCGACCTCCCGTCGGTCAGGCGCAGCCGACAGGAGCCCGGCTCCCGCACGCTTCCCAGCTGCGGGAGCCGAGTCACGCCCGCACCTGTCCCAGCGGTAGGAGCCGCGCTGCGTCCGCACGCTTCCCAACTGCGGGAGCCGAGTTGCGTCCGCTCCTCCAGCGGGCCAACTGCGTCCGCGTCTCCGGTGGGGGGCTGGGATCCCCTTGCGGGGCCGTGAACAGGAAATAACGGCTCTTCTGCGGTATGTGTGGGTCCCCTGGAGTGACACCGCACGGTGACCTGACAGGAGACGGTGACCTGGGACGGGTCCGCATCCAGCAGTT